>JBFWZR010000109.1:0-13881 GCA_050185175.1 Cyclobacteriaceae bacterium
AGGTGCGAGGTTAAAAAGGAATCGATCAGCGTTTTTGTTGATCAAAGGTTCTTTCATTAACAGTTTGATGACGTCCGCCAAGGTTTGCGCAGTTCCCCACTTGCCCACACGCATTGGGCCAAGGCGTTGTTGAAAAAAGGCACTTACCTTTCGTTCGGCATAAACCAACACTAGTCCGAGCAGCGCAAACAGAATCATGAAACAAACCCCTGCTAATACCATTTCGATGACGGTCACTGTAGTGGGCTCGAATGCTTGAGACAAGCTCTCGTGAACGCTTCGGGTGAGGTAACTAAAGTCGTAGAGCCAATTCATGTTACCTATCAATATCTGGTATGACTAAATCCAATGTGGACATAATGGCCACGAGGTCTGCTATCTTGCAACCCCTGGCCATATGATCCAATGCGGAAAGATTACTAAACCCAGGTGACCGGAACTTAAGCCGGTAAGGGCTCTTTTGTCCCTCGCTAATGATATAAACACCAAACTCGCCTCTGGCCGTTTCTACTTTTTGGTACCACTCACCCTTCGGTAATTTAATTACAGCTTTGGTTGGTACTTTGTATGGACCTTCGGGAATATTGTCGATCAGTTGCTCAATGATTGACATGGACTCCCACATCTCGGCTATACGACATTTGTATCGTGCATAGCAGTCACCCTCCGTATCCAGTATTTCTTTGAACCGAACTTTGTCATACCCGCTGTAGGGATGATGTTTTCTCACATCACACGAGAAGCCCGATGCACGTGCTGTTGGGCCGGTTACACCATAGCTGATCGCATCTTCCTTTGACAAATATCCAATCCCCTTAGTCCTTTGCCGGAAGATCACATTGTTGGAAAGCAAGGTGTCGTACTCTGGCAGTTTCTTTTTGAAATGAGTAATGAAGTCTTTCGTTCTCTTCTGAAAGTTTGGGTGAATGTCGAACATCAATCCACCGGGAAGGTTGTAATTCATGGTGAGCCGAGCACCACATGTTTCCTCAAAGATGTCAGTAATCATCTCGCGATCTCTGAACCCATAAAGAAATGAGGTAATCGCACCGAGGTCCATTCCCATTACACCCCACCAAAGTTGATGAGATGATAGTCGCGTAAGTTCTCCGATAATTGTGCGAATCACTTTGATTCGATCGGGGATCTCCAGTTGCAACGCCTGCTCAACACAAAGGGACACGGCCTCATTGTTAATATGGCAGGAGAGGTAATCCATTCGGTCGGTGAGATGCACTATCTGATTGTATACATCATGCTCGCACATTTTTTCGATTGAGCGATGAATAAAACCAAGATGAGGTTCCACTTTTCGAATGATTTCGCCATCGAGAGACAGCACCAGGCGAAGCACACCGTGGGTGCTTGGGTGTTGGGGTCCCATGTTGATGAAATACTCTTTCGATTCCAGGTCCTTATCTTGAATTACTTCCTCCATTAATATTCAATCATGTTGATTGGATCATCATAGTCTTTTCGCATGGGATACCCTTCCCAATCATCTGTCAGTAACAATCTTCTCAAATCGGGATGATTCAAAAATTTTATTCCAAATAAATCATAGGCTTCTCTCTCATGTAATTCCGCTGTTCGCCAAATGTGGCACACAGTCTCGATTTCAGGATTTTCCCGCGAGGCAATTTTGCCCTTGAGTACTAGCTGATGGTTATGTGTTGTAGATTTCAGGTGATAAACTACCTGCATGTGATCTGGCCAGTCAACGGCAGTCAGACAAAATAAAAAATCAAACGAGGTAGATTCGTTTGATTTTAGTTCTCCGGCAAGGGGTAAAATTTTTTCTGAAGGAATTGTCACTTGCAGGAATTGGGAGCCATCCACGCACTCCGCCTCCGGCACACGATCTAAAATGAATTTCTTGATTCCTTCGTTGTCCATAGTCCGGATTTGCTGATACAATAATAGCTACTGCACCAACGGCTAAGGTTTATATCAGAAAACTATTTTTCGACTCAAACGAAGTCTTTCATGGGATCTCTTGGATTCCCTAAAGACTCTCCTTTGATTTTCTTCTGCAGTTGCATGATCCCATAGAGCAAAGCCTCCGGGCGAGGCGGACAACCTGGCACATAGACATCCACCGGGATGACATGATCAGCTCCTTTGACTACGGAATACGTATTATAATAAAACGGACCACCTGAAGTAGCGCACGCACCCATTGCAATCACGTACTTAGGATCAGCCATTTGATCATACAATCTTTTTAATACAGGCGCCATCTTGTTTACAATCGTGCCTGCAATAACAATCAGGTCTGACTGACGAGGCGTAGCTCTAGCCACCTCAGTTCCAAATCTGGACCAGTCGTGACGACTAGCACCTGTCGCCATCATTTCTATTGCGCAGCAACTGGTACCAAACACTAGCGGCCACAGCGAGTTTGATCTGGCCCAATTCACAACACCATCAAGCGAGGTGATTACAATGTTACTTCCCGGTCCGCGCTTTATCTCACCGGGGAAGTCTTTCAACAACCGATCGTGATCCGCAGGACTTATCGTATTTTGATTTACTCCCATTTCAATGCTTTCTTTTTCCACGCGTAAATCAAACCAACCCCAAGGATGAACAGGAAGATCAAGATTTCAACAAAGGCAGCAAGACCAATCTTCTTCATTACCACAGCCCATGGGAAAATAAAAACAGTCTCCACATCGAAAATGAGAAACAGAATGGCGAAAAGATAATACCCCACTTTAAACTGAATCATGGACGGGCCCTGGGTTGGAATGCCACATTCGTAGGGCTCCGCTTTCTGATCATTTTTGGATTTGGGTGCTAGCAGGTTGGAAACCAAAACCCCGGCTCCCACCATAATGACACCACATGCAAAAAATATGATCAGTGCTCCAGCTTCCATTATTTGATTTCCCAGGTCTCCCCGCTATTCAGCAGGTCGTCCATATTTTTATATTTTGACTTCTGACCACTTAATTCAATTTCTGCCGCCAGCCGTTCAGAGTAGGCAGGCGCTTTAACTTCGCGGATGACTCCTAGCACCACAGGGAAATGTGGAGGTTTTAATCTCACCAACATCATATGAAGCGTTGAATCTTCATCGTGTGCATCATGAACAAGAATATCCTTTTCCGTTACGTCATTTTCCCCAATGGTCACAACTTCAAGTTTTAGTCCATTGAGTCGAAGCCCTTTCTTTTTGTCTTTGCCAAAAAGCATTGGCTGACCATGCTCAATATGGAGTTGAAAGTCATCACGGTTATCTCTTCCTGTGACTTGTGCGTGAGCATCGTCATTAAAGATGACGCAGTTTTGAAGAATTTCAACCATTGATGTGCCCACATGTTGGGCTGCCTTTATAAAAATTTCGGACATCAATTTCGGATTCGTGTCAATAGTGCGTGCGTAGTAAGTTCCTTGTGCGCCTATCACTAATTCACCCGCATGAAATGGTCTTTCAACCGCACCAAAGGGTGTCGACTTGGTTACTAAACCTGTTGGTGAAGTAGGGGAGTATTGGCCTTTGGTCAATCCATAAATCTCATTGTTGAACAGAAGAATGTTGATATCAATATTCCTTCTGAGTGCATGAATGAAGTGATTTCCCCCGATGGCAAGTGCATCACCATCACCTTGTATTTCCCAGACACTTAGTTTCGGATTAGCAAGTTTTACACCTGTGGCAACTGCCGGTCCTCGTCCGTGAATAGTGTGGAATCCATAGGTATTCATGTAGTAGGGGAATCTGGCTGCGCAGCCAATCCCCGACACGAAAACGAAATTCTCTTTTGGAATGCCTAGCTGTGGTAGTGCATTGGTCATAGCGGAGAGTATTGAATAATCTCCGCAGCCCGGGCACCACCGCACCAGTTGGTCACTGGCGAAATCTTTTTTCGTCAGCGCGGGTTTGTTTTGAATATCTATAGTATCGGCCATAATGTTAATCTTTAAGTAGGCTGATAAATTTTTCTTTTAGTTCTGTCACCGTGAAAGGCAGCCCCTGAATCTTGGTATATGATTCTATTTTGATGTCTGGGAACTTGCTTCTCAAATGTGAAGCAAACTGCCCCATGTTTAGTTCACATACCACCACCTTTTCATAGCTGGACAGAAGTTGTCGTGTATTCTTTGGAAGCGGGTTGATAAAATTGAAGTGAGCATGATCGATATCTCTTCCTGCCTTCCATAATTCTGATACTGAGGTGTGAAGACTACCGTATGTACCACCCCATCCAACAACCAGAAGCTTGCCTTTACCTTCACCCATTACCTCAACATCGGGAATATAATTGGCAACGCGATCCACTTTTTCAGCGCGCGTGTGCACCATTTTTTCGTGGTTAACAGGATCGTAAGAAACGTTTCCGGTGTTTTCCTGCTTCTCAAGTCCACCAATGCGATGTTCTAGTCCTGTCATCCCTGGGATAGCCCAGTATCGGGCAAGCGTCTCGTTGTCGCGCAGGTAAGGCAGGTAGGCCTCGCCATTTGGTTTGGCATATGGAACTTTGATTGCTGGTAGCTCAGACATCTTGGGAAACTTCCAGGGCTCTGATCCATTTGCAAGGTATCCGTCTGTTAATAAAATCACCGGAGTCATATGCTCGAGCGCGAGCTTGGCGGCAGTATAAGCGAATTCAAAACAATTGGAAGGAGTGCTTGCGGCCAACACGATGCAGGGGCTTTCGCTGTTGCGACCGTATAGCGCCAGGTTGATATCAGCTTGTTCAGTTTTTGTAGGTAATCCTGTTGATGGTCCCCCACGCTGCACATCAACAATGACTAATGGAATCTCAGCCATGATCGCAAGACCGATGGCCTCACCCTTCAACGCAATGCCTGGCCCTGACGATGCTGTTACACCCAATTGACCTGCATAGCTAGCTCCAATAGCTGAGCAAACTGCTGCAATTTCATCTTCGGCTTGTAGTGTAACTATACCGAGATGTTTGTGTTTAGAAAGTTCATGTAGAATGTCGCTGGCAGGCGTGATGGGGTAGGACCCGTAAAATAATTTAATACCGAGTTTCTCCGAAGCAGCCATCAAGCCCCATGCTGTTGCAATGTTTCCTGAGATGTGTCTATACTTTCCGGGCTCAATTTTAGCAGCCGGTACTTTGTACATTGAAGGCAACGCTTCGATAGTTTCCGCAAAGTGATATCCGGTGTGTAGTGCCTTCTTGTTGGCTTCAGCCAGTGCCGGCATTTTTTTGAATTTACCGTCCAGGTATTTCTCAGTGTCACTCAATGGACGATCGAACAGCCAATACATCATGCCAAGTGCAAACATGTTTTTGCATCGCATGACACTTTTGTTGTCCAGCTGAATTCCTTCAAGTGCAGTTTTAGTCAGTGAAGAGATTGGAGCCTCCACAACATTGTAGGCATCTAGTGTTCCGTCTTCAACCGGATTATTTTTGAAGCCTGCTTTTTCAATATTTCGTTTGTCGAATGCGTCCATATCGACAATGATCGTTCCGCCTTGTCTTGCGTAGCGCAAATTAGATTGCAAGGCAGCCGGGTTCATAGCTACGAGCACATCTGCCTGATCACCCGGAGTGTAAATGTTTACACCTCCAATTTGAACCTGAAAACCCGAGACCCCTTCCACTGTACCCAATGGAGCGCGTATCTCTGCTGGAAAATCCGGGAAAGTAGCTAAGTCATTGCCGAATAATGCTGATGTAAAACTGAATTGCGAGCCCGTGAGCTGCATTCCATCTCCTGAATCACCAGCAAAGCGTATTACGACTTTGTCCTTCTCAACGGTAGTCTTTTTACCGTTTGTTATGGTGTCACTCATAAGATTTCTGATTATTTAAATTTACCCTGCCTCTATCACAATAACAATTTGAATTCCTCTATTATTTTTTCGATTTCGATTTTATTTCATATTTTTCAAATGACGCTGCTCATGGCGCGAACTTACGTAGATCACTAATACCATTAATCCTTATGCCTTATACTATTTGTGAACCTTGTGTGGGGACTTGTGATACCGCCTGTGTTGATGTTTGCCCCGTTGATTGTATTCATGGACCGGTTAGCACAACCGGAAGCGGACAAGAGGTAAAAGAAGCTGGCTTCGATCCCGCAGGAAAGCAGTTGTACATCGATCCCAGCACATGCATTGATTGTGATGCATGTGTGCCCGCCTGTCCTGTAGACGCAATATTTGAGGAAAGCCAGGTGCCAGACGAGTGGAAAAAATACATTCCGCTCAATTATCAGTTCTTCGGGCAGGAAGCACCCTAATCGAAATTGGATATTTCTAAGCTACGCCAGGTATTTAGGGTATTGCGGCCGACTCCTTGACGTAAGTGCTGAACACCTCAAGCACTTCGGGAAGATTCTTTCTTCCAAAGCCAATTCTCACATGTGGTCTGCTAAAGTCATAGACATTATGGGGTAAGAGCATTACCCCTTTTTTGTTTACCAGATCCTGACAAAAATCCATTACAGATCCCGAGATATCCAGCTTTGGAAAAGCAATTGATCCTGCTTTGGGTGTTCTCCACTTGAACCAACCGGCATTCCGATTCGCAAATGATTCAATCTCTGCAAGATTAGTTTGAATGATTGACAAGCTCCTGGCAATGATTACTTCCTTTTGTTGTAGTGCAATTATTCCCAGTTTTTCTGAAAGGGCATTGCTGCAAATTGTTGTGTAGTCTTTGAATGTAATCAGGCGATCCATAAGATATTGATTTCTAGTGGTAAGCCAGCCTAGTCGCAACCCAGGAAGACCAAACGTCTTGCTAAGGCCAAACAGTGAGATGGACTGGTCGTATAAATCCGAAACCGAAGGGAGTCGGTTGTTGGCATCGTATTCCATAAAACGATACATCTCATCAGAGAAAATCGTGATGTGATTTTGACTTGCCAATTCGACCACTTGAGTCAATTCATCTCTGGTCAATAGTGATCCTGTTGGGTTGTGCGGAAAGTTGATCACCAATAACTTGGTATTGGGCCGGATCAATTTTTGTAAATCATTGATTCGGAAATTAAGATCTTCATCAGGTTCCCACTTTGATACTTCGCACCCAATATCAATTGCAACTTGATATAAGGATTGATACCCCGGAAATGTTGCCACCACATGGTCTCCTTTTTCCAGTAGTACATTCATGCTAATGAATATTCCTTCTTCCGGAACGAGCGTGAGAACATCGTTTGGAGTCACACTGGTGTAGAGCTTACTGATTTCTTCTCTCAGCTCCGGGTTTCCTTTCGATTCAGTGTATCCAAGTTTTGTCTTTCCAAACTCCGAGCTGATACCAGAAGTGTCGAGGTTAAGCAGTTCTTCCAGGGTCATTGGTTCACAGTCCGAACTGCTCAACAGGTAAGGTGCTGAGAACTCATATTTGTCAAAATACCGTTCAAGTTTGAAAGGGGAAATTTTCATTTGTTCAGTCCAGTTTTAGTAAGCCTACGAAAGTGATATCAGATCGGTTGCCTATGCGGCCTCGTACTCTTGGGTTAGTGTATTGATGATTTGAGCTATAGGTCTGATGCTGGTTACGTATTCAATGGCCGGACCCGCACACCAGACAGATTTGTAGGTAGCTTTTTTTGCCGCGTTCTCCACTTGTTTCATGCCTCGAAATGCAATGATCATCTTAATGTATTTCTTTAGCCACTTATTGTTGTTGAGAAGCCATTCCCAAAAAGTCGCCTTGGTGCCGATACTCTGCACGTAAGGAGTATTGATAACGGTGAGCGCTGACCCAGACATTTTTGTGGTTCTTACAATATCTTTCGCCCCATAGTCAACAATTGCCTGTTTGTACTCATGTGAAATATCTGCCTCATCACAGGCAATGAATATCGTTCCAATTGAGGCACCGGCTGCTCCCCATCGCATAGCATCTTTTAAGTCAACACCTCTTGCAATTCCCCCCGCAGAGATCACCGGGATTTTACAATTTTCTTTTAATAAGGTAATCAGATCTTTAGGCTCAATATTTCCTGCGTGTCCCCCGGCTTTTGAGTTGACAGCGATCAATGCATCCGCGCCAAGTGCCTCAACTTTTTGTGCGTACTTTAGGTCAACGACATCACAAAAAACTTTAATGCCCTTCTCGTGTGCTCTGTCTATCACCTCTTTTGGATTGCCAAGCGAAGTAATGATGAAACCTACATTCAGTTCCAGGAGCGTATCAAGTTGAGATTTGTATTTCGGATTTGACTTGTTCACGATCAGGTTGACGCCAAAAGGTTTGTCGGAATGAGCCTTAATGTCTTTGATCGCAGCTCTCAGTTCTTCATCCGTTCTATAGTTTAATGCGGGGAACGCTCCCGTGATTCCATTGTCAAGCGCGGCCTTGATCATTTTCGTATTTGAAATCAGGAACATGGGTGCCATAATCACAGGATATCTGATCCCGAGCATTTTATCTAAAGTCTCCATCATACTAATCACTAATTAAAAACTTCCACTTGAACCACCACCGCCAAACTCACCGCCTTTCCCTTCAAAACTCTCACTAACTTTCACTTGATTTCCTCCAAGTGTTTGTGAAATAATAAACGCTTCAGCATTCATGCTGCTCCACTTTTCCGATAGCAATTTTTCGCGAGTATAACCGGAACGCATCACCTTGAGATAGTTGAATAACGACAATGAAATCCCCAGCAAAACCAGACCAGCAATCGTCAGTGTAATCTCTGGACGATTGAAACCGTAATAGTATTTAAAAGTAAAAACAGAGAAGGCCAGGACGATCAGACTCACTCTTAGCAGAACTAGATCTTTATTTTTTATTCCAAACCACAAATACAATACAGGTATTGCCACGGTGAGCAGATAGAATATAAATGCAAAGGGTATGTCCTCATTGCCTTCTAGCGCCAAACCCATGAGGTTCACGCTTAGTTCCCGTACCACCAGATAATTGCCAGCCAAGTACACCATGGCCAGACTTAGTGCTTCAACAATGAGCAGATTGTCATTCCACAAACCAAGTGCAGTCCTTTTTCGGTATTTCTTCGACAAGAAATAGGCGACTGAAAAACAAATGATAAAGGCAAAGGGAATAATTTGTTGCAGGATGCCTCCCCATTCATAAAAGTGATAGAACAATGTATAACCAAGAAAGCCAAAGGCAGTTATTGTACAAATGAGATCGAGATACCGGATGGCTGCAAAGGTTAACACCACAAGACTAAAAAGAAGGAACGGTGTTGTCGAGAAGTCAGTGAGTCCAGCAAACCCACCGATGGTGAATCCACAGCTGTGGTAGATGATAGCTTCATTAACTCCACTTTTGTAATGTTTTTTGTCCTTTATAAAAAGCTTATCAACTACAAAGAAGGATGCAATACCATATGCCATACAGGCGATTGAAATAAACACCTCACCACCTTGTGCTACGAAGAGGGCAAAGAGGCCAGTAACGCCTGAAATACCAAGAAGCGTAGCGACAAAGAGAAGAATACGAATCAAGAAATTCGGATGGTAAAGTGGACTGGCGTGGGCCTCGGCAATTTTTTCGTATTGTTCCTTGGAAATCCAATCGGCTTTAAGAAATGACTTGGCATCCTTAATCACACTCAGGTTTTGAATCCAATTTTCTACGTACGCGCTTTTCATTCTTTTCGCTTGAAAAATTTCTTGTAGGAAACAATGAAGTAGACAAATCCCCCACAAGAGATGATGGAGTAGTAGAAGATGAGTTCAGGCACTTCACTAAAAACCCAGTCAGCAAGTAAGTAAGTGGTAGCAATGTATGCGAATACAAATGCATACAGCAAAAACAAAAATGACCTTTCACGGTTGGCGTAGAAAACCGCGAATGCACATCCACCATAGATTAGCAATACGTAAATTCCGTAGAGATATTCTTCAAATAGCCCTGCTGTTGCGCCAACAAAAAATACTAGCAATCCAAAGTTGACGTAGGTAAACGTGAAGTGCTTCTTGATTGATTTCCAGTCGAGCGCCATTGCTGCTGCGCAAAGTGCTGCGCCAAAGCAAATCGCGGTAACATGCAAATTGGCTGCTTCCAAGAACTCACTGCTGTACCACTTTTGAGGAGACAAGCTGAGACTAAAGAAAGAGCCAAGTGCTGTGATGCCAAGTGATAGCACCCCGATGTGATCATATCGGTAGGCCACCGTAAAAAAGATCACAGCCGAAATCAAAGTACTCCAGCCAAGATTTTCATCTAGTATCTGATATTGAAATTGAAGATAGCCCTGTACAGAAATGAAAAGCAGGCTTCCCAGTAATACGATATAATCATAGTATGGTGTTGGCGATTTAACACGATCCTTGCTGAAAGGAACGCCCTTAGAAACTACAAACCAAAAACAGGCAAGAGTTACCAGCGACAATAAACCGATACTGATGATATGACCTACCTCACCAATATTTTCGTAAATAAGAATCCCTACTCCACTTGTAAATAGCAGGACACCAAGGTATAGCAGCGTTCGCAGCTCATAAAACAGCGAAACAACTTTCCCGGAAATCACAGGCTCAAACTTGTCGAACTGATCCTGTGATATGAATTGCTTATCTCTTAACTCCTCAAGCGTATTTATCTCCATTTGAAAATTTGCGTTTCCAAAAACTCAGGTCAGGATTATTTATCTTCGTTTTTGGTATGCTCAAAATACTAAATAGTGCACAAATCAAAGAATGGGATGCATTCACCATTAAGAATGAGCCCATTGCCTCCATCGACCTGATGGAACGTGCCTGCCAGGCTTTCACCAAATGGTTTACTGAACAGTTCGATGCCACAAAGAAAATTGGAATAGTTTGCGGCACGGGTAACAATGGTGGAGATGGGCTCGGCATTGCCCGCATGCTTCACGATCTGGGGTTTGGTGTGCAAGTTTGGATAACCAAAGATACCGTGCTTGAGTCTGCCGACTTTAAGACCAATAAAGAGAGGCTGATCGGTAAGTTGACAACAGCTGAGTTGAGTGGAACGATTGCTTATAATCAGTTTGATGATTGCGACATATTAATAGACGGAGTTTTTGGATCAGGATTAAACCGACCTGTCGAAGGATTATACGTACAGGTTGTTAGGGCTATTAATGATTCTCCTGCCACCCGCGTCTGTATTGATATTCCTTCGGGAATGTTTGCTGATCAAGCCACAAACACACCATGCGTAAAAGCTGATTTCACCGTAACCTTTCAGGCGCCCAAGCTTGGTTTTTTATTACCTGAAAATGCGGAACGAGTCGGAGAGTTGGTTGTAGTAGATATTGGATTGAACTCCAGGTTTCTCAAAGACGTTGATTGCGATTACTACATGACCGACAGAAAGTCAATCAGGAAGAGAATTAAGGGTAGAACAAAATTTCAACATAAAGGTGATTTTGGAAAAGGTTTGCTGGTTGCAGGAAGCTATGGCAAAATGGGAGCGAGTGTGCTTGCGGCTCGTGCCGCCATGAGATCTGGAATTGGGCTGCTTACAGTTCATGTTCCAAAAAAAGGATACGATATAATCCAAACATCATTGCCGGAGGCCATGGCTCAGGTTGACAAGGGAGATGAATTTTTCTCAGGTGCGGAGAATGTAGGTGAATTTTCAGCAATTGGAATAGGCCCGGGACTGGGAACTGGAAAACCAACCATCGAAGGTGTAAGAGAATTGCTGGAAAAGGCTGAAGGCAAGCCGATGGTAATTGATGCTGATGGTTTGAATATTATTTCTGCAAACAGAGAACTGTTATATCTTATTTCGAAAGAGAGTATCCTTACTCCGCATCCGGGTGAATTCCGAAGGCTGGTTGGAGATTGGGAAAATGATTTCGAAAAATTGGAAATGGGTAAGCAGTTGGCCAATCAAATTGGAGGAGTTGTTGTCCTGAAAGGAGCATACTCAGCAATTTTTAACCATAATGGTCGCGTTTATTTCAACTCAACAGGTAATCCAGGGATGGCGACTGGCGGAAGTGGCGATGTTTTGACGGGGATACTAACTGCTCTCCTCGCGCAGGGATACACCGCTTTTGATGCCGCGCTGGTGGGAGTGTATATTCACGGAGCAGCCGGAGATCTTGCTGCCTTTGAAAAAGGCGTTTACGGTCTTATTGCGTCAGATATTGTAGAGAATATTCCTGCAGCCTTTCGGCAATTTCAGGTATAAAGGCATCCTGCTCGTTTAAACCTTTGGCTTACAATTTGCATCAAAGAGCCATAAATAGTGAAAACTTAATGTTTAAGTAAACCCTTCGCAGGGTGTATTACGTAAATAGTAATAGTGAAAATTAGCAGTTACATATTGGTTTTTGGGCTTGTTTTAGGCCTTTCGGCACCTGCGGTCAGCCAGACAGCCGAGGGATCACTATATACTGAGACCGGTCAATTGGACCGATTGGTGCAATTATACCCCAACCCTGCAACAGAATACCTGTCGGTGAAACTGCCAACTCCACATGCTGCGTCAGCCAAACTGGCAATGCACAGCGTTATTGGCAATGTGCTTAATCTCGATCGTGAATTGGTGGACGACTATGAAGTGCGAATTAGGGTGAAGGACCTTCCTTCTGGTTACTATTTTCTTTCAATCAAAGATGAGGAGTCAGGATTGAAAGCCACCTACAAATTTCTCAAGCGATAGTTCATTTTAGTCATCTTCCGTACCCATAATTTTATTTTTATGATGGGTGCGAATGATCTATTTTAGCTTGCTCAAAATCAACCTATGGCAGCTCTAAAAATCTTGATCTTAACAGACTTCTCCGACCTATCCAGAATTGCGATTAACTATGGTCTTAAAATGGCTGGCAAGCTGGAAGCAGAATACACAATTTTGAATGTGGTGCGATTGGATGGTGTGCCTAAGTCGCATTTAAAGCTCAAGCAAATTGAGCGATCACTGTTCACAATCGCTGAAGAGGAAGGAGCCAAGTTGGTTGCGGAAGCAAATTCCACATTGAAAGGAAAAGCAAAGGTTTCCTTCAAGGCTGTAAAGTCTCACACTGTAGCCGACACTGTGAGGAGATTTGCCGAGGCCAATAAAATCAATCTGGTCATTATGGGTAGCAGAGGTGCCAGCAAGTTAAAGAAAGTTGTGCTGGGAGGAACTACCGTGTCGGTAATCGATATTTGTAATGCCCCGGTTCTCGCGATTCCTGAAAAGGCAGAGTTTACCAATTTCAAGAATGTGGTATACGCTTCTGATTTGAAGAATGTTCAGAAGGAACTGGATACGATCATTCCGTTTGCTCGCGTGTTCGATTCAACTATTCATATGGTTCACGTGGTGGAAGCCATTAATAAAACAGTGGATGCTAAGCGCGAAGAAGTTCAGCGATTAGTAGATAAAGCCAATTACAATAAAATTAAACTTGAGATCGTGATAGATGAGGACGTGCCTTTAGCTATTGATAATTACATCAAAGACAAGAAGGCAGAGCTACTTACCACATTCACTCATGAGCTTAATCTGTTTGAAAAAATATTCGCGCGAAGCGTAACGCGCAAGCTTGCCTACCAGGGAAACATTCCACTGTTGGCGTTTAAGAGGAGACCAGTAAAATAGAAATCAGCTCGTGGCAGTTTTCGCCTTCCTCAATCCGAATCGATAAACAATCAAGCCCAGCACAACCAGGGCGCATAACTCGACAAAAACCTTTTCTGCATCAAGCCAGTCTATGGGTCGGTCCTTTAACAGAGGATCAGTGATGATGCTGTGCGCAAAAAGGGGAACTGCCGCGAAATACGAAGTAAAGTGAATAATTCTCCAGGTCGTATATTTCATTTTCTCTTTGAAGTAGGAAGTGATCACCACAAGAGCTATTGCATAAAGAGAAATGGCGCCAAAGGTATTGGCCAACGGTTGATGAACAGTCCAAAACGCCAGGACAAAGACGCCCCAGGTAAACACAGATTTTGGAGCCACCGGGATAATGACAATGTCCAGAAGAAACGCAATG
>JBFWZR010000110.1:0-13835 GCA_050185175.1 Cyclobacteriaceae bacterium
AGTTGAAAGATGAGATCAAGCACGGTTATATGTTGGTAGATAGGAGCATTACCTATGCTCCGGACTTTTTGATCAATGCCGGTGGTTTGATTAATGTATATAATGAATACCTGGGAGGATACAACCGCGAGCGCACCTATCAGCAGGCTGAGAAGATTTACGACACTTGCTTGAATATTCTGAATCTGGCCGAACGAGAGAAGATCACCAGCCAGGAAGCTGCAATACAATTGGCGGAGAAGCGGATCACAGAAGTTGGTAGGGTAAGAATCCCACGTTAGACAACCCTGTTCTTGTTTTAAATTCTGCGGCAATACTAGTAGTTTTGCACGCATCAACACGTTCATTGAATCATGCTGAATAGACGTACGCTTCGTGTAAAGATTATGCAAAGTCTTTTTGCATTTGAGCAATGCAAGGAAGCCAACTACGAGCTGGCATTGGATTTAATTGACGAACGATTTGCGCCTGATCTCAACTCGATGGAGGTGCAAGACAAACCCTTGTTGAAAAAAAGAAACAAAGAGGCAAAGTCACTTTTTCAAAAAACATTCAAATCTGAAAAGGAGAAAGAAAGTGATGATGCTTCGGTAAATGATGCAGTAAAGGAAGCAGTCGCGTTTTACCAAAAACAGACGAAGAAAGATTTCAGCTATTTTCAGAAGAACCTGCCCATTGAAGTAGAAAAGATCAATCACTGGTACTATGCAGTACTCGGTTTGATTATCGCATTGGCTGAAACCGGTAAAGCGGATAAGAAATCTAACCAAACAAATTTTTCGAAAAACAGATTTGTCAAAGCGCTTCAGGAAGACAGCACAGTTTCGGCAAAGCTGCTAAAGCTTAATGCCGGATGGGATAACGATCGCAGCACAGTGCAAGGATGGTTCAGAGATGTGGTCAAAGATGATGACACGGTGGGATTGTATGCCAAAGTATCATCGCCAACAATAGAGGAAGACAAGAGTTTTGTGAAACACCTTCTCAGGAAACTGATTTTTGGTGATACGGTGATCAACGATTTTTTTGTCGAAAGAAATATCAGATGGACGGAAGATAAAGACATTGTGAAGAGTCTGGTGGAGAAAACGATCAAGTCTTTGGATGAAACTGGCGGAATACAACTTCAAAAGCTTTCGCTGGATTGGGAGGATGACCTGGCATTCATGAACATATTGTTCGAAGAGACAACTCGAATCGATAAAAAGGATAAAGATCTTATTGCAAAGAACACGCGCAACTGGGAGGTTGACAGACTACCACTCACCGATCGAATAATAATCGAGATGGCCATCACCGAGCTGATCAACTTCCCCTCCATTCCGGTGAAAGTGAGCATCAACGAGTACATCGAGTTGACAAAACATTATAGCACCCCAAAGAGCGCGAAGTTTATCAATGGTATACTCGATGTCATCTCCAAAGAACTTGTGGCATCGGGTCGGGTGAAGAAGAGTGGCCGCGGCCTGATCGACAATAAATAGTTTTTTGGGCGAAATGGCCAGATGGCCCTAAAATGGACTTTTCGCTATTTCATTGTATCTTTACCGTCCCAAATTTGATGTGTATGAGTAAAAAGAGCGGTGCATTGATGGCATTTTTATCGGGAGCGGCCCTGGGCGCTATCCTCGGCATTCTGTATGCGCCAGACAAAGGCACCAACACACGCGAGAAACTTTCTTATAAGCTGGACAAATACAAGGATATGCTTGAGCAATTCCTTGATGATCTGATGAAAGGAAAGGAAACACCGCTGACCACCGAGGCAAAGTCGCAAGGCGCCAAGGTGGTGTCAGAGGCAAAAAATAAGGCGGAAAGATTGCTGGAGGATGTTGACGAGTTGTTGTCGCAAATCCGCGGAACTGAAAAGAGTTAATGAATTGTTAATTAGTCCGGCCGGTTGGCTTGGCGCAAAGAGAGAACCTATTTTTGTTTTAATAAAATCAAAGGAGGAATTATGAAAATTGTTAATCGTGTAGTTATAGTTGTGCTGGCAGTAGCTGCTCTTGCAAGCTGCAAGGATCGTGCTGCTGAAAAGAGAATTGCTGAATTGGAGGCAAGGCTAATGCAATTGGAGGGTAATAGTGGAGGCGCTACGGCTACGCCTGCAACCCCTGCTGCAACGCCTGCGGCTGAGGAAAAACCTGAAGGCCCGCTTCCGGTGATTGCATTTGAAAAAGTAGATCACGACTTCGGAACTATTAAAGAAGGTGAGAAAGTAAGTTATACCTACTCTTTCAAGAATAATGGAGAGGCACCCCTGATCATTCAAAACGCACAGCCTTCATGCGGTTGTACAGTGCCTGAGTGGTCGAAGGAACCTATTCCAGTTGGAGGAACAGGATTCGTGAAAGCTGAATTCGATAGTAACGGAAAGCCAAACATTCAGAACAAGACAATTACAGTAACGGCCAACACGTGGCCCAAAGTGACCACTCTGCGATTCAAAGCGATGGTAACACCAAAGGCAACGGGAGATAACGGTCCGACCAGATAACATCGAGTTAATAGAAAGATCAAACATCCCAGGCTTTAGCGAGTTTGGGATGTTTGCTTTATAAGGGATAACTTTGCCGCCTAAATTTTAAATCAAATGACTTATTCAATACTGTTACAAGCGCAGCAAGGTAGTGGCTGGACGTCCATGGTGTTCATGCTGGCTATTGTGGTTGTGTTCTACTTCTTTATGATCAGACCACAACAAAAGAAGGCCAAAGACCAAAAGAAGTTTGTGGACGAGGTGAAGCGTGGAGATTACATTGTGACCATTGGGGGCATGCATGGTCGCATTGCCGAGCTTGAGGGAGATACTTTTATTCTTGAAGTAGAGAAAGGCGGAAGAATAAAGTTTAATAAGGCTGCCATTTCTATGGAGTCGACTAAAGCCGTGGCGAACAAGAAATAACCAACCCGATGTGAATCTGCTTCGCGTCATTGTCAACCTTTTTCATTTCAATAGAACCAATTGGAAGGCAGTCTCTTTATGTTTTTTGGCTGCGGTTGTCTTTTGGTTTTTCAATGCGCTGAACAAGAACTACTCAACTAACCTTCGGTTCGGAGTTAATTTTGATTTTGATGAACAACGGTATGTGCCTGTTGAACCGTTGCCGCGATCAGTATTTATGAATGTAAGTGGCAATGGCTGGGATTTGCTTAGAAAAAGTCTCGGCTTCAATCTGCCTGACATGAACATTCCGCTTGAGCGGCCCACTGAAGTAAAAAAAATTGTTGGAAGCACACTGCCGGCCCTGCTTGCTGGTCAATTGGGAAACCTACAGATCAATCATGTGGTAACAGACACACTCTATCTGTCACTTGATCCGAGAGAGAAGAAAAAAGTAAAAGTGACGGTTGACCCGCAACAGTTTGCTTTTGCCGAAGGTTATGGTCGACTCAGCCCGGTGGTGGTGTTGCCCGACTCGATAAGTTTAGAAGGACCGAAGAGTGTGCTCGCGCAGGTTCCAGACTCTATCACACTTTCTTTTGAGCAGCGCGCTATAGATAAAGACTATCGAGAGGAGGTTGAAGTGATTGTTCCCTACGGTGAGCTATTGAGAAGAGATCCAGCAGTAGTCGAAGTAATGTTCGAAGTAGTTGAATGGGTAGAAGTCACCAAGGCAGTGAGACTAGATGTGATCAACGTACCACCAGGCGTTAGGGCGAATCTGGTGAAGGACAGCGTAAGTTGTGTGATCAAAGTTCCGCGGTCACAGGCTCAAGATTTTGCAAATGCCAGTGAGGGGGAGTTGGCAATACTAAACCTAAAAGGTGTTAGGCGTGGAGATAATAAGATACTTCCGGAGGTTATTGGACTGCCAGGTCATGTGCGGTTGATACGCGTGGATTCAGTCAGCCTGAGGCTCTACTAATCGCCCAAACTGCACCATTATGAGCAAGCCTCTTGAAGTTGGAATCACCGGTGGCATAGGCTCAGGTAAGAGCTTGATTTGCAGGATTTTTGGCTGTCTCGGAATTCCCTTATACGATGCTGACAGCCGAGCGAAAAATCTAATGACCACTGATAGAATACTGGTCGATCAAATCCAGCAAGAATTCGGAAACTTGTCGTATGATAGCACGGGAAGGCTTAACAGAGAACATCTTAGAAAGGCCTTTAGCGACCCGGGCGAGATAAAGAAACTGAACAAACTGGTGCATCCACGAGTGGCTGAAGACTATGCCAAGTGGGTGAATAAACACAACGAGGCTAAATATGTTATAAAGGAGGCAGCACTGCTTATTGAGTCAGGCTCTGCCCGAAATCTTAATCAGTTAATAGTCGTATCTGCACCCAAATCACTTCGCCTACAACGAGTACTAAAAAGAGACCCTCAGCGAACCCTACAGGAAGTAGAGAACATCATGATGAACCAAATGAGCGAAGAAGAAAAAATGGCTAAAGCTGACTTTATTATTGTTAATGATGAGACACGTCTTGTAATACCCCAGGTGTTGGAATTACATGGACGGTTCAACTTGATGAACTAATTTTTTGTTTCCCTTATTCTAGTTGCTGATGAGAAAGAAGATTATTTCGGCTGTTGTTGTTTTGGCGGTTATCGCGTTGTTAGCCGTGCCAAAACTTAACCTATGGAGCAACGGGAGCGAGGATCTTAAAAATCCAGAAGAAGCAGCTGCGCGAAGGGGCCCAGGCGTTCTGCAGGTTGAAACCCTTGTGCTAACCCCTACCCGCCTGGACAATGTAGTAGTTGTTACGGGATCAGTTCAGCCCAATGAGTCCCTTGAGCTAAAAAGTGAAACCTCTGGGAAGATCACCAATATCTATTTCAAAGAAGGTAAAACGGTCAAGAAGGGAGAACTACTTGTAAGAGTTAATGATGAAGAGATAAGGGCTGAATTGGAAAAACAAAAGTTTAATCGAAAGCTTAATCAAGACATCGAGTTCAGACAGCGTAAGTTGCTTGAGAAGGAAGCAATCAGTCAGGAAGAGTATGACAACGCGCTGAATAAATTAAATACAACGAAAGCCGACATCGCGGTACTGGAAGCACAACTCGACAAGACAATGCTTCGAGCTCCTTTTGATGGTGTGATCGGTTTGCGCTATGTGAGTGAGGGAGCCTTGATCTCGACATCGACAGCGATAGCAAATCTATATAACATCAGTCCAGCCAAGATAGAGTTCGCGATACCAGGACGCTATAGCACACAGGTGAAGTCAGGTCAGAGAATAAAATTTACAGTGGAGAGTGATACTATCACTTATGAAGGAGAAGTATACGCATTGGAACCACAGATCGATGCGAACACAAGGACACTGACGATTCGTGCGTTGGCGGAGAATACCAGAGGAATGTTATTGCCAGGACAATTTGTGAAAGTGGAATTGGTTTTAGGCACCACCAATAGCGCAATACTGGTGCCGACCGAGGCCGTAATTCCCGAGTTAAATGGTCACAAAGTTTTTGTGGCGAGAAACGGAAAAGCAATGGAGATACCAGTTCAGACTGGCATTCGTAGCAATACAAACCTGGAGATTATTTCCGGTCTTCATCCGCAAGACACACTCATCACCACGGGCATTTTACAATTGAGGAACGGGTTAGATATTCAGATTACCAAAATGAATTAAGAGGAGTTATGGCAAGTTTATCAAACATAAGCATTAACAGGCCCGTTCTGGCGATGGTATTTTCGCTGGTCATCGTGCTGTTTGGCGTCATTGGCTTCAGCTATCTGGGTGTGAGGGAATTCCCCAGCGTGGATCCACCCGTTATCTCGGTATCCACATCCTACATTGGAGCCAATTCCGATGTGGTAGAATCTCAAATAACAGAGCCGCTGGAAGATGCCATTAATGGTATTGCCGGTATTCGAACCATCAGCTCATCCAGTCGGGAGGGCCGTAGCAATATATCCATCGAGTTTGAACTTGGTGTTGATCTGGAAGCTGCCGCAAATGATGTAAGAGATAAGGTATCAGGTGCGATTCGAAATCTTCCTCCCGATGTTGATCCACCAGTAGTATCAAAAGCTGATGCCGACTCTCAACCTATCATTTACCTGACGGTAATGAGTGGGAAAAGAAATCTGCTTGAGCTCTCGAGAGTCGCTAATATTTACTTTAAAGAGCGTCTGCAAACAATCCCAGGTGTCAGTACCATCAATGTGTGGGGAGAACAAAAGTATTCCATGCGTTTGTGGATGGACCCGATAAGACTAGCAGGTCTGAAGTTGACACCAACGGACGTGTATCAGGCTGTGAACCGTGAGAACGTAGAATTGCCAAGCGGTAGAATTGAAGGTCAAAACACTGAGCTTACTGTGCGGACAATGGGCCGCCTCAATACTGTAGACGACTTTAATAACCTGATAGTAAAAGAAAATGGTGATCAGGTAGTGAGGTTTCAGGACATTGGATACGCCCAATTATACGCAGAAAATGACAGGACGCTGATGAGGCGCGATGGTGTGCCGGGCGTTGCCATTGCAGTTGTAGCTCAGCCAGGTGCCAACAATATTGAAATTGCAGACAATCTTTACCGCAAGCTCGCTCAAATCGAGAAAGATCTTCCAGAAGATGTTAGCTGGGTAGTAAGCCACGACTCTACAGAATACATTAAGGCATCTATAAGTGAAGTGCAGGAAACGATCATCATCGCATTCAGCCTTGTATTAATCATCATCTTCATCTTCTTACGCGACTGGAGAACAACCCTGATTCCGGTGGTGACGATTCCAATCTCATTGATCGGAACATTTTTCATCATGTATTTGCTTGGCTTCACGATCAACGTTCTTACAATGTTGGGTATCGTGTTGGCGATCGGTCTGGTGGTGGATGACGCCATTGTGGTGCTTGAAAATATTTACACCAAAGTTGAGGAAGGAAACGACCCTAAAGAAGCGGCTCGCAAAGGAGCGATTGAAATTTATTTTGCAGTAATCTCAACCACTATTGCAGTGGTAGCTGTATTTCTCCCCGTGATTTTCCTTGAAGGACTAACAGGGCGATTATTTAGAGAATTTGGTTTGGTCGTGGCCAGTGCTGTAGCCATTTCATCGTTCGTTTCGCTTACGCTTACTCCTATGATGAGTTCCAAGCTGTTGAAGCAACGCGAAGTGCAGCCCTGGCTGTATCGTAAAACAGAGCCATTCTTTAACAACCTTTCCTCTGGGTATGCTGATGCGCTGCATGGCTTTATGAAGAGAAGGTGGCTGGCATTCGTCATTATAGCTGTATCTGCTTTAGCCATTTATGGTTTGATGGTGAGTCTTCCCAGCGAGCTTGCACCCATGGAGGACAGAAGCGAGTTCAGGTTCCAGGCTCAAGCTCCGGAGGGTGCCACATTTGAATACATGGATGACTATGTTATTCAAATGAATGAATTCATCGATGAGGAAGTGCCTGAGATCGCGGGTGTATTAAGTATCACATCACCAAGTTTTGGAGGAAGCGGAGGGGCTGCCAACAATGGGTTTTTAAAAGTGATGCTGAAAGACCCATCTGAAAGGAGCCGGTCGCAGCAGCAAATTGTTGATGAATTGACGCCAAAAGCGAAAAAATTTACCGGAGTAAGAACTTTTGTTTCACAGAATCCAACTATTGGTGACAGGCGAGGAGGATTCCCGGTTCAGATCGTTGTTCAGGCTGCCGACATCGATAAACTTAAAACGGTGCTACCTGACTTTGTTGAAAAGGCTAATGCAAGTCCAAAATTCACGTTCGTTGACCTTGACTTAAAATTCAACAAGCCTGAGATCAACATTATTATTAACCGCGATAAGGCGAGAAACCTTGGGGTCAATGTGATTGACATTTCACAAACGCTTCAGCTGGGATTGAGCGGATCGCGATTTGGTAACTTCATCATGGATGGAAAACAATACCAGATCATTGGACAAGTAGAACGCAAGAACAGGAACGAACCTTTGGACCTGAAGACATTGTATGTCAGAAACAAAAGAGGAGAGATCATTCAGCTTGATAACCTGGTGACTGTTGAAGAGCAGAGTAGCCCTCCTCAGCTCTACCGATTCAACCGCTATTCATCTGCCAAAATTAGTGCGCAGCCTGCACCCGGTGTAGCGCTGGCCGAAGGAATTCAGGAGATGGAGAAAATTGCTTCCGAGGTACTGGATGATTCATACAGCACTGAGCTTTCAGGAGCCAGTCGTGAATTTGCCGAGAGTTCGTCTTCCATTTACATCGCCTTTTTGCTGGCACTCGCCATCATCTACCTAGTGTTGGCAGGTCAGTTTGAGAGCTTTAAAGACCCATTTATCATCATGTTCACAGTGCCACTAGCCCTCGCTGGTGCGTTGATATCACTTTGGTATTTCAATCAGACGATGAACATTTTCAGTCAGATTGGAATCATCATGCTCATAGGGCTGGTAACGAAAAACGGAATTCTAATTGTGGAATTTGCGAATCAACGCAAGGCTCAGGGGCTACAGCTAATGGATGCGGTAGTTGGAGCGGCAGAATCTCGTTTCCGCCCAATTATTATGACCAGTTTATCAACGGTACTCGGTATTCTTCCGATCGCCCTTGCATTGGGTGCCGGTTCTGAGAGCCGCGTATCTATGGGTATTGCGGTAATCGGTGGTATGTTATTCGCGACAGTGTTAACTCTTTTTGTAATCCCGGCCATTTACACCTATTTCAGTGGCAAAGAAGCCAGAGTATCGATCGACTGATTTGTTTATGAACCGACTTCTTGGGATGTTCGTCATCCTGCTTTTTACTTTTTGCGCACACGCTCAGGACACGCTTAGTTTGGCGAGGGCGATTTCTATTGGGCTTAAAAGCAACTTTGATGTTCGTATAGAACAGATGCGCGTTGATATTGCCAGGAACAATAATACCTGGGGTCAAGCCGGACGAACGCCAACCATCTCCCTTTCAGGAAATCAAAATAACAGCGTGGTTCAGCGAAAACCTGCCAACCCGTTTGCCGTGGCTGGACGAAATATTTCAGATAACGTTAATGGCCAGCTTGATGTACAGTTTCTGCTTTTTGGAGGATTCGGAGTAAAGATGAACAAAGGCAGGTTGGAGGAGCTCGAGAGACTGAGTGATGGTAATGCTGCTTTTGTGATGGAAACGACCTTGCAGGCTATAATTCTTGGCTATTACCAGGCTCTTTTAGAAAAGGAACGACTGCACATTCTTCAGAACAATATGGAGTTTTCGAAGGAAAGATACGACTGGGTTAAGCTGCGTAAAGAACTGGGTGGCGCAATTGCCTTCGATGTGCTGCAGGAGCAAAACAACTACTTGACGGACTCAGCCAATGTGCTCCGTCAGGAGCTGGCTTATAAAAATTCACTCCGTCAGCTCAACCTGCTGCTCAATGAAAATCTCACCAAGTCTTACACGCTGGTTGATTCATTAGAATATCAACACGAGAACTACATCTATGAAGACCTTCGTGCCAAAATGGTGAGCTCTAACACGAACCTTCGCAATCAGTACACCAATCAGGAGATTCTTCGATACACTACCAAAATCGCCCAAGCGGCTTCCTACCCTACGTTGTCACTAAATCTCGGTGGAAATGGAAGCTTGGATCAACTCAATGCCAACTTTCGTACTAATACCGGGAATACAATTCAAACACTCACTGGATATGTAAATGGAGACCAAAATTTCCCCGTATTTAATGATGTTAACGAAACGGTATTATTGCCTCAAACGCAACAAGGAAATTCCTACGGAGGCTACGCTAACCTGTCATTGAGGTTTAATATTTTTAATGGAGGCCAGGTAAAGCGTTCTATTCAAAATGCAAGGGTTCAGGAGAAGATAGCGGAGCTTGGCACAGACCAGCTCAAGCAGTCCTTGGAGAATGACCTTCTGGCAAACTTTGATCTCTACAACCTTAGAAATCAATTGGTGAGTATTGAGTTGACAAAACTTGAGGCGGCAGATCTCAACCTTGAGCTGGCCAACGAGCGATATCGCAATGGTGCTTTAAGCGCAATAGACTTACGAATCGTGCAGGAAAACGCCAGAAATGCGGCCCTTGAGGCCTACCTGGCCATTTTCAATAGCATCTCCACCAAGGTTGGCTTGGTACGTCTTACAGGCGGATTGATCGACAACGCCCCGAAAAACTAACTACTCGGGCACCTTTTCTTCCTCAGGTTTCTTAAGCCAGAAGTTATTATAGCCTTCTCCTATTTGTATGTCTAGCAAGCCATTCGCAAGCATTTCCAAGATGGCCAGGAAATTAAAAATCAACGTGATGCGTGTTGGGGATTCTTGCAAAAGTTCTGTGAACGCAACACGAGGCTTTGCTTGAAGAACAGAAGTGATAAATTGTTTTTGTCCTTCAATGGTATATGGGTATTGAATAACCTGGTGAACTGGTTTGTTTTTCTCCTCCTCCTGACGCTTTAGAACCTTTTCGAATACAGTAAGGAGTTTGAATAGATTCACATCCTGAAGCTCAGCTTCCACGTTTGTGCTTTCTGCCAAGGAGCGCAACTCCTTCATGATGTTGCCACGCTTCTCCTTGGTGAGTTCAGCGTCTTCCATTTTGTGGAAGTCATCTATTACTGACTTGTACTTCTTGTATTCAAGCAAGTGTTTCACCAGTTCTTCGCGAGGATCAATTTCATTGCCCTCCTCATCGATTTGCGGACGTGGGAGAAGCATCTTTGATTTGATACGCATCAAAGTGGCTGCCACCAAAATGAATTCACTGGCCACCTCAATATTCAGATCCTCCAGGTGCCGCATGTACTCCAAAAAATCACCGGTGATCCTGGCGATTGGAATATCATAAATGTCCAGTTCGTCCCTTTCAATGAAGAATAAAAGGAGGTCAAATGGCCCTTCAAACAGAGGCAGGCGTACTTCGAAATTTTCTTTAGTCATAATGCGAGGCGGCAAAATTATTCAAAAGAGTGTAGAAAACCTTTCGCTGACTGAAATGCTTAAATTTGTACCCCAAATTGTCCAAAACCGTCCAAAACACTTACCTTAACTCGTTGTTAAAGCATTAATCACCGTCACCACAAATAATGCTGATAAACCCCGGAAAATTGCTGAGTAAGATCGAAGGACCCCAGGATTTAAAGAAACTGGATCAGGCCCAATTGGTGAGGCTTTGCGAGGAGCTACGGCAGTTTATCGTGGACAACGTGTCTGTATATGGCGGGCATTTTGGAGCGAGTCTTGGTGTAGTAGAGCTGACTGTGGCCCTTCACTATGTATTCAATACACCGGGAGACCAGCTTGTGTGGGATGTGGGTCATCAGGCTTATGGTCATAAAATTCTGACCGGCAGACGGGATTCATTCCATACCAACCGGATGTACAAGGGTATTTCCGGATTTCCCAAAAGGAAAGAAAGCAACTACGATACTTTTGGCGTGGGGCATTCGTCCACGTCTATTTCTGCTGCCTTGGGGATGGCGATGGCATCGAAGTACAAGGGAGATGAAGATAAACAGCACATCGCTGTAATCGGTGATGGTGCCCTTACTGGCGGAATTGCATTTGAGGGTTTGAATCATGCGGGCGTCTCCGATTCTAACATTCTTATTGTGCTCAATGACAATTGTATGTCCATTGATCCGAACGTGGGAGCACTAAAAGATTACTTGACCGATATCACCACTTCCCAGACTTACAACAAACTAAAAGATGAAGTCTGGAATTTGTTGGGCAAGCTCTCTCACTTTGGCAAGAATGCGCAGGAGATTGTTTCAAAAATTGAAAATGGTATTAAGTCTACGCTGCTTAGCCAGAGTAACTTTTTTGAATCGCTCAACTTAAGATATTTCGGCCCGGTAGACGGCCATGATGTTGATCATCTGGTGGCAGTTCTCACCGACCTGAAACAGATTAAAGGCCCCAAGATCCTTCACTGCGTAACAGTGAAAGGGAAGGGCTACGGCCCGGCAGAAACTGGCAACAAAACCACATGGCACGCTCCGGGCACCTTTGATAAAATCACAGGGGAGATTCACAAGAAGGTGCACGAGAGACCGCAGCCTCCCAAGTATCAGGATGTTTTCGGCCACACGTTGGTAGAGTTGGCAAAAGGTAATGACAAGATCATGGGTATCACCCCGGCTATGCCGTCTGGTTCATCCATGAACATCATGATGAAGGAGATGCCAGACCGCGCTTTCGATGTAGGAATTGCGGAACAACACGCTGTTACATTTTCAGCAGGTCTTGCTACACAGGGGTTGATACCATTTTGCAATATCTATAGCTCATTCATGCAAAGAGCTTATGATCAGGTGGTGCATGATGTCTGCATTCAAAATCTGCCGGTAAACTTTTGCTTGGATAGGGCAGGCTTTGCAGGGGCAGACGGACCTACTCATCATGGAGCCTATGACATTGCTTACTTCAGATGTTTGCCAAATATGATTGTCTCCGCTCCAATGAACGAGAGTGAGCTCAGAAACCTGATGTATACGGCCTCACTCCCGAGGAAGGAACAGGCGTTTTCAATTCGTTATCCAAGGGGGCAAGGCGTAATGCCAGAATGGAGAACGCCATTTGAAGAAGTAGAAATAGGAAAGGGGCGCAAGATTAAGGACGGAGAGGAGTTGGCCATCCTGACGATCGGGCATATTGGCAACTATGCTGTGGAAGTGTGCGAAAAGCTGTCTTCACGGGGAGTTGAAGTTGCGCATTATGATCTGAGATTCGTTAAGCCTATTGATGAGGAATTGCTTCATGAAGTTTTTAGAAATTACACGAAGGTGATCACGGTTGAGGATGGCTGTGTACAAGGCGGCTTTGGAAGTGCCGTTTTGGAATTTATGGCCGATAACCAATACCAGGCTCAGGTGAGAAGATTAGGAATTCCTGATCAAATTATTGAGCATGGAGAGCAAATAGAGTTACACAACGAGTGCTCCTTCGGCCCCGAAGGGATTGAAAAAGCTGTGATCGAGCTCCTGGAACCGGTCGGCAAGCTCGCTTGATTAATGAAAAATATTCACGCTGAGAGACGCGGGAACGGTTATCCACTGATACTCCTGCATGGCTTTTGCGAAACCAGTGCCATTTGGGAGCCGATGACTAGACATTTACCCGAGGGTATTGAAGTCATCGCGTTTGATCTCCCGGGTTTTGGTAAGTCAGAGTTGCTGGAAGGAAAATTTTCAATCGCAGATATTGGGTCGCAGGTTATCGACTGGATAAAATCAATGAAGATCTCCGAATCAGTTTTGGTCGGACATTCTTTAGGAGGTTATGTAGGACTTTCGATGCTGGCCCAGGCTCCTGATCTGTTTTCCGCTTTTGTTCTATTTCAGTCTACCGCCCTGGCCGATACACCAGAGAAAAGGGAAAATCGTAACAAGGTGATCGAATTCGTGAATGAGCATGGAGTCGATGTGTATATCAAAACCTTCGTTCCATCGCTATTCAAAATCAGGCGAGATGACGATATCGATTTTGCCTTGAAAATCGCCTTTCAGACTCAAAAAGCCACTTTTGTTGGTTATACCGAGGCGATGAGAGATAGGCTGTCAAGTGAGTCACTAGTTGCAGAAACAAGGGTGCCGATTTCGATAATTGCCGGAGCTGAGGACACGGTTGTCCCGATTGCAAGTTTGTACGCACAGGCCAAGCTAAATTCATCCATTGCTCTGAAAGTGCTGGATGGCGTGGGTCATATGGGCATGCTTGAAGCCAGGGAACAGTCTGCGACCCTATTGGCAGACCTTATTTCAGCTGTAAAAACAAGCGGCTGAGCGGCAATAGCGTGCTTGGATTTTACCCCAAAACTGTGCTAAATTGTATTGTTTTCTCATATATTTGAGTTACCAGTTGACAGTAGAGCGGTATAGATTATTATATTTGTTATCCTGAAAGAAAATAACGATAAATAAAT
>JBFWZR010000111.1:0-13812 GCA_050185175.1 Cyclobacteriaceae bacterium
GATCTGTTCATAACGCTGATATTGAAAGATCAATTTACTGATTATTACCTGCTCCTTAAGCGCTCCTTTAGTAACTTTAAATGATCACCCAACCTTTCGTTCAATGCCGATTACAACCACCACCGTTAGCCGAAGATCGTTTTTGAAAGTATCCGCACTCGCAGGAGGCGGTATGATGCTTAGCTTCAGTTGGCTGGCAGGGTGCAAGCCTTCGGCAGAAGAGGCGCTGGCTATGCCTGAAGAATGGTTTCAACTCAATGGCTACATCAAGATTGGAGAAAATGGTGTGGTGACGATCATGTCGCCTAATCCTGAAGGTGGACAGAATGTGAAGACCTCGATGCCGATGATTGTGGCGGAAGAGTTGGATGTAGATTGGAAAAATGTAGTTGTTGAACAAGCTAATCTGGACACCAAATATTTTACGCGACAGTTCATTGGTGGCAGTCAGGCGCTCAGGCAGGGATGGAAGAGTTTGCGTACTGCCGGAGCTACCGCGCGCTATATGCTTCGTCAGGCAGCAGCACAAGCATGGCAGGTCCCGGTAGAAGAAATAACAACTGAAGCGGGTCAGCTTCATCATAACGCCAGTGGAAAGTCTGCTGGTTATGGAGCGATGGCCTCTGCTGCTGGCCTTGAGGTACCGGAGGAAGTGGCTTTGAAAGACACCAAAGACTTCAAACTCATTGGTATATCAAAGAAGAATGTGGATGCCCTAAAAATAGTAACCGGCAAGCCGATGTTTGGTATGGACACACAACGTGAGGGCATGCTCATCGCTATGATCGTTCATCCGCCTGCCTTTGGACTGAAACTCAAATCCTTTGATGACGCTGCAGTCAGATCGATGCCAGGGATAAAGGATGTTTTTTCCGTGAAGTCAATGGCTGACAACTACGTGCGTCAGTATTTTGATACCTGCACTTTCCCGGAGGTTGTTGCTATTTTTGGAAAGAGTACATGGGAAGTGTTGAAAGCGAAAGAACAGCTGAAAGTAGAGTGGGAGCCGTTCGAAACACACACTATCCAGAAGAAAGGTTTCAGCAGTCCGGCCGAAAGTGTAACGATACCTTCTGGTTTAGAAAGCACCGATGCACATGCTGACGCGCTCGCAAAATTGATGAGTAAGCCTGCGAAAGTTGCCAGAAGGGATGGTAATCCCGAAGCGGCATTCAAGAGAGCGTCTAAAGTTCTGGAGCGTACCTATCGAGCACCATTCCTTGCTCACAACTGCATGGAGCCCATGAACTTCTTCGCAGATGTGACTGCGGATAAAGCGTTGCTTATTGGTCCACTGCAAAAACCCGAATTGACCGAACTAGCAGTTTCAGAGAGGCTTGGTCTTCCACTGGAGAAAATTGATATTAAAATGACGCGACTTGGCGGTGGTTTTGGTCGCAGGTCCTATGCTCACTGGTTATTGGAAGCGGCAGTCATTTCGCAAAAGGTGGGAGCTCCGGTAAAACTCGTTTATACCCGTGAGGATGATATGACCTCAGGAATTTACCGGCCTGCATACAGTGCGGTCTATCGTGCCGCGCTCGATGAAAATAATAACCTCATTGCTTTTCATGTGAAGACGGGAGGCATACCTGAAAGTCCGTTGCAAGAAAATCGCTTTCCTGCGGGCGCTGTCGACAATTACCTTGCAGAAGAGTTTGTCGTTAACTCCAACCTGACAACAGGTTCATTCCGTGCACCCCGTTCTAACTTCATGGCAGCAGCAGAACAATCGTTTCTTGACGAATTGGCCGAACTAGCAGGCAAAGATCCGATTGATTTTAGACTGGAACTGCTTGAACGTGCAAAGAACAATCCTGTCGGATCCAACAATGACTATGATCCTGACCGTTATGCAGGTGTGTTGAAACTCGTGCGTGAGAAGTCAAACTGGGATCAACCTTCATCGGATGTGAGCAGAGGAGTGTCGGCCTACTTCTGTCACAATACTTATGTAGCTCAGGTGATGGACATAACCATAGAGAAAGGCCAACCTTTCATTCACAATGTTTATGCCGCTGTGGACTGTGGTATTGTGGTGAATCCGGATGCCGCGGTAAACATGGGCGAGGGTTCCATTGTGGATGGAATTGGCAATGCCCTTTACGGTGAACTAACTTTTGAAAACGGAGTTCCTCAGAAGACCAACTTCGACAAGTACCGGATCATTCGTCATCAAGAGGCTCCAAAGAAGATTGAAATGCACTTTGTTAAAAATGACATCGACCCAACCGGACTCGGAGAGCCTTTGTTTCCGCCAACCTTTGCGGCTGTTGCTAATGCGTTGTACAAAGCCACCGGCAAGCGGTTTTATGATCAGCCTTTTGGCAAGGATCTGGCGGCCGGTATTCAGAGGATGTAATAATCTGATCAGCGCTGAACAAGTAGATCGCTGGCTGGCTATGCTTGGTAATGGCCTTGGCATTATTTATGTTTAGTATTATCCTGTCTATACACTTGACCACACATTAATGAATAGCTTAAGGTATTTAATCACACTCGCTTTGTTTGCCATTTGCATGCAAGGTTATTCCCAGGGCACCAGCAGTGCGATCGCTCAAAGAATTGCCGATCTGGAGAAAGAAAAGGTGACCATGAACTCCCAAAGAACCACCATGAAGGCCAACAGAACCTGGACTTCAGTTTTTGAAAGTGCCTACAACAAAAGGACCAATGCTATCAATAAAGAAATATCGGATTTGGAGCGTAGGAAAAAGACAGTTCAACAGGAGGAAGAAATGGAAAGGCGAAATCGTGAATTAGAGAAACAAAAGGCAGGCCAAGGTGCGTCCACCAATTCTAATTCCACGGCCAGCTCACAAGAAATCAGTAGACTTAGGCAAGAGCTTGCCTCACTTGAGGAGGTGAGAGGCAGCCGAAAAAACAAGAACAACTGGAGTTCCTCCGATGAATCCAATTTTCAAAGAAGGAAAAAGGAAATTAACGATCGAATTAGGGCGCTTGGAGGAAGTTAAGTTCATGGCATGATCTGGCCGTATGAGTGCAAACCATTGTCTGATGCACTCCTTGACACTTTCACATAAGAAAACGGTAAGCAACGAGCAACGGACACCCTAACTAAGTTCCTGCCTTATGGTAGACAGGCATCGAAAGCGTCTCCAATCCTGGCGGCTGCCGAGTCAGTCTAAATACCAGCCCGTCCCTAATTCCTTAGCTTTTAAGTGTACACAGGGTGAACACGCGTAGATCTCTTCACCAAAGTACCGAACCGACTACCTACTTTTGGTCGCCAATTAATTAAATGGCATTAACCAATACCAATATGAATCCAAACAAAGCATTGTGGGAGAAGGGAGACTTCACCCGGATCGCGGCTAGTATGCGCGAAAGCGGTGAAGCGCTGGTAGCATCACTGGGCATTACCCAAGACCTCGAAGTTCTTGACCTGGGATGTGGGGATGGAACCACCGCAATCCCATCGGCACGAAAGGGAGCGAAGGTACTTGGCGTAGACATCGCCAGCAACCTCGTGGCCGCAGGAAATAAAAGAGCACAGCGGGAGGGCCTAACCAACATTAAATTTCAAGAAGGTGACGCCACCAACCTTAGTGATTTGAAGGATCAAAGCTTCGATCTGTCGATGAGTATTTTCGGAGCCATGTTTGCACCAAAGCCGCATGATGTAGCCAAACAATTAGTGCGTGTGACGAAACCTGGCGGTAGAGTGGTAATGGGCAATTGGATTCCAGGTGACCCTACACTTGTGGCACAGATACTCAAGATCAGTTCAGCCTACACACCCCCGCCACCAGAAGATTTTGTAAGTCCGATGCTGTGGGGCGTAGAAGCCAATGTGATCGAACGCTTTGGCCAAGCGGGTATCGACAAAGATCGTATTTCATTTTCCCGCGAAACGTACACGTTTACTTTCGATGCATCGCCAGCAACGTTGGTAGCCTTGTTCCGTGATTACTACGGACCCACCATGAATGCATTTGAAGCGGCTTCGAAGAATGGAAAGGCTGACGACTTGCAACGCGAACTTGAGGAATTGTTTACGAGTCAGAATCAAAGTGCGGATAAGAACAAGACGCACATTCCGGCAACGTACTTGAAGGTTGCTGTACTGGTTTAAAATTCTTCAGTTCAGGATAGAGCTGTCACAAAAGCATTTCGTCATTGCGAACAGAGTGAAGCAATCCCTGTGATCTGGTCTAATTGTCAGGGGATAGCCACGCTTCGCTCCTGTCTGCCGACAGGCAGGCGCGATGACGCTTATTATAAGCTTTTGAGACAGCTTTTAGGTTGATGGTTCTTCCGCGCTTTTTATTTCAATATTCCTGATGTCGCCAGCCACGGTCTCACATAGGTGGCAAGATCATAACGTTCTCCTGTCTCCACATTTTTAAAATTATGATCGCCATGAGGAAGGATGACTATTTTAAAGCGATCGTTGTTGATCTCTTTCAATGTCCTAAGTGAAGCGTCTACAGGTATCACCGGATCACTCGTACCAAAAAACCAGAGCATATCAATGGATAATTCTTTTAATATGCTGCGGGGGTCAAAGCCATGCGGTCCCTTAAAATATTTCATACGACTGTCGGCTTTTCCGATAGGCATTCCATTCTCATCCCCATCACCCGTCAATTCGCTGAAGTAATTTTCCTCACCGGCAGAAACTGAGACTCCTTCTCCGGAGATAATGAATTTAAAGATATCAGTTTGTGAAGCAGCGAGGGGCATAATCCACCCTGCCTGGCTTCCGCCAAACAAACCCATCTTACTTGAATCAACCTCCGGCTGAGTGCGTAACCACCGACCCCAGGCAAGCACATCTGAAGCAAGGAGGTCGAACCATGCCTCGCTTCTTTCTACCGTGAAACGCTCGTAGGTTCCTGCTGATTCTCCCACACCTCGTTTGTCGAAAGCAAGCACAGCCAGGCCCAACTTTGTAGCAACGGCTGTATAATAACCAACGTCCTCATAGGTGGAGGGTGCAGAGCCATGGACGATCACCACACTAGCGAGACGTTCGTTATGGTTCATGGGAGTGTAATAGACACCATTGAGTTCAACGTCACCATTCTTGATCTTCACATTTTGCATTTCATATTCATTGTATGACGACACTTTCCTTTGTACCAGGTCCATATTGCAAACCGGACAAACTCCCGGTTGATCATAAACCTTATCGTGGCAGTCAAAAGGACAGGGTGGGCAATAGAACTTAGGAGCCTGAGCGAGTACCGAGAGTATCCCGAAAAAGAACATTGCAGCTAGTATGTATAAATTCATCAATAGAAGTTTCATACGACAACTGTCGGTTTCGCGATTGGTTACAAATTTTTTCAATACGTCAATGGAAATACTGAAACCAGGGCGAATCTATTTGCAGTTGTCCCAGGCTGAAAAAGAACATAACAGAGTCTATTTTGTTAACTTGGCGTCAGTGGTGAAGCCTATGAAAAAGCATCGATATTTCATTTTTATCCTAATCCCGTTAATCGTTATGTCCTGTGAGCCTGTTAAGCAAGAGGATCAGCCGACCGATAAAACCTGGTGGAAAGAAGCCATCGTATACCAGATATATCCACGAAGTTTTAAGGACAGTAATGGGGATGGAGTAGGTGAGCTGAAGGGAATTATTTCGAAAATGGATTACATCAAGAGTCTGGGCATTACAGCAGTATGGCTGAATCCAATCTATGAGTCGCCCAATGATGACAACGGATATGATGTGAGCGACTATCGTGCTATTCTTAAAGAGTTTGGCACGATGGAAGACTTCGATACTCTGGTTAAGGGCTTTCACGAACGAGGCATTAGGGTGGTGATGGATGTGGTGGTAAACCATAGTAGTGATGAACACGAATGGTTCAAACAAAGCCGAAGTTCACGGGATAACAAATATCGCGACTACTACCACTGGTGGCCAGCGGAGAAAGGCAAACCACCTTATCGACACAGTCTGTTTGATGTAAATGGCGATGCCTGGATGTACGACTCCACGACCAATGCCTATTACCTCCATTACTTCTCAAGAAAGCAACCCGATCTGAACTGGGAAAACCCAGCCGTAAGACAAGAGGTGTATGACATCATGAAATTCTGGGCGGATAAAGGAGTAGATGGTTTCCGTCTCGATGCATTTCAATTTGCATCCAAGGATATCACCTATCCTGAATACCCAGGCTTGTCACCAACCAATTTCATTGAGTTCTATGCAATGGGTCCGCATCTGCATGAGTACCTGAGAGAGATGAATGAGCAGGTGTTTAGCAAGTATGATGTGATGTCAGTTGCAGAGGGTGCTGGTAAGAGTTATCAGGATGCTCACGACCTGGTTGATGAGGATAGGAAGGAACTTAATATGGCTTACGCTTTCGATGGAGTGGATATTCCCAAGCCGGAAGGCTATTCATTATTGAAATTCAAGAAAGTCTTCTCTGAGTGGGATAGTGCCTTTGCGGAAAAAGGATGGCTTTCTATTTTCCTCGCCAACCATGATCAGGCGCGGATGGTGAGCCGGTATGCCAATGACAATCCTGAATATCGCGCCTACTCTTCAAAGATGTTGTCAACTTTTATCTTGACGATGCGAGGAACGCCTTATGTGTATTATGGAGATGAGTTAGGCATGTCTAATCCTGGCTTTACAGATATTTCTCAATACAAGGACATCGCTGCACTCAACGAATACCAAAGGATCAAAAATACTGGAGGTGATCTGGATAAGTTCATGAAGGTCCTTCAGTTTGGTAGTCGTGACAATGGACGGACACCGATGCAATGGAACAGTGATACCAACGCTGGCTTCACAACAGGTGATCCTTGGATTCAACTCAGTCCAAATTACACAGAAGTGAATGTGGAGAAGGAGCAAAATGATCCGCAGTCTGTGCTAAATTACTTCCGCGCATTGACTGAACTTCGCAAATCAAACCCGGCTTTGGTTTATGGCAAGTACACACTCCTTGATCCTGACAATGAAACTGTTTATGCTTACACACGTGAGTGGGAAGGAGAGCTATGGACCATTCTGCTGAACTTCAGCGACAAGGACGGAAAGGTTAATAGTGATATTGACTGGTCTGAACAAAAATTAGTATTGGGCAATTATGAGACGCCAAGGAACGATGGAACATTAAGACCTTACGAGGCGGTAATTCTAAAAAGATGAATGTATTGGTCATGGGTAGCACAGGGATGATTGGAAAGATCATCCTTCGAGAATGTCTTAAGAGCGAAAGAGTGAGACGGGTTACCACTATCGTTCGAAAGGCGACAGGTCAATCTCATGCCAAGCTCAATGAAGTGGTTCATGCAGACTATCTCAACTATGATGCAATTGACTACCACTTCGAACAAATAGATGCAGCCTATTTTTGTATTGGAGTTTATACAGGCCAGCTTCCTGATAAGGAATTCAAAACGATTACTGTTGATTATACGAAGGCGTTTGCTGATGTTCTGAAAAAAGGAAGTCCTGACGCAATGGTTTGCTTCCTCAGTGGCGATGGTGCAGATCAGACAGAGAAATCAAAGATGTCATTTGCCAAATACAAAGGCATGGCTGAAAACTACCTCATCCAAAAAGAGTTCAAGCAGCTTCACCTTTTCAGACCTGGATACATTTTTCCGGTTGAGAAACGAACGGAGCCGAACTTGATGTATCAGACTATGCGTTTTCTCTATCCGATGCTCAAAGGTATTCTGGCTAAGACGTCAATCACTTCAGAAGAACTGGCCAAGTCCATGTTCAAGGCGGGCTTGAATAGCAATGCTCCAACTGTGCTTGAAAACACGGACATCAAAAACTATCTCTATCAGTAGTGTTATTCAAACAGACTCAGCTCGCAGGGATTCGATCTGGTAAGATTACCTTGGCTTTTCGAAAATGGAAGAAGCCTACGGTAAAGTCGGGAACACTTTTGAAAACAGCCATCGGGCAAGTTGAGATTAAGGAAGTGAAACCATGGTCCCTGGCCAGGATCACCAGCCGAGACGCAACTCTGGCAGGATATGAGACCAAAGAGTTGTTGCTTGAAACGCTAAGTCAAATTGAGAAAGGGGAGGTCTACAGAATCAAGCTGAGATATCATTCACCTGATCCTCGCATAGCGCTAAGGAAACAATCGACACTTACTGCCGATGAAGTCAGTATACTTAAATCAAAATTGGATCGTCTTGACAAGAATAGTTTGGAGGGGCCCTGGACTATTCGCGTATTGACAGCAATCGTCAATCACAAGGGTTTACGAGCTGAGGATCTTGCAAGAAAGTTGGGTTATGAAAAAATGTGGTTGAAAACCAATGTTCGCAAGCTTAAGAACCTCGGCCTTACTATTAGCCTCGAAGTAGGCTATGAAATTTCTTCGCTGGGCAAGGTTCTCTTAAAAGAGTTGAAACGAGGTTAGTCGGTTTCTATCGCACTCTCTTTCCCTGAGTTGTAAATGAAATCCCCTGCTGTCCGGAAGTAGAAATCATCACGCCTTCAAAATAAGGTTCGCTTGCAGTTGTGGGTGTTGACCAGTCAAAGAGAAAATTACCACCGGTTCCACCCTCACGGTCTTTTTCATCAATTACAATCTCCACTGTTTCCAGCGGTGCGAGGTAGATTGGCTCTTCAAAATAGATTCTGATGGGCTTGCCTTGTGTGTCGAAGTACTCAGCCTTGGTGATGAAAACGGAATCAACGGGATCGGTATTTCTCATGCTTACGGTCACCGTAAGTGCGTGGGTTTGGTGCTCTGTGCGACTGTAGATTTCGGAATACACGGAAAGGTAGGTTTCACCAGATACAAGGGAATCGGGGAGGACATGACCAACGGTGCGCTTGTTCCAGTTCACCGGATCAATCGAGCTCATCTCTTTTGAGTCGTTGCAACCTGTGATAAACGTGAGCAACGAGCAGAACACGACTGTATCTATCACCCTTCTGTTCATAATACAATAATAATCAAAGGAGACCACTTCCGGCAGCCCCACCGCTGGTGATACACCTCTTGAATTAATATCTTTGCGAAAAACAAAATTGTCAATGGCGAAGAACTACAAAATTGCAGTCATCCAACTGAATCTCAACGACAAGCCAGATGCCAACCGGGCTAAATGCCTGGAGTGGATAAGAAAGGCAGCGGCTCAGGGTGCAGAGGTGATCTGCTTGCCCGAACTCTATAGCAGCCACTACTTCTGTCAGAGTGAGGATGTAAGCAACTTCGCATTGGCAGAGCCGTTGGGCGATATCTCTTTTACTGCATTCAGCGCAGTTGCCAAGGAATTAAAGGTGTCGCTTATTGTCCCTTTCTTCGAGAAGCGTATGGCAGGCATTTACCACAACAGCGCCTACATCATTGACGCAGACGGCTCACAAGCAGGCTTGTATCGCAAGATGCACATACCGGATGACCCACATTTCTACGAGAAGTTTTACTTCACACCAGGCGACATTGGGTTCAAAACTTTTCAAACAAAGCACGGGAAGATCGGTACATTGATTTGCTGGGATCAGTGGTATCCGGAAGCCGCCAGACTTACTGCGCTTCAAGGAGCTGAGGTTTTGTTTTATCCTACCGCTATCGGATGGCATCCAGCGGAGAAAGCCGAGTATGGAGAGAAACAATATGGAGCATGGATGAATGTGATGAAAGGACATGCCGTAGCCAACGGTGTATTTGTGGCGGCAGCCAATCGTATAGGACTGGAAAAGTATGTTCCCGATACCAACGGCCTTGAGTTTTGGGGCGCGTCTTTTATTTGTGGACCACAAGGTGAAATCCTTGCCATGGCTTCTCACGACAAAGAAGAGATATTAATGGCGGAGATTGATTTGTCTTTGCAAGAAAACGTAAGGCAAAACTGGCCCTTCTTCCGCGACAGGAGAATCGATGCATTTCAGGATCTCACCAAGAGGGCAATCGAAAACTAGATGGCGTCACGTAGATTCCCCGCAGAGTGGGAGACACAACAAGGTGTATTGCTCTGCTTCCCCCATAATGGAAATGATTGGCCTGGTAAGCTGAATCCGGTACAGTGGGCTTTCGTGGAGTTCATCAAAAAAGTAGCCGAGCAGGAGGAAGTGATCCTCGTGGTGAAAGATGAAAAACTAAGGTCGGTCGTAGCGGAATATCTCGACCGAGCAACGGTCAAACTCAAACACATCAAATACATTATCCAGCGCACAAACCGTAGTTGGATGCGCGACTCGGGACCCATCATTGTGAAGAACGGAAACAAGCGTGAGGCTATCAACTTCAACTTTAACGCGTGGGCGAAATACAACAACTATCAGCTTGATAAAAAGATACCCGAGGTTGTAGCAAAGCATCTGAACATTCCTGTTACGCAGGCGATGTACAAAGGCAAGCCTGTGGTGATGGAAGGAGGCGCTTTAGAAGTGAATGGAACAGGCACGATGATCACTTCTGAAGAGTGCATGCTGCATCCCTCAATCCAAGTGCGCAACAAGGGGTTTCGAAAGGAAGATTATGAGGCTGTATTCTATGAATACTTTGGAGTGGAGAAAACTATTTGGGTAGGAGATGGCATTGCGGGAGACGATACACACGGCCACATCGATGACCTGTGCCGGTTTACCAATGAAGATACTGTCTTAACGGCTGTTGAAAGAAATAAGAAAGAGAAGAATTACAAACCGCTGCAAGACAACCTAAAGAGATTGAAAAAGGCAAGAATACATGGCGGCAAACAGCTGAATGTTGTAGAGCTTCCCATGCCTGGCAAGATCATATTTGAAGGACTTTCTCTGCCCGCCAGTTACGCCAACTTCCTGATCATTAATAACTGTGTTTTGGTTCCCACGTTCAATGATGAGGCCGATCGGGTCGCTCTGGATACTATCGCTCAATGTTTTCCAAAGAGGAAGTTTATTGGCATTAATTCTATCGATTTGATCTGGGGATTTGGCACACTTCACTGTCTGAGCCAGCAAATTCCAAAATAGGGTTTCGGACCACCTTTTGACCCATTTCCAAACTCTTGTATTACTTGCAAGGTGCCACCCGATGCTGTAATTTGGGAGCTTTTTAAACCGGAAACCAGGCCATGACCAAGACGATCAAGCCACTCGAAAAGAAAACGGATGTGGTGCTGATGGGGGCTGGCATAATGAGCGCCACCCTGGGTATGCTTCTTAAAGAGCTTGACCCTGGTATCACCATTCAGATTTTCGAACGACTGGATGAGTCAGGAATGGAGAGTTCTGATGCATGGAATAATGCGGGTACCGGTCACTCTGCCTTTTGCGAACTGAACTACACACCTCAAAAGGAAGACGGTTCCATCAACATAGCCAAAGCGCTGAAGATTGCTCAGTCCTTTGAAGTGTCACGCGAGTTCTGGTCTTACCTTGTTGAAAAAGGAATAATCAAAGATCCAAAGGAGTTCATCACGCGAGTACCTCACCTCAGTGTGGTTTGGGGAGAAGATAATGTGGATTTCCTAAAGAAGCGGTATGACCTGATGAAAGAAAGTCCATTGTTCAGCGACATGGTGTATTCTGACGACCGTGATGAGATGATGGAATGGGCACCATTGGTCATGCGAGGCAGGAGCAGTCTTCAAAAAGTTTCAGGTACGAACATGAGCATAGGCACTGACGTCAACTTTGGTGCGCTCACCAGAAGCATGATCAACAAGCTGGAGACCATGGATGGAGTGACCATACACTACAACATGGAGGCACTTGATCTTGATCCCGATGGAAAAGGAGGCTGGGATGTGTTTGTGCGCAGCGAACTCAGTGGTATTAAAGATGAATGCAATGCGCGGTTTGTTTTTATAGGGGCTGGAGGGGCAACATTACATTTGCTGAAACGTGCCGAGATTAGTGAAAGAAAGGGTTATGGAGGTTTTCCTGTAAGTGGAATGTGGCTGAAATGTCGCAACCGAGAGCTGATCGACAAGCATCACGCCAAGGTATATGGAAAGGCATCCGTGGGAGCACCACCGATGTCCGTGCCACACATCGACTCACGCTGGATCAACGGAGGTAAGGAGTTGCTCTTCGGACCGTTCGCTGGATTCTCAACAAAGTTTCTTAAGAACGGGTCATTGATGGACTTGCCTAAGTCGATCAAGTTGGATAACGCCATTCCTATGATCTTTGCGGGTATGAAGAATATCCCGTTGACTAAGTATTTGATTGAGCAAGTTCGTCAGACCCCTGAAGATCGTCATGCTGCCTTGCGCGAATATGTGCCTTTCACCAAACAAGATGATTGGGAATTGCTTGTCGCAGGACAGCGCGTGCAAGTGATCAAAAAAGACAAGGCGAAGAGAGGAGTTCTTGAATTCGGCACTGAAGTGGTGGTATCACAAGACGGTACCGTGGCAGCATTACTTGGCGCATCTCCCGGAGCATCTACTGCTGCTGCCGTCATGCTTGATTTACTAGGCAAATGCTTCATCAAACAAAGTAAAACCGATCACTGGCAGTCGAAACTGCAAGAGATGGTGCCATCGTATGGTAAGGATTTGCACATGGATGGAGCGGCACTGGAGGCTTCGAGAAAGCGGACGAGCGCGGTCTTGAAGATGGAGTAGAGTGGTCTGTTTTAGGTTGCCAATCATTTCTTTTTGCAAAGCGATATCTGGTCAAGAAAATTCCTAATTTAGGATCACAGATCAAACGGGCGGAAGAGAAAATGAAACCTTCACCTGAACTTTTTAAAACCCTCAAATCGTTTTCGGAACCTGAACTTCAAAAGGAAATCCTTAAGCATGGTACGCTGACCCAAGCCAGCAAGGGAGACATGCTTATCAAGGAAGGACAATACTTAAATTTCCTACCAATTGTTATTAGGGGAAGAATTCGGGTATTTCAAGAAAAGGATGATCGTGAGATTCTTCTGTACTATGTGGCCAAAGGAGAGACTTGCATGATGTCACTGTCATCCGCCTATTTTGATTACAACAGCAAGGCTAACGGCATCGCAATGGAACCAACAGAACTGCTGATTTTGCCTGCTTTTGTTATTGCTGAATGGCAGTTACGCTATCCGTCATGGAACAGGTTTATTATTCAAACCTTCAAATCAAGGTATGACGATTTGTTGCAGGCGTTTGGAAGTGTTGCATTTAAGCCTATACAGGTGAGAATCAAAGAATACCTGGATAATAAAATGAACGAAAGCAATTCAAGAAAAATCGCAATCTCCCATCAGACTTTAGCCAATGAACTTGGTACTACCAGGGTAGTAGTTTCCAGAATACTTAAAGAACTGGAAATGGAAAAGGTACTTGAGCTGCATCGGGGGTACATTCAACTGAATTAATTTATTTTTCATCTTGTGTATCTTTTGATACACACATTCCTAAAATGACTCCGCTATAATTGAGAAAATCAATTGTAGCCGTAGATGTCAAAGCGACTCTCCGAATTAATTGGCGAAGTTTCCGATGCCCGTGTGCGAGCAGTTCAATCCGTCCGGGGTCTATCGATCGAGCAGGCCCTATTTAAGCCTGAAGCTGACATATGGTGCATTGTCGATAATGTTGAGCACCTGGTCTGGGCCGAAATGGGTGGTATTTGCGGAATTTGGAAAACGGTTGAGGCAGTGAAGTTAGGGCGATCTCATTGGACGGGTGCCGCAATTCACAAAGGTTTGCCGATTGAAGAGATCGTATCTAAAACCTGGCAGTCCAAAGAAATCGCACCAGAAATAGCAAGGCCTAAATGGGGCGGAGCACTTTCTTTTTGGATTATCTCCCTGAATAATTTCCAGACCCTGCTGGAAGAATTAGAAGTTGTCTTTTACGATATTGACCCAGAGTCAATTATTCATCCACATCCAATCTCTTGTCCATTGGACGTACTAAAGCTAATGT
>JBFWZR010000112.1:0-13589 GCA_050185175.1 Cyclobacteriaceae bacterium
TTACCTGTAAAAATCGGATCCGCAGCGGCTGTAGAACTAAAGTCAGTAAGATAGGGACCAGTCCAGTCATATATCACCGATCCATCTGCCCCGGAGACGGACGTATTAATCGTTACTTGTGTATCTTCACACAACTCAACAGGCTGTGTGGGATTGTCGACAGTGATTACCGGATCTGCACCAGTAATCCCCGTAAATGCGTTAATACCGGAGGGCAAGGATGAGCCTGTGAATGTTAGGGTATTACCTCCGAGAGCCTCCGGAGACTTTGTCCAAGGATTTGAAACTTGATTGAAGGTTCCGCTTAGACGTGCGGAATTTGCACTTGTCTGCGTACCATTGATATCGCCAGCCACATAGGTCCCCGTCACCGTTACCGTTGGCGTGGTAATTCCCGACTGAGCTATCTCCCAATACCGGGAGATAAAATGTGTTGAACTTACATTGTTGGGATGTTTTGCGTCAGTAACTGATGCACCAATGTAGGCACTACTATATCCACCCGATGCGGTAACATTGACTGTTACTGGAGAATACTCCAACATACCAGAGTTATCACCTATCGGGAAACCGAATGAACCATTGGCAGTGTATACCTTCCTTAATTCACCTCCACCACTTGCGATAATCATCCTTGACGAAGAAAACGCAACAGGAGCAATAGAACCAGTGGCCCCAATTGTCAGTAAGTAACCATTAAGGTTTAGGTTTCTGGCATTCAGCGTAAGGATTCTATTTACGTCTATATTTCCTACGAGTATTGCCTCCCCGCCCGATTGATTTATTACGAGGTTTTCATAGTCTGCTATGAGGACATCCTGACCTGATCCAGAATAAGTGACCGTGTTATTAGCACCTGTTGCATCAAACGTGGCGATGGTTGCTAGATTATTTAAGGTCAATGAACTCCCGGCATCTTGAGTAAATGTACCCGATCCCAGAAGATTCGCTCTAACCACCAAGTTACCTTGGTTGGTCAAATTGATTCCCGAAACATCAACGGTTGCAATCGACATTGAACCATTTAGGAATTGTGGACTTGTAGAGTTAAATAAATGGGTTCCTGAACCTGAAGTAAAAGTTCCAGAACTGGTGATTCCACCATGAAAAGTTATTCCCGAATTTCCAGCATTATTCCAGGTCGCACCTGAAGAAATGACTACCAACCCATCAAAGAGTTTGGTACCTGCTGGTGAGGAGAAGATAATACCTCCACTCGTACCACCGCCAACAGTCGTCAAACCATTCACTGTGAAATCGTTTCCTCCTACTATCAAAGTCCCGCCATCGAGAATTGATAATGCGCTATTGACAATCGCTGGAGTGGAGACGGTCGTTGAACTGGTCGCTCCGATTGTCACATTATTAAAAGTAGTTGTCGCTGAGCCGTTTATTGCTTGTCCCGCTCCATTAAAAGTAACTGTTCCAGCACCGGCTGTAAATGTGCCTCCATTGTGGGTAAAATTTCCTGCAACATTTGTGTTTGCACCAACTGTATAGGTATTAGAGCTTATCGTAATCGAGCCACTGGCATTAAGTGTCGCTGGCGCATTGAAATCACCGGTCGTTTGTGTGAAGTTAGCGAGGCTCAGTGTAGCCGTGCTTCCTCCAACGGTAAGGGCCCCTCCTCCTTTGTTTAAAGTTACGTTGTTGAAAGACTGAGTGACAGCCGATCCGTTTATTGTCTGCGCTCCACCTCCATTAAAATTAACCGTACCTGCACCGCCATTGAACGTACCTCCGTTGTTGGTCCAATTGCCGACAACATTGTGTGTGAATGCCCCACCGGAAAGCGTGGCTCCGGCTCCCAGCACAACATCCCCACTAATTGTCAACGCTGTCACTGCAGTAGTGCTTGCTGTTCCCGACAAGGAAAGGTCTCCTTGAATTGAAGTTGTTCCTGCCTGCAGCGTCTTTACTCCCGACCCAGAAAGTCCAAGGTTAAAGAAGTTGATGTTATGGACGGTCTGGGCAGCACCGGTATAGTTGACGGTGTTGTCAAGCGCAGACGCTGTCAGTGTTGTGATCGTTGACGTGCCACCAATATTTAGCGTGGCATTTGCAGATTGTGTCAAAGCGGTGCCCGATAGAGCGGTAGCCACCGTTAAGTCGCCATCGTTTGTTAGCGTGATCCCAGATGCTGTAACATTGGGAATTGAGAATGTTCCAGTAAGTGACTGAGGATTTGTGTTGAACGTGTAAAGTCCAGAACCGGCAGTGAAAGTCGCAGACGCATTCTTCCCTATCCCGTTTTGAAAGGTTAATGCTGAATTACCAGAGTTGTTCCAGGAAGCGTTCGCTCCAATATCTACCAACCCTGTAAATGTCTTGTTCCCGGCCGCTGAGGATATGCTGAGGCTACCGCTCGCACCGGCCCCAACATCAGTACTACCAGCCACAGAAAAATCGAATCCACCTATTGATAAAGAAGTACCATCAGCGATATCTAAATCACCATTAATCGTTATGGCTGCCGCAGTTGAAGTATTGGTGCTTGAACCTGTCGCGACATTGTTGAATGTAGTCCCTTGAGAGCCACCAATCACCTGCGCACCTGTTCCATTGAAAGTTGTGTTTGTACCTGATGTAAATGTGCCTCCGTTTCTTGTCCAGTTTCCGCCAACATTTGTGTTTGTACCGGCTGTAAAGGTTCCACTTGTTAAGGTAATCCCTCCGGAGGCCGTTAAGGTTGTAGGTGAAGTGAAATTACCTGTTGTCTGGGTTAGATCACCGACATTAAGAGTCGTGATGCCCCCTCCGGTAGACAGCAGCGTTCCACCAGTCTTGCTAAGAACAACATTGTCAAAAGTAACTGAGGCTGCCGGGCTGCTAATCACTTGTGCCGTGGTACCATCAAAAGTCACTGTCTGCCCATTTGTATCGAGGGTACCTGCGGTGATGGTTAAATTCGCAGGGAAGTTGGTGGGAGATAATAGTGTGACCGTGCTGGCAGGGGATTGATTAATAAAGACATCTACCAAGCCAGAAAACGTACCGTTGTTTGTGACGCTCTGCGGACCACTTCCTGTAAAACGAAGTTCACCTGTTCCTCCACCTGGATCTTCCTCGATCAGAAATGTTCCGGGGTCAATTGTCAAATCTCCTTTGATATCCAGTATTCCAAATACACCCGGATTATTATCTTCCTGTAGGTTCAGTGTGGCACCAGTCTGAACAAACACATCGTTTGAAACTGTAAGCGTTGATGTAGCTGCGCCAGTACTGAGTGTCAAGTTACCTCCGTTGCTCACAGTCACATTGCCCCCTACATTAAGGGCGCATGAACCCGAACTGTTGTTCATCTTGAAAGTACTGGCGTCAACCAAAAAATTCCCAGCTACGTTGATCGTGTAGCTACTTCCATTTGGTGACATTCTGAGCGTCCTCGTTGCTGGGGCGATCGGGAGTCCGGTGTCCAATACAGAGAAATCTCCCTGCACGTTGAAGCTTGCCTCCAAGTAGGCACTAGTTGTTTGTCCAGGTGAATCCCAGGTCAGATTTCCAAAACCAGGTGCTGGTACGGCAAATCCTGCCGGAGCAGGCGCTGTATTGGTTACACCATTAATCAAACAATTAGAAGTGGCCGCCCATGTGCGTGTGCCAGATGCGACAGGTATGGTGCCGCCATTCAGATCGTGCTCGTAAGTCCCGGTGCCGCCAACTGCCCAGTTGGTTACAGTAACAGCACCTGTACTTTGATTTCTGTAGGTTCCGTTTACTGTGATTGTGGTCGCATTCACCGTAAAGGCCCCTGTAGTTCTCAGCGTTCCACCTGAATTGATAGTAATTGACGTGAGGGTTGCTGCGGTATTGACATTCAATGTTACAATGTGTCCATTGTTGATGGTGACAGTCTGCCCAGCTACAGGCACCACACCTCCAGCCCATGGTGCGTTTAGGGTTGTTGAACTCCAATTTCCAGAACCACCGGTCGTTATCTGACCAATCGCAGCGAAGGATAGAAATATGAATATTGATCCAAGCCAGAGTTTTCGGCCGTTTACTATAAAGCTTGATTGTGTTAAAAACCTGGTCAGCACAATCTGGAGTTAATTAAAGTCACTATTCCATTGTAAATGGCCGAATTGCTCAATAACAATGGGTTACTTACTCGCAGTGATCTCCGCGTCTCAATATGGATTGACTGGATACAATTCTGTCGGGCGTGCGGGTGAAGCATATTCGGGAGCCAACTAAAAAATTAAATATAGACTAAACCCTAAAAGTAACCATTTGGGGCCGAAAAACCCCTTATTTTAAAAATTTCCCTTCTTTGTTCACCTTGATGAAAGTCATCTTCGTTTCCCCGTCCTGACCGATTGAGAAAGTTCCGATTATTCCAATAGATCCGTCTGGCAATTCTATTACTGAACCAATATTGTCATCCCCTTCTCCACCAAAAGTTATCGGGCTGGTCCATGCTGGAAAGCCACTGTTATCAATCTTGGTCAGATAGAAATTCTGGACACCTCCAGTATTCTCATTTACCAAAATGAAGAAGCCGGAATTGGAAGATGCATAAGCTGAAAGCGCCAAATCTCGCGGAATACCCAGATCAATCCCCAAAGTCTTCTCGAAAAGTTTGTCTGAGGCAAGGAAGGTTAAGTCTTTCCGAAGCTTCACGACAAAAATATCAGCGTTTGACCCTGTGGGCTGAGATATTCCCGCAAGCAGATACCCCTCACCAGATTGAATCGGAGAGGCAATGACCGATTTTAGAAACTCGTTTGAGCTTGAAGTTCCTGGCAAAAAGTCATCCGCGTTGTTTGTCTCCCCGTCTACACCCAATCCCAGTACATAGAAATTCTGATCAGTAGCCTGTGTGTTTGAATAGCCAAAGAAATAAAACTGTGTTGGCGATACCTGAATAATTTTTACGCATTCATCAAAGCTGCCAGGACCATGCGCTTGCCTCCAAGTTGGAGGGTACGGGCTGAGATCGTCAAAGTACCTTAAATGCAGAGCATCTCTTGTATCAGCTACACTGTTGTTTGGGTCGTTAGGCTTCAAGTCCAGATTGCTGGTAGATCCAGCCACCAAAAACCCATCAGCACTTTGCGTTACCGATATCGCTACTTCATCCGTGTTGCCAGAGCCGTCAGTAAAACCTGTTGTTTGTGAGTCAATAACATTACCATCAGATGATAATGTCATGATGAGTATGTCTCGTTCACCAGGAGCATTTACCACATTTGCCACCAACACCAGCCGACCATCGCTTGTCAACTCAAGGTCGACTGCTTGCTCATCATTGGCACCGCCAATCTCAATATCCCAAACCAATGTGCCATTGGCCTCAATGTTCACCAAATAGAGCTGCTGCCCCATATCCAGAGATTCGGTATTGCCCAGCAATGTGATGGTCCCATCAGCATTTACCACAGCATCTACTCCCTGCTGATTCCCCTCATCCCCATAAAACTTCAAAAAATGAGTATCATCGGGCGGATCAATTGACGAGGTAGTGTCACATGCAAAGAGCACACTCAATAAAGCAATATATACGAGATGCTTTCCCATCAATTGTCTCCTTTGTTTATCTCCCTCAATACCTTGCGTGTATTTGCTTTTTTAATCTTCCTCGGATTATAAAGGGGCTTTACATAACCAATCGAAAACGAAAGGTTGTCCAGTCGGAAATAGTCACCGACCCAACGATATCTACCAATCGTTGTCGCAAGTGTTCCATCCTCATTGTAATAACTCTCCGTTTCATCAGCCAGGTTAGTCATGCCCGCCATGTATCTAACATCCGCAAACAAGAAGTCTTTCCCGATCTTGTAGTAGGCCCCGCCACCAGCGAGCAGCGACCTGTTAAACAAATTTCGCTTATACCCGATTTTCACATTTGGCCCCTCTGTGGGAACTTGGCTTCCAGTTTCAGATAATAATGGACTTCTATTCTCAGTTCGCAGCTCTACGTTAGAAGTGAATAATAGATTAAATGCAAAGCCAACGTATCCGAATGGTCTTATCTTACCAAGGTTATCTCGGTATTTAACATAGAACGGAACATCGAGCCAAAGCTGTCTCTCTATTGATTCCTGAAAATCATCATTCGAGATAGCGTTACGTGTTATTTTAAAAGACTTCGATCCGAAATCCAATTCACCTGCTATGCTGATATTGTCATTGATATTCCAGTCGAGTCCGACACCCGCTGAGAACCCTGGACGAATATTATTTTTCCGGTCAACTGGATAGCCTTCGGTACTCACTTCATAAATGGTTCGTACAAGAGACACATTTGTACCAACCCGAAAATGTGGCGTAAAAATGGGTGTAGCAGTAAATTTCTTACTCAAGTAAACAATATCGATAGGATCTTTGTCCGGAGAAGCCACGAACTCAGGGTCAGCTTTCAACAGCTTTAAGTAGCTGTCTTCGGCCGCAATTGGATCATCAAGAATCAGGTAGGCCTGTGTGAGTAATTGATAGGCTTGAACTTTCTGCTCGTTTGTAAAGCCATTATCGAGGCAGTTCTTTAACAACGAAGGAATACCGAAGAATCGACCCGCAGTAAACTCATCATTTGCTCTGGCGAGCGTCTGCAAACAATCCGTGTCCTGCGCAAGGGCTGATGTAAGAGAAAAAGAAACTAAAAAGCCAACTATCAGTTTTTTCATCTCGAATTAGAAATCGCTAATGAGTAAGCTTTTACAAGTAGGTTCATAAAGAATACCGTTGGCAACATATATCTCCCACTCCTCCGGTGTCATATTTCTGGTAAGCTTGGGGCAAACCTGTTCCGCAAGCATTCTCGTGTTTGTCGGCCAGATTCGAATCTCTCCGTTGTTGCAAGATGCCAACAAATAGTCAGAACCTTTTGCAAACCCGATATCCCAAATGTTACCATTGTTATTGTCCATCAGGATCGGTAGATCTTCTTCCTGATCCACTACCCACATTTGCAGTTTTCTATCTAGTCCAGCGCTGGCTAGTAACAGTCCATCAGGACTAAATTCGATATCTGATACACCCGACTTGTGACCGGATAACTCTTTTGTCACCTTCCTGCTGTCTGTGTCGAGTAACTTTACAACACCGCGCACAGGAATTCCAGTCTCATTGAGCACTTCCACACCGAATGCAACAAGATTCCTACTTGGATGGAATGCCACGCTCAACACTCGATTGGGAGCTTCGTTTAGGATGGTCTCATAAGTTTGAGATTGAAGGTTTACCAACACCAACTCTCCTGAAGTAGATGCACCCACCAGCCAATTTCCATCTCCGCTTACATCAATAGATTTCAAATCAAAAGGAAGTGATAGAAGCAACTGGCTTTTCCCTGTGCGATGATCTGTAAATCGCAATGTTCTGTCAGACGCTGATGACACAAAGCCTGAATTGTCGGGCAGAAACTTTATGCTATTGACAAAGCCCCTATGGCCTGCCACCTGAACAGGTCTGTTATTTGTTTCCAGGTTATAAATCTGAATGTAGCTCGAGTCGCTTCCGTTTACGAGGTACTTCTCATCCAAACTTAATTCAAGCACCCTGTTGGGGAATGGATTGGCACCGATCTGTTGACCCATTTGATGAGTTATATAATCTCCACCATAGATCCGACCATCGTTTCCGGTTGTAAAGAAACCATTGCCCTGCTGTGAAACTGCAAGTGCATACATCCTGTTACGCAATTTTCCAGGTACGTAAAGTGCATTATAATTCGAGCCGTTAAGCTTTGCTAGCGAGTAGTACAATCCACTAAATACATATGGATCATAAACCCTTCCCTCATATTTTGTGTGGAAAAGGTAGCCCTGCATAGCCAGTAAGCCAGCTAGTTCCGGGTCATCAAGTCCAACAGACTTAGCTTCCATTGATTGGGCAACTGACAAATACAGTAACCGGTTTGCATCTTTTAAGGCGGCTTCAGCGCGATCGTATTCAGACTTAAATTTCTCCGTCGCAGCTTCTGCTATCCCTTGCTGCTCTTCAGCAATTCTGCGTTGCTCCTCTGCTATTCTAAAATTTGCTTCTGCTTCCTGCCGAGCCACGGTTGCAATCTTAATCTGCTCATTCAACCTCGTAGTCAATCGTCTTTGTTCCGCAAGCGCCTTCTCTGCAATCTGTCGCTGTTCAATAGCTCGCTCACGCTCAATTTGTGCCTCATCTCTGGCGGCAATCGCGAGCTTCTCTTGCTCCCGCGCGTTAAGTGCTTCACGTTCTGCTGCTAACTGTTGCGTTAGTCCGTAAAAGAAGAACGCAATAGCAATCAGAAGGAAAATGGTAAGGATAACGTTAGTAACTCTTGCCCTCCTGAGGATTCTTCTCTGAAGGAGTTCCTGATTTTTTAATTCAGCTTCGTAGGTAATCCTACTGGTATCAAGAAAGACGATTGCTCTTTCAAATGCAATGTCATACCGCTGAGCCCACGCTCGTGTCGGGCGCTGCTTCTTCTGCCAGTTGAGCGCCAGCTGCAAATCAGGTGGGCGCCACAATCCCGTCTTACCGATTTGGTACATGGCCGCAGCCTCAGAAATTCTCTTATAAGTTCTTGCTGAATCAGATTCTTCATCCACCCAGGCCAAAAGCCTCGTCCAAATCCTCATCATACTCTCGTGCGAGAGCTCGACTACGGATTCCCCGGAAAGTTTAACGGAGGCATCAGGCATCACAAACGAGCGGCCAGGCTTTCTGAAATTGTCGACCACCTTGATTACCTCCTGATCGCTCACCTCCGCAATCTCTGCTACAACATTGACCTTACATGGCCGCCTCAGTCCTTGATTGTCGTCTCCTTTTTCTGTAATGTTCTTGAAAAGTACTTCAGCAATTTCCTTTTCCTTGGATGATAATTCGTCAAACGCTTCGTTGGCGTGTAAGGAAAGTGCCTGCTCTATTTTACCGATGGCATTGTAGTGACGAATGTCTATCGGCTCACCAGGCTCCCGGTTCTCAACCCAATAATCCCATGTGCGCATTAGCGCATGCTGAAGGATGGGAAGTTGATCCTGGTGATTATCAATGTCGGCAAGTAGTTTCTTTACCAGACGTTGAGAAACTCTACCTCCACCCACAGCTATCGGCCCCTCAATGGCCATCCGCTTTTGATCACGGGTCATTTGTGGCACCAGATAGTTGCTGTCGTTAATCATCTGGGTGAGGCCTGTGAACGCGGAGCAATCTCCAATAAAATCTGACCTCATGTTGATCGCCACGTACACCGGCACTTTGGTTTGGTGGACTGCATTGAGAATCAGATTGACATAAGCCGTTGAATCGTTTGCGTATTCATCAGCTGCATCTTCGTATCGAAACAGTTCTTCAAACTGATCGATCATAAAGAAGATATTCTCAGATCGTTTGTTCTGAATGTATTTGGCAACTTCTACCAGACCATCAGGTCCGCTACGCAATACGGAGTTGATGATGGCGCGGTGAATGTCGGTGTCCGTCTTTTCAATTAGACCATTGTCGACCTGGTATTTAACAATGGCCTCAGTAAGATTTCCTATTGGAGAGGTTCCAGGTCTTGCTGAAATGATGTGCCAATGCGGTCCGGTCTGCGTCATGAATCCTCCGTACAACACGGGGACCAAACCGCAGTGCATTAAGCTGGACTTACCGCTACCGGAATAACCCATCACCGTCACAGATCGGTGGGCCGCCAGCTTTACCAATATCTCGTCTACTTGCCCTTCCCTACCAAAATAGAGATGGCTCTCATCGATGGTGAAAGGTCGCAGTCCTGGGAATGGATTAAAGCCAAATCCGCCCTCCGATTCTTGTGGACCGGGTGCATCATCTTCATACTCGCCAACCTGGACAGAATAATTCAGCATCGATTCAAATTAATCGGATTTGAAATTTAGCAAAGAAGCCAACGAATTGCGAATATCCACCCTCTTACGAATAGTTTAAAAAATCATCGATTTACGGCCAAAAAATGCGGTATAGCCTTAAAAATCCTTGAAATTTAGCTAAAATCAAATATATTCCAAAACCCTATCTGCAAGCTTGACATTGTCGGATAAAAGTTCATAAAACTGATCCTTATCCACTCTTAACAAAATCGTCTCTTCTTTCGCAATAAGGACGTGCGTATTCACAAACCCTGGAGATGAAACCATCTCACCAATGAACTGACCCGCCCGATAACTCCCGGCAGATTTTCCCTTTTCAAAAAACTCTACCTCACCACTGTAAATAATAAAGAAGTTGTTATTGACCTTTCCATCAATGACCATCGATTTCTGAGGTTCCAATTTCACCTCGTAGGAAATGTCTGACAAGTAAGAAAGGGCCACCCCTGGTATTCCTTCAAACACTTCGATGTTTTTAAAGAACATCACTTTGCTGTGTCCCATCTGCCGTGTTTGATGCTCTACCTGGAAGATCACCTCATCAAGGCGTTTCTTTGCATCCTCACCAAGTCGCTTAGCATTCGTTACGTAGGTGTCGTGATCAATTTGGTTGAGCGCCCAGGCGGCAACTTCCCTTATCAGAATATCCGAATTGAATAATTGCGCAATCAAATCCATTTTGAAATCCCCAATTTTTTGAACTCCAATTTGGTGAAGTACCGTAGCCTTGGTCCAACGGTTTGATTGTGTAAAATCTCTGTTTATCAAGAACTTAAGAACCAATTTCTCGTCCAGCTTCACTCTTGGGTAAAATGCTTCAAGGCGGTTAATCCGCTCAGAAACAGTCAAATCATCCAGCACCGGAATTACGCGTTGCTTTAATGACTCGGAAAGAAACACATCCAGCAACTCAACTGCATAGGTTGTTCCTTCCGTTGTTCCACTCTCGATATTTTCCTTCACCAGTTGGATAGACCTTGTATCATACAACATGGCCAACAGCATGTAGATGTGTTCGATGTCATTCTGTATCTCCCGCTCGAGGGCTTGCTTGATAATCTTTGCATCACCGTTTGACCCCACCTCCTGAATTGCGTTAAGGTTCCAGCTGATATCAGAAATATCCGATTCAATGGCAAACTTTATTCGGGTGATCTGGGAAATACCTGCTTTGAAACCACAAACTCCAAGCGACAACAGCACCTGAGATACAACTACTTTATCGGGATAGTCGATTTTGTTCCAAAGGAGGTCCTTGGCTCTTTGCCCTCCTATCCTACCCATTACCTGAATGATTTTAATGAGGATTTGAGTGTTATTCCCAAAGCGGTAGAAGGCGTTTTCAAGTAGGTTTAAAGACTTGCTGCCAATGAGTACCAGCGCACTCATGGCCTGGTTGCTATACAGCGAATTTCCCAGATTCTCAATAAGGGCCATAATAACCTCGTCATTGTACTTCTGAGTGGCCGTCTTAATAGCAGTACCTCGAATGGACGGTTCTGAATCATGCAGCAATTCCATGAGGAACGAAATGTTTTCCTCAGAAGAAGAATGTAGCAACAATTCTGCAGCGTATTGTCTGTCTTCAATTGAAGATGACCTTGTTAGCTTTTGAATCCTTTGCTTGGTGATGTCACCACCGGTCGATAGCATTTGCTCAAGGTCCGCCTTCGTCAAAATGTTTTTATCATTTGAGCTCGCTTGAGATGGATCGATTCTTATTACATACCGATCAGACACGGAAAGACCCTTCAACTGATTCATTCGATACTGAGCATACTCGCGCGCATCGCCATCTTCATTTTTCATCAGGTTGTTGATCCACGATGAAATTTGCGCGGGGTTAATCTTTTCTAACAACTTGAAAGAGAATACAGCCTTCGAGGTAACGTTAGCAGAAAGTAGTTTTTCGAGTTTGTTTGTAATCTGTGCGAAGCCAATTTCCAATTTATCTTGCTGAAAATCAGAGCTTTCCAGTTTCGTTCTGATTTTATTTCGGTATCCATTATAAAGCCTTCCAACAACCAAAAAGTAAGCTCCAACCATCAACAGAATCAATCCGGGTATCCAAAGGATTCTAAAGAACGGAATCATTGCAAAAAGGAAAATGAAAGTACCGGCAACAAATCGTCCTGATTCATTTACTACGCCTTCAACTTTTGCCTGTATTCCAAACCTTAAACGGTTATCCAGTGGGATAAACAAAAGTTTGAAAACAGGGTTTTCGAGTGAATCCCTCAGTGTAGCATTAAACAGTCGTGTCAGTGCCATGAAGAGGAAAAAGAAAATAAAGGTTGTTGGGCTTTGCGCCAGATCATAGCCGAAGAATGTTCCTGTAACTAGTGCGCCAATCGCAAAGACTCCAACGATGATGGGTAACACAAAAAGCGAAACCTTGATGCCGTAGTTACCAATGATCTTGTCGTTGACAAACGTCTGCATGATCAAACTAAGCAGATAAATGGCTCCATTAAAGTAAGCTAGGAAGTCGGTCAGTTCTCGCTGATTGGGATATTGTTCATTGATGAGGTCCTGAAAAGCATATTGATTGAAGATAAACGTCACCATGGAAATGACCAGAAAGACGCTCAACAGCAAGACATAGGGATCCTTGAATATTTGTGAAAACGATGTCTCCTTTCTCACCGATGATTCAAACTCCCTTGGATCATTTTTGGTCAGGGGAAACTTGAATGAGATGATCAAGAATAGTGTCGCTGATACCAGAATACTGAGTGCACAAACAATTAGGAAGTTTGAAGTCTCAGTGAAGTAAACGGCAGTAAGAGGGATCAAGAAGAATGCAAGAATAGAAGCCACCAACTGACCGGTATCAATCCATCCGATAATTCTCTTACTCTGTCTGAAATTAAAAAGACGACCAAAAATTCCCCAATAACAAAGCAGCAACACGGCAGTCATGGGTCCGGTGAGGCAGTACATCGCGAACAAAACCTCATCATGATATTGAGGATCGCCATAATTGTATAAGTAGTATACTGCGCTCGTAAAGAACACGATCATTAGAATACTCACCGTGGTGAGCGTGCTGAACTTTATTCTGTTTTGAAGGAAAGAAAATATGACTGTGGATACGATTCCAAAGATACCTGAAGCAAGGAAGGCTCGATCGAGCTGCCCACTTAACTGATTGAGAAACAGGGACTCTGCCGTAACAGTATAGGTGGCAATGAAAATACCCATGAAGAAACCTGTGCCAAGCATGAGCCCGACCTGAAGCTGCTCTTCAGGCTTGACATTCAAAGCGGTTAGCACCGTTTTCATTATCGAAGGCGCGAGTTTTAGATTAAAGTCGGCAGTTATAATGCACTACACTCCACTACCAAATTCGCCTGAAAAGTAAGACTTTGCCAGCAAAAAACGAAAAAAGCCGACATGATCGGCCGTTTCAAAATCCGAAAGGATGAAATTCTATTTCTTTGTTTTAGTAGAATCAGCAGGTTGAGATACAGTTGCTTTGTACTCATCATTCAATCCTGCGACCACATCGTTAGTGATGTCCATCACCTCACCCGCATACAAGAGATCACTACTTGGATCAAACTTAAACACAGCGTGGATTCCGTTTTCGTTTCCGTATTTCTTAAGGTAGTTTGTAATTTTCTCATACAAATCCTGTGTTAGCTTGCCCTCCTCTACAGCCAGTTCCTGTGCAAGGCTTTCCTGATACATTCGCAGATTTTGTTGCTTCTTGGTCAAGTCTTCCTCGATTGCTTTCGCTTGCCCAATCGTCAGATTGGAAACGGTATTCTGATA
>JBFWZR010000113.1:0-13298 GCA_050185175.1 Cyclobacteriaceae bacterium
CCTACACGACGCTCTTCCGATCTTGACGCATGTTAACGGAGACACAAATAATAACAAGCGAGTGTCCTTCATTCAGGTACCGAGCAACCTGTCGCGGTTTTACGAGATCACTCGACCTGATGGTATGATTTTGTTTGTGCCTATTGAATCTATCATCAAGAAGAACATTCAGCATCTCTTTAGAAATATTGAAATTAAAAGCGTCAATATATTCAGGATCAATCGCAATGGAGATTTTACGCTTGATGAGAGTGAAGATATAGAATCCAATTTCCTGGAAGAGCTGAGAAGGAAACTTCAGACTCGCAGAACGGGACGCGTAGTGAGGCTAGACTTGTTAGAAGGAGGTGATCCCTGGATGGTGAGGCTGCTTAAAATCCAGTGGGATATTGACGAACAGAACATTATTACCGTTCCGAAGGAGGGCTTACTTGATTTCACTGGGCTATTGCAAGTAATCAATCACAAGGAATTTAAGGATAAGAGAAGTCAATTGCGCTCTGCGGTAACACCGATATCTTATCCTGAACTTGGTACGCGTGATCTTTTTGAAGTATTGAAGGAGCGAGACATTCTTCTTCATCACCCTTACAACTCGATGGAGCCAGTCCTAGATCTGCTTGAAAAGGCCGCAGAAGATCCGAAGGTGCTATCGATTAAAGTCACGATCTATCGTGTGTCGAAGGAGTCGAGGGTGACTGCGGCACTGCTGCGTGCAGCTGAAAATGGTAAACACGTGTCCGTGTTATTTGAGGTTAAGGCAAGATTTGATGAGGAGAATAATTTGCGCGAAGCAAAGCGGCTTCAAAAAGCTGGGTGCTTTGTCATTTACGGAATAAGTAGTTTAAAAACGCACACGAAACTGTTGTTGATCGTAAGGCAGGAAGATGACGATAGGGTGGTGCGTTATGTTCATTTGTCGAGCGGTAACTATAATGAAACGACCTCAAGACTGTATACTGACATTGGGTTGTTGAGCACGAATGAAGCCTATGCGCATGATGTGTCTGAATTTTTTAATGTTATTACCGGCCATTCGCAACCCTCAGCGTATCGCAACCTGATCACCTCACCGCGCGATATGCGTATTCAGTTGATCAACTTAGTTCAGCGTGAGGCAGAGAATGCGAGAAACGGAATCGTTTCAGGCATCGTGATGAAAATAAACTCCATTCAGGATAAGGAACTGATTGATGCACTATATTCTGCCTCTCAGGCGGGAGTAAAAATAAAACTTGTGGTTAGAGGAATCTGTTGCCTTCGTCCCGGCAGAGCGGGACTTAGTGAAAACATCGAGGTGATCTCTATTGTAGGCGAGTATTTGGAGCATTCGCGTATTTACTACTTCCATAATGGGGGAGAGCCCAAGGTTTACATTGGTAGTGCCGATGCCATGGTTCGAAGTTTTGACAGACGAATTGAGTCATTGTTTTTGCTTGAACAAGATATTCTGAGGAAGCAGGTGATGAATATCCTTCGTTACAACCTGAAGGATAATGTGAATGCCTATTCCATGAATGAAGATGGCACCTATACGATCAAGGAACTTCAAGGCGAACCACCTTTTAATGTCCATAAGGAATTCTACACGGTGACCCGAGAGATCATTGAGGACGTTCAGCTATTCTAGAATTCTATTTTTCTTTGCTTCTGATTCTTTTCCAGTAGGTAAAGCAACATGCCATCTTTCAACCCCACATCAGGGACCAGTATGCTCTGCGCATGCGCCCATTGCATCACTTTAACGTATACATCACTAGCCGGAACAATGACATCAGCTCGATCGGGGTTCATTTGCAGTTCGTAAATTCGTTGATCCATTGTCAACTTCTCGATCCGAGACTTTACATCTATGACTGTTTTTATGCCGATAGTTTTGCCTGGTTTTTTGCCAGCCAATTCGAATATTTTGCTGATGTTTCCTCCGGTACCTACTGCGGTTACTCTCCCATACGATTTTTTCACATTGGATTTAATCCATTTCTCCATATCAGTCCACATCACAGGCTGATCGTTGTGTTCCAATACCCTCACTGAACCTATCTGGAACGAACGTGTCTTTATTTTTTTGCCATGAACATAAATGTTGAGCTCCGTACTACCACCGCCAACATCAATGTGTAGGTAAGTATGATCGGTGAGATACGATCTGATCGCCCTGTTGATGAGATCAGCTTCTTCTTTACCTGAAATCAAATTGATTTGGAGGCCCAGCTCATTGTAAACCCGTTCTGCCAGCTCTTTTCCGTTGTCAGATTCGCGCATGGCGGAGGTGGCACAAAACATATAGTCGTCCGCCTCGTACAGTTCGATCATGAGCTTATAGGCTTTCATAAGCTTCATGAACTTGGCAATGCTCTCCTTACTTATTTTCCCGGTGGTAAAAACATCGTGACCGAGACGAAGTGGGAAGCGTATGTATTCAAGCTTTTTAAAAAGGGCCTTAGGTCCGCGATCCAATACAGTTGAGATTTGAAAACGTATCGCGTTGGACCCTATGTCTATGGCAGCTAGCTTCAAGTGGTCAAGGTCGTGTAGAAATTCATTCCAATTCCAAAATAAGCACTTTGCAGCTTCATTTTTAGGAAGTTATTGCATTTCTTTGCAGTGCTTATCCAGAAAGACGGAGGGATTGGGCCCCATGATGTCTTAGCAACTTGTTCAGACGACACAGTCAGAATGTTGTGCTAACTCCCATCCAAACTGCAAACGTTTGGAGAAGATAAGCGGCCAATTTTTAAGGCTCTTTCTGGATAGTAGGGATTGACCAAATAACAGGAAGAGTGAAAATTCAAGACATACTTAAGGACCGGATTCTCGTGTTGGATGGTGCAATGGGCACCATGATTCAGCGACATAATCTTACTGAAGACGATTTCAGAAATGATCAACTCAAGGATCATCCGCATCAGCTAAAAGGCAACAATGACCTGCTGAGCATTACCCGCCCCGATATCATTAAGGATATCCACCGGGCATACTTTGAGGCAGGGGCTGATATTGCAGAGACCAATACTTTTGGAAGCACATCTGTAGCTCAAGCAGATTATCATCTTGAGTTTCTCGTGTATGAAATCAATTATCAGGCAGCTAAGATTGCAAAAGAGGTAGCAGATGAGTTCACAAAAAAGGAGCCTCAAAAACCTCGCTTTGTAGCGGGGTCAATGGGCCCTACGACAAAGCTTTCATCTATGTCGCCTGATGTAAATAACCCGGGGTATCGCGCTATTACTTTTGATCAGTTGGCTGTTGCCTTCAAGGAGCAAGCCAGGGGTTTGATTGACGGAGGAGTTGACATGTTGTTGGTGGAGACCATAACGGATACGCTTAACGCGAAAGCCGCATTGTTTGCAATTCAGGAATTGTTTGAGGAGCGTGACATAGAATTGCCAATTATGGTTTCAGGAACGATCACTGATGCAAGCGGAAGAATTCTTTCCGGCCAGACAGCAGAAGCATTCCTTATTTCAGTTTCGCATGTTCCAATGTTAAGCATCGGACTGAATTGCGCGCTTGGCGCGAATGCATTGCGTCCATATTTACAGGTGCTCAATGAGAATGCCCCATTCTTTGTTAGTGCCCACCCGAATGCCGGTCTACCTAATGAGTTTGGTCAATATGATCAAGGCCCGGAAGAAATGGGTCAGCAGATCGAAGAATTTTTAAAAGAGGGACTAGTGAATATTATCGGAGGGTGCTGCGGCACGACTCCTGAACATATCAAGGTGATTGCGGAGATGGCTGGTCGGTATTCACCTCGTAAGATTCACCGAGCTCAATTATCGGCCGTTGCTGATTGAAGCCCATTGTTTCAAGTGATGGTAATAGAACTTAGATAGAAAATGACCGCAGCGATTGATAATGAACTAAATAATCCTGGACTACTCCAGCTGAGCGGCCTCGAAGCGGCCATCATTACTCAACAATCCAATTTCGTGAATATTGGCGAACGCACGAACGTCACCGGCTCTGCCAAATTCCTGAGACTTATCAAGGAAGGCCAGTTTGAGCAGGCCCTTGAGGTGGCCTTGGATCAGGTGAGAGGAGGAGCCCAGGTTATTGATGTGAACATGGATGAAGGGATGTTGGATAGCCAGGATGCGATGATAAGGTTCCTCAATTTAATGGCTTCAGAGCCGGAGATCGCACGCGTGCCAGTGATGATAGACTCATCAAAATGGGAAGTGATCGAGGCAGGATTGAAATGTATCCAGGGAAAAGGGATAGTTAATTCAATAAGCTTGAAGGGCGGTGAGGAAGAGTTCATCCGCCAGGCAAAATTAGTGAGGCGGTATGGAGCTGCGGCCGTAGTCATGGCCTTCGATGAAAAAGGGCAAGCTGATACCTACGAACGAAGAATCAGTATTTGTGAGCGAGCTTACAAGATTCTAGTGGAGAAAGTAAAATTCCCTCCCGCAGATATCATTTTTGATCCGAATATTTTTCCGGTAGCCACAGGAATTGATGAACACCGAAACTACGCGGTAGATTTTTTCAACGCCACAAGATGGATAAAAGAAAACCTTCCTGGTGCACATGTGTCTGGCGGAGTAAGTAATGTCTCATTCAGTTTTCGAGGAAATCAATTGGTGCGCGAGGCCATGCACTCTGCTTTCTTGTATCATGCGATCAGGAATGGAATGGATATGGGTATTGTGAACCCTACGATGCTGGAGGTGTATGATGAGATTCCCAAGGAACTACTCGAGAGAGTGGAGGATGTTTTACTAAACAGGAGGGAAGATGCTACAGAGCGACTTCTTGACTTTGCCGAAACCGTAAAAGGTGCCGCTAAGAAAAAAGAGGTTGACGATAGCTGGAGAAAAGGAACGGTACAAGAGAGAATCACCCACTCGCTTGTTAAAGGGATAGTTGATTTTATCGAAGCTGATACCGAAGAGGCAAGACAAATGTTTGCCAAGCCGTTAGAGGTAATTGAAGGGCCGCTGATGACGGGAATGAATGTGGTGGGAGATCTTTTTGGTGCCGGCAAAATGTTTCTCCCTCAGGTGGTTAAAAGTGCCAGGGTGATGAAAAAAGCTGTGGCTTATCTCACACCCTACCTGGAAGAAGAGAAGAAGAGAAGTGGAACATCTGCTGAACCAGCTGCTAAGATTTTGCTGGCCACGGTTAAGGGGGACGTGCATGACATCGGAAAGAACATCGTAGGAGTAGTGCTGGCATGTAACAACTATGAAGTTGTGGACTTGGGGGTGATGGTTCCTTCGGAGAAAATACTTGAGGTTGCCAGAAAAGAAAAAGTTGACATCATTGGACTTAGCGGTTTAATCACACCTTCATTGGATGAAATGGTGCATGTAGCCAAGGAGATGCAGCATCAAAAAATGAACATCCCTCTTCTAATAGGCGGAGCAACCACTTCGAGGATACATACTGCTGTGAAAATTGATCCGGCCTATGAGGGGCCAGTGACTTATGTTTTGGATGCCTCTCGCAGCGTTCCTGTTGTGACTGAACTTATTAGTAAGAACTCAAGGGAGTCTTTCAAGGTGAAAACCAAGAAAGAGTACGCTACTCTTCGCGAAGAACATTCCAGAAAGCAGGAGGTAAAGGAATTGATTTCGCTTTCAGATGCTAGGAAAAATAGGGTCGCGATTGACTGGGAGCAGTCTGGTTTTACGAAGCCGCAATTTCTTGGCCGAAAGGAACTTGTAGACTATCCTCTGAGTGAAATACGCGAATACATTGATTGGACGCCATTCTTTCAGACTTGGATGCTTTATGGCAGGTATCCGGGGATATTGACTGATTCTAAAGTAGGTACAGAAGCTTCTAAGTTGTTCAATGACGCACAGCGCATGTTGGATAAGATCATTCAGGATAAGTCGCTAAAGGCAAATGGAGTTCTGGCTTTCTATCCTGCAGCATCAACTGAAGGCGATTCTGTTATTCTATTTAGGGATGATGATCGGAAGGAGGCCCTTGACCAATTTCATTTTCTCAGGCAGCAAAACAAGAAAGCAAAGAACCTTCCGAATTTCTGCCTCTCTGATTACATATGCCCACAATCGGTGAATAAACAAGACTATATCGGAACTTTTGCAGTTACCGCGGGTATTGGTCTTGAGGCTCTCTCCGCCCGTTACAAGGCCGATCACGATGATTATTCGGATATTATGTGTAAGGCCTTGGCTGATAGACTGGCTGAAGCCTTTGCGGAGTTGCTCCACGAAAGGGTGAGAAAAGAATTTTGGGGATACGATGCATCCGAAGATCTTAGCAGTGAAGAATTGATCACCGAAAAGTACAGAGGCATTCGACCAGCACCGGGATATCCTGCGTGTCCGGAGCATACGGAAAAAGGCACAATCTTTAAGTTGCTTGAGGGAAATAAGGTTGGGATTGAATTAACGGAATCCTATGCCATGTATCCGGGCGCATCAGTAAGCGGGTACTATTTCTCCCATCCGGATTCGCGATATTTTGGATTGGGAAAAATTGCAAAAGATCAAATAGAGGATTACGCGAGGAGAAAAAAGATGGAGATAGATCAGGTAGAAAAATGGTTGTCACCAAACCTAGGCTACAGGGCATAGGGTTCACGCCAAGAGCGCAAAGTATTTTGCGCAAAGAATCGCAAAGTATGACAGAGAATGACTTATCATATAAAATAATTGGGATTGCCCTGGATATCCATAAAACGCTGGGCCCTGGCTTATTGGAGTCTGTGTACGAGACCGCCCTTGGTCATGACTTAATTGAAAATGGATTAAAGGTAAGGGCACAATGTGCGTTACCATTCTACTATAAAGAGATCAAAATGGACGCAGGTTTCAGAATTGATCTGCTGGTTGAAGAAAAGGTATTAATTGAGATAAAGTCTGTTGAACTATTAGCACCAGTGCACTTTGCTCAGACATTAACATATCTGAAGTTATCTGGACTTAAGCTCGGCTTATTAATAAATTTTAATGTCAAGACATTGAAAGAGGGAATTCATCGTGTTGTAAACAATCTTTAACTAAGCGCCCTTTGCGAAATCGCTTTGCGGACTTTGCGTGAAATAAAATGAAAGTAACAGAACACTTAAAAAATGCCAATGGCAAAACGCTTTTCAGCATTGAGGTACTACCTCCGTTGAAAGGCGAGAACATCAGAACATTGTTTGATCACATGGATCCTCTGATGGAGTTCAAACCACCTTTTGTGGATGTAACCTATCACCGGGAAGAGTATGTATACAAGAAAAAGGAGAATGGCTTGTTAGAAAAACAATCTACCAGAAAACGTCCGGGCACTGTTGGTATATGCACGGCCATTCAAAATCACTACAAAGTGGACACAGTACCACATATTATATGCGGAGGGTTCAGCAGAGAAGAAACAGAGAACGCATTGATCGATCTTCAGTTTTTGGGGATTGACAATGTGTTAGCCCTACAAGGGGATGCGATAAAAAATGAGACCCGTTTTGTGCCCGAACCCGATGGTCATCAGTATGCATCAGAGTTGCTCAAGCAAATCATTGACATGAACAAAGGCATTTACCTGGACGATGATCTTCAGCATACCGCGCCAACCGATTTTTGCGTAGGTGTGGCAGGTTATCCGGAAAAGCATTTCTGGGCGCCTAATTTGAAGACCGACATGAAATACTTAAAGCATAAGGTTGACCTTGGCGCAGAATATATCGTGACTCAAATGTTCTTCGACAATCAGAAGTATTTCAGTTTTGTGGAACACTGTAGGGCAGAGGGTATCAATGTTCCAATCATTCCAGGTCTTAAACCCATTACCACAAAAACTCAGAGCAATGTGCTTCCGACCATCTTCCACATCGATTTACCGGAGGCTTTGGCCGATGAAGTAGAGGGGTGTAAAGACAATGCGGCCGTGAAGCAGGTTGGGATAGAGTGGGCCGTCAATCAATCCAAGGAGCTAATAAAATTCGGTGTGCCAACCCTTCATTTCTACTCTATGGGCAAGTCAGATCCGATTTATAGGATAGCCAGGGAGCTGTTTTAAAATAAAAAAGACTGCTTCGAAAGAGGCAGTCTTTTTTATAGAAACAAACCTCTAAGGTATTGGCAATCCAGTCGCGCTGTACAGACTTACATCTGTTAGAGGAATCGTGGAGCCAAACTTTGCGTTGATAGCCTGGATGAATACCCTGGACAAAAATGCATACCCACGGCTGTTAGGATGAACTCCATCTTCAGAGTACATCCCTGTAGGAGGGTTGATGTTTGGCGTTATCGTAACACCATTCTGCACTGTTGCTCCAGCGCTAACTAAGGCAACCATTGCAGCGTCAATATCAGCAAGCGCTAGTCTTGATGTATTTGCAGCTACTGTTGCCGCAATTGATGCATTAAATGACGCCCGTGCTGCTTTAATTGCCTCAATTTCAGAAGGGATCAGCACATACTGATCTGCCAACGGAACAGATACTCCGTTAACCAACAACGGATTCCCTCCAACTGTTGTGCCTAACACTGACCCCGCTCCAAGGGGCAGTATATCGGTAGGCGTAGTTTGCCTTACTTGCTGATAGGGTGTCAAACCAGCCCGTTGTTCACTAGTGATAAGGGTAGCTGCAAGCATTCCATCAAAGAATGGTCCAAGGTTGGTAAGTGTTTCATCAGCAATAAGTGCCTTATTTTCACAAGATGCAGTGAAGGTCACTTTCCTTGTTGCAAGTTCAGCGACAAGGCCCGCGGCTTGTTCCGCGGTTAGTCCAAAATTAGCAGGAGTCGCAGTTAAGGCTCCAGATAGACCATCCAAGGCTGTATTATATCCAGCGAAGCCGGCACCAACTGCAGCCGCAGTGGTAGCATCAAGGGGTATGGGGTTATATGCAACGGATGTAAAGTGAGGCATTTTGAAAATGTCTGGGAAATTTCCAACTACACCTTTGAGATTAGCATTCGACCCCAGAAGTGCACCGATAGCGGCATTGTATTGTCCAGCAAATGCTCCGTTAGTGGTAAGGGGAGCTTTAGCGGGATCCCCGCCAAACGCTGCATGCAGGAAGAAATCATCAAGTCCTAGGTAGAATAAGAAGAATGAACCACCGGCCGCAGCTGCATCTCCAATAATGGTAGAGGTACCTGTGCCGGGGAACGCAAGTCTTCCATAGAATGGGCTGAACCTGGGATCAACGCCTGCGCCAGCCCACGCACCTGTTTCAGGGATAAGTGCCTGCCCCAATACAATAGCAGGTACTCCAAAATTGTTCAGGGTTGCCTTACCTCCTGTATAAATGAATCCGGGGTTGGCTGTTGGATTTGGCACAGCTTCCAACATGCCAGCAGCATACGCTTGCGGAGTAGGCCTTGGTCCAAAAGCTCCTGTTTTACAGTCAGGGGTAGTGCTTGTCTGCAGTAAGAGTCTGCCCAAGACTGGTTTGGTCGGGTCAAAAGGAGGACCTAAGACAGGCTGGGTTAAGAAAAGATTAAACCCCAATGAGGCACCAATCGTTGGTTGGTTGAAAGTAGCTGGGGCGCCCACGGTTTCAAACTGCTTATTCAAGATGGCAGCAAGTGAGTTGTTCTGGCCGTCCGTAAACAAAGCCCCGCCTTGCACTCCGGCAACGAAAGAGTTACCGATTGCCACAAACTTGGTGAAGCTAACAGACCCAGCTACCGGATCAGGCCCGGGATCGGGCGTATCAACCACCGGTGGTTCGGCTACAATCACTTCCTGCTCACACGAAACCGTTATGAACAAAGCGATCGCAAGTAATGAAATGAATTTTAGATTTTTCATATCGATAATATTTTGCTTCGTTATTTAAAGAATTCGTCAAAAGTGATGGAAACGTAATATTGCTGACCAACAAATGGCGCACCGAGATTGGTTCTATAGTCACCCCCTCCGATGTTGGTTCCACCAATTTTAATAACTGATTTCAAGGAAGGTACCCTGTAGTTAATCTGAGCATCCACTACACCGAATTCAGGTACCAGCCATTCTCCATAGGATGATTGCCACAGGAATTCATACTGCCATCTGTAGTTCACATTAAAGCCCAGGTTTTTTACAATCTTTCTGTTACCTAAGCCAACACTTACTTTGTTTCTCGGTGTATTAAATCCTGCCCTGAAGTCTGCCGTTTCGTTGGCTTCGAAATATGCCCAACTCCAGTTTCCATTTACGGTGAAGTTTGCCGGAAGACTATATGTCATACCCAGTCCCACACCATAAGATTTAACTGTTTCTGTAGAATTCACATACGGTGAAAAGCGTGTACCTGCATTGATTGTATTTCCCTGATGGGTTGTTGCATTCTTGCTTACTACGATCTGACCACCAATGAAGTCGTTGTATTCAGTGTAATATCCATTTAAGTCTACCAGCAATTTATTGCTGAACACACCTTTGTAACCAATTTCGTATGCTTGCAAGCGCTCTGGGGCCACATAAGGGACATTTGCGGTTACTAATAAACTTTGATTCCCACCATTCAAGGCTCCGGTTGCGGGATCAATAGATCCGTTTGATTCTGGTCCACGATATGCAGTTACCGATGCATCCGTATAAGCGCCACCATTGTGAATTCCATACCTGGCAGCATTGGCTTCGGTGCTTCCCAGCAGAATTCCACTGGATGAAGGGAAGTATATAAATTGCGCCTGTGTATCAGGATTTCTGAAACCGGTCTGGAAAGAAGCGCGCAGATTATGATTTTCCGCTACGGAATAAACAGCAGACAAACGTGGTGTTACACGGCCTTCGAAGTTTTCATTCTTATCAAAACGAAGTGAACCACCCAGTTTTAATTTCTCTGCAACGGTTTTGGTTATTTGAGTATAAAAGCCAAACTCGTTGATGGCGATGCGATCAAAGTTAGTACCATCAGCTGGCGCTTCGTTAAAGACCGTTCCTTCCGTAAATAAATTGTACTGTCGGAAGTTTCCACCGATTTGCACTTCTGCAAAACTTATTTTGTCAGCAAAATTGTAGTTGAATTCTGCGTGGTATAATCTTGAGTCGTCTATAAAAGATGCTCCAGGAGGGTTTCTTTGGAAGAATTGACCCCTAACGGTATTGATCAGGTCTCTGTAAGCTTGTGTGCCATCAGCTGGTCTGTTTCTATCTGCATGGGCTCTGGCAGCCAGGTGAGCAGCAGAAACATTACCTGCTGGAACGCCTGGAATATATCCCTGAAGCGCCAGCACATAACGTTGTGCATATTCAGGAGCCCACTGGGCGGCTGTAGGGCTATAGCTTTCATTCGCAAAGGCACCTAAAGCCGAAAGGTTGTAAGAATCACCGGCATCTGTTGCTGTCATATAACCTCGCACGAACCAATTGTCGGCTTTGAGTTCAAGCTTATGAAATTGCTGGGTGAAGTCTCTTAAGGCATACTTTTCAGTGCCCTGGTAGATAGAACTTCCACCACCGTATCTGAAATTATAGAGCGCCTCGACTTTATCATTCAGTCGATAATGCAATGCAACGTCACCTTTTATACTCTTTGCATCCTGATTATCAAGAAAATCTTCTTCTTTAAATCCCGTTCTACGCAAATCAAGGGTACCAAATGTGCCTCCTATAGGAACTGGAATAACGGCTTCATCACCGTACGTATTCAATCCATCAAAATTGGGATTGCCACTCAAGTCAACCGTGGACTCAGGCTGAGTTCTGTCTGTTTTATAATCATTGCTGGTCCAGTCGGTGGCCTGCATCAATGAGAAATCCACCTTGAACGCAAACTTATTGTTGAATGCTTTTGCATAACGAAGGCTATATTGTGTCAATGGGTTTGATCCACCTGCGTCAGAGTTCGTAACACCATACTTGAGCTGGGCGCTAAGTCCTTGATATTCAAACGGACTCTTGCTTTTCATGATGAGAATTCCATTGAACGCGTTGGGTCCGTACAATGCCGAAGCTGCTCCTGGCACAAGTTCCACACTTTCCGTATCCAGCTCGCCAATACCCACTATGTTGCCGGTAGGGAAGTTGAGGAGGGGGGCCTGGGTATCCATGCCATCAACCAATTGTACAAAACGCACGTTCGCAATGGTGGCAAAGCCCCGGGTGTTAACCGCGGTAAAATTGAGACTACCATTATTGACTTGAACACCTTTTATGTTCGCAAGTGCGTCATAAAAATCAGGTGTTGCAGCTTGCCTTATAGCCGTGATGTCCATTTTTTCGATGGTAACAGGCGACTCGAGGATACTTTCCTCTACGCGGGATGCTGAGATCACAACCTCCTGACCAAGAAGCAACTGTTCTTCCATAGAGATCTCAAGACCACTGGTTTGCGCTTCTGTGATGGGTATCTCCTGTGTTCGGAATCCAATGAATGAGATACTAAGAGTGAGTGGAGGGTTTTGGTTAATGTCGAGTTTAAACTGGCCATTGAGATCGGATATCGTGCCGACTACAAGCCCCTTGACCACTATGTTGACACCCGCGAGGGGTTCGTTTGTGCTCCCATCTTTAATTGTACCCTGAACTGTGGTTTGTGCTATTACAAAACCGGTGAGACCAAGGACAAGGAAAGAGGTTAGCGCAAGCTTTGCGTAGATTCTTTTCATGTTGGAAAAATTAAGGTTCTTATAAATCTACAAGAATTTGCTTAATTCCTAACGTGTGTCTCTACGCTTTTTTACCAGCGGGAAGGCCTTTTCCGCTTCAAAATTTTGAGGTACTAAGTGCGATTTTTATCCATTTTCACGGACGTGCTTAGCCAGTTTTTCGCACAGACTATTGATCTCGCTGGCCATCTTTTCGTCCCCTGTGGCGGTAAGCGCGCTCTGTGCAATTCCACCAAGGCAGTCGATGTAAAATCTCTTCATTTCGTCTACCGGCATGTCTTTCGTCCACAGGTCGATCCTAAGAGTATTTTTTTGCACGTGGTCCCATAGGGATAGGCTGATGGATTTGGTCTCGCTGAGCTCATCAGGCTTATCACTGGCATCCCAAATAATTTTTTCTGGTATGTTCTTGTCGTCCAGATCTATTTTGAATTGTATGATTGACTGCTTCATGATTTAGGTTTCAAACGTTGATTATAAAAATCGATGTAAAATTTCATCGAATCGGGGTTTCGCAGTGCTCCCTTGTTTACCACTTTTTCCGGGTCCCTGCCCATAAAGATTTTCTTTATTGGTGCTTCCGTTTTTTTGCCACTGATCGTATACGGGATATCGGGAGTGACCAGTATTTCATCAGGTATATGACGTGGGCTATAAGCGTCTTTGATCACTTTTTTTATTTCGCCCTTCAGGTTATCGGAAAGTGTTGCTCCCTCGGCAAGCATAACAAATAGAGGCATGTAGAATTCACCCTTATCCCGCTCTATGCAAAGTATAACGCTG
>JBFWZR010000114.1:0-12999 GCA_050185175.1 Cyclobacteriaceae bacterium
TACATCGTTGTAACCACCATTATAGTACTTGACGAAAGTAGATGGATTGCCCGGATCAATGTTCTTTTCTGACAAACACCCTGAAAGGAGAATGAATGGAACTAAGTAAAATCTCTTCATGCTACTTCAGGAGTTTTTTTGGGTTGAAATATGGCCAAACGAACCCAATGTTTACCATTAAGCTACTTTGGGTCAAGTCGTTGCTTACAAATCCATAATCAAATGTTGCCTCCGGATTGCTCCTTGCCGAAGTCTTCACAAGGTTGGTCAGGCCGTATTTATACCTCACATCGGCCACGAGGTAAATGTCTCCAAACTTATATTTTACGCCAGCACCGGCAATCAGCGCATAGTCGAGTGGATTGAAGGTCTTTTTCATGTCAACTGGGGTACCTGTTACGACACTGCCTTCTTCAGGGAACTGGGTTTCAACCTGAAACTCACCTTTGACTAATAAACTTGCAGCTACTCCGAATGTGAGATAGGGGTTTATAATCGAGTTCTTGAGCTTGTATTGGGCAAGTGCGTTTAAGTCCAAACGTGACTGATCAAAGAATCCATCGATAAATGAGTAAGGTTGCCCGGTCTGGTCACTTATCGTCAATGATTCATTGGCGTACCCGTAGCTATGATTGGTAAACATAATTTCAGGCGCAGCTGTCCAAGGGGAGTCCTTTCGTTTGCCCGTAAATAGTTGTTTTTCAAAAACGGCACCAACCTGAAAATTTATGCCTTGAGAGTATTCGCCAGAATTAGCGGCTGTACCTCCCACGTAGTAATTTTTTTTGGGTGCTGCCAAAGTTGAATTAACTCCTGCACGAAGGCCGATTGAAAACAACGGTGTAGTTCTGAATGTGCGATACAGAGCCACGAATTCTGCGGGGTCGACATTGGCGTTGATTTCGAAAAAGTGATCGGTATTCAACAGGCGAAGCATTGCCTGATCGGCTTGCTCAGGCTCTTCCTGATAGAGATAGGCCAATGTTAGAATCCTGAGGGCCTCCACGCTTTCTTGTTTTGTGAAGTTACCCTCGCCACCCTTCAAACAATTCTCCAGCAATGCAGGTATTTCGTGGAAACGACCTTGCTCATAAGTGGATCTTGCAAGCCGCAGTGTCTGCGCACATGTTGATGTTTGCGCGTTTACTGCGGTAGCAGACAGCAGCAGGATTAAAAAGCCAAATACAGAACTTCGAACCATACTTTTCTATTTGTTATTAGCTGGCAAAGCAGCGCAAGTTTTTTCGTAAGGCAAGTCTTCCCCAACGTAAATGTCCCACTCGTCTTTTGTCAGATTTCGATCAACCATACCGCACAAATAATCCGACATGGTTTCAATCTTGGTTGGCCAGGCATGAATAGGGTGGTCGGTACTTCCTATGTTCTCCTTCACGCTGTTAATACCAGCAATTAGTTGTTCATCGTCAGGGGAGAATGCCACATCCCAGACCCAATCGTGGTCGCTCAACACGATAGGTTGTTCCTTCAAGTTATTGAAGTTCCAAAGACGCACTTTGAAGTCCTTACTTGATGAGGCCATGAACGTGCCAGCGTGGTTGAATCTGATTCTTTCGATAGTACCTGTATGTCCAGAGAGATCGCGCGTAACAATACCGCCACTCACTAGCCTAATTAGGCCAGTGATATCTCCTGTCACGATTATTTGACCTTTTGGAGAAAATGCAACGGCAGATAGTGGGTTCCCAGAAACTTTGATTGCTGTCTCTTCATAGCCATTTCTGATATCCCAAATGTAGAGAGTTCCATTTTCGCCAGCACCGGCTAGTTTTGAGCCATCCTCGTTTAGAGCAAGTGAGTTGATCTTTACTTTCGGTTTAATGATCTCTTTCGCTGTGTTCATGTCGCTGAACCGAATGCTTCTTCCCGAGTTGTCGCGTGCATAGAACCCACTTCCGTCTGTGGCAAAGTGGATATCACCAATGTCGGAAACATATCCTGTGATTTTTTTCGGGCCCGCCTCCAGATTCCGCAAGTCATACAACTCAACATAGTTTTGGTTGCGGTTGAGTGGATACAATCCACCTGCAGCGAGGTATCTTTCGTCTGGACTCATATCCAGAGTAAACACCAAATAGTCAGTCCTTTCACCAACTATCTCGGTCGCATTCCAAATATTGTTTTCGTGAGCCCAACGAATAATCTTACCATCACTTCCACCGGAATAGATATGACTACTTGTTGTTCGGGTGTCTAGCGCTCTTGCCGATCCTTTCTTATGAGACTCCAGGCTCTTAGTGAGGGGATGATCCATGGTTTTCAGCGCATAGAAAAGGCCATTGTAGATATCATTATCGTAAGGATAACCTTCAAAGTTGGTATTGAAGTTGAACGCCTGCTGCGCCAACAACGCTTCCTCTACTGGGTTATTTGAAAGTTCCTGTGACTTAAGAGCCATGGCTTTCGCTTGAGCAATGTATCTTCGTCTACGAGCATCTGCTTCGTTTTTCTCAGCAAGTGCTCGTTGCTCATTGGCTAACCTCTCGTTGCGTTTTGCTAAGGATTCATTTTCAACAGCCCTTCTTTCGTTGGCTACGGCTCTCTGTCTTTGTTGATCTGCTGCAAGACGCTGACGCTCTGCTTCCTCAGCATTTTGAATTGCAAGTTGACGCTGCTCTTCAGCCTCTCTTCTGGCAGCCTCTGCAGCGTCACGTTGTTTCACAGCATCTTCCCTCGCGGCCTCTGCCAGCTTCTGCTGTTCAAGAGCGCGATCAGCATTCGCAACCGCTAATGCCTCCTGTCTCTTCGCTTCTGTCTGTTGATAGATCGCATACACAAGGAACATCAGCGCCACCACCATCAACGAACCAAATACAATGGCAGTAACACGGGCTCTTTGAAGCTTACGTTTTTGCTCAAGTTCCTTGATCCTCTGCTCAGTTTCAAATTCTTTGCGAGAGTACTCAAGGAATACCATCGTGCGCTCAAAGGCGGGATGGTAACGCTGTCCCCAAACTAAAGTAGGTTTGTGTTTGGCCTGCCAGTTCAGTGCGAGTTGCAAATCGGGTGGTCTCCACAAACCTGCCTTACCTACCTGGTACATAGCAGCAGCCTCAGCGAGACGCAAATACATCTGCACGGCTTCAGCTTCATCATCTACCCAGTTTTTCAGCCTCACCCATATCCTCATCAAACTTTCGTGAGAGATATCGATCATCGCTTTAGAACCAAGCGCAGTGCCGTGTGCAGGTGTCAAAAGAGAACGTCCTGGTTCGCGGAATTTCTCAATTACTTCCGCTACATCTTCTTCCGAAACATCGGCAATGGCGGCAATTTCATTCAGTCGAGTAGGTCTTCTGATTCCAAAATTTTCACCGCGCTTCTCTGTGATGGCTTTGAATAAGACCTCACATATTCTCTTCTGCTCTTCATCTAATTCTTCGTAAGCCTCGTTCGCGTGCTGCGACAAGGCTTCTGACATCGTTCCAATAGCCTCGTAGTGTTTGAGGTCAAGCACTTCTCCTTCATAGTCTCTGTAGTTGGCCCAATATGACCAGGTACGCATCAACGCGTGCTGAAGGATTGGCAACTGATCTGGATTGTCACCAAGATCATTCAACAATTGCTGAACAAGCCGCGGTGAAATGTGCGCACCACCCACTGCTACGGGACCTTCAACAGCTCTACGCTTTTGATCGCGCGTCATCTGCGGGATCAGGTAGTGACTATCATTAAGTTTGCGAGTCAATTCAGGGAACTGAGCACAGTCACCAATGAAATCCGAACGCATGGTGATGCCTATATAGATTGGAGAATCTTCATAGTTCACAGCCTCCATTAGCAGGTTAACAAAGGCAAGCGTTTCGTCAACTGACCCAGGATCTGTGCTGTCTTTGAATCGGAACAATTCCTCAAACTGGTCAACCAGAATGAGGTAATTGATGTCCTTTGATCGCCTTGATTGCTGAACAGCCTCAACTAATCCCAACGAACTGCTTCGGAGGAGTGTGGAGACAATTGTTCTTTTAATCTTTTTATCTTCAGTATCAGCTTCACTGTAGTCATCGGACGTCTTAAGCAATGCCTCCGCCAAATTATCTATCGGCCCTGCTCCCGGACGTGTTACCACCACTTCCCAGTTGGGACTGGCATCTGTTAAAAAACCTCCGTAAAGGATGGGCAGCACACCGCAGTACACAAATGAAGACTTACCACTTCCTGAGGGTCCGATCACACCAACAAAGCGATGCTTTGAAAGTTTGAGTAGTACCTCATCACTTTGGCCTTCGCGTCCAAAGAAGAGGTGACTTTCTTCGATCTTGAACGGACGGAGTCCGGGGAATGGGTTGGCGGTCCCCGTTTTTACTCCTTGCATTTCGTCAACTTGTTGGCTCATAGCTTCAACGATTTATTTGTTATGCTAGAATTCTTGTAAGAATGTTTTTATCGACTCTATTGATTTGTTCTGATCTCCAGAGATCAGGGTAATGTTCTGATTTTTGAATTTATCAAGACCTTCGGGTGCACCATTTGAAGCAATGATTGCTTTCCCTTTAATAGGTTTCTTTCTTCCGAAGCCAGGTGCTTTGAGAAGATCCAGGACCTTCATCCGTACCCACTGATCATTTACTTTGCCTTTGAAGATGATAGCTCCATCAAGGCTTCTCAGGTTATCAATGTGATTTTTGCGAACCTCAAGCAAGTCGCCCTCGAAAATGGGTTCTATAACTTTAAATCCATTCTTTTCAATTACCTCGCGGAAAGGGCGAACAGCTTGCTCATCAATGCGATCGTGAAGGAGATAGATCGCTTTGCCATTGTGGTCTTCCACTGACAGACGATCTTGCGAGTCCATTAACTCTTCACGCATTATGTTCTTGAAGTCTTCAAGCGGATTTTGAAGAATCTCTGCACCCTCTTGCGCTTCTACATCTCTTCGAATTGTTTCAATAAAGGCTCTTTGTCTATCGCTTGCATTTTTTAGGTTTGGCGAAATCCAAATCAAACGGGAAAATTCTTCCTTCCGACTCTTTTTTGAAGCGGCTTGTTCAGCAGCCAATTTATTTTGCAGGTCCACGATGGATTGATCTGCTCCCTCCGGTATCTCACCGTAGGCACTTCCTATCAGGTGGATGGAGACACTACAATCTTCCAAATCCTTTTTTACCATCCTCTCCAACTCAGGGGCGTTGGTTGGAAGAGTATTTTTTGGCAACACCACATATCCGTGTCTCTGCAGTTCTCTTTTAATGATATTTCGTTGCACTGAAAGGTCGTGTCCGGTCTCTGCCAAATAGATTGTCTTACGCTTGAAAATGTTCTTCACTTCAGAACTTGTTTCACCTTCCTTCAGGTAAATCAATGTTTCGTGTATGTCATAGGCGAGATCGACCATCTTCATCCAATATTGTCTTTCTGCTTCTTCACTAAAGAAGTCGGAATACTCTTTCATCAGGCCAGTCTCTGCATCCAATTGATACATATCGTAGCCGATGAGATTGCGGAGGCGAGGCGGTTGCTCAGCCAATGATAGGGGGGACTTCAATACTTTGAATACCCGATTGGCCTTAGTCGACTCGGTAGCCTTGTAAAAAGACTCCACAGTATCCAGGCAGCGACCTGATTCAATAAAGTCTTTTGACAGGATGGAAACAAGTACCGCTGCATTATCCATAGTGGAAGCGGTCATTGAGTCGAATTCTTCCTTTAAAACAATATTGGGTTTGTGACCGAGAACTTGCAGCAGCATGAGCTCGAGAAATTTCTTGAACTGAGATACCCAACCAGTTTCCTGCTTGCTTGGCGCCTGATTGTCTTTCTCGGCAAATGCAATAATCACATCAATATCTAAAGCCATCTGTAGAGCTGATTACGTGTTTGTTTAACTAAGTGCTGTTTGTTGTTTTGCTGAACTATTTTTGATAAGACCCTGCACCAGTTCGTGGTGATTGGCCAATACAAAGTAGAAATCTGTAACGCTGATTCGGAACACCACACTTTGCTCATTTGCTACGAGCTCACTAAGCTGAGGCGTTACACCATCCATAAATAAGTCACCAAAAATTTCACCACGCTTCAATGTCATTACTTCCCCACCTTCAGATTTTAATGTCACTTGCCCGTGGGCAGTGATTAATATTGGGCTAGGTTGATTGCTTTCAAAAACTACTTTGTCGCCTGTCTTGAGATTTGCCGGCATAATCTTATCCGCGAGGTCTGCAAGGAGATTGCCCTCAATTCCCTTAAAGGCTGGCATATCTTTGATAAACATTACCATTTCAATACCCAGGAAGAATCCATCATCCAAACCATCTAACAGTTGATTGTTTTCGATGGATGAATCGAGGAATTTCTTGTCTTTAAATGGTAGACGTTCCGCAATAGTCTCGTAGGCTTTCTTATCCTTATTGTAGATAACCCACGCTGCAGTTTCTTGCAAAAGCTTGTCCTGGTTGAACATCTGGGCAATCAAACCGCGGCTAATCCGGAAATCATTAATGTATGCTGATGCGTGAACTGCGCACAACTTTGACCACCGGTTGTTAAAGTTAAAATCTCTGTTGAGGATGTAGTTGATAACCTGCACCGGGTTGTAACTCTCACGCGGGAAGTAAATTTGAAGCTTCTCAAGCTTTGATATTGTTGAGTCATCATCAAGAAGCGGAATAAGCTTTGGTTTGAGATCTGGATCAACGAAGAGATCCAAAAGTTCAAGCGCGTATGCGGTTCCGTCTGATGAGTCTGACTCGATATTTTCTTTTACCAACTGGACAGACTGTGGATCATAGAGGAGTGAAAGAAGTAGTGTTATCTGATCGTAGTTGTCTCTGATCTCTTCTCTCAAAGCTTGTCTTAAAAACTTAAAGTGCTCTTCTTCGGGAAGTTCTTCAAGAGCGGCAAGGTTCCACAGCGTCTTGCTCATCTCAATGTCGAGCAGATCTTTAACTACAGTTACTTCCCGTCCTGAGGCTTGATAATTCATGAACCTTAGCGAGTAGAGAATTTGTTTTACAATTCGCTTGTCAGGATAGTCTGCCTTTTGCCACAACATCGCGGTTCCTTTCTGCCCGCCTATGTGACCAATGATCTGAACGATCTTTAACATTACAAGGTCGGTCTGACCTGACTTGTGGAATGCAGTCTCCAGAGTTTCAAGGGCATCTTCACCAGCTTCTTTCAATGCCGATGCAGCCTGATGGGCATAGGCTGGAGACGACAAGAGTTCAATTAGCACACTGCAGGTTTCCTGTCTTTTTACTTTTCGGGCTGTCAATAGTGCTTCTTCTCTTACCCTCGGATCAGCATCTCTCAATAATTCAAGCAAAATGAAAATGGTTTTTTGGCTCACCATCTTTCTCAACAGCTTGGCGGCAAGCATCCGATCATTCTGTTTGATCGACTTGCTGAGCTTCATCAGTCGATCAGCTGAAATTGAGAGGAGGTCGCTGTCTTCTGATTCGCCTGCAGCTTGCCGTGCTAATCCTTTTATTTCGCTATTGAAATCCTGGCCTATACCAAGTTCCTGAATTTTATCCTTAGCGAATTGCTTCACTTTCTTCAGATCGCTGTCTGCCAAGGTTATGATTGAGCTTTCGAAAAGGGCAGGTTCTAATTTTTCCATTAGCCTCAGACCATAAATTACTTTGTCCTCCGCTGTTCCATTCACTTCCCTCGAAAGCACGCTGTCCATTGTATACTCTTTCACCACATGCTTTTCAGCTTCAGTCTTGTTCGTTGCCAGAGATCCCTGAAGCGTTTCACGATATCCTTTGTACATTCTGTTGGTCACCCAGTACCAGGCGAGAAGAACCGGAATAGTAAACAGGGTTACTGAAAGCAGGTTGAATATTTCAAAAGAGTTGATCAACACGATTAGACCCCCTGCCATGGTGCTACCCAAACCAATTACAATACCTTCAATTTTAGTCTGCGCATCGATCTTTATTGACTTATCAATTGGAACGTAGTAGAACTTAAATGTGGGATCATCGATGGCATCCTTCATTGAATTGATGAAGAGCTTGCTCATCGCAATCATAATAAAGAAGAAGATTACGGAATTACCAGCGGAAGGATCGTAACCGAAAGACAAACCCAGCGCGAAAGCGGCACCCGTAAAAATCAAAAGCAGGAGAGGGTTGATCAACAACGAAACCCTTAGTCCATAATCTTGATTGATTTTATCTGTAACAAACGTGGTGAAGAGGAAGCTGAATATCACGATAGTACCCTCGAACAAGCTGAGGAAGGTTGGGAGGTATTCAGGATTTGTCTGGTATTGGTTCGTCACTGCGTTGAAAAAGGAGTAATCAACGAATCGCAGGCCAACCATTGACACAATAATAAAAAGTGACATGGCTACGATGTACCGGTTGCCAAGAAATTGCTTCAAAGACAGTTTCTTGTTGTCGGATTCTTTCATTACCACGACTGCATCCTTTCCGAGATACTTGCTGGCTAAAACAAGGTAAAGCACCAGATAGCCAACAATGCTGAATAAACCGATGGTAAATAGTGTTGTTGTCTCCAGGCCAAACTGGATAAGGATAGGAATGGTGAAAAAGGCCAGAATTGAGGCAATATCCATCCCAACGTCCACACTACCAATTACTCTTTTTACCTGTTTCAGGGAGAAGAGGCGGTTGAACGTTCCCCAGAATACCAGAAGGGATATAAAGGTGAAGGGTAAAATCTGCGTAAAACCGAAATAATAGAGGAGGTTCTCGTCTTCGATCCAGTTGTCACCAAATTCGATAAAGGCCGTCAAGCCAAGGATCACAATAAGACTTCCTGTAGCCAGAATACTGAATCTGATACGTCCCTGGAAGAAATTATAGATGCCGGTCGCTACAATGGCAAAGGCCCCTGATACCACGAGAGCAATTGGAAGGTCCTCAGTTTCACTGAAATACGTCAGGAACAGGGTCTGCGAGGCCACGGTTACGGTTGCCAAAAACAGTCCCATAAAAAAGCTGATGGCCAGCAGGAGGAACACTCTTCCTGATTCTTCTGGCTCTACATCCAGCATCCTGAGGATACGTGATTTCATAGGTGAAGTCTTCTGAACTTATAAATTTGAAAAGAATCAATGAGATTTCCTATTAGCCCCATGGGTCAAATACACTTCTATTACTCTTTGGTTAATAGAGAATTATCTCGTGTTTCTAAAGAGATAGTGTAATATAAATTCGCTAAAGATTTGGTGAGAAACAGGTTGGTGAAAATCCTGACTAGCTTGGCAGGAGCAATGAGCTATCCCCATAACTAAGGAAGCGATAGTGGTTAGTCAACGCAACATCATAGATATCTTTCCAGCGATCTCCGACAAACGCAGCTACCAGGAGCATCAGGGTAGACCCTGGCTGATGGAAATTGGTGATCAGCCCGTCACACACCCGGAATTGATAACCCGGGACTATGTAAATAGAAGTAGTTCCAACCAGTTGATCCCCAGCTAGTTTATTAAGGACAGCAGCCAAAGCTTCGAGCGTTGAAGGCAATGTCTCAAGATTATATTGGTAAGGCTCGTCTTGGGCTATGACGAAGTCATGCGATCTGCCGTCAAGCAGTTTCACCCCGTACCAATATAGACTCTCAAGTGTTCTCACTGCGGTGGTGCCGACTGCTATGATCGATCGGTTAGTGCTCACCAGGTTTTCCAAAGTGGAGCGATTGACCATTACCTGTTCGGAGTGCATTGAATGTTCCAGCGCATTTTTACTTTTTATAGGTGCAAATGTTCCAGCGCTGACATGGAGCGTTAGGAAGTCGACCCCGACACTCTTTTTTTTCAGACCTGCCATTACCTCTTCTGTAAAGTGCAGCCCGGCAGTCGGGGCAGCTACTGCGCCTTCAAATCTGGAGTACACAGTCTGATATCTGTTGGAATCGGAAGCCTCTACTTGCCGATTGAGGTAAGGCGGTAGAGGTGTAGTTCCGGTCAAGCTAACCACCTCTGCAAAAGACAGGGTAACGGGTGTCCATTCAAATCTCACCAGCCCCTTCGACTGATCAACCAGGTTGGCTTTTAGGGTAACTTCATTGTGAACTATGGCCAGGGTAGTTCCCTTGGTCCACCTTTTCAAGTTGCCGATCATGCACTCCCATTCCGCAGATTCGCGGGCTTGCATCGCCATTGCCAGAGGCATCTTTGTATCAGCAGGATTGAGCAAGAATACTTCAATGGCCGCACCGGTCTCTTTTACAAACTTGATTCGGGCCGGAATGACCTTGGTGTCGTTGAAAAATAGACAGGAATTGTGCGGTAGCAGGTCTGGTAATTCGAAAAACTGTCGATGCTGGATTTTACCTCCTTTAAACACCAGGAGTTTAGATTGATCTCGTTCCGGAAGTGGAAACTGAGCAATCCTGTCCTCAGGTAGGTTGTAAAAAAAATCTTCAGTCCTGATTGCCTTCATAATTCAAATGCAGGCAAAGTTAAGGTTCATCCTGGGACGAACGTTGTATTTCAAGACGAAGCGATTCATATTAGCAAAATGGCTATCCGGGCTTCATTCAAAAAAGGAACTTTTCACTTCAATTTCAGGGCAAAAACCTCGCGGGGAACGATGTCCGAAAAGGATTCGTGGTTTGTTAGGCTTGAGGATCCTATTTCTCAGGATGTCTTTGGAATTGGAGAGGCGGGGCCGTTGCCCGGGTTGAGTTCGGAGTTGGAAGGAGACTTTGAGTCGAAGGTGGAGAAAGCGGTTGAGGCATTTAATAAAGCCAATGTCAGTATTGACCAGATTCCGCCAGCACTCGATAAGATGTCGAACTGGATTTTGTCTGTGACCGGTGAGCAGGGCTTAGCATCATCGCTACTATTTGCATTTGAGACAGCGCTGTTGGATTTAAGGAATGGAGGGAAGCGGTTGATATTTGATAACGATTTCCGAAAGGGAAAACCAATTAATATTAATGGGCTGATCTGGATGGGGGGGATGGACCAAATGCTCCAGCAAATCGAAATCAAAATTCAAGATGGTTTCAATTGCTTGAAATTGAAGGTAGGGGGAATTGATTTTGAGAAGGAGTGTGATATCCTACAGTACGTAAGGAGAAAATATTTTAAACAAGATATTCAGCTAAGGCTGGATGCCAACGGTGCACTCAAGCCGGATGAGGCGATGTATAGGCTGTACGAGCTTTCAAAATATAAGATTCATTCCATTGAACAGCCGGTAAAGGCGGGTAGCAAAGTGCTGGCTGATCTTTGCCGTAATTCACCAATTCCAATCGCGTTGGACGAGGAGTTGATTGGCAAAAAGGATATCTCGGCAAAGGAGGAATTGTTGACGGCCTTAAACCCCAAATACATCATTCTCAAACCTTCCCTCCATGGAGGCCTGTCGGGTTGCAGTGAGTGGATTGACATTGCAGAAAAACAGAAGATCGGATGGTGGATAACCTCCGCCTTGGAATCTAATATCGGTCTCAACGCAATTGCTCAGTTCACATCCAACTATTCGAATTCTCTCCATCAGGGGCTCGGAACCGGTAAGATCTATTCTGACAACTTCGAATCTCCCTTGGTGGTCGAAAGGGGAAAACTGCGCTATTCAGAGGATTTGCCCTGGGCTGTAGACCAATAAGCTAAATATTTTAGTCTATTCTCTTGCTTTTACTAACTGAACGCCTTTAATTGGCTAAAAATATTAGTTAATCGCATGGAGATGACATCTAAACTGAAGCTGAAGAGCAGAAAGCTGGAATCCGGACGATTTCAGGTGAATTTTTCAACTGTTGGATCGGGTGATGAGTATTATGGATATATGCTCGCGGAGGCACAGACTTCAGTTAGTGAGATTATCTCCAAAATCAATCGTCATTTAACTGCCATGCAGAATTCTGATAGGTACTATCAACGAAATCTGTTTTCACTTTGTAAAAAGGAAGTTAATTCTGGTAGAATATTGGTCTTTAAACGATAACAATGACACGACTAAGCACAAACGTTAAATTCATAAGGAAACAACTGAGACTTACCCAGGATCAGTTTGGCCAATTATTAGGCATCAAGCGATCCCTGGTGGGGGCGTATGAAGAGGGGAGAGCAGAGCCTCGCCTTGAATTGCTCCAGCAGATGGCTACACATTCCGGTTTTTCGGTTGACACTATAATTGGCACGGACCTTAACGACTCGACACCGCAGTCTGCGCTGCCACAAAATCATCAGCGGGGAAAAGAAGTGCTGGTGGTGTCGGTTGACTCTGATGAGAAGGAAAATATTGAATTAGTTCCTCAGAAAGCCGCAGCCGGCTATCTCAATGGTTATGCTGATCCGGAGTATGTCAAAGAGTTGCCGAAGTTCAAATTACCCATGTTGAAGTCGGGCACCTATCGAGCTTTCGAGATCAGTGGCGACTCCATGCTTCCAATTCTTCCGGGTACAATTATCATCGGTGAGTATTTGGATAATCTGAAAGACCTTAAGAATGGAAAGACCTATGTGCTGGTAACTGAACGAGAGGGTGTGGTCTACAAAAGAGTGTTCAACTATCTTGATGAAAGCGGGAAACTGTTTTTGGTATCTGACAATCGTCAATATTCACCCTATCAGATTGATGGATCTGATGTGATTGAGGCCTGGTCGGCCAAAGCCTACATCAGTGTACAATTTCCAGATGTAGAGTCACAAAAAGATATGTCCATTGACCAACTGGCGGGCGTAGTACTCGATCTTCAAAAAGAAATCCTTGACATAAAAAGCAAGAAAAAATAAGCCTAGCGTTTCTATCCTCGTCTGATCCACTTGTGGATCTGGACGGGCGATAGATGAATACTCTCCTTTCGGTTAATTTTTCTTGTTGGCGTTCTCACTAGTTTATCAACGAGTCGAATTTCTTTCGGTGTCTCGTACTTTGAAAGGATGTCTGCGGCTTTTTTTGTCAACTTCTTCAGGCCCTCATGACCAAGTGAACTGGTCTCAACAAAGAGACACAACTTTTGCCCCAGCGTTTCATCCGGTACTCCTCCTATGAAATATTCAGCAGTGATTGCCGACTCTAGCATTATCGAACTTAATTTTTGCTCAACAATCTC
>JBFWZR010000115.1:0-12920 GCA_050185175.1 Cyclobacteriaceae bacterium
ATGGACCGGTTCCTGGCCCAACTGAGTTTGTTCTGGAAGAACTGGAACGATTTAATGCTAAGGCTACTTTTTTTTGCATTGGCAACAATATTGAAAAATATCCTGGGGTTTATCAGCGGATTCTAAAAGAAGGACATACTGTTGGCAATCACACTTTTAATCATACCAAAGGTTGGACCGTGAGCGATGATTACTATTTGAAAGATGTTGAGCGTTGTCAAAGCCTTGTGGAGCCGACAAAATTTTTCAGACCACCGTATGGAAGAGTAAAGAGAAGTCAATTAAGAAAACTGGTTGATTATAAAATTGTGATGTGGGATGTCTTGTCTTACGACTATTCAAATTCTGTAAAGAAGGAGACATGCCTCAAAGGAGTGATACGAGCTACACGACCAGGTTCCATTATTGTTTTTCACGATAGTTATAAGGCTGAAAATAATATGACGTATGCATTGCCGCGTGTTTTGGATCACTTCAAGCAAAGCGGCTTTCAATTTGAATCACTTTCCAACCTTTGACCCCAATCAAATGAAAAATAAAAATATACTTGTTGCCCCTTTGGACTGGGGCCTAGGACACGCCACGCGATGCATCCCGGTGATCAAAGAATTGATCTCGAATGGCTGCATTGTTTCCATTGCAACGAGCGGAAGTGCATTTGCACTGCTTAAATCTGAATTCCCCTCACTTAAATTTATTGAACTTACATCGTACCGGGCGAAGTATAGCGAGCGCATGCCATTCATGACGAATGTGCTGCTACAGCTACCGAAATTTCTGAACGCAATCAGAAAAGAGAAAAAAGTAGTTCAGAAAATCGCGGACGAACACGCCATTGATATCATTATTTCAGACAATCGGTATGGATGTCGATCAGAAAATACGACCTCCGTATTTATTGGGCATCAGTTGCACATCATCATGCCCTTTTGGCTAAAGTGGTTGCAACCGATTGTAAATTATTTCAATCGGCAGTATATAAAGAAGTTTGATGTCAATTGGATTCCTGATTTTGAAAATGACGGTTACGCTGGCAGGCTTTCGCATCCTGGTCTTACCAATTCCAGATATGTTGGAGTTTTATCGAGATTCACTCCGACAACAAAATCTGCTGACGGGTTTGAGCTTGCTGTGATCCTCTCCGGTCCTGAGCCACAAAGGACATTGCTAGAGAAAATGGTCATTACTCAGCTGGGACGTTCAAATTTAAAAGCAATAATTGTCAGAGGCCTCCCAGGAGCAACCTCATTACCCGTGGTTCCCGGCATCGCAGTGGCCAATCATCTGTCAGCTGAAAAATTGCAGGCTGTTATGGCGAATTCATCTGTGATACTGGCGAGATCGGGGTACAGCACAGTAATGGATTTGAGTCGCCTTGGTAAGAAAGCAATTTTTATTCCTACCCCGGGTCAAACAGAACAAGAATACCTCGCCCAAACTTTGATGAGCAAGGGAGTTGCATTTTGTCAAAAGCAGAAGGAATTTGATCTTGCTAAAGCATTGAAGGAAGTGAAGGAGTATAAAGGATTTACAAATGATGATGGACATAAAAAGTTGTTGGTTGAGGCAATTCAACAATTGATCAAATGAGCTATTGGATTGATACACATGCCCACATCTATTCAAGCGAGTTTGATGAGGATAAGGAGGATGTAGTCAATCGGTGTAAAGAAGCAGGTGTAAAAAAAATCTTTATGCCAAACATCGATCATACTTCCATAGATGCAATGATGGAGTGGGAGGCAAACTATGATCCCCTATGTATCGCGATGATGGGCTTGCATCCTTGTTCCGTCAAGAAGGACTTTGAAAAGGAATTGTATCGAGTTGAAGATTGGCTTACGAAAAGAACATTCGCGGCTGTTGGTGAAATGGGAACGGATCTTTACTGGGACAAGTCGTTTTGGGAGGAACAGAAAGAGGCATTCAGGATTCAGGTGGCTTGGGCGAAACATTATGATCTGCCGATTGTCATTCATTGTCGTGAGTCGATTGACGAAACGATAGCGCTAGTTGAGGAATTAAAAACAGAAAAGCTAAGAGGAGTTTTTCATTGCTTCACCGGAACGGTCGAGCAGGCAGCGCGAATAAATAAACTTGGATTTTATTTGGGAATAGGTGGCGTGGCAACATTCAAAAACTCTGGCATGGATAAAGTGATTCCAAAGCTTGATCCTGACTATTTAATTCTTGAGACAGATAGCCCATATTTAAGCCCAGTACCTCACCGAGGGAAGCGAAGCGAACCATCATACATTCCGCTTATCGCTGAAAAAGTTGCTCAAATGATGAACAAACAGCTAGACGAAATTCAAAACACAACATCTAAAAATGCTCTGAAGCTTTTTGAGAAAAAGAATGAACTATAAAAAGATCAATGTCAATACCGCCCTTCCGTCCAATCCCAGGGCTAGAGTAATGATTATTTATACTGGTGGAACGTTGGGCATGACTCATGACGAAAATGGTGTGTTGATTCCGTTTGATTTTCAACACATATTGAATCATCTGCCAACACTCAAAAGCCTTCGACTCGATGTCACCGTCATTTCTTTTGAGACGCCTATTGATTCTTCCAATATTCAACCTGAGCATTGGCAGGCTATCGGCCAAATCATTTTTGATAACTACTCAGAGCAAGATGGCTTCGTTGTTCTTCACGGAACGGATACGATGGCATTCACTTCGTCTGCATTGAGTTTTATGCTGCGGGGATTAGCGAAGCCCGTAATCTTTACCGGAGCGCAATTGCCGATAGTTGAGCCCAGATCAGATGCACGGGAAAACTTGATCACTGCTTTGGAGATTGCTTCAGATACATTGCACGGAAAGCCTCGCGTACCAGAGGTATGTATTTATTTTGACTATGAACTGATTCGTGGCTGCCGCGCAAAAAAAGTAGAGAGCATGCATTTCGATGCATTCCAATCTGAGAATTATCCGGTGTTGGCAAAGGCAGGAGTGAAGATCGACTATGAAGTAGACGCAATCTCAACTGCGGCCGCAGAGCCATTGGAACTATGGTCGCGGTTCGACACCAATGTCTCTCTACTTAAATTATTTCCGGGAATACGTGCAGAAACAGTTCAGTCGATTTTGGATACGCCAGGTCTGAAAGCCCTGGTCCTCGAGACTTACGGATCTGGAAATGCACCGAATGCAGAGTGGTTTTTGAAGCCACTCGCTACCGCGATAAAGAAAGGAATATTGGTGATCAATATTTCACAATGCCCCGGAGGGATGGTGATGCAGGGAAAATATGAGACCAGTAAGGCGTTGAGCGATATCGGAGTGATCAGTGGAGTGGATATGACCACTGAGGCTGCTGTAACGAAATTGATGCTGCTCCTAGGACAATTTGGGGCAGACCGGGCAAGGGAATTGATAGGCCTATCCCTTTCTGGAGAATTAACATTGAATTGATATTACTGCCGCAATCTGGGGCAGCACATGAGTCATCAACCTACCAAGTGTAAGGTTGACAGATTCGGTGAAGCGGAGAGGGAGGGATTCGAACCCTCGATACCCTTTTGGGGTATACCCGCTTTCCAGGCGAGCCAATTAAGCCACTCTTGCACCTCTCCGAAAAATGAGGCACAAAGAAATAGATAATATCTCCGTTGAACAAGGTTGATACATTTTTCAAGCTGATGATTAAGAAAATTATTCAACAAAGAAAATTTTGTGTGACCAAGGGAATGATAAAGCATTGTATGGTCGGGCTTAAGATAACTTGTAGAGAATTTCGTATTTTTTTTGGGAAATTTTGCTTCTAAATCAACAAATCGTTTAATTTTGGCCACTTCAAGTAATATCTTAAACCTTAAACCATGAAAAAACAATTTGCTATTCTCGCTCTATTTGGGGTCTTGACTTTTGGCTCCTACTCTGTTGCTCTGGCACAGGATGGAGACTCTACTCAGACTGAGAGCGTGCAGGAAGAAGCGGCTGTAGCTTCAGAACAGGAAGCTCCTATGACTGAAGATTTGTCTTCAGAAGTAGCTGCTACTGACGATGCCGGCTTCCATCAAAGAATTAAAGAGAAATTCATTGAGGGTGGTGCCAGCTTTATGTGGCCAATCCTTATCTGTCTCATATTCGGTTTGGCTGTATCCATTGAAAGGATCATCACATTGAACCTTGCTACAACCAACACCAAAAAACTTTTGAGCCAAATTGAAGATGCACTTGCAAAAGGTGGCATCGAGGCAGCAAAAGATGTTACTAAAAACACAAAAGGACCTGTTGCGTCTATCTTCACTCAAGGTCTTATGAGATCTTCTGAAGGAATGGAGATGGTTGAGAAGTCAATCGTTTCTTATGGCGGAGTTGAAATGGGTCGCCTTGAAAAAGGACTTATCTGGATTTCACTTTTCATTTCACTCGGACCGATGCTCGGATTCTTCGGAACTGTAATCGGGATGGTGGGCGCCTTCGATGCGATCGAGGCAGCTGGTGATATCTCTCCTCAAGTTGTTGCTGGTGGTATGAAGACTGCCTTGTTGACAACAGTAGGAGGTTTGATTGTGGGTATGGTTCTTCAAGTTTTTTATAACTACCTCGTTTCTAAGATCGACAACCTGGTGAACGACATGGAAGATGCTTCTATTTCGCTGGTTGATATTTTGGTGAAACACAAAATTGTAAAATAACATGGAAGACATTGGATTGTATGTGGGCTACTTTCTGCTGCTGATTGCAGTTGGGGCGGCCGTTGTCCTTCCTTTAGTCTCTGCCCTTAAGTCACCCAAGGATTTGATGAAATCATTGATGGGTGTTGGTGCTCTGTTAGTGCTGTTTCTGGTTTCTTACGCCTTGGCGGGATCTGAAGTGACAGCAAAATACGTGGCGCAGGGAGTTGGAGAAGGAAGTTCAAAGTTAATTGGCGCAGGCTTGACCATGTTCTACATCGTGTTTGTCATCGCCTTACTAGGAATAGTGTATTCAGAGATCAATAAAGCCTTGAAGTAATGGCATCCAGAAGCACACCTGAAATACCCAACGCGTCAATGGCCGACATCGCCTTTTTGTTACTTACGTTTTTCTTGGTAACAACAACGATGCCCAACGACAAGGGGTTGAGTATGCAGCTTCCACCGCCACCTGAGGCCCAACCACCTGAAGATGTAAAAATTCAGGAGCGTAACCTGTTTAAGATTCAGGTTAACTCTTCTGATGCATTGTTGGTGGAGGGAGAACCGATGGCGGATGTGGATGGTCTAAAAGATATGATCAAGAAATTTATTCTCAACAATGGCCAGGACCCGAACAGTTCTGATAGCCCTGAGAAAGCGATCGTATCGTTTAAGACTGACCGGGGAACTACACACAAGAGATTCGTGGAGATTTTGGATATTATACAAGCCTCTTATTATGACATCTATGCCGAACAAGCAGGTGTTACAAATGAGGAATTCAGAAAAATCGCATCGGATCTGAACAACCCTGATAATAAGCGAATCTATGACAAAGGCCGTGAGGGTATCCCTATGGGTATCTCTATAGCTGAACCAACAAAGATTGGAAACTGATAAAATTGAGCTATGTCAAAGTTTAGGAAGAAGACCAAAGTAAAGCAGGACATCCCAACCTCATCAATGCCTGATGTGGTGTTCATGTTGCTGTTTTTCTTCATGGTGACCACTGAATTGCGTAAGACAGCAGTAGATGTGTTGCAGAGAATCCCTCAGGCTACACAACTAAGGAAGCTGCAGCGTAAGTCGCTGGTGACTAATCTATATATCGGAGAACCTAAGAAATCCGAGCAGTTTGGAACTGAGCCCAAAATTCAGGCAGAAGATGTTTTCATTGAAGCTAACGATATTATCCTGTGGGTAAACCGCGAGAAGGATAAGCTGCCTGAAAACGAAAGGGAACAGTTGACTGTAGCGTTGAAGGTTGATGCTGAGGCAAAGAGAGGAATCATTGCCGATGTAGAAACGCAACTTAGGAAAGCAAATGCAAGGAAGATACTTTACTCTACCTTGCAGAAATCGGACAAAAGATAATTGTTTTTTCACTTGAAATAGTTGGAACCCCTTCCGGTAAATCACCGAAGGGGTTCTTTCATTTATGACCTCAATAGCCTTACCTCAACTGAACGATTCGAGGATCGTAAAAGCCTGGTGTATGTACGACTGGGCCAATTCAGTTTATTCGCTGGTAATTACTTCAGCCATCTTTCCTATCTACTACAAAGCCGTTGCAGTTACTGACAACGGTGACATGGTAAATTTCCTTGGCTTCACACTGGAGAACTCAGTCCTTTATACCTATGCGTTGTCTTTTTCTTTCCTAGTAGTCGCGGCTATTCTTCCGCTTCTGTCGGGAGTAGCAGATTATGCCGGTAAAAAGAAGGCATTCATGAAAGTATTCGTAGTCACTGGAAGTGCTGCCTGCATGGGTCTATTTTTCTTTAGGGATATCAACAGCCTGGAGTGGGGAATATTTTGTTCCATCATGGCGAGTATCGGGTACTCAGGGAGTCTTGTGTTCTATGATGCGTTTCTTCCGGAGATCGTAACCCTGGACAAATATGACGCTACAAGCGCCCGAGGATATTCGATGGGATATTTTGGTAGCGTGATACTTATGATCATCTGTTTGTTGGTAATAACTTATTCCGCCTCATTTGGTTTCCCCACAGAAGGTCATGCCGTCAGGTTTACGTTCTTGCTTGTTGGTCTATGGTGGATCGGGTTCTCGACTATTACGTTCCGTTTTATGCCTGAGAATCCCTACGGAAGAAAACCCGAGGGCAACATCTGGACAAAGGGATATGCTGAGTTGCTAAAAGTTTGGCAAAGCCTGAAGGCGTCTCCTGATCTTAAGAGGTATCTATTGGCTTTCTTCTTTTTCAACATGGGTGTACAAACCGTGATGTACCTGGCTACGTTATTCGGCACTGATGTACTTCAACTCGATAGCTCTAAACTGATTCTAACCATCCTACTGATTCAATTAGTGGCCTCGGTTGGAGCATGGTTGTCAGCGAGGTTTTCCTCCAGATATGGAAACAAAACTACGCTGCTGCTGATGATTGCAATTTGGATTGTGGTATGCGTTGCGGCTTATTTCATTGCTACAGAATTTCAGTTCTATGCATTGGCATTTGTGGTGGGCATGATAATGGGCGGGGTACAGTCGCTGGCACGTGCAACTTATACCAAATTGATTCCCGAAAATGCGATTGACCATGCATCCTATTTCAGCTTCTTCGATGTGACGTATAATCTCTCGATAGTCTTTGGGACTTTCTCTTACGGATTGATTAATCAAATTACTGGAAGTATGAGGAACAGTGCGCTGGCACTGGCGGTCTTTTTCGTGATCGGGATGATCGCGCTGACCCAGGTAAAATCGACTAACCTAAGGAAGGCCTAATAGCGAAGGTGCTTTACCGTAATGCCCTTGTTGATCAGTTGCTTCAGCGACTCGATCCCGATTTTCAGATGTAGGTCAACAAATTTGGAGGTTACCTGTTTATCGCTTTCCTGTGTTTTTACTCCTTCTGCGATCATCGGCTGATCGGATACCAGTAACAAGGCTCCGGCTGGAATTTCATTGAAAAAAGCAGTGGAAAAGATAGTGGCCGTTTCCATGTCGATTGCCATTACTCTGATCTTCCGAAGATATTCTTTAAATGGCTCGTCCCATTCCCATACTCTGCGGTTGGTGGTATAAACTGTTCCAGTCCAATAGTCCTGATCGTGATCACGAATGGTGGTTGAGATGGCCTTTTGAAGAGCGAAGGCTGGTAGGGCAGGGACCTCGGGTGGCAAATAGTCATTGGAGGTACCTTCTCCGCGGATGGCTGCAATCGGCAGGATGAAATCACCAATTTCATTCTTTTTCTTCAGGCCTCCACACTTGCCCAAGAACAGGACGGCAGAAGGTTTGATGGCAGATAGACAATCTATGATCGTGGCTGCGTTCGGACTGCCCATGCCAAAGTTAATAATTGTAATCCCCTCAGCTGTTGCACTAACCATGGCTTTATCCTCACCCACTACAGGTACATTGTGCCACTCAGCGAACTTATAAACGTAGTTGTCGAAGTTGGTGAGCAGGATGTCTCGACCAAAATCGCTGAGCTTCATGCCCGTATACCTCGGCAACCAGTTTTCTACAATTTCCTGCTTGGTCTTCATAGTTCATTTGTTTCAATCAAAGTTACGATTCTCCGAATTATCAAAATGTCACCAAACAGCTTCCGGGACGTTGATTAATCTTTATTTTGCACCAATGACACCATTGAACCTGCCAGCGATAGAACCCAATTTAAGGAAAGAAGAGGGTAGAGTCTGGATATTTGATGTCGTTCGCAAAAAGTACGTTGTGCTCACACCAGAGGAATGGGTGCGGCAGCATTTTCTCCAGCACCTTATTCAAAATTTAAAATACCCCAAGTCTCTTTTCAGGATTGAAAGCAGTTTGACATACAACAAGGTGCAAAAACGTTCGGATATCCTTGTACATGATCGTGCTGGTAAACCCTGGATGTTGATAGAATGTAAGTCCTCCTCGATCAAACTCACGCAAAAGGCCTTCAATCAAATTGCAGTTTATAACATGACAGTAGGGGCTACCTACCTTGCCGTCACCAATGGAATGATACACTATTGTTGGAAGGCTCCTAGACCTGGGGAAGAACCAGTATTTCTAGATAGCTTTCCGGTGTTCTGAAAGACTGTAGGGCCGTTGGAATAAAAAAGCCCCGATGGCGGGGCTTCGAAAGTTTACTTTAGAAATTCGGAGACGTCTGTAAACGGCAAGTTAAATGCATCGGCAACTGCTTTGTACACGACCTTACCGTTGATGACATTCAATCCCTTTTTCAAATCTTCGTTTGACTGACAAGCTGCCTTCCAACCTTGTCCTGCTAGTTTAATAACGTAAGGCAGAGTTGCATTTGTCAACGCGAGAGTAGAAGTATAAGGAACAGCTCCAGGCATGTTAGCTACGCAGTAATGCACAACATCATCAATTATGTATGTTGGATCCTCGTGAGTGGTGGGTTTACAGGTTTCGATACAGCCCCCTTGATCTACCGCTACGTCTACCAGCACAGTGCCCGGTCTCATGGTCTTTAGCATATCTTTGGTGATCAGCTTTGGTGCCTTTGCACCTGGGATAAGAACTGCTCCCACAATCAAGTCATGGGTTTGAACTAACTCGCGCAATACATATTCGTTGGATGCCATGGTGCTCACATTCTTCGGCATAACATCATCAAGATATCGCAGACGATTTAGGTTAACATCTGTGATGATAACATCAGCGCCCATACCAGCAGCAATTTTTGCAGCGTTTGTTCCTACTACTCCGCCTCCGAGGATCAACACCTTAGCCGGCATTACCCCAGGAACTCCACCTAACAAGATACCACGTCCTTTCAGCGGCTTCTCCAGGTACTTGGCGCCCTCTTGTATTGACATCCGGCCTGCCACTTCAGACATGGGGACTAACAATGGCAGTCCGCCATCTTTTTCTACCGTTTCGTAAGCGAGACACACCGCACCTGTTTCTATCATCGCTTTCGTCAACGGCTCATATGATGCAAAGTGAAAGTAGGTAAAAACCAACTGATCCTTTTTGATGAGTTTATATTCCGATTCAATGGGCTCTTTTACTTTGATAATCATTTCAGCGATGTCAAACACTTCCTTTGCAGTCGCTAAAATTTGGGCACCAGCACCCGCGTACAACTCGTCATTGAAACCGCTGCCATCTCCGGCTGTCGACTGCACGTAGACTGTATGTCCACGCTTTGTCAACTCCTTTGTACCAGCAGGTGTTAGCGCTACCCTGTTTTCGTTATTTTTTATCTCTTTAGGAACACCAATTATCATCGTATTTTTAATTTATTGTAAACTTTCAAAAACCCCGTAAATATAGCATTCGGTTACGATTGCAAGGGCCCTCAAAGGCATTTTTGACACTTTATGCCAGAATCGGATTTATTTGCTTTTTACGGCTCGCTACGGATCGGAATGTCCAATTATGATCAGTATGCTGCCTCCATGAGCTATGTGCGTACTACACATATTTCCAGCTACAGGATGTACTCACTAGGCGATTATCCATATGTAGTGAAAAGCAAAAACCACAGCGATAAAATAGTCGTTGAAATCTTTAAGTCTGATGACAAGGACATAAAAATGAAGATTCACAAACTCGAAATTGACGCAGGCTATTTTTACGAGATCATCAACCTCGATGGCGATGAGGTGGGAATATATCTCTTTGAGCAACCTGGAAATGATCCTTGGGTAAAAAGTGGAAATTGGGTTCAATTCTTTCGGCAACACAACCAATGAGAAGATAAAATTTTGCTGAAAAAGTAATTTTTGAACCCGCGTCTAATTTTGGTTATTTTTGAAAGCAACCGATTCAGCCCTTGACACAAGTAAAATCTACAAAAGCCGGAATCACCGCTAAAAAGGCTACATCTATTCTAGCCGATTATCGTCTTGCGTGCGAAAGCCGGGAGGCGAGTATCATCGGCCGCAAAGAGGTGTTCATGGGCAAAGCCAAGTTTGGAATATTTGGTGACGGTAAGGAAATACCTCAGATTGCTATGGCAAAGGTTTTCCGAAAAGGAGACTGGCGATCTGGTTACTATCGCGATCAGACATTCATGCTTGCTATCGGTGAGCTCACACTCAAAGAATATTTCGCACAGCTTTATGCTCATACCGATGTGGTGGCCGATCCAGCTTCAGCTGGCCGTCTCATGAATGGGCACTTTGCCACCCGCATCATTGACGATAATGGCGAGTTTAAGAAGTTATCACAGCTAAAAAACAGCAGTGCAGACATTTCTCCAACGGCAGGCCAGATGCCACGCCTTGTGGGATTGGCATATGCATCCAAGCTTTTTAAAGAGAACCCAGGCCTGGCTGATTTGACTGATCTGTCCAATCAAGGCAACGAGATAGCCTTTGGTACGATTGGCAACGCGTCCACGTCTGAAGGAGCATTTTTTGAAGCGATCAATGCAGCAGGTGTTTTACAAGTGCCAATGCTAATGGCGGTGTGGGATGATGAGTATGGAATCTCCGTTCCGGCCTCCTACCAAACCACTAAGGGAAGTATTTCAAAAATTCTACAGGGATTTCAACGTACGCCTAATGAAAAAGGATTTGAGATTTTAATTGCTAAAGGTTGGGACTACCAGGGTTTGTGTGAGGTCTTTGAACAGGCAGAGAAAATTTGCCGAGAAGAACATGTTCCGGTACTACTGCACGTTGTTCAGGTGACTCAGCCGCAGGGGCACAGCACTTCTGGTTCGCATGAACGTTATAAAAGCAAGGAGCGACTAGACTGGGAGAAGGAACACGATTGTATTCGTAAGATGCGCGTTTGGATTACGGAGCAGGAAATTGCGACTTCAGATGAACTTGATCAAATCGAGAAGGAAGCGAAGGTAACTGCCCGGGAGGCCAAGGAGGCTGCCTGGAAAGATTTCAACAAGGATATTCAGGAGACCCAGCAGGTTTTAAGTGGCATTCTCGATAAACTTTGCCGGGTGAAAGAGGAGATTGTGGCGATCAAGCAGGAATTGGATGCCACGATAAATCCTTTGCGATTAGATGCTGTCAAGGCGGCAAAAAAAGCAGCTCGCCTTTTGAGGGGTGAAGAGTCGGAGGAACGCAATGAGTTGATCGCATGGATTCGTAAGAACGAGGACGATAATGTTGAAAGATTCAGCTCACATCTTTACAGCCAATCGCAATATGCGACAGCAAAAATTGAAGGTGTGCCTGCTGAGTACAATGACAACTCTCCGTTATTGGATGGCCGGGAGGTATTGCAAGCTTGCTTTGATGCAATGTTGAATCGCGATCCAAGAGTTTTTGCGATAGGAGAGGATGTTGGCAAGATTGGCGATGTGAACCAGGCTTTTGCAGGTCTGCAGAAGAAATATGGCGAGCTAAGGGTGACGGACACTGGAATCCGCGAAGCAACAATTATCGGTCAGGGGATAGGAGCAGCTCTGAGAGGCCTTCGTCCGATTGCCGAAATTCAATACCTTGATTATTTGCTGTACGCAATTCAAGTATTGAGTGATGACCTGGCCTGCCTGCAATACAGAACAAAGGGTGGCCAGAAGGCACCATTAATCATTCGTACCCGAGGCCATCGCCTTGAAGGCGTTTGGCATTCCGGTTCGCCAATGGGTATGATCCTTAATAGTCTAAGGGGTATACCAGTGCTCGTGCCACGCAACATGACGCAAGCAGCTGGATTCTACAACACCATTTTGAAATCGGATGAGCCAGCGTTAATTATAGAGTGTCTTAATGGTTATCGACTGAAGGAGAAATTGCCTGACAACATTGGCGAGTTCTCTGTGCCTTTGGGGGTTCCTGAGATTTTAAAAGAGGGTAGAGATGTGACAGTCGTGACCTATGGATCAATGTGCCGTATCGTGATGGAGGCTGCTGCTGATCTTGAGAGCGTAGGTATATCGGTGGAGGTGATCGATGTGCAGACGTTGCTCCCGTTTGATATTAACAATTCTATTGTCGAGTCGATTAAGAAGACGAACCGGGTCGTTTTTGCTGATGAAGACGTCCCGGGTGGAGCTTCCGCATTTATGATGAAGAAGGTGCTGGAAGATCAGGATGCTTATCAATATCTTGATTCGAAGCCGCTTACCATTACTGCCAGGGAGCACCGTCCTGCTTACGGTTCGGATGGTGACTATTTCTCAAAACCGAATCCTGAAGAAGTGTTTGATGCTCTCTACGAGATGATGTGTGAGGCAGATCCAGACAGGCTACCACCGATTTACTAGCTCTACTTAAATTGGAATTCAGGCGTTTCGATTACATTGCTTTTGTTCAGCAGCCGATCTTGGATTTGAACGCGTAGTTTCAGCGTTTTGATACTAAACTGAAACTTAAAACCTGTGC
>JBFWZR010000116.1:0-12788 GCA_050185175.1 Cyclobacteriaceae bacterium
CTTACACGATTGCTTATAAAACAACCGACAAAGTTGAAAGTGGGTTTGTGGAGATTACACTTGACAACGGAACAACGGGAATAGGAGCGGGTAACCCCAGCGACTATGTAACAGGTGAAACGTTGGACGCCTGTATGAGCGCGTTGTCTGAACAAAATATTCAGTTTTTGATCGGTCGTGATGTGCGCGAAATCAACCAACTGACTTTTGAAGTTTGGAAGAAGCTTCCAAAGAATCCAGCTGCCAGGGCAGCCCTCGACATTGCTTTGTACGATGCTTTTACCAAACACCTTGGTATTCCTCTGGTAAAATATCTCGGTCAAAAAATACAGTCACTACCAACTTCCAATACCATTGGTATCATGGGTGTGGAAGAGACGCTAAAAGAAGCTGAAGATTATGGCAAGCGTGGATTCTCGGTTTTGAAGGTGAAGTTGGGAATCAACCTGGAAGAAGATATCGAAAGGATGGTGAAGCTGAGAGAAAAATTTGGCAGCAAGTTCACCATCCGTATTGATGCCAATCAGGGTTATGACACAGCTAAGACAATTGAGTTCTACAATAAGACCAAACATCTCAACATTGAATTGATTGAGCAGCCGCTGAAAGCAAAGGCTGTTGATGAGATGAAGCAGTTGCCGGAGGAAATCAGAAAAATTGTGGCTGCCGATGAATCTCTTATTTCACCGAAGGATGCGATCGAATTACTCAAGCCACCAAAGGCAGCCGGTATTTATAATATTAAGTTGATGAAATGTGGTGGTGTAAGCCAGGCATTAAAGATCGCGGACATAGCAGCACTTGATGGAATCGATTTGTTCTGGGGCTGTAATGAAGAAAGCATCGTGAGCATAACTGCTGCCCTTCATGCGTCTTTCGCCTGCGCCAATACCAAATACATCGACCTTGACGGAAGTCTTGATCTTGGAAGAGATGTTGTGAAAGGTGGGTTCATCCTGAAGGATGGCGTGATGTATTGCAGTGATAAGCCCGGCCTGGGAGTGGAAAGAATCTAAACCTCTAGCAGGTTTAATACCTCCTCCAGCGTTTTGCAGTCTTTAGTTTGCTGAGGTGTGACCAACGTCCACCCAGGTTTTCCATCTGTTACTCGCACCGTATTTTCGGAAGCATCCTGAATTTTATATCCGTTTCTCTCCAGTGCATTTCTTGTCCAAAGGTATGTTGGTCCTTCGCCTGTAATCTGGATCGCCTTATCTCGAAAAGACTTGTGTTCGATTTTTCCGGTCTTGAGGTCGAAGCCCTTGAATTGAAACACTTCATCGAATGTACCATCCAACACAAGGTCTTCTGGTATTCCCGTTTTGATCGACTGGTGTGAGGCCAGCCAAATAAGGTCTGCAGTTTGGAGTGCGAGATCAAGTTCGTGAGTGGAGACCAGGATGGTTTTGTTGTTTTCCTTTGCCAACCTCCTGAGCAGGTTCATGATCTCCACTCTGTTATTAAGGTCGAGATGTGCTGTTGGTTCATCAAGCAGCATCACCGGGGTGTCCTGTGCCAGTGCACGTGCAATCATTACCATCTGCACCTGGCCATCACTAAGTTCGTGAACAGGTCTTCCCAATAGATATTCGATCCGTACATTTTCGATAGCCTCTCTTACTTTTTCTCGATCTGATTCGGTCAATGTGATAGTCCAATTGAGGTAGGGATAACGGCCAAATGTCAGCAGGTCTTCCACGGTCATTGCTCCCGCGTTGATTTTGTCAGTGAGCACTACGGCAATGTTTTTACTCCCCAGCCCGTCAATGGTTCCTGACAAAGGCTGTTGAATTCCGGCTAACGTCCGTATCAAAGTACTTTTCCCAACACCGTTAGGGCCCATAAAGCAAACCAATTTACCTTGAGGCAGATGAAGATTCAGATCCCTAAACAGCACCTTGTTGGGCGGATAACCAATGGTGAGGTTGGATGTCACTAAAGTTTTCGTCTCTTCCATCACATCCGTATTCCTCTGCTTTTTAAAACCACCCAGATAACTACAGGTGCCCCAATGATGGAGGTAATTGCATTAAGGGGCAGTATTTTTGACGAGCCAGGCAGCTGAGTTAATATATCACACAACAGCATTAAGGACGCCCCACCAATCATTACCATAGGCAATAGAATCTTATGGTTTGTGGTGGGTACTAATAGTCTTACAAGGTGAGGAACCGCCAATCCCACAAAGGCTATGGGTCCGCAAAAAGCCGTCACACCTCCAACCAGAATACTGCTGACCAACACAATCGTGATCCTCGCCTTTTTGAGATTTACTCCCAAGCTAATTGCGTAGTTATCTCCGAGCAGCCAGGTGTTCAGTGTTTTTGTCAACGATACTGATATTATAATTCCCACCACCAAAATAACCGTGATTACGAGCACCTCATTCCAATTGGTTCCCCCGATGCTTCCCAGCGTCCACATCACGAAGGCTTGCAGATCCTGAGCGGTACTTAGGTATTGTAATACGCTAACCAGCGACCCTGAGGCTGCTGCTACCATCAGTCCAATTATCAACAGAGAAGTATTGTCCTTTACCTTATTGGCTGCACCAAGTATCACCAGGAAGATCAACCCACTTCCTACGGAAGCGGCTATGGCCAGGCTCCAGGCATTGAATCCTGGGAGGTAGTCAGATCCACTGGAGCCAAGTAGCAGCACGAAGGCCACCGCCAGGCTGGCACCTGAGCTCAGTCCCAGCACGTCAGGACCGGCAAGGGGATTGCGAAAAAGAGTCTGCATGAGCAGTCCGGCAATGGCAAGGGCGGCACCAGTAGTCAAGCCGGTCAGGGCTTTTGGGAGCCTTAGTTTCCATAAAATGCTTGAAAACATCTCCGGGGCGCTTTCTGGCGTAAATAGCGACTTTGCCACGTCAGAGAGCGGGATGTAGACACTTCCTGTGCAAATGTTGATCAAAAATAGAAAGCAAAGCAGACCAAGTAGGAAAAGCAGTTTGAGGGACATGTTTTTCGGCTCCATCTTTCAGGCAGATTTCAAGCATTTCCATACCTGTCGAAAGAGGCCGGCAAACGGAGTCAAAAAGAAGTACAAAATCATCGGCAATTTGGGCTTGGTCGGGTGGTCAAATTACGGCTTAAAAAGTGTAAAAAAGGCCGATTTTGGACTGTTACCAAAATTTTGAAACCCCCATTTGGTAACTACTTTATAGTTCATATCTTTGCAGTCCTTTTTGCGTGGAGAAACCCGCAAAACGAGTCAGAAACAGACAAAATAGGTTTTAACAATGCCTGGAATAATTGGAAAAAAGGTCGGTATGACCAATGTATATGGTCAGGACGGCCAAAACATAGCGGTGACCGTGATTGAGGCAGGTCCTTGTGTTGTAACGCAGGTGAAGAACGTGGACACGGATGGTTACAGGGCGGTGCAATTGGCTTATGGCGAGCGCAAAGAGAAGCACTCAACGAAGGCCATGATCGGGCATTTCAAAAAAGCAAATACCACACCCAAGCGTTTCACTGCTGAGTTCAGAGATTTCAGAGCTGAATTTGATGGCATGATCGAGTTGGGTAAGGAAATAAAAGTGCAGGATATCTTTAACGAAGGAGATTGGTTGGATGCGATCGGAACATCAAAGGGGCGTGGATTTCAGGGTGTTGTAAAAAGACATGGTTTCTCTGGAGTTGGTGGACAGACCCACGGTCAGCACAACAGGCTTAGAGCTCCTGGTTCTATGGGTAATGCCTCTTTTGCTTCTCGCGTAGTCAAAGGAAAGAAGCTTGCCGGACAAACTGGTGGCGAGCGCGTGAAAGTGTTGAACCTAAGAGTGGTGAAAATTATGCCTGAACAGAACTTGATCCTTGTAAGCGGACCGGTTCCAGGCGCGAAGAACTCAACTATTATACTTGAAAAGTAATGGACGTAGCTGTTGTAAAATATAGCGGTGAAGACACCGGCCGCAAGGTGAGCCTCTCTTCTGATGTATTTGGAATTGAGCCTAACGACCATGCAATCTATTTGGATGTGAAAAGCATTCTGGCCAACAAGCGTCAGGGCACCAGCAAGTCCAAAGAGCGTGCTGAGATCAAAGGATCAAGCAAGAAGCTGAAGAAACAAAAAGGAACAGGTGGAGCTCGTGCGGGTAATATTAAGAACCCATTGTTCCGTGGTGGTGGACGCGTGTTTGGACCTACACCTAGGGACTACTCTTTCAAGCTGAATAAGAAGGTGAAGGATTTAGCGCGTAAGTCAGCTTTGGCTTACAAAGCAAAGGATAACTCCATCTCGGTATTGGAAGACTTCGATTTTGAGGCACCAAAGACAAAACAATACCTGGCCCTTCTCAATGCACTTTCAGTGCAAGACAAAAAGACACTTTTGGTGTTGTCTGAGAACAAGCAAAACGTAGTTCTTTCTGGCCGCAACGTTCAGAGAACAAAAGTGATCACAGCAGAGCAAATCAACACTTTCGATGTAATGAATGCCGACAAGGTGATCCTTATCGAAAGCTGCATCGAAAAAATTAGCCAACTTTTAAATAAGCAGTAATCCCATGAGCATTTTAAAAAGACCCCTGGTTACTGAAAAGATATCTGCCCTTAACGAAAAGGGTAAGTACGGCTTCATCGTGGATGGCGATGCCAACAAGGTGGAGATCAAAAATGCCGTGGAGAAAACCTATGGTGTAAATGTGGAGAAAGTGAACACCATGAATGTAATGGGTAAGTTCAAAACCCGCTACACTAAAGCCGGTGTGGTATCAGGCCGCAAGCCTAACTACAAGAAAGCCATCGTAACTGTGGCTGAGGGCGAAGTAATTGATTTTTATAGCAACGTGTAATAACGAATAGCGATGGCGATTAAGAAACTTAAACCAATGACAGCAGGAACGCGACACCGTGTTGCGCCTAGCTTTGATGATATCACGGAAAGCCGTCCGGAAAAATCATTGGTTACTACTTTGAAGAAGACAGGTGGAAGAAACAGCGGTGGCCGCCTCACTATGCGTTACATTGGTGGAGGTCACAAGCAGAAACTTCGTGAGATCGACTTCAAAAGAAACAAGTTTGATGTTCCTGCTACCGTGAAATCTATCGAGTACGATCCTACTCGTACCGCACGTGTAGCTAAACTATATTATGCTGATGGATACAAGACATACATTTTGGCTCCGCAAGGACTGAAGGTAGGTCAGACTATCGTATCAGGAGAGTCAGTAGCCCCTGAGGTTGGCAATGCCCTTCCTCTGGCTAAAATTCCTTTGGGTACTATCGTGCATAACGTGGAGATCAAGCCTGGCAAAGGAGCGTCTATCGCTCGTAGTGCAGGCGTGTTTGTGCAGTTGGTAGCGCGCGAAGGTGCTTATGCGACTTTGAAGATGCCTAGCGGTGAGATGAGAAACGTGTTGGTGAAATGCATGGCGACTGTAGGTGCGGTGTCGAACCCTGACCACATGAACGAAAGCCAGGGTAAGGCAGGACGTAACCGCTGGAGAGGTGTGAGACCTCGCACCCGTGGTGTGGCAATGAACCCTGTTGATCACCCGATGGGTGGTGGTGAAGGTAGGGCTTCCGGAGGTCACCCTAGATCAAGAAAGGGATTGATAGCTAAAGGCAAAAAGACACGTCACCCTAAAAAGTATTCAGATAATCTAATCATTGTAAGAAGGAAGAAATAATGGGAAGGTCAATTAAAAAAGGTCCTTATCTGGACGCCAGGCTATTGAAAAAAGTGCAGGCGATGGAAACATCAGGTAAGAAGTCTGTGATCAAGACATGGTCTCGCAGATCAACCATCACTCCGGAGTTGATTGGTCACACCCTGGCGGTGCATAACGGAAATAAATTCATTCCTGTGTATGTGACCGAGAACATGGTAGGCCATAAACTGGGTGAATTCTCTCCTACAAGAGTATTTAAAGGACATTCAGGAAATAGAAAAGATGCTGCATAAGCAGTAATAGAGATCTGTTATGGAAGAGACAGTAAAAAAGACAAAAAGATCAGTCGCTAAGAGAGCCAAGTTGGAGGCGATCAAGGAAGCTGCTAAGTCGGGACCGGCTACAGCTTACTTGAAAGACGTACCAACTTCTCCAAGAAAAATGAGACTGGTAGCGGATATGATCAGAGGTCAGCGCGTTAGCAAAGCTTTGAGCCTTTTGAAATATGAGTCAAAGTATCCTGCAGCTCGTTTGGAGAAACTGTTGTTGTCAGCTGTCAGCAACTGGGAGATTAAGAACAGCGACAAGAAGTTGGAAGAGGCAGATTTGTTTGTCAAAGAAATTTTTGTCGATGGTGGTAGAATTCTGAAAAGATTAAGACCTGCTCCTCAGGGAAGGGCTCACCGTATTCGTAAAAGATCAAACCATGTTACGCTTGTAGTAGACAGCATGGCACCTCAAGCTGAAAAAGCTTCTGGAAAGAAAGAGAAGTCAACTGAAAAAGAAACGAAGGAATAATGGGACAAAAAGTTAACCCGGTAGGACTAAGACTTGGAATTATCCGCGGATGGGATTCCAGCTGGTTTGGAGGAAACACGTTTTCTGACAAGCTGGTAGAAGACCAAAAAATCCGCAAGTATGTGAATGCCCGTATTCCTAAAGGAGGTATCTCCAAAGTGGTGATTGAGCGCACACTGAAGCGCATCACTCTTACTATTCACACAGCCCGTCCTGGTGTTGTGATTGGAAAAGGGGGTACTGAAGTTGACAAGATCAAGGAAGAATTGAAGAAGTTGACGAACAAGGATGTTCAGATCAACATTTTTGAAATAAAGCGTCCTGAATTGGATGCGAAACTGGTAGGCGAATCCATTGCTCAGCAATTGGAAGCCAGGATTGCATTCCGTAGAGCGATGAAGCAAGCGATTGCCTCAGCGATGCGTGTAGGTTCAGAAGGTATCAAAGTGAAGTTGTCAGGAAGATTGGGTGGTGCTGAAATGGCGCGTACGGAGCAGTACAAGGAAGGAAGAATTCCTCTGCATACACTTCGTGCCGATATCGACTACGCAGTATCGGAAGCTCAAACCATCTATGGAAAGATTGGAATTAAAGTTTGGGTCTTCAAAGGTGAGATTTTTGGAAAGCGTGATTTGTCTCCTAATGTGGGGATGGTGAGCAACGCTCCAGGTGAAGCCAAAGTAGGTGGACCTTCAGAGCGCAGACGTCCAGGAGGCCGTGGCCGCAGTGACGCGGGCGAGCGTGGCGGAGACAGGAGAAGAAAAAAATAAGGAACGAACGATTTAATAAGTAGCGAACATGTTACAGCCTAAACGTACCAAGTTTAGAAAAATGCACAAGGGAAGAGTGAAAGGACTAGCCACTCGTGGCCACTCTATTTCCTTTGGCTCATTTGGATTGAAAGCTCTTGAGGGAGGATGGATTACTGCCCGCCAGTTGGAAGCTGCCAGGATCGCAGTAACCCGCGCGATGAAGCGTGAAGGTCAGGTGTGGATCAGAATTTTCCCTGACAAACCAGTGACCAAGAAGCCTGCTGAAGTACGTATGGGTAAGGGTAAAGGAGCTCCTGAATATTGGGTAGCAGTAATCAAGCCAGGTACGATTCTATTCGAGGCTGGTGGCGTTGATATGGCTACTGCAAAAGAAGCGTTGCGTCTTGCAGATGGTAAACTGCCTATCAAGACCAAGTTTACTGTACGCAGAGATTATGTAGAAGCTACTGTAACTAAGTAAGGCGATGAAGAATTCAGAGATTAAAGCATACAGTGTAGAGGAGTTGAGGGAAAAGATCGGGAGCGAGACGGAAGGTCTGCGCAAATTGAAGTTTGCACACCAGATTTCTGCTATTGAAAACCCGATGAAGATCAGGGAGACCAAAAACATGATTGCTCGCCTGAAGACAGAATTAAGGGCTAAAGAACTTCAAAAGTAATTCCCAATGGAGAGGAACATTAGAAAAGAGAAAGTCGGTGTAGTAACCAGCAACAAGATGACGAAGTCAATCACGATTGCGGTTAACCGTAAGGTGAAGCACCCGATCTATGGCAAGTTCATGCAGAAGACGACCAAGCTGATGGCGCATGATGAGAAGAATGAAGCCGGGATTGGTGACACTGTGAGAATTGCTGAAACACGCCCTTTGAGTAAGAACAAAAGGTGGAGATTAGTTGAGATACTAGAAAAAGCTAAATAACATGATACAGACCGAATCAAGATTAAAGGTGGCCGACAACAGCGGAGCTAAAGAGGTTCTCTGTGTGCATGTTTTAGGCGGAACAAAAAGACGCTATGCTTCTGTAGGTGACACTATCGTGGTTACCGTGAAGTCTGCGCTTCCTTCAAGCCAGGTAAAGAAAGGAACAGTTTCTAAGGCCGTGGTGGTAAGGACCAAAAAAGAAATCCGCAGAAAAGATGGATCATACATCCGCTTTGAAGAGAATGCAGCTGTGCTATTGAATGCGCAAAACGAGCCTAGAGGTACCCGTATCTTCGGACCGGTAGCCCGTGAGCTTAGGGAAAAGCAGTTTATGAAGATTGTATCACTGGCCCCTGAGGTACTATAAGATTATGGAAAGAAGATTTAACAAACAGCCCAAGTTGCACATCCGCAAAGGAGACAAAGTGCTTGTATTGGCTGGTAACGATAAAGGAAAAGAAGGCACTGTGTTGGAAGTGTTCATGGAGAAGAACCGCGCCATTGTGGAAGGAATCAACATGGTGACCAAGCACGAAAAGCCTTCAGCTGGAAAGCCAGAAGGTGGTATCAAGAAAACAGAGGCTGCGATTCACATCAGCAATCTGATGTTGATCAACCCTGCTGATGGCAAGCCTACCCGCACAGGCAGAAAACTTGACGACAAGGGTAAGCTTCAGAGGTATTCTAAGAAAACAGGAGAATTTATTAAGTGATGGCAACGCCTAGATTAAAAGAAAAGTACTTAAAGGAAATTGTTCCTTCACTGAAGGAGAAATTCCAGTATCAGTCTGTAATGCAGGTACCTAAGATTCAGAAGATCTGTATCAACAAGGGTATCGGTGCAGCTGTGGCTGACAAGAAGTTGATCGAAACCGGTCTTGAGGAAATCTCTGCAATCACTGGTCAGAAGGCGGTTGCTACACGTTCCAAGAAAGCGATCTCAAACTTCAAGTTGCGTGAAGACATGCCGATCGGTGTGAAAGTTACCCTTCGCGGAGATAGAATGTTTGAATTCATGGATCGTCTGATGAACGTGGCACTACCTCGTGTACGTGACTTCAAAGGTGTGAGTGACAAAGGTTTTGATGGCCGTGGTAACTATACACTTGGTGTAAAAGAACAAATCATTTTCCCTGAGATCTCAATCGATAAGGTTACTAAGATCAACGGGATGGACATCACATTCGTGACAACTGCGCAAACCGATGAGGAGAGCTATGAGTTGCTGAAGTCGTTTGGGATGCCTTTTGTAAACAAAAACTAAGAGAGCAGATGGCTAAACTATCCATTATTGCAAGAGACAGAAAAAAAGAAGCCCTGGTGAAGAGGTATGCAGAAAAGCGCAAGACCCTGAAGGAAGCCGGTGACTGGGAAGGCCTAGACAAGCTGCCCAGAAGCTCTTCCAGCGTAAGGCTGCGTAACCGCTGCAAATTGACCGGAAGGCCCAGAGGATACATGCGGAAATTCGGCATTTGCCGTAACCAATTCCGCCAAATGGCCTCAGATGGGTTGATTCCAGGGGTTACAAAAGCGAGCTGGTAAGCCCGCAGGACATATTAGGTTGCTGAGTATCAAGGTCTTCCGACCTGATTTAGATCAGAAGGAGGAAACCAGATGACAGTTTGAATATCGAAAATTGTTAGATATCTTTGCAGCCCGTTTTATAAACGGGTTTGCATTTTATAGGCAGAATTAGAATGAATACAACAGATCCAATTGCAGATTATTTAACCCGGCTGAGGAACGCCATCAAGGCGCGCCATCGCGTGGTAGAGGTGCCTGCTTCCAACCTGAAGAAGGAAATCACCAAAGTGCTATTCGACAAGGGATACATCCTCAACTATAAGTTTGAGGATACCCAGAATAAGCAGGGACTCATCAAGATTGCATTGAAATACAATCCTGAAACCAAAGAGTCAGCCATCTCAATACTCCATCGTGTAAGTACACCGGGGTTGAGGCAATACAAGCCGGCAAGCAAACTTCCTAAGGTGCTTAATGGGCTAGGTGTTGCTATCCTGTCTACTTCCAAAGGTGTGATCACCGATAAGGAAGCCAGGGCAATGAATGTAGGTGGTGAAGTATTGTGTTACGTTCATTAATTGATTAGCGATGTCACGAATAGGTAGAAATCCAATACAAGTTCCTAAAGGTGTAACCATCACCTTTAACGAAGGAGATCATAAAGTGTCAGTGAAGGGGCCTAAAGGTGAGTTGCACCAGTTGATCGATCCTGACTTCAAAATTCAGCAGGAGAACGAAGAGTTGACGGTAGTTCGCCCGTCAGAGCAGAAGAGGCACAAGGCCATGCATGGCTTGTACCGCGCGCTGATCGCAAACATGGTGGATGGTGTAAACAAAGGCTATCGTCATCAGCTTGAGTTGGTGGGTGTGGGTTTCAAGGCTACTGCACAGAACAACGTGCTGGAGTTGAGCATTGGTTATTCACATAATATATTCTTCGCAGTTCCATCTGAATTGAAAGTTCAGGCGGTGACTGAGAAGGGATCGAATCCAACTATCATTTTGGAGGGAATCGATAAGCAATTGATCGGCCACGTAGCTGCAAAAATCAAGTCGCTGCGCAAGGTTGAACCTTACAAAGGAAAAGGTATTCGTTTCACTGGTGAGTATGTACGCAGAAAAGCTGGTAAAGCGGCTTCTAAATAATTAAGAGTATGGCGACCTTAAAGACAGACAGAAGAAAAAGACTTAAGATGGGTATCCGCAAGAAGATTAAGGGTACCTCTGAAAGACCACGTCTTTCTGTATACAAAAGCAACAAAGTGATCTACGCTCAGATCATCGATGATTCAAAAGGTGTTACCCTGGCTTATTCTTCTTCAGTGGAGTTGGATAAAAAAGGTGGAGTGAACGTTGAGATATCAAAGAACGTAGGCAAGAAGGTTGCAGAAAAAGCCGTTGCATCAGGCATCAACACAATTGTGTTCGATCGCAATGGTTCACTATATCATGGTAACATTAAAGCTTTGGCTGAAGGTGCCAGAGAAGGTGGTTTAAAATTTTAATTGAATGACACAAAGCAACGTCAGCACGGTAAAGGCAAGCGAAATAGATCTTAAAGAAAAGGTCGTAGCGATTCAGCGCGTAGCCAAAGTGGTAAAAGGTGGTAGACGATTCAGCTTCTCTGCTATCGTAGTGGTAGGAGATGGAAACGGTGTGGTAGGATACGGCCTGGGTAAAGCGAATGAAGTTACGGATGCAATTACCAAAGGTATCGATGATGCCAAGAAGCACCTGGTGAAAGTTCCGATCATCAAAGGAACTGTGCCCCATGAGTCAATTGGAAAATTTGGTGGTGGATTTGTGTTGTTGAAGCCAGCTGCTGCCGGTACGGGAGTAATCGCTGGCGGTGCGATGCGTGCAGTACTGGAAAGTGCCGGTGTTCACAATGTATTGGCAAAGTCAAAAGGATCGTCAAACCCTCACAACGTGGTGAAGGCAACTTTCAAGGCTTTGACCGGAATGAGAGATGCGCACACAATTGCAAGAAACAGAGGTATAACCCTGGCTAAGGTTTTCAACGGATAAGAGATATGGCTAAAGTAAAGATCACACAGACCAAAAGCATGATTAAGCGCCCTGAGACTCAACAGTTGACTATTAAGTCACTGGGTCTTGGCAGGTTGAATCAGGCGGTTGAAGTGGAGTACACTCCTCAGATTCAGGGTATGGTAAAGAAAGTGAGTCATTTGGTTAGCGTAACCGATTTATAAAATGAAGCTAAACGAATTAAAGCCGGCAGAAGGATCGGTAAAGAGAAACAAGAGGTTGGGACGTGGACAAGGTTCAGGTGGTTCTACTGCAGGCCGTGGTCACAAAGGCGCCAAGTCACGCTCTGGCTATAGCCGCAAAATTGGTTTTGAAGGTGGTCAGATGCCACTTCAAAGACGTGTTCCAAAGTTTGGCTTCACCAACAATAACAAAGTTTACTTCAAGTGTGTAAACCTTGATGCGTTGGAAACGCTTGCTCAAAAGACTAAAGCGTCTGATATCAATGTTCAACTTTTGATTGACAATGGTATTGTAGGCAAGAAAGATAAAGTGAAAGTGCTCGGCAGAGGAGAACTGAAGGCAAAGGTTAATGTTGAAGCTCATGCGTTTTCAGAAACAGCTGTAAAAGCAATTGAAAGCGCAGGCGGAAAAGCGACAAAAGTGTAACGATGAAGAAATTCTTCACCACCATAAAGAATATTTTTTCGATTGAAGATCTCCGCGTGAGAATCCTCAATACGATTGGCTTTCTGATCATTTTCAGATTGGGATCGTATGTGGTGCTTCCGGGTGTTGATCCCAATCTGTTGGCAGGAAACCAAGGTGGTATCTTCGACCTATTAAATACATTTCTTGGTGGGTCGTTTAGCCGCGCTTCGATTTTTGCATTGGGTATTATGCCCTACATCTCAGCTTCCATTGTGGTGCAGTTGCTTACTGTTGCTGTTCCTCACTTCCAAAAAATGCAGAAGGAAGGCGATAGCGGAAGAAAGAAATTGAATCAGTTCACAAGGGTGCTGACAATTGCAATTACAGCAGCTCAGTCTTACGGATACCTGAGAACTACTATCAACGATGAGGCCATTGTTAATCCTGGTATGTTCTTCACTGTGTCGTCAATTGTGATACTCGTGGCAGGAACGATGTTCTGTATGTGGT
>JBFWZR010000117.1:0-12723 GCA_050185175.1 Cyclobacteriaceae bacterium
GAGGCTTTGCAAGTGGTTCTGGAAAAGAAGAAAGAGCATTGTCGCCAGCTATTCAGCAGAGCTAAAAAGAAGCTGAGTGACGAAACCAGCAAAATTCATATCGACTTCAATCTTAAGGCTCCCTGGATTGAAAACTTCAAAAAAGCCTGTGAAACAGGGCTTTCCAGTGACCTGATCCTGGCCTTGAAGCCATAAAAGGCAAAATAATTTCCCATTTCTGTCACAAATCTCCGTCACACCTGTCTTCACTAATAAGCTATCGGGTAAAACCGGCTGTTTAAACCTAACATAATAACCTAAACTGAGATGACGACCATTCTCTTATTCTTTGTGGCACATTGGTATCTGTCACTGTTTTTTCAAACTTTCTTCCTTCATCGTTATGCATCACACAAGGCATTTACGATGAACAAATTCACGGAGAAAGTATTTTTTGTGTTAACCTGGATTTTTCAGGGTTCCAATTATCTGAGTCCCTACGGATATGGCGTGATGCACCGCATGCACCATGCATTTGCTGATACAGAAGATGATCCACATTCTCCAAAATATGATGAAAGCATCTGGAAGATGATGTGGAAAACCAAAACCATTTATTCTTCTATTGCCAATGGAAAATTTGTTCCTGAGAAAAGATTTACTGAAGGGGTGCCGAAGTGGGATGCGTTTGATAAGATAGCGCGCTCATGGCCATCACGACTTTTTTGGGGAGCACTATATGTCAGCGTCTATTGGCAATTTGCAGAATACTGGTGGTTATGGTTGTTGTTGCCTATGCAATTTCTACTCAGCCCGATTCACGGTGCAATCATCAACTGGTTTGCACACAAGTACGGCTATCGCAACTTTGAAGTAGGTGATACGTCACGCAATTTCCTTCCTGTCGATTTCCTGATGATGGGTGAGAGTTACCACAACAATCATCACAAGCATGGATCACGTCCTAACTTTGGTGGCATTCGCTGGCATGAAATTGATCCCACATATTTGGTGATTAAGTTGCTCAACAAGCTGGGAGTTATTCAGATTGCCCGTCACAGGGAGCTGAAGATGGAGCCGGTAAGTAAGGCTGCTTAACGCCAAAAAACGATAAAAAAGACGTATCTGCGATTGAGATTGATGATTTCTCGCTACCTTGCGGAATTATTTAACATCAAAATCACAAATGAAACAAGGAACAGTAAAGTTTTTCAACCGGACCAAGGGGTTTGGTTTTGTGCGGGAGGACGAGTCGAATGAGGAGTATTTCGTTCACGTTACCGGGCTGGTTGACGAAGTTCGTGAAAACGACAAAATTACCTTCGAGCTGAAAGAAGGTAAAAAAGGCATGAATGCCGTTAATGTACGAATAGCAGACTAAGAATCTATATGAGTGCAATGGAGCCTCCCGATAACTTCGGGAGGCTTTTTTTTGAGTTCCGGTTTTCTATTTTTGGGTTCCGGAGTGTATACGATGATAATTCCTAAGTGAAATTCGAAGAGTTTAGTTTTGGGCCAACCCTGCTTGATGGGTTGAATGCCATGGGGTTTAATAAACCTACACCCATTCAGGAGCAGGCCATTCCGGTGATCATGCAGTCGCGGGATGTGATTGCCTCTGCACAAACCGGTACAGGAAAAACTGCGGCCTACTTGTTACCTATTCTTGAGAAGATCAGCCAAAATCCAAACCAACGTATCAATACTTTAGTCCTTGTGCCTACGCGCGAACTCGCCCTGCAAATCGACCAGCAGGTAGAAGGGTTTGGCTATTTTGTGGGCGTGAGTTCCATTGCTGTGTATGGCGGTGGCGATGGCACCAGCTGGGATCAGCAACGCAAGGCCATGGAGTCGGGAGCCGATATCATTATTGCAACACCAGGACGACTGATTGCGCTGCTTGCTACAGGGGCCGTAAATTTTAATCAGCTTCAACACCTGGTGTTGGATGAGGCCGACAGGATGCTGGACATGGGTTTTTATGAAGACCTGATCAAGATCGTTAATCAACTTCCCAAGGACCGACAGACTTTGTTGTTTTCGGCCACCATGCCGCCACGCATTCTAACGTTGGCACATAAGATTCTGAAAAATCCAGAGCACATTTCCATCGCGATATCAAAACCAGCGGAAGGTATTTTGCAAAAAGCCTATATGTTGTACGATTCGCAAAAGGTCGAGGCATTGTCGTATCTCCTTAATCAGGATGACTATGGCAGCATCATCATCTTTGCCTCTACGAAAGAGAGCGTAAAGAAACTGGAGTCGATTTTGAAGAGACACGGGATTGCAGTCAGGGCCTTTCATTCCGACCTCGAGCAACCGGAGCGTGAACATATCATGAGGGAATTCAAGTCCAAGAAGATAACGACCATTATCGGAACGGATATTCTTTCACGGGGCATCGATGTTGAAGGTATTGATCTGGTCGTGAACTACGATGCACCACCCGATCCAGAGGATTACGTGCACCGCATTGGCCGTACGGCAAGAGCAGAGCGCACGGGCACGGCTGTCACTTTCATCAACGATCGTGACCAACAGAAATTTCAAAGTATAGAGCGTTTGATAGGCAGAGAAGTACCTAAGGAAATATTGCCCCTGGACCTCGGTGAAACGCCTTTGTATCAACCGATGGAACGAAGAAGGAACAAGACGTTCAACAGAAAATCGGCCCCCAGTAAGAATCGCTTTCGCGGAAAGCGCCCACCCAGAAAAAACTAAGGGGTCATCTCGAAATACTAGCTACCGTCTTTGCAAGGGAGGAACGACCACGGCAATCTCGTTTTGCCTGCTCCGAATTGTGGATTGCTCACTCCGTTCGCAATGACGGACTATTTTGAGATGACCGTCATCCAACGCCATCTTCTGTTTTATACCGCTGCATAGGGGAGCCTCCCTTTCGATAAAAACCCTAATTTGAGGTAAAGTTGAAGACCTACCTCTCGTAGATATGACGGTGCTTTATAATCTGTACAAACGATCGTTCTTGTTGTTGGCAACGATTGGTTTCATTTCTTGCTCAGATGATGAACCTGATGTTCAGTGGACTGAAGTAAGTTCACTGCCCTCTGAATTCCGAACACATCACTCGTTTGGTTTTAGCTTGATGGGCAAAGGGTATCTTGTCACTGGTGACTCGGGTGTGCCAAGGGCAGATTTTTATGAGTATAACCCAGGCGCTGATGAGTGGAATAGATTGTCAAACTATCCCGGCCCGGCAAGATCGTATGGAATAGGGGACGTGTGGGAAGGGAAAGCCTACCTGGGATTTGGGGCTGACTCGGATGGCGATGCGCTAAACGATCTCTGGGTGTTCGATCCGACAACGATAACATGGACGCAGCTGACCAGCTGTCCTTGTGAGCCACGATATCACCCCGCCATGGTTGCTTCAAAAGGGAAGTTATTTGTCGGGCTTGGAAACAATTCGAGAGATTACAAGGACTGGTGGGAATATGACATTGCTAGTGATGAGTGGAAACAAAACCCTGACCTTCCAGGTGATGAGCGCCATCATCCATACCAGTTTGCACTGGGTGATTATGTTTACACGGGATTTGGCCACGGAGCAGGTATTTATAAAAATTGGTTTAGGTATGATCCTGCTACCTCTACGTGGGAACAAATGGCCGATATCCCAGGTGAGGGAAGAGTTGCAGGTACACAGTTTTCATTCGAGGGAAAAGGTTATGTGTTGAGTGGCGATGGACAAAATCATGGCCCAATGGAAACAGGCGAGTTTTGGAGTTATAATCCCGCTACGAATACTTGGGAAGAACTTCCACCTCATCCTGGAAAGTCCAGATGGGCACCAGCTTCCTTCATCATTGATGGTGAAGTATACCTGATAAACGGTACGATTCGCGCTGGAACAGCACTAACCTTTCCTTCTGCAGTCTATAAATATAAATTAAATCGTTAGTGTGCTTAATTCTTCCTTCCAGGTGTATACGGTGCGCCAGCCTTCTTTAATTCCACTTCATAGGCTTCAAAATCCCTCTCAAAAGTTGTTACATCAGTACTAAACTTATTAAACCCAGCCTCTGCGATTTCCAGACTATGCTTCATGGTTTCGGTTGGCATTTGCGTTGTACTCCAGTGACTATTGGCCACACTATTCACTCTTCCAAGAATAGAAGGAGAGGTGGATTCGTTTTTCTCGGAACGGATGGGATCACCAGATAGTTGTTCACTTAAATTGGCTAACCTGTCTTTTAACGACTTCAATGTCTTGAACAACTCAGGGTTTACCGATGATGTTCGCACCAGTGCATCTTCAATATGTCGCAACTTTCGGTCGGCTTCACCAAGACTATTACGTGCTCCGGCTGCCTTCCTGGCCAACTCAGTGGTCCGTTTTGTCAATGCCGTGAACTCCTGATAGTTGATGTTTGACTTGGTGTTGGGTGTCGGCTTTATATTAAACGCTTGAGGTGCACCTTGTGATTTCAACGATCCATTGTCAACAATGAAAAGCTCAGCGGTGTATTTACCAGGGGCCACCAATGGTCCTTCCGGAGCTCCAGCCCAAGGTGGCACAAAAGTAGGTTTGGTTAAATTGACCGGATCAGGTGCAGGTAATCTCAAATCCCAACTTGCTCGGTGAACACCTTTCTTAGCAGCCCCTTGAATCCACCGCAGTGCATTGCCACTTTCGTCTCTCACCAAAATGAGAACCTTGGGAGAATCTTCCAATGACTCAGCTTTGAGTTGGTCCCAGCCGGGGAAGGGAATGTTGGCACCTTGCGAATCCAATGCTTTCTCTTTACTTGCCCGTGCATCTTTCGCGGTTTGAGGCACCTCATTGATGTAGTAAGTAAACAGAGCACCAAAGGAAGGATTGGGTTCTCTGAAGCTGGTTGTTCCCAAGGTAGGCATGCCCTTTGCCTGCATCGGTTCATTGGGTATGTACCACCAGGCATCACGGACGGAAAAGAGTGTATTCTTTTTGTTTACTACTTTCCCCATCTCTCTCAATGAAGAATAGTCATCGAGCACGTATATACCTCTTCCAAAAGAGGCACCTGCGATATCGTTATCTCGTTCATGCAGTTCCAAATCCCTGAATGGAATAGTGGGCACCCCGGAACTGAATTTCATCCAGTTCACACCTCTATTGGGAGAAAAGTAAATTCCATACTCTGTGCCGATGAAGAATAAATTCTTGTCCACATGATCCTGCTTGATTACCCACACTATCGTATTGGAAGGCAAATCACCTTGAATCGGCTGCCACGACTTTCCTTTATCATTGCTGACAAACATATAAGTTGTGTAGTCGCCCAACTTATGCGCATCAGCGATGACAAAGACTACATTTGCATCATATTTAGAAGCCTCAACATCATTGATGAAAGAGAGCGCAGGTACCTTGGGTAGACTTTGCGCTCGCCTCCAGTTCTTGCCTCCATCTTCACTTACGTGAATGAGTCCGTCATCTGAGCCTGTGTAGATTAATCCCTCCGTAATCGGTGATTCAGACACAGCCGTGAGAGTCGCGAACTTTGACATCGCCCCATTGTCATACAGTGCGTCAATGCTGGGAACATTGTTGGCCATCTTAAGTTCGTATCGATTGGTGTTAGTGGTGAGATCGCCACTGGCTGGCGTCCAGGAATTTCCCTGATCTTTGCTTCTCCACAACCGCTGCGAACCGAAATACAAAGTTTTGTTGTCATGTGGACTCACAATGATGGGACTATCCCAATTGAATCGCTCAGGGGGATCGTTGGGTTCAGGCTGCGGCTTGATGCTGATCACCTCCTCGTTTCGCCTGTCTAACCTCACGAGATTTCCTTCCTGAATTTCCATGTACACGATGTTCGGATCTTTGGGATCGAAGGCTACATCATACCCATCAGCTCCGAGAGGTACATACCAATCTTGGTTTCTTACACCCTCAACGTTCGTGGTTCTTGACGGACCAATTAACGTTCCCAGGTCCTGTGCTCCGGCCACGACATTGTAAAACGGCAACGCATTGTCAAGAGACAGTTTGTAGAACTGCGATACCGGCAAGTTTTCAAAATGCCTCCAGGTGAATCCTTCGTCAAATGATTCATACAACCCCGCGTCTGTGCCAACAAGCATGTGGTTTCCGTTATCTGAATCAATCCAAAGCGCATGGTTATCGCTGTGCTTGTCTCGCCCCGTTTCTAGGTAATCAAAACTCTTTCCTCCGTCACGCGTAACATGAAGGAACACATCCATTTGATAGATGAGATTAGGATTGTTTTGTGATGCCTCTATCTCTTGATAGTAATGAGGTCCAGTACCACCTGATATATAACTGTTTCTTTTCTCCCAACTTTCACCTTTGTCGGTGGACCGGTAGAATCCTCTATTTTTGTCATCGGCTTCAATAGTTGCAAACACCAGATTGGGATTAGAAGCTGTCACAGCCAGTCCAATCTTTCCGATATCTACCGAAGGTAGACCTGTTTTCACTTGTCGCCAGGTATCCCCATTGTCGGTCGACTTGTAAATGCCAGACTTAGGACCGCCTGATAACAATGACCAGGTATGCCTTCTTCGTTGATATGAAGCGGCATAGACTACATCAGGATTGGAAGGATCAAACTCTATGTCAGTCACACCCGTGCTCTCGTCAATCTTCAATGCCAACTTCCACGTCTTACCTCCATCTGTCGATCTATACAATCCCCTGTCACCGCCTGCAGACCATAGGGGACCTTCCGCTGCTACCAACACCACATTGCTGTTTCGGGGATCAATAAGGATTTTGCCAATGTGTTCTGACTTCTCCAATCCCATGCGTTGCCACGTTTGGCCCGCATCCATACTCTTATATATGCCATCACCCCAGCCTACATGTCGGCCACTTACGTTTTCACCGGTACCCACCCACACCACGTTGGGTTGATTCGGATCGATAGCCACGGTACCAATAGAGTAAGAGGTTTGATTCTCAAAAACTGCCTTCCACGTGGTTCCTGCATTAGTCGTCTTCCATACGCCACCGGAGCCTACCGCTATATACCAATTGCTTTTGTCTTTGGGGTTCACGGCAATGTCTGCAATCCGTCCACCCATTAGAGCAGGGCCGATGCTACGTAGCTTTAATCCCTTGGCGGCATCAGCATAAATGTCTTTGTCGATGGCCTGGGCAAAGGAAAGTGAATGGCACAGTGTGGCCAGGATAAGAATGATGAAAGAACTGGTTTTGATATTTCTCATGTTGGATTGGAATTGACGAATGGATCAGTGTGGCTTAGTTCAACAGGAAATCAAAATAAGCCTATTTTCGGATTTACGGAACCACTTATCCGCTGGTGCACGATCTCGTGTTATGAAGGGGTTTAAAGTTGTAACTTGTTTCTTGACTAAATTTCAAGCTATGTTCAATCGCTTTACCCCAAACAGCAATCCCAAGGGCACTAAGTTGACAACTCGCTCTGGCCTTTTGCGACTGCATACCACCTCGTATGTCGGTAGATGTGAGTGCGCGTAATTATTTTGAAAGCTCGCACCACAAAACCCCGACAAAGTGAAAAGCCCCGTTAACTAAAACCCCGACAGCGATGCCGGTTTTTTTTGTTTAAATACCAGTAGGTGATTGTAAATTTTTTAGTCCACCCACTCGGCTGGCTGTGTGTAGGATGAATAAGGAAAAATGGAAGTACAGTCGCGCCACAATGCGCAATTCTTGGTAGGTTCGATGGCCGGGTCGGGGACCGGTATCGGGGCATCATCGGTGGTAAGGAAGAGCACTTTTTTACTTACGCTTGCGGCATAGAAATATCCAATTGCTTTAGAATCAGAGTTGGTAGACACCATATTCGTAGTCGCTTTCCCAAAAGCCGGCTGGAACAAACTGCTGCTTCCATTCTTTTGATCGGCTATCACTTTCCAAAATGCAAATGCCTCAGAGGACAGACTCATCTGCTCAACTTTCAGCATATAACGTTTATTAGCGAAGGTCCATTGGTCAAACGGAATATACCCGACTTCGATTTTATTATAGATTCCCTCTGTTGAAATAGTTACGTTGTTGAGCACCGGTTTATCCTCAGCGTCTGTAACCCAGCATACGCAACAGGTACAATTTCCTACACGAATGAGGTTACCGATCGAAAGCCCAAACCGTGTGCGAATACCAGTAGTGATGTAACCACTACAGGGCAGAGGGTCTGGTGTAGGAGGGGGTTCGCCTGTCTCCGTTTTTGAACAATTGGGTTCGTACTTATTAAGTTCTGGGAATGACTGTGCCATATACGCTCCGGAGAACCGCCATCGGGTGAAGGCATCTTTCGGTGCATTGCCATTAACGTACACTCTGAATCCACTTCGTGGCGGAGCACCTACTGGCGTTACCGATTCCCATTCGTAGTACAAACTATCAATCTGTCCTCCCTCCGAAAGAAGGTCTGGGGCGGACTCGAACACCTTTCCATCAATCAACTCTACCCTCAGTGAATAGCTTCGTCCAATCTCTCCCCTGATTCCAGTCGGTGCAGTTCGATAGACACCATCCTCCTTCGCTGTAAGTATTTCGCTTTTTCCAGTATCGTCTGAGATCACGACACTACGCGCGATAACAGGAACAGATGCTTCAAGAACATTTTCGGCTTTAGTCGTACGGAATAACCGAATAACATATGGTCCCTCCGCATCAGATATGAAGCCATCAACCACCAGAATACCCTGGCCGGTGCTTTCTGCGTCAACGTCAATTCGGTCTACGCATGCTTCCCCCATCAATAGGGTAAGGAACAATAATGAAATGGTTTTGCCCACGGAGTTCACCATAATACTTTGGGATACTAGGTGAAAGGTAGCCAATAGCACTCCTTAACAGCGTACCACAATAGACGCGATTTTTTATGCTACTTTATGCCAGTAGTGCTAATTCCCCTTCGGAGGGGTAATCATGATATGTGCACGGTGAGTGCCGGGATCCATAATCCAAGGCATACCGGGAGCCGCTGGTTTTAGAGGCAGCCCTGTACTCTCTGATGTTTCAAAAGGAATATATACTACTGAGCGGAGACTTGCACCTGTCACTTCACCTGTTGTCGTGTTCAATACTTCATCAGGGCCATATAATATGAATAGACTGGAACCATGAGGTATTTTTATTTTACCTGCTTTCACTTCTTCTTCTCTCATGTCGAAGATCTCCTTGAAGTTCTTTCCTTCCTTCTTCAATTCGCGACCTCGCGCCATAAATGGATCAAGGTCCTTGTGGTAACAGGCAGCGTTGAAACCCTTTTGATTGGGGTCATCAGCCAGGCAGATCAATCCATTGTTTCCTTCTCTCAGGGTAATGAATTCTCCCTTCTCCGAAAACCCATAGACTTTAGCGCCATCGCGCATACCTTCTGGTGCGGCCATGAGGGCCGACTTAATTTGAACTTCTGCAGAAGGAACTGTTTGCGCAAACAGGGGTAAAATGATCATTACTGCCAACACAGAGAATAGAAGAGGTTTGACCATGGCTTTTTGTTTTCAAATTACGGCTAATGGCCATCCATATCAAGCCAGTCGGTCGTTGAATTTTCACCTACAAAAATCCGGCATTCACCTACAAGTGGGCTCTCGTGGCCTATTAGGCATTGTTGCCAGCAGGGCCTCACTATACTTTTGAGCCATAATCAATCGGGAAATCATGGAAACAAACAACAAAAGAGACGACTACTCAAATATCTCAGGTTCTGGGAAGGTACTGTCTGGTATAATCGTAGTCATTGTGGGAAGTGTGCTGCTCGCCAAGAAGGTAGGTGCGGATATCCCCAACTGGATCATCAGCTGGGAGATGTTGTTGATCACCATCGGTATCTATATCGGTGTGAAACACGGTTTCAGAACTTGGGGATGGATGATCCCTGTCTTCATCGGTTCCATCTTTCTGGTTGATCGTATCGTTCCTGATCTGGAGTTCAGACCTTACCTGTGGCCGGTGGCCATTATCACGGTAGGATTGTTTATGATCTTCAATCCACGGAGTTGCAATCCGAGGAGGCGATGGAAACATGGTGATTTGAATATGCATTCAGGGACGTCCGATGAGGGTAACTCATACAAACGCCCCGGAGACGCGGAAGACTACCTGGATTCAGTTTCCATTTTCGGAGGTATAGAGAAGAATGTCGTGACGAAGGATTTTAAAGGTGGAGATGTAACAACTTTCTTCGGAGGGTCGTCCATTAACCTGAGTCAGGCCGACATCAAAGACAGGGCTGTGCTTAATCTCACACAGGTTTTTGGTGGCGCGCAACTGGTTATTCCATCCAACTGGAAGCTACACTCTGAAGTAGTGTCGGTGTTTGGTGGTGTGGAAGATAAAAGAGCATTCCAAAAAGACGCGCCTGAAGCAAATAAGACGTTGGTACTCAGAGGTACGTCAGTGTTTGGAGGTATTGAGATCAAGAGTTATTAAGAATTGGAAGTGATTAAATATAGAGTTATGAATTGGTACATTGCTAAAATAGTCTTCAACATCATTAGCGGATCAGGCAACCACACTCCGCAGTTTGACGAGCAATACCGTTTGATCAAAGCTGAAAGTATGGAAGAGGCATTCGACAAAGCGATGAGAATAGGGATGGGAGAGGAAGAAATGCTACTGAATAGTAAAAATGAAATTGTACGTTGGGAATTCGTGAATATCGCTGAACTATATCCGATCGATGAGCTTAGGGATGGCATGGAGTTGTTCTCCAGCATCCAGGAGATGCCCAGCCGGAAGGATTATATTGAAACGATACACCTGAAGGCGGCTTACGTGCAAAGTAAATTTCAAACTGAGGAAGAGCAGGTCGGATGACGGAGAGTCGCAAGATCATGTTGCTGGAATTTGGGTGGTGGCTCGTCTGGGTACAATTCCAGGCGGCCGCCCTCCGTTTTGCTGGCTTTGATTGGCGCATCGCAATCACCGATGCGGGTATCTCTAATTTCATATTAGGATGGGAGGGCTATGTGATCGTGATTATGTTGCGCTATTACCAGCCCAAGCAGTCGAGAATATATTATCTGTTACTGTGGAGTGCTGCACTGGCAATAATTTGTGTGTTGATGATCGAGTTTCTTCTGGGAATCATCTACGATGAAAATGCAGAGTATCTCCGCTTTCTAGACAATACGTTTGTGATGCGTTTTGGCTTCTCATTCCTGATGCTCGCCTTCATTTCTGTAATTGGATGGATGTGGTATTATCTGCAAACACAACAAAAGGACGAGACACGCAAGGCAGATGTGGAGAAGATGTCGCGTGATGCGGAGTTGTATAGTTTAAGACAACAACTGCAACCCCACTTTTTGTTTAATAGTTTGAATTCGATCAATGCACTGATTGCGGTGGAGCCGGAAAAGGCCCGCACGATGGTGCAACAACTTTCGGATTTCTTCAGAGGCACACTCAAGAGGCAGGAATCGCATAAAGTGACACTGTCAGAAGAATTGGTGCAACTGAAACTTTACCTCGATATTGAGAAAGTCCGGTTTGGTCATAGATTAAGAACTGAAATCATCCACGATGAAGAGTGCGCCAGGATGACGATACCCTCATTGCTCATGCAGCCCGTGGTGGAGAATGCTATCAAGTTTGGTTTGTATGATGTGACTGGAGATGTGCTGTTGACGATTCGGGCAGAGATCAGAGACAAGATGCTTCGTGTGTGTGTAGAGAATCCATTTGATCCTGAGACAGCCGTTCCGCAAAAGGGAACAGGATTTGGATTGAGATCAATTGAGAGGAGGCTGTATTTGTTGTACGGCAGAAATGATCTGCTCTCCACAGAAAAAGAAGTTAATATTTTCAGAACTTGTATTCTTATTCCTCAGACGGCATGAAGGTGATAATCATAGATGATGAGCCATTGGCAAGGAGTATCGTCAAAGAGTTCCTGGGTGCGTATCCGGATTTACAGGTTGTTCAAGAGTGTGGCGATGGATTCGAGGGACTGAAGGCTATCACTCATCATCAACCCGACCTGGTGTTTTTGGATATTCAGATGCCGAAGATTACCGGCTTTGAAATGTTGGAACTGATATACAATCCGCCCGATGTCATCTTCACCACAGCTTTTGATGAATATGCGATGCAGGCGTTTGATGCTCATGCGGTGGATTATTTGCTAAAGCCGTTTGGCAAAGATCGGTTTGACAAGGCTATTCAAAAATGGAAAAGCCAGGCAGATAAGTCTGCCGTGAGACCCCTGATGGAAGACAGCGTCAAGCAACCGGAAGAACACAACCGGGTGGTAGTGAAGAGTGGCGATGCGATCAAGATAATACCTACTTCCGAAATCCATTATATAGAGGCTTATGATGACTACGTGAAGATCTATACCAAAGATGGATTTCACCTGAAGAAGAAGACGATGAACTTCTTTGAGAAGGCATTGGACGCGTCACAGTTTGTGAGAGTACATCGGTCCTATATCATCGCCCTTTCGCAGCTCACTAAAATCGAGATGAAAGAGAAAGATACTCATCTGGCTAAAATGCAAAGTGGAAATCTTATCCCCATGAGCAAGACGGGGTATTTGAAGCTTAAGGAAGTGCTCGGTATTTAAGGGTGCTTGGTATCTCTTGCATCTGGCAAGGATTTTGGAGTACTTTCGTTTACGATGACAATCAGAAACGCGCTATTTAGCCTTGTGGCACTTCTGCTGTTCGACTCATGTCGCAGCACAAAGACAACCACTACGCCACCACCCGCATCTCTTCCGGAAGGAGAAGTAGAAATCATTGTGCCGTGTTCAGGGCCTGAGTTCTTTA
>JBFWZR010000118.1:0-12463 GCA_050185175.1 Cyclobacteriaceae bacterium
ATGAAAACACTAATGTCCCGCCACTTGACGGTACATTCAAACGGAAGTTACCGTCTACATCGGTAACCGTACCGTTAGTAGTTCCTTTCAGAACTACGTTCACGCCAGGTAAAGACGAGCCATCTTCTGAGGCTGTAATCTTACCTGAAACCACTCGCTCTTGCGCCCATGCACTGAGTACAAAAGCAAATGAGAAGCATAACAGTAAAAACTTCTTCATAGGTTTTTGTTTAGTTGATAAATGGATTTTTGCATCCCCCTGATGGGATGCGCACAATAACAAACCTACCTATTAGGAAGTCGGAAGGGTATCGACAAAGTGTTGGTATTTTTCTTACATCATCGTGCCGTGGACAGCGATATTTAGTTAGGCGCCTAACTACATACTTGGAAATCGTCTGTCATGAGATATAAACAAAAAGCCAGGCTACTTTGACGGCCTGGCTTTTAAATTCCAATCGTTCACCTTAAATTAAAATTCGTTCACGCGTTGCTTTCGCAATTGCCTCCGATTTAGAGCTTACATTCAGTTTAACATAAATATTCCTGATGTGGGTTTTAGACGTTTCCTTTGCAATACCAAGTTCCTCTGCAATTTGAGAATAGGTCCATCCCTTGGCAATAAATTGAATGATTTGTCTTTCCCTATTAGTAAGTGGCGAATTAAGATTTGCATGAAAATTATTGATAATCATCTTTGCTATGCGGCTACTCATCGGTGCACCTCCATTTATTATCTCGTCAAGACCATCAATTATTTCAAGATATCCCTGGCCTTTTATGAGATAGCCAGATGCACCGACTTTCAACGACTCAAAAACTAAATCACTGTCATCATGCACCGTCAACATGATTACGTCAATAAGGTGATTCCTCACTTTGATAATACGCGTGGCCTCTATGCCACTCATTCCAGGGAGCTGGATATCCATTAGTATTATGTCCGGAGATCTTTTTGCAATTTGCGGTATTGCCTCCTCTGCCGTAGCGTATGATCCTATGACTTCATATCGCTTCGTTCCGGAAATAACTAAACTATACGTGTTTCTTAGCTCTGATTGATCATCTACAATCACAACCTTCTTGATGGACTTAAAATTCATAACTGATGCGTTTTGTCTCCTAATGTAAACTTGAGTTCAATGGTTGTCCCGCTATGTTGTTCTGAGGAAACGTAAAAATTTGCTCCGATTTTTTTGGCCCGAAATAACATATTCGACAGACCGCCACGTGTAGTATGTATTACTCTCATTCCTACTCCATCGTCCCAAACCTTCATGATAAAATGAAGGTCATAAGCCGCCAAAGAGAATGATATTTTTTTAGCTTTTGAATGCCTACGCGCATTGGTAAATGCTTCTTTGAATATCAAAATGGCCTCTTTTGAAAATCTGTACGTTATCGGATGAGGTTGCGAAACTGTACTTTCCGCCTGGAAAACAATACCCGTGTTCCGAAAAAAGCCCTCGGCAAAGTCGCGCAAGTATAAAAAAAGATCGTCCAAATTATTGTGGGATGGATTAATCGACCACACAAAATCTCTGGTCTGGGTATTGATATATCGAACTGACATATCAATTCGCCTAAGAATTTCGGTATTTCTGGAATTCTTAGACTCCACCAGCAGGAGATTAACGTTATTACTAATGGTGACCAGATGATTGCCCATCTCATCGTGAAAATCTCTCGCAATCTCAGTTCTTAATCTGTGGTTTTCTTCTTCGCGAACCTTGGTCAGCTCCATAATTCGTTCCACATGCTTTCTCACTTGCGCTCTGAATATGACAACAAGCGAAACCAATATCCCAAATGATGTAACAACCAAAAACCAGGTTTGCCGGTATAATGGGGGCGAAATAGAAAAAGGATAAGAAATTTCCTCGAGTACATCTTTAGACTTGGCGTCTATTAGCCTTACACTAAAAACGTAGCTGCCGGGTGGGAGAGAGCTATATGTTCCTTCTTTTATGTCGGACTCCTTCGACCAATGAGGATCAAGGCCGGCTAAACGATAGGTGTACAACACGCCTCCAGGAACGCTGGTATTTGCGGCATTAAATCGGAACGTGAGGTGGTTATTTGCAGCATTGAATGTCGGCTCATGGGGTATTTTGAAGAAACCGCTGGTTGAATCCGAAAAGGCGTTGGCGGCACGAGCTCCATAAAACAAATCAACACCTTGAAAATGGAGCTTACCTGTTTTCGCTTTGGGAGATTCAGTGTTGTTATACTTATAGACACCATCTGACGACCCAAACAATTTGATCTCTTCGCTCAAAAAGAATGAGTTGCCATTCGCCTCGATACCATCAAATCCATTCAGGTGGTTAAGACTAAGAACCTCGACAACTTTGTTTTTGCCATCCAACCTTATTCTGTTGATTCCTTTAACCGTGCCTATCCAAACGTAGTCACCTTCCGCCTTAATAAAGTACAACAGAGTGGAGAGAATACCATCTTCAACTGAAACCGAGAAGTGCGAACCATCCTTCACGTTGTAGAACAAAACTCCATCACTTTCACTGGCAACCAATAAATAATCATGCCTAAAGACATCTAAGGAATAAACAACTCCGTTGTCAAAAGTTGGAATATTCAACTGCTCTACCACTCCTTCTTTATAAGTATAAACTCCATTATAGGTACCAACATACAATGTCGAATCAGCTTCTATGTACTTAACAGACAGTATAGTTTGTTCTTGAAAAGGAATATGCTCTACTCCGCCATTCGTTACTTTTTCGAAACCCTTGTCCCTTCGACCTACCCACAATGTATTGTTGGCGTCAACATCAATTGAGGTGATTGAATCAATTGGATTACCGCGCTGACCGAGCACCCAAGTAAATTTGTCATCACGGTAAAGTCCCAATCCTCCATACGTCCCTATCCACGTTTCCCCTCTAACAGACTTTAAAGAAGTTACAATGTTTTTGCGGAAGTCATCACCCTCGAAAAAAATCCGCTCACTCTGTTGTGTTTGACTGTTGTACCTAAACAGTCCGCCACCATATGAGCCAAACCAATAAGATTGGTCGCCTGCCTTTCCAATCGCCATCACTATGTCATATCCAGTTGCCGAAAACACCTTCTCCATAACCCGTTTCCGTATGTTGACTAACCCCAACGCAAATGTTCCCAGCCAAACCTCATCGTTCTCATCTTGAAGACCCACGGTAATCTGATGGACTTCTGGATAGTGTTGATTGATGGTAAGAGGTTGTGACAATTTCAATTGAAGAAGTTGGTTGCTCAAATCCCAAGCGATCCCTTCGTTCGAATTTATGAGGAGGGGACCGGAATCATAATCCGCAAACTCTGCGACAAGGCTATTGTCTTCGATCCTAAACAATCCCTTGTTGGAGTTTATCATTTTTCTCCCTGACACATGAGTCACTTCCTTCATTATCAGGTTGGGGGGTAGCGGAATCCGCTTTTCCTGATTTAATAAATTAATTAACTTATTTCCAAAACTCTGATAATACAGCTCTCCGTTAGCGTCAGGGGCCAAAAAAAGAGCAGACTCAGTGTTGTCAAGCCACTCTCCTTTTTTTTCATTCACTTTGCCGATTCGTCCACCAAAATTCACGAAATAGATCGCTCCATTGTGTTCCAATAATTGCTTTATCCTTCTGTGTTTTTGGGTAGTGCCAGAATCGATCTCGAATTGAATAGTATTGAATGAAACACCATTGAATTTACTAAGGCCTCGTTGTGTACCTATCCAGATGTTACCTTCAAAATCGCGAGCCAATTGTGTAACATAATTATTGACCAATCCATCACGGGTTGTGTAGGTGACAAACTCTGCCCCATCATATCTTACCAACCCTCCACCATGAGTTCCAATCCACAAATAACCCAACTCATCCTTTAGTAATGACATAACCTGAGAAGCCGGGAGACCATCCTGAATTCCAAAGTGCCTTATGGAGTACGATTGACAGCACGCCAAACTCGGCAGCAGAAAAAAAATCATGATGAAGAGATACCCGGATGGTAGCTTTCTCAATTGTCCGTCCACGTTAAATCCCTTCATCGAAACATACCTTTCATTGGTGGACTAAAGTTGCTGATTGCCACGATGAAGTACCATAACCACAGGTTGGTGATTTTGAAACAGGTGCATATTAAAATATCTACCTTATCTCGGTAGAAGTCTAACTATGATCACCCAAAATGACGTATGAAAATTTTGGACGAGATTCCCCAACCTAGAGGAGGAAAAAGATATGACGCTACTTGATCTTAAGGGACAAATATTCCTTCTTCAACAAAGGGCATATCTTGTACCGTTCGTCTTTTGTGTCTTGGTACACCGCAGACAGGAGTTCATAAACATTATTTAGGCCAATCCTCTCGCTCCATTCGAATGGGCCGAATGGATAATTGGTCCCCAGTTTCATTCCAAGGTCGATATCCTGACGCGAAGCAGTGCCCTCATGAAAGGTGTAGTAGGCCTCGTTAATGATCATGAAGATAACCCGTGGCGTAACCATTCCTACACGATCATCAACCAGAAGATGTTTAGTTTGCAATTGTTCACAAACACTTTGCAAGTTCTCCCTGTCCTGATCTCGCCATATTGTTGTTTCAAGAAATTCACGATTCAAAAAAGTCGGCAAGCCATTAAATCCTAACAATGTGCACGAGATTTGACCTTGAAAACCAACGACCAAATTGAGCAATGAAGTCTTTGGCGTGTTTAAAAAAGCAACCACTTTTGGATGATCACGATAAACCTCCATTTGTTCTGGATGTCTATCGATAATGAAATCAAAAATGATATCGCTGCTCCCAAAAAATTTCTCCGCGGCCTGATGACCACTTACCATCTGATAAGAATGCGAGGACCCAAATTTAGTCTTGCATTCATCCAATGAGCTATCATTTCCAATTACAAGAATATTCATCGGAGGCGCTGGGGTTGGATCAATTTTTTTGATATTTGATCAAAAGTAACAAACGCACCGCTATGTCGAAAGAAGTTGTGTATTCTGCCAAAGCACCCGAACCTATCGGCCCTTACAGCCAGGCCATCAAAGCAGGCAATACTCTTTTTGTCTCTGGACAAATTCCTATTGATTCCTCGACCGGAAAAATTGACGATGGCGATATCACTTCCCAGACCAATCAGGTGATGAAAAATCTCGAAGCCATCCTTACTGCAGCAGGAATGACATTTGCCAACGTAGTCAAGTGTTCCATTTTTTTATCTGACATGAACGATTTTCCGAAGGTGAATGAAGCTTATGGAAAATATTTCCAATCTGAACCTCCGGCTCGTGAAACTGTCCAGGTGAGTCGATTGCCGAAAGACGTAACTGTTGAGATTTCGTGTATAGCCGTGAAATAACAATCCTTCCTCATTTTCAGGAAACTGTTATTTCTACTCAACCCAGTGAATATGTTATTTCAAAAATAGACGCTGCCACGTCATCAAAACTGCTTTTGCAAAACCAAAACGACCCAACTTATTTTTTTATAGGATGGGTTCGCGAAGGACGTTTCAGAATATCATTAAAGATCAACCGGCCTAACAACTACCTTCCGTTAGTCATTGGTAATATTGAGCCAACGTCAAATGGATGCATTGTCTTTCTTTCTTACAGATTGTTCCCAACTACGAAGATGTTTTTGGTTTTTTGGGACCTGTTCGTTCTCATCGTTAGTATAATTGCCGGCTATCAATATCAAACCTTTCTTTACGGGGTGCTGGGTGTGCTTCTTGTAGCTTTCATCCAATGGGTAGCCTGGTCAAATTTCAATCTTCAACTCAAAAGAACCCGGGAGCTACTTATCGATATCCTTATCCACTAGCTGCCAAAAGGTTGTTACCTTTGTGCCAGAACTTGAGTGATATCTTAGATGAAAGAAGTTAGAGTGCGATTTGCGCCCAGCCCCACCGGTGCCCTCCATATAGGCGGGGTCAGAACTGCGTTATACAATTATCTTTTAGCCAGAAAACATAACGGCAAGATGATCCTCCGAATCGAGGATACAGATCAAAACAGGTACGTGCCCGGTGCCGAAGATTACATTAAGAAATCACTACAGTGGGTGGGCATTGAACTTGATGAAGGCCCGGACCAAGGCGGCCCTTATGCGCCTTACCGACAATCCGAACGAAAAGTCATTTATCAAAAATATGCCCGACAGCTAATTGAGTCTGGGTATGCATACTATGCTTTCGACAGCGCAGCCGAACTGGATGCTATGCGCGAGAGGCTGAAAGGAAAAAATTCCAATCCACAGTATGATAGCACTACTCGGTTGGAGATGAAAAACAGCCTGACGCTATCGGAGAAGGAAGTGACTGAAATGCTCGCAAACAATCAACCATATGTCGTACGACTAAAAGTTCCAGATTCAGGTGAAGTTCTACTCAATGATTTGATCAGAGGTGAGGTAAGAGTGCAAACCTCTCAAATTGATGATAAGGTTTTAATGAAGTCGGATGGAATGCCGACCTATCATCTGGCCAACGTGGTCGATGATTGCACGATGAAAATCTCGCATGTCATTCGTGGTGAAGAGTGGCTACCTTCAGCTCCACTTCACGTTTTGATCTATCAGTTTCTCGGTTGGAAAGATGTGATGCCTTCCTTTGCCCATCTTCCGCTTCTTCTTAAGCCTGATGGCAACGGCAAACTCAGTAAACGAGATGCCGATCAACTCGGGTTTCCCATCTTTCCGCTCAACTGGTCCGATCCGAAAACTGGTGAACTTGCTGAAGGCTTCAAAGAGAGAGGATACTTGCCTGATGCACTGCTTAACTTCCTGGCCTTTCTTGGATGGAATCCTGGAACTACACAAGAGTTGTTCAAACTGGATGAACTTATCAAAGAATTTGAACTTGAGCGCATAGGTAAAGCAGGCGCAAAATTTGACATTCAGAAAGCAAAGTGGTTCAATCAACAATACCTGCGTGCAAAACCAGACGAGGTATTAGTTCAAATATTAATCGATGGTTTGAAGGCCAAGGATATCGATTGTGCGCCAGCAAAGGCTTCGATTATTGTATCTGCATTACGTGATAGGATCACATTTCCGCAGGATCTGACCGAACTAGGTCTGCTATTCTTTGTTGCTCCCACATCATTTGATGAAAAAATTGCGCAGAAGAAATGGAACAGTGAAGCGATTAAGGTTATTAATCAACTTCATAAGCAGCTGCAAACTTTTGAAGGTCAACTTGATGCGAGTACTGCCACTGCACTCCTTGAAAAAGTTACAACTGAACTTGGTATCGCTCAGGGAAAGATAATGCAAGCATTGCGCCTTGCGCTAACTGGTGGTGGTGCGGGGCCAGATTTGATGCTGACTATGGAAATACTAGGCCCAAAAGAAGTAGCCAACAGGTTGGACTTCGCGCTTCGCAATCTAAATGGTAAGGTCAATTGAGATTAACTTTGGCAACTAAAGCATTAAAGCAATGAGTAAAAAATCTGATAAGCCAAGTAAAAAGCAGGCAAAGCCTCGGGTTCATCGCGACCTTGACGGGCTGGAGATTTCAATAAATCAGTTTGGCGAAATCAAATCCAACATGGATATTGAAAAAGTCAATCAGTTTCTTGACAAGAATGTTGAGGACAAGAAGTTGGTTGAGCGGGAAGAGACATTGAAAAAAAAGACACCGAAAAAGAAAAAATGACCTCAGAATAATTTGGGGACAAGCGCAGGCACCTCTTGCTTGTAACTTCTGTAGTCTTCACCAAAAGCCTTCAACAGTTTTCGCTCCTCCAACCAAATACCAATCGGCAGATACCCAAAAATACACAGCGTGGAAATCAAGGTTGGAAGATTCGGGCTAAACAAAAAGAATCCAATAACTATCAAGATTGTCGCGCTGTAAATCGGATGTCTCACATGCTGCAGCAGCCCTGATCTGACAAACGTGTCAACTTCCTTTTTTACACCGACAAAAGAGGATAGATCGTACGTCCTAAATGACACCTTCAATATTATCGCACCAAAAGCCGCAAAAACTAAACTAATGTATCGCACTACACCACCTCTTTGAAATAAATCTTGCGACTCGATGCTACCATTGTAATAAAGAAGCAAGAGTAGGCCGACTGTTGAGATGATGACATAGGTAAGTCGATAGTAGTTCATCAAGCTTGGAAATTGGTGATTGACGGCCTCCTTTACTAGGTGTGACGCAAGCAAACTGTGTAAAAAGAAGTAAACACTCCAACCGAAGATCAATACGCCAATCTGCATAAGTCTAAATTAAACGAAAGATTTAATAATAGTCTTTGCCGTAACACCCGTTTATCATTTTTTAAATCACGATCTCTAAACATTAAACCAAAGGTCTTTACTTTTGGCATTTACCATTTACAAATGGAAACCATAAAGCTTGGCATCATCAGAGAGGGTAAAGTTCCGCCAGATAAAAGGGTGCCTTTCACCCCTCTTCAGGTTGTTGAAATCGAACAACGTTACCCACATGTAAGGGTCATCGTACAGGAAAGTACGGTGAGAGCATTTACAGATGACGAGTATCGCGAAAAAGGAATTGAGGTTTCTTCGAACGTTGCAGATTGCGACATCCTGATGGGCATCAAAGAAGTCCCCATCAATGATCTAATCCCCAAAAAGACTTATCTGTTTTTTTCTCACACCACCAAGAAACAGCCATACAACCGAAAACTTTTGCAAAAAGTGCTTGAGGAAAAAATTCGCCTCGTAGATTACGAAGCGCTAAAAGACAAGCTAAATAACAGACTTGTTGCTTTTGGCCGGTACGCAGGAATTGTAGGCGCATACAATGGGCTGCTTACGTATGGCAAACGTTACAATTTATTTTCAATCCGCAAGGCGAGTGACTGTTTCGACATTAATGATCTAAAAATTGAATTACGAAAGGTAAAACTCCCAGCTATTAAAATAATTTTGACAGGTACCGGGCGTGTCGCCAAGGGAGCAATGGAAACACTTGACAGTGCTGGAATTCGCAAAGTGAACCCAAAGGATTTCTTAAGTCAAACTTTTGATGAAGCCGTTTATGTGCAAATCGGAAGCCCTGATTACCACAGCAGAAAAGAGGGAGGGCTGTTCAATCGCGAGGAATTTCATCAAACACCCGACAAATACGAGTCAACCTTTCTTCAATACGCTAAAGAAGGAGATCTTCTGATTGCTGGCGCTTTCTGGAATCCGAAGGCACCAGTGCTATTCACACGGGAACAAATGACGAGTTCTGATTTTAAGATCAAGGTAATTGCTGACGTTACCTGTGACATTGAAGGGTCTATTCCTGCCACAAAAAAACCGAGCACTATCGTTGATCCAATTTATGACTACAATCCAAAGACGGATTCGGTTGAGGCCCCATTGAGCAATCCGGACTACGTAACGGTGATGGCTGTGGATAATCTGCCTTGCGAACTACCCAGAAGTGCATCAGAGGAATTCGGAAGAGACTTGATTGATAAAATAATTCCGGCACTCGTCATCTCCGACAAGGATGGCGTGATTAAACGCGCCAGCATTACAAAAAGCGGAAAACTTACCGATCAGTTTACTTACCTCACGGATTATGCCAGTGGCAACTAAGCTTTGCTAGCTGCCCAGCTTGCGATTTGGCTACGAAACCAATCGTCAGCAGCATCTGTCCACTTGAAGTGATCACGGATGTATTCCATGGTATCCTTTTCGATTTCGGTATATATTCCTCCGTCTTTCACAGCCTCGATGATTTTAGTGGCATCTTCAGTTGAAATTCTTCCATCTCCCTGTCCAGCAATCGCTGTTTCAGCCAGTTCAATTAGCCGCTTATCCAACTTCTTCCCTTCAATAGTGGTGTAGTAACTCATGGCATTAATACTTTGTGAGTATTCAAGAAAAGAATTTAGTATGTCGACAGAGATGTAGACTGGTTATTCTTTTGTTAAGAAACCGCGTAGCTTTATTTTTATCCATGATTTTGTACAACGTTACGATCGGAATTGACCGAGAGATTGAACCTGAGTGGATTGCATGGATGAAAACAGAACACATCCCCGAGATCTTGAATACGGGCATTTTCGAAAGCCACAAGTTCTACAAAGTGTTGTCACACGATGATGAGCAGACTGTTTCTTATTGCGTGCAATACTTCACGCCTTCAATTGAACAATTCAATGTGTATTTGAAAGACTTTGCGCCAGGTTTCGTTGAGAAGCATAAGGCAAAATTTAAAGACAAACACGTGGCCTTTCGCACGTTGTTAGAAGAAGTGTAATCAGGAGATGAAGGACTTCATCTGATCAGCTTCCAGATTACAGTTGACAAATTCCTTATCAAAATGACTTCCGTATTTCTCATAAAAGGCAATGGCCTTCTCGTTCCAATGAAGCACCTGCCACATCATTCCAGTACAATTGTCAGCCAATGCCTGCTTCATCGTAGCGTTGAATAAAAGCTTGCCGATACCTTTGCTCCTCTCGCTTTCTCTTACGACTAAGTCCTTCAAGGTAAAGTCGCCTGCCTTTCCATGTAGAGTAACGATAGTAATAAATGGAAGTGCCGATAATGTCTTCTCCTCGCGTAGCCACCAGAAATTCAAACACAGGTTTTTCGCCAAATCCATCAATCTCCATTTGCTCCACCGTGGTCTTAACCTGATCGAGATATCCGGTGAACTCTGCAAGTTCTTTGATTAGTTCCAGAACCTGCGGCAGGTCAGCCTGGTTGCCAGGACGTACGTTTATATTTTCACTCAATGCTAGTTGATGATTTTAAATCCGGTGTAATCCCACAGCACTTCAGGTATGTGAATGCCTTCTGGTGTTTGGTTGTTTTCGAGAATCGCGGCAACAATTCGTGGCAACGCAAGAGCACTGCCATTCAGCGTGTGCAGCAATTGAATTTTCCCCTCTTTATTCTTTACTCGCAACTTCAAACGGTTGGCTTGAAAAGTTTCGAAGTTACTAATGGAGCTAACCTCAAGCCATCGCTTCTGTGCTCCTGCAAATACCTCCATATCATACGTCATAGCAGAATTGAAACCGAGGTCACCGCCACAAAGCAAAAGTTTGCGATACGGTAGCTCCAACAATTTCAACAGACCTTGAACGTATGCGCACATCTCGTCAAGTGCCTGATAAGATTCCTCCTGGCTTCTGACCTGAACGATCTCCACCTTGTCAAATTGATGCAGCCTGTTCAATCCACGCACATGAGCACCCCAGCTTCCAGCTTCACGTCTGAAGCAAGGAGTGTATCCGACATTCTTAACGGGTAAATCATTTTCACTGAGAATAACATCTCGGTATAAATTGGTGATTGGCACCTCCGCAGTAGGGATCATGTACAAGTTGTCCAACTGCATATGATACATCTGACCTTCCTTGTCTGGGAGTTGACCCGTGCCATAGCCGGATGCCTCGTTCACCACGATTGGAGGTTGTATCTCCAGATATCCCTCAGCTGTCGCCTTCTCTAAAAAGAAATTGATTAATGCACGCTGAAGTCGCGCGCCTTTCCCTTTATATACCGGAAATCCCGCTCCGCTGATTTTGTTACCAAGGTCAAAATCTATGATGTCATATTTCTTGATCAGCTCCCAATGAGGAAGCGCGTCATCCGGAAGTTTGGGCAATGCGCCATGCTCGTGCACGGAAATATTATCATCTGCGCCAGCACCAGCCGGTACACTTTCATGCGGAACGTTGGGAATCAAATAAAGCGTATCTCTCAGTCTCTGTTCTGTCTGCTCTAATCTGGCGCTCAAGTCTGAGGAGCTCTTTTTTAGATCTGCTGTTTTTCCCTTGATTGACTCTGCCTCATCGTTCTTTCCGGACTTCATCAGCCCTCCAATTTCCTTTGAGAGTCGGTTGACTTCACCCAGGATTTCATCATTCCTCTGCTGAATTTCTCTGCGCTCTTTATCCAATGAAATCACCTTGTCGACTAAATCAGTGGCTTCTTTGAAACCTCTTTTTCCGAGTCCGGCAATGACCTTTTCTCTCTCTTCCCGAATGAAATTTACTTGCAGCATGAGTCCGATTTTGAGACCTCAAAAGTAGTCAACCCAGCCATAATTTTTCCCTTCCAGATTTGATAATATTCAATTTTGGGCTATAATTGCAAGGTCATTACGGCCTACCCAGGCCACTTGAAACATAGATAACCCAATTCGTACAAGCTTCAATTCCTGACAACCTGAATGACTCAGACTTTTGTTCTGGTTTGTGAGTTTGCGACCAAATAACACTTTTGACACTTTTTTTATTTTTTAAACCATTTCATTTTACAACCCCCCATGTACACTATTGACGACCTGAATGTCAGATTACTTTCAGAGCTGAAAGAAATTGCAGAACAGCTCGGTGTGAAGAATGCAAAAAAACTCGCCAAGCAATACCTCATTTACAAAATATTAGACCAACAAGCCATCTCAGGTCCTGCACCTGATGAAAAAAAATAGAATACCAACGGAAGCGGAGAAAGAAGAATGAGACCAAGAAAGAGG
>JBFWZR010000119.1:0-12373 GCA_050185175.1 Cyclobacteriaceae bacterium
CCGTGATGCAAAAGGAACTGGTGTTGTCAGAATGTGGAACCCCAGTAACCTTGGCAACAATGAGTTTCTCATGTGGGGACACGATAATGTGGCTCGAGCGAGCTCTACAACTTCTGGAGTTGGAGCTCCAATAGAGGAGCGTCTGTCTCGTACATGGAGAGTTAGTGAGTCGGGAGACGTGGGTAATGTTTCAATTTCTTTTGACTTTAGTGGAGTAGGGGGAAGCCCAATCGGATCAAGCCTAAGGTTGTTGATAGACCGTAACGGAAATGGCTTTGGTGATAACGATGTGACCCCGATTGTAGGTACTGTCTCCAACGGAATCGCGGTATTTTCAAATGTAAATTTTCAAAATGGCGATCGCTTTACACTTGGTAATACCGATGCGCTTTCTCCACTGCCAGTGTCTCTGATTTCTTTTGAGGCTTTGCCAACCAATGAGTTGGTGCTGGTGAAGTGGAAAACGGAGTCAGAGCTTAACAACGAAGAGTTCACCGTTGAGAAGTCAAATGACGCGGAACACTGGGAGGAAGTAAGTACCGTTGCCGGAGCGGGTACCAGTGTCGAATCTAAGAACTACCAGATTCTGGACTTCAACCCTTTACACGGGAGGTCTTACTACAGATTGAAGCAAACCGACTTTGATGGCAAATTCGACTACTCGGAGATTGTTGCGGTTGAATTCAGTGGGCGTTCGACACTGCTCGTCTCACCTAATCCAACACAAGGATCGTTTGTAATCAAAGGACAGGATATCTCTACCGATCAGGTCAGGGTGTTCAATGCACAAGGAGCACTGATAATTCCGAGAAAGTTTATCGAAAACGGTGAATTACAAGTTGACATGAGCAGCTTTTCCTCAGGGGTTTATATTGTCCGGGTCTCCGATGGCACCGGCATTAGAACCACGCGTTTGGTTAAATATTAACCACCGATCATCATTTATTTTTAGATGCAATCTGCTTAAGCCGTTTCGGTAACAAAGTACTTATACCTTTGTAGTAGAAAAAAATACCCCATCTTGACATCCATTCAAAACCATAATTCGTATTGACATTATGCCGGAGAAAAGCAGTGTTTTTGACATGATAGGCCCTATTATGATAGGTCCTTCCAGTTCGCACACGGCTGGTGTTGTAAGGATTGCTCGGGCAGCCATTACTATATTAGGGGGTATACCCGAGTCAGCTGAGATTACCTTTTATAACTCCTTTGCCCGAACCTACGAGGGGCACGGCAGTGATCGGGCTATCATCGCGGGCCTCCTTGATTATAAGACAGATGATAAACGGATTAAGGAGTCGCTTGATATTGCCAAAAAGGAGGGCCTCAAATATACTTTTAAGTCAGTCGGCAACGCATCTACTTTTCATCCCAACTCGATCAAGTTGAAACTCAAGAAGGGCGACAGATCAGTGGAGGTACTCGGAGAGAGCAAGGGCGGGGGAATGATTAACATAGCAGAGGTAAACGGATTCAAAGCAGATTTTACCGCTTCCAGCCACACGATAATCATTTATGCGGACGATGTGAAGGGGAGTATCGCCTTCATTGCCAATGTATTAGCCAATGATCAGTGCAACATCGCCACCATGTCCGTTTCCCGCAAGGGCAAAAATGACCTCGCTTGTTTGGTAATTGAGATGGATTCAGGGATCAGAGATGTAACATTTACGTACTTGAATAGTCTTAATTGGGTAAAAGAAGTCATATACATTCCAGAAATCGGATAGAAATGGTCAGATCGGTCTTACTCGTTGTATTTGTTTCATACCTCTCTTTTACCAGCCTGGCGCAAGATGTGCCCGCCTCTGACGCAAAGGAATGGACCCTTCAGGAGTGTGTGAAAATTGCCCTTGATAATAACCTTAACGTAAGACGAAGTGTCTACAACATGGAGGGATTTAAGGTGGGGTTGTTCCAGTCAAAGATGGCCTTCTTGCCGACTGTGAATGCAGGTGGTTCGTATGGCCAAAACTACGGACGAGCCTTAAACCCGGTAACCAACGCCTTTATAAATCGAAATACAGACAATATTAATGTCCAGGCCAATAGCTCTCTTACCTTGTTTAATGGACTGAGGCTGCAGAATAGTTTCAGACAAAGTCAGCGGGATTTTCAGGCCTCGGAGCAGGATCTCGAAAAAGCTAAAAATGATGTGATCATTAATGTAGTAACGCTCTACGTCAATGTGATTTTTAACCAGGAGTTGTATGACAACGCGCGCTACCAACTCAACTCAAGTCAGCAGCAGTTGGAGCGAATCAAAAAGCAAGTTGCTGTCGGTGGATTACCTAAGGCAGATGAATTAAACCAGGAAGCACAAGTTGCCACCAATGAGGTCAACTTGATCAATCAGGAAAATGCGCTCAATCTTTCACTGCTTCAGTTGAAGCAAGCCATGCAGTTGCCAGGTTCAACACCGATGAGAGTGGAGGTGCCTGAACTGCAAGCACAAGATCTTGTTATCGAGGACAGTCCCGACCAGGTTTACAACGTTGCGCTACAGAGCATGCCGGAGATCAAAAGTGCAACCTTGAAAGTTGAAAGTGCAGTCTTGGGTTTGAAGGCCAGTAAGGGCGGTCTGTATCCTCGACTGAGCCTCAATGGATCGGCAGCATCAAACTACTCAAGTGCTTCCGATGTGCCACTAACCACGATTGTTGGAACTGCTCCAACAACTACCCCTGTGGGCAGTGTAAACGTTGGTGGCACTGCATATCCAGTGTTTGGCCTACAGCCTGTTACTCAGGTGGTCTCTGAGGGTTATGGTCAACGCGATCAACTCCAGGACAACCTTTTTAAGCAAGTGAGCCTCGGTCTGACCATACCAATTTTTAATGGTTGGCAGAGCAGATCAAGCGTTCAGCGAGCAGCCATCAACCACGAGATTGCCTCGATCAATGAGCAGCAAACGAAAAATACTTTGAGGCAGACAATAGAGACTGCGTACAATGATGCCTTGGCAGCTTCCAAAAGCTATGCCGCCTCCTTAAAGCAGGTGAGTGCAAGAGAAGAGGCTTATCGTATGGCAAAACAAAGATTTGAACTGGGCGGGTTGAGCTACTTTGAATACCAGATTTCAGAAAACGATTTGTTCCAATCGAAGTCTGACCTTGCACGCGCCAAATACAATTTCGTATTCAGAAAGAAGATCCTTGATTTTTATCAGGGCAAACCTATTGACTACTAATCTCCTTATCGTTTTATAACTAATGGCAAAACAGAAGAAAAAATCGAATAGCCTGATTTATTCCCTTATCGGGGCAGTTGTACTCATCATCATATTCCTGGTAGTGGCTAAATCGCAAGGCTGGATTGGCAAGGGCAAGGAGATAGAAGTGGAATTTGCGAATGCTAAGAAGACTTCAATCACTGAGAAGGTGAGTGCATCTGGTACGGTTCAACCTGTTACCGAGGTTAAGCTTGCCCCCGAAGTTTCCGGTGAGATCATCGAATTGCATGTAGAAGATGGAGACTCAGTAAAATTGGGTGAAGTTTTGGTGAAGATTCGTCCAGATGTTTGGTTAAGCCAATTGGAAAGATCTGAGGCAACGCTTAATCAACAAAGAGCTAACGTGGAGTCTGCTAAGGCAGCTTTGTCAAGGTCTGAAGCTACTTTCATTCGCGCAGAACAGGAGTTCAACAGGCAACAGCAGCTTTGGAATGAGAAAGTGATTTCGGAAGCAGAATGGCAATTGGCACAGCAGAATTTCAAGATTGCCAAGAATGACCTCGAGTCGGCCAAGCAATCGCTGGAGGCCGCGAAATACATTGTGAGAAGTACGGAAGCCAGTGTGAGAGAGTCGAGAGAGAATGTAAGACGCACGACCGTGTCGGCTCCTATGAGGGGTGTGATTTCGAAACTTAACGTGAAGAAAGGCGAGAGGGTAGTGGGTACCGCGCAGATGGCAGGTACTGAGATGCTGCGAATTGCAGACCTCAATACGATGGAGGTCAGGGTGGACGTGAATGAAAACGATATCGTGCGTGTTCACCTCAATGATACAGTGATGATTGAGGTAGATGCATACAGTAATGTCGACAAAGTATTCAAAGGGGTGGTAACCAATATTGCCAATACCGCGAAGGAAAAGCTTTCAGCAGACGCAATTACTGAATTTGAGGTGAGAATTTTAATTCTTCGTTCCTCTTATGAGGATCTGCTCAAATCGGGGAACCGTTATCCGTTCAGGCCAGGCATGACTGCCAGTGTGGAGATCATGACTGCAACTAAAAATAATGTTCTCTCGGTGCCTCTTGCCGCGGTGACTACCCGAAATCCTGATAGCGACAAGAAGGACAATGAAAATCGCGAACAAGGAGGAGATAGAAATAACAGGCAAGTAGTGGATGAAAGCAAGAAGCAACAAAAGCAAGAAGATAAAATCGTGGTGTTTGTCAATGATGGTGGAAAAGCCAAAATGGTGGAGGTAAAAACAGGAATTAGCGACTACGACAATATCGAAATCCTATCTGGCCTCAGTGACACCGTTCAAGTAGTGACCGGTCCTTTTCTTGTCGTGTCCAAGCGACTGAAAGACGGTGATAAGATTGTAAAAATGGAAAAGAAGAAGGAAGAGGCGAAGGACAAGTGATAGCCGAAATGGAATGAGTTGGAGCCCCGCAATTGCGGGGCTCTTTTTTTATATTGCAGGTCCAACCATTTGTGATGAGAATCGGATTTGACGCAAAACGGTTATTTAACAACTTCACGGGCCTCGGCAACTACAGCAGGTTTGTGGTTAGGGCCTTGCTGGATTCCTATCCGAAAAACATTTACACATTATACAGTCCCAAAATCAAGGATCATCCAGGTACGAAAGAGTTCAGAACGAATCCGAAACTATTGGTGCGGACGCCACCGCGATGGGTGAAGGGATCGGGTTTTGGAAGCTTTTGGCGCTCAGTTAATCTGGGGAATATCGCTTTTCGAGACGGTGTTGATTTGTTGCATGGGCTTAGCAACGAGTTACCCGTTACGAAACCCGCTGGACTGAAAACAGTCGTCACTGTTCACGACTTAATTTTCATGCGATATCCGGACTTGTATAATAAAATTGATGCCCGGATTTACAAGAGGAAACTGAAGAAGGCCTGTGAGTCGGCCGATAAGATTATTGCGATCAGTGAACAAACTTCGAGAGACCTTCAGGACATGATGGTAGTGGACGCAAATAGAATAGAAGTGGTTTATCAGGGTTGTGACTCCATTTTCAAACAGCGAGTTTCGGCCGATCAAATTGCTGAAGTAAAATCCAAATATTCGCTGCCGGAAAAATTCATATTAAGCATCGGAACAATCGAGCCGAGGAAGAATGCGTTGTTGATACTGAAGGCCTTATTGAAACTGGACAGAGAAGTTGCTGCTGTTCTTGTTGGAAAGGCTACAGCCTACCAATCTGAGTTAGATACGTTCATTTCAGCCAATGCACTGTCTGATCGGGTGCGTTTTGTTCATCATGCGGATTTCAAAGATCTTCCCGGGATTTATCAATCGAGCGAAGTATTTGTTTACCCTTCAAGGTTTGAAGGTTTTGGAATTCCAATCGTGGAGGCGATTGTGTCTGGTGTGCCGGTGATTGGCGCAACAGGTTCATGTCTTGAAGAAGCAGGTGGACCATCATCAAAGTATGTCGATCCAGATGATGATCAAGCTTTGGCAAATAACATAAGTGCGATTATGTCTGACATCGCGATGAAGGAGAGGATGATAAAAGAATCGCAAGAGTATATCAAACAGTTTGAAGCGCCTGTGATCGCTGACCGACTGATGAAAATTTACGAATCAGTGGTGTCCTAATATTTCTCCAGTTGCTCGTACACGAGGTGAATGGGTAGCCCCATTACATTGAAATAAGAACCTTTAATTTCTTTTATCGCTCTCATTCCCGTTCCAACTTCCGGACTTGTAAATGTTTTCTCAGCAAGATCTGTTCTTCCAATTCTTTTCAAGAACTCCATCTCCAGGTTCGAACAAGGATTTGTGCCGCGTGGCAAGCAGTCTTGCGCTCCATAAGCACCAGCTTTATCAAACGGTTTGAATTGATCTACGTAATGCTCGATGGCTGACTTTTCAAGCACGTTGAATGCAACGTCCGTTCGATCGCTGAAACACCGGGTAGCATTCGCATCCTTTATGCAAAAGGAAGTGATAACAACATGTGTCTGTCCTGACAACGTTTGAAGCATACTTATCGCTTCACTTCGATCGGCTGGTTTATTCAAGATCAGATCACCAAGAATGACAACGGTATCAGCAGTGATCACCACCTCTGTACCTTCAACCGTGATAGAGTCGGCCTTCTTTCGAGCGAGATAGCCAGCCACGTCTACTACGGGCATGTCCGGAGAAAATGATTCGTCAGCATCCGGGCTTTTTTTGGTGAATTTGAACCCGACCTCTTGCATGAGGTATTGCCTTCGCGGGCTGTTAGAAGCCAGAATAAGCGGGTACCTGAAATTCATCTTCCTTGATCGTGCTAAATAGAAAACCGCAAATCACTTTCGGATAAAAGTAAGTTGACTTTTGTGGCATGGTGAAGCCACTGGCACAAACCATTTTCACATCTTCAATTGAGATATCTTGTGTGATAATGGCCATCTGCGCTTCGTTCTTAATTACTTTCGCCAGACAGTCAGAGAAACTACGGTCGAATTCAATGTTGTTGGAATAACGCTGCTCTTTGCCCGGAATCCCCAGTATCTTTTCGACAATGAAGTAATGCATCACGGTGAGGTCAAGTGCTTTGATGACATCTGGAAAAGCCCAGGTCATTTTAGAAAGTGCCTCCGGCTTCAACCTGACTTTGATAGCTGAATCTTTGAACAGAAGGCCGAAAGCCCACTTCTTTCCGAGGATGATCTCATTGATAGTGTGAGCGTCTTCCACGGGCTTGATGATAAAATCCTCAGCAAGTTTTTCTCTTATGGTTGCTTCATCAAAGTTTTGAAGACCTTTAATAAGCCGATGAGTTGGGAGAATACGAAGATCATCTGCCTCTGTATTGGTGAAATACATAAGATGATAGTTGTAACCTTCATTACCGGTATGATTCGGATTTTTTCTTGCTTCATTCTTACGATAGGCAATCGATCCTTCATATCTATGATGGCCATCGGCTAGTATTATTTTTTTCGAAGCTATCAAATCCATGAACTTTCTGATTACAGAGGCATCATGAATTACTGCCAGTACATCTCTCACGCCCTGGTAGTCCTCAGTTTCATAGATGGGATTGGTAATCGCTTCATCCATGTACTTCTCAAGCGAATGTGTTTCGTCAGTATACAATCCATGGGTGGCGCTGGCATGCAGTTGAAGTTTGTCGAGAAGTTCGATTCGATCGTTCACTGCTTTGGGCATCGTGTTTTCGTGTCGAAGGATTGCATTCTCATTCCAGTCGTAAGCTTTTACGTGAGCGATGAAACCTTTTCGTATGTACTCCTTTGGCGATCCCGCAAGAGTAAAGTATTGGTAATACACATAGATGCCAGGCAGTTTATCTTGAACGATTACGCCTTCTTCTTTCCAGTGATTCAATCGAGCGGCCGCTTCTTCGGCAGGGTTTTCACCCATGGGCACGGAGAGGTGGATGCTGTTGTAAGGATTCTGATAGAGAACTTCTCTTTGCTTCTCAGAGACGACATCAAAAAGAGGAGAGGTAAGCGTATCGATATTCCTTGTCAGAGCATCATTGTACCGCCAGGCACGGATCGGTTTTATTTCAGCCATGCCTTAGAGCCTGTTTTTCTTCCACTTACTTGTCGCTCCATTTGAGGTCACGACTTCCTGTTTTGTTTTGGATTGCTCAAGAACGTGAACGGCAATACCTGCTGCAAGTTCTAACTCATCCTCAGTCCCCTCACGTTTCAACAGTTCCGGCTTGAAGTATTTCTCGACAAACTTGGTGTCAAAGTCTCCGGATGTAAACGCATCATGCTCCATCACGAACCGACAGAAACCAAGAGTGGTCTCGATGCCAGTGATTTCATAGTCATCAATCGCACGAATAGTTTTTTTGATTGCAGCCTCCCTGCTTTCAGCGTGACAGATCATCTTGGCAATCATAGGATCGTAGTAAAATGGGATTGCCATGCCTTGTTCGAATCCATCGTCCACCCTTATGCCGTGACCTTGTGGCCTTGAATAAGTTTGCAGTGTACCGATATCCGGAAGAAAATTGTTTGCCGGATCTTCAGCATACACGCGCACTTCAATGGCGTGACCGTTGATCGATAAGTCTTCTTGCTTGAATGGAATCTTTTCCCCCTGAGCAATCTTAATCTGCAACTGTACTAGATCAAGGCCTGTAATCTCTTCAGTAACGGGATGCTCCACCTGAAGACGGGTATTCATTTCAAGAAAGTAGAAATTCTTCTTCTCATCCATGATAAACTCAACTGTGCCTGCACCATAGTAACCAACGGATTTGGCAACATTGATTGCGGCTTCGCCCATTGATGCGCGAAGTTCGGGTGTAAGTAGGGAAGAAGGAGCTTCCTCAACTACCTTCTGGTGACGCCTTTGAATGGAACATTCTCTTTCAAAAAGATGCACCGTATTACCATGTTGATCGCCAAAGATTTGGAATTCTATATGTCGTGGCGAGCTGACAAATTTTTCGATGAATACCGATCCATCACCAAATGCAGATTTTGCCTCGCTGATCGCGCGATCCATTTGCTCTTCAAAGTCGGCTTCTTTTTCTACGATACGCATTCCCTTTCCACCACCACCTGCACTAGCTTTGATCAGAACAGGATAACCAATTTCTTTTGCAATTTGTTTTGCCTTCTTGGTATCTGTTATTGACTCAGCAGTTCCGGGAACAAGAGGCACATCAAACTTTGCAACTGCTTCCTTTGCCGCCAGCTTACTACCCATAATCTCAATGGCTTCGGGAGAAGGACCTATGAAGATGAGGCCAGCTTTTTTTACCGCTTCTGCAAATGCTTTGTTCTCAGACAAAAACCCGTAGCCAGGGTGGATCGCATCTGCGTTGGTCTGTTTTGCCGCGTCCAGGAGCTTATCAATTCTTAGATAAGATTCGGATGAAGCAGGCGGCCCAATACATACCGCTTCATCTGCGAAACGAACGTGTAATGCATTGCGGTCGGCCTCGCTATAGACCGCCACTGTGGCTATACCCATCTCTCTCGCGCTTCGCATCACGCGTAGGGCAATCTCGCCACGGTTAGCAACCAATATTTTTCGTATTTTATGCATTATTATTTTGTCGAATTGCAATGCTAATAATTAATTCCGAGACGACCTCTCAATCGTTTGTTTCAGTTGAATTGGGCTTTCAAGGACGAACGGAAGTACTTCACAGTTAAGGATTTGTGTGATTTTTGAGGGTTGGATAGCCGCTGTGTGCAATGGACTTTTTTTTCTATTTTTGCCGCACTTTTTAACCGAATATTAAAAAATGGTTGACTTATTTGACAAACTGAAAATGGAGGCCGGGGCGCTGGCCAAATACTCTCATTTACCAGACGATTATTTCTTCTTTCCCAAGCTTGAGGGCGAAATAGCTCCTCGGATGAAATTCAATGGTAAGACAGTGTTGAACTGGAGCCTTAACAACTACCTGGGACTTGCCAATCACCCAGAAGTGAGAAAAGCAGATGCCGAATCTGCACAGCAATACGGCTTGGGTTCGCCAATGGGTGCCCGTATGATGTCAGGTAACTCAGTCAACCACCTTGAATTTGAGAAGCAACTTGCGGAATTCGTTCAGAAGGAAGATGCGATGTTGCTCAACTACGGTTATCAGGGAGTAGTGTCGATCATAGACGCACTGGTAGATCGCAAGGATGTGATCGTATACGATGCTGAATCTCATGCCTGTATCATCGATGGAGTGAGACTGCATATGGGAAAGCGTTTTGTGTTCCCGCACAACAATATTGAGAACCTGGAAAAGCAGTTGGTAAGAGCTACTAAGATTGCCAACGAAACCGGAGGAGGAATCCTGGTGATTACAGAAGGTGTGTTTGGTATGTCTGGTGATATGGGCGACCTGAAGGGCATTTGCGAATTGAAAAAGAAATTCAATATCAGATTGTTCGTTGATGATGCACATGGATTTGGAACAATGGGTAAGACTGGGGCAGGAGCAGGCGAGGAGCAAGGGGTTCAAGATCAAATCGATCTTTACTTCTCTACTTTTGCCAAATCAATGGCCAGCATAGGAGCATTTGTGGCTGGCAGCAAGAACATTCTGAAATACTTAAGATATAGTGTAAGATCACAGATCTTCGCGAAGAGCCTTCCCATGCCTTTGGTAATCGGAGGTATGAAACGACTTGAATTACTGCGCAAAAACCCGTCTCTGAAGGACAACCTTTGGAAGATCGTGAAGGCGATGCAAAGCGGATTGAAAGAACGCGGTTTCTATTTGGGTGCTACACAGAGTCCGGTAACGCCAGTTTTGTTCAAAGGGGGGGTTGGTGAAGCTGCCAATATGGCCATGGACCTGCGAGAAAACTATGGTATTTTCTGTTCTGTGGTAATCTATCCGGTGGTGCCTAAGGACGTAATTATGTTCAGAATTATTCCTACGGCCGCCCATACCCTGGAGGATGTGGAGGAAACGTTACAGGCCTTTTCCGCCTTGAAACACAAGCTGGATGAGGGATTTTACCGCACTGAGGCCCTTGTTTCGGTGACAAAAGGGGTGTAAAAGGGCCTAAAACACCCTAAAAAGTAGGTTAATTGCTTGTTTTTAGCCGTTTTTCTTTAAATTGGCGTAAGGAATTCATCAATTAATCTTAAACATCCTATACAATGAGAAAATTTGAAGAGCTTAAGGAACTGATCGCTTCTATCGAAGGAGACGCTGATAAATTCTACAACAAGGGAAACAGCGCTGCGGGGACTAGAGTGCGCAAAGGCATGCAGGAGCTTAAAAATATAGCTCAAGCCATCAGGTCTGAAGTTCAAGACTTGAAGAATAAACCTCAGTAATCACTCATTTCTGAGTGTTTTTTATTGAAGGGAAGGATAGTCTTTCGCGGCTATCCTTTCTTTATGTCCATCCCTTTTAGAAGCGTTTTTACCTTCTGCTTCAGTTCTTTTGATGCTGGCGCCAACGGCAATCTGCAGTGTTCTTCGCAGATTCCCATTTCCTTCAATACCAGTTTAACACCCACAGGATTACCTTCTTCATACATTGGTCCGTTAATGTCGAGCAGGCTAAACTGCGCAGCTGAGGCTTTTTTGAAATTACCTTTTTGACTTCGCTCTTTAATCTGTTTGAACGTTTCGGGAAATGCGTTGGCGAGTACTGAGATTACGCCTTGTCCACCGATTGCATAGAACGCAAGCGTCAGTAGGTCATCACCAGAGATAAGCATGAAGTCGCGCGACATCTTCCTGGAAATATTCATACACTGCTCCAGGTTTCCTGACGCTTCTTTTACTCCGATAATATTTTTGATCTGAGATAATCTCAGCGTTGTAGAAGAGGTCAAGTTGGATGATGTTCTACCCGGAACGTTATAAAGAATAATGGGCAGTTTACTTGCTTCAGCCACCGCCTTGAAATGCAGATAGATGCCTTCTTGCGAAGGCTTGTTGTAGTACGGGCTCACAGAAAGAATTGCATCGACACCTTTCAGCGGTGTTTGCTTAATGCCTTGTACAACTGCCTGCGTGTTGTTACCGCCAATACCGTAGACGATCGGCAGCTTCTTTGGGTTGTGGCTTTTTACAAAATCCAACACTTTTAGTTTTTCATCATTGCTTAATGTTGCTGACTCGCCAGTAGTGCCCATCACCACGTAGTAGTCCACACCTTTGGCGGTGTGCGCCAGCAGTTTCTCCAAACCGGCATAATCAACTTCTTTGTTTTTTAGGAATGGTGTCACTAATGCGACTCCTGTGCCTTCTAACTTTTGCATAATATGTAGGTTCTATTCAAAATAATTGATTTCAGTTTTGATCAGGTGAGTTGAACGACAAGAGCCAGGTTCAACTACCTGAGCTGTTTGGCGTATTTATACATGCTGTCGATGAGATTCTTAACCGAGCCGTTTTGCTGCTCGATCATCAGCTCATAGTAAGCGTGATCATTTTTCGAGAATTTGCCGATGCGGCATTTAGCCTTACTTCTCGCCAGCAGGTTTTGGATCAAGGGATTTGATTCACGATCCACACAAAAGAGATAGTCGAAAGGCGTTGCGATAAACTTTTCAGCGTAGGGTGAATTGATCTTGCCCCAGAAGGAGAGGTCTTTGATCGTGAAGAAATCAAAGAGAAATTCGTAGTTGTCCTTTTGCTTCGGTAGGTATTCCAATACGCTTACTTTCTTGCCGTCCAACTGAAGTTGTTTAATAAACTCTTTGATAGCATCATGTTTCGGTTTGT
>JBFWZR010000120.1:0-12116 GCA_050185175.1 Cyclobacteriaceae bacterium
TTTCGTGGTCGGGCAGTTTTTGGCTTGGCAGGATTTGGTCGCTCACAATGTGTATTTTGTGGGTAACCCGTCAGGCTCTTTTCTATACGTTATTACCGGCCTTCATGGCCTTCACCTTATTAGTGCCATCATTTATTTGGTCATTGTAATGGTGTCGGCATATCGCTTTAAAATCCATTCCAGAAGCCTTGCGCAGATAGAAATGTGCACCACATATTGGCATTTTTTGGGGGGACTTTGGCTATATTTGTTCATCTTTCTAATATTGAATCGATAACCTAAATCTAACTATGGCACATACTTCAGCCGCTACGGTATCACCTGGTAGAAGCGTTTGGGACGGAGGGGTTTCACCGATGGGCGCCAGCTATGGAAAACTCATGATGTGGTTTTTCTTGCTGTCAGATGCGTTCACTTTTTCGGGCCTTCTTATTACTTACGGACTCATTCGTTCTGCTCACCCCGGGTACACTGGCGAAGTAGAAGCCTTTACATTCTCAACCGAGTACTGGCCTGTTCCAGAAAAAGTGTTTGAGGCCGTTCCTTTCTTGCATGGCGTAGAGCTGCCCCTTGTGTTTGTGGGTATCATGACCTTCATCTTGATCATGAGCAGCGTGACTATGGTGTTGGCTGTGGAAGCTGGCCACAGAATGGACAGAAAGGCAGTTGAGAAGTGGATGCTGTGGACAATCCTTGGTGGTATTACTTTTCTTGCATGCCAGGCATGGGAGTGGACGCACTTCATCGTTGGAACGGACACACCTACACTTGTTAAAGATTTTGTGAACGGGCAATGGGTAACTAAAGAAGTGTTTGGGGCTAATTTGAGAATCAACCAATACGGTCCCCAGGACTTCGCTGACTTTTTCTTTTTCATTACGGGATTCCACGGATTCCACGTGTTTAGCGGTGTGATGTTGAACTTCCTGATCTATTATAATACTGTCACTGGAGTATATCAACGCAGAGGCCATTATGAGATGGTGGAGAAGGTCGGTCTGTACTGGCACTTTGTAGACCTTGTGTGGGTATTCGTATTTACTTTCTTTTATCTTGTTTAATTTAATTCAATAGCGATACAATGGCGCATGCACACGAACCTCAAGTAACCGTAATTCCTCCTGACAAGGAGAAAATCAAGAAGCTTTGGACAGTTGCGGGAATTCTGCTTTTCGTTACGATTATTGAATTTATTATTGCCTTTACAATGGGTCACGGTACGCTTAAGACTGCCATCTTTGTTGGCCTTACTATCGTGAAAGCCGCCTACATTGTGGGTGAGTTTATGCACTTGCGTTACGAGGTAAAAGTATTGCTTTGGTCGATACTTATTCCAATGATTTTCGTGGTGTGGATGCTTGTTGCATTTGTATATGAGGGAATGAAATTCTCTGAAATAAATTTTTAAAGTCCTATAAACCGAAAGGGAAAGGCTAAGGTGAATAACTTTAGCCTTCTTTTTTTGTTACAATGAAGTTGAAATCGATACTCTTGGTTTTTGCCCTGGCACTGCCGGTATCCATATTTGTTTTCCTCTACATGTTCGGAGAAAACAAATTTGAGGTGCCGATTTATTTTCGGGAGTTCGTGACAGCACCAAATGGATGCGATCGAACCTACGAGGTCCCTTATAAAGTGGATCAGTCGCTAATACCGCTGAATGGCACGACTATACTTTTTTTTGCATCTGGGTTGAGTCAGAAGGCTCTAAGGGAATCGACCTTTCAGATAAAAAGAGTGAGTAATGAACTTCATGCACCATTGAATTTGACTTTAGTCAGTATGGACTCAATAGGGTACGGTGATTTGGACAAGTTCGTAAAGCTTGAGGCAGGTGCGTATGAGGAGGAAAGCAGTTGTGTTTTCATGGCCGAGTCGAACAGATTGGTTTTGGTGGACAGCCTTAAGCAGATCAGAGGTTTTTACAAAGAAGGCTCAATGAAAGAGGTGGATCGTTTAATTTTGGAACTCAAAATTCTTCTCAACGAATACTAAGTTATCGAATGGCTCAGGAACACTATAAAAAGCTAATCATTGCCTTATCGATTGTAATTCCTTTGGCCGTAGCATTGTTGTTTCAGGTGAGGATAGATGGCTACGACTTTCGTTTCCTTCCGCCAATCTATGCCTCTATCAATGGCCTTACTGCTGTCCTGCTTATCGTAGCGGTTTGGGCAGTTAAAAATAATAAAAGAAGCCTCCACGAAAGGCTCATGAAAATCAACCTTTCTCTATCTGCTCTTTTTCTGGTGATGTATGTATTGTATCACATTACCTCCGATTCCACGCCCTATGGCGGGACAGGCGCTTTGAAATATTTGTATTATTTTATCCTCATTACGCACATTTTATTATCAGTTGCTGTTGTGCCATTAGTATTGTTTACGCTGAGCAGGGCACTATCAGGCAATTTTGAGAAGCATAAGGTGTTGGCTAAATTTACATTTCCAATCTGGCTATATGTAGCTGTTACTGGTGTGATAGTCTACTTGATGATTAGTCCATATTACCAACCATGAAAACGAGGATTCTTGCGTTTGTTCTCCTTATGGCCACTGTGAGTGATTCCTTTGCTCAGTGTGCAATGTGCAGAGCTACGTTGGAAAACAATGTTAGCAACGGCCATCCCGGAATAGCGGCTGGCATTAATTTCGGAATAATGTACCTGTTCTTTGCACCATATGTCGCGGTGGCAGCAGTGGCATTCTTCTGGTTTAAAACAAGCAGATCAAATGCAAGAAAAGACTTGGGCAAGCGGCCTGTCCTCAGGTAAATGCCCGCGTTGCCGAAATGGCAATATTTTCAAGACATCCATGTTTGATCTGACAGGCTTCTGGAAGATGAACACGCATTGTGAGCACTGTGGCTCCACCTTCGAACCTGAACCCGGTTTCTATTTCGGGGCGATGTTCGTGAGCTATGCAATCAATGTTGCACTCTTCGTGGCTATTGGGATAGCTTTGTATGTTCTTGGAAACCCGGAAGATTGGGTCTACATCGTGGCCATCATTTTAGGTGCTGTTATTTTTACACCTTTTTCATTTCGTTACTCCCGCATTTTATTTCTCTATTTCTTTGGGGGCATTCACTACGACCCGACACTGAAATAGCATAGTTGGAACTGTTTTTATTAACTTGATTGATTATCTGTCAATCAATGCGTTACCGCAAAATATTATCGACTTTCGGTATAGGTCTCCTGTTGATGATCGCGAGTTTTTTTGGATCAGCATTGCAGCCTTCTTCTGCGGACAATCTGGCTTCAACTATACAGCAAAATCTCTTACATCACATTCAGCAAATAGAAGAGCAGGGGAACGCCATACTCAGGCACGGGGGAGATGCATGGCAAAATGCTTCATACTCATTTTTCTTGATGGACAGCGTAAGAATCACGAGTTGGAATAGCAACACATTTGTTCCTGATATCCGGACAGTTCAAGATGATTTTGAACTTCGGTTGTTGCAGTGGCCGCGCGGAACGTTCTTGTTGAGGAAATGGAAAACCAGGGGAGCTACTTTTCTCCTTGGTGTTTTACCGCTTCAGGATCGATATAAAATCAACAATCGATATCTCATATCGGGGTTTAACAAACAGATTTTTCCGGTTCAGTCCATCGCAATTACTGATCGGGTAGATGAGGGTTATCCTTTTCTTTGGAATGGTAAATACTTGTTTAGCCTTGAAATCCTTTCATTGCCAGACAGCGGTGCACCAACTATCGCAATCGTCCTTTTCATTTTCGGATTGGTTTTGTGTATTGGAGGAATTGTTTTTTTGGTTCTTCACCTGCATGAAGGGAAAGAATACGGTTTTGCTCTGTTGTCACTATTTGCATCATTTGTTGGCGGCCGCATTCTGCTGTTATTGTTTGCGGATTCTCCCAATGGCCCACTGTTCGACCCTGTCAACTTCGCATCATCAGCTTTCAACCGGTCGATAGGTGATTTATTTTTTAATGCCGTGGTTGTGTTAGTGCCTATAACCTATCTTTTTTACAACTATCAGAAATTCGGATTCACAACTACAATACTCAAAATTGAGAGTAGGGTACTCAGAAGCATTGTAACGATCGTGGTATTGGGCGTGGGAATATTATCATTCCTTTACCCATTCCTTTTTTTTGAGACGCTATTTCACAATTCTTCAATTTCACTGGACATTACTCAGTCCATAGCATTTGACTGGCTAAGGATAGTTGCGTATTTGTCAGTAATCATTGGCTGCATTTCGGGCTTTATGATGAGTCACCTACTCTTGAGACTTGGTTCCAAAATGGCAGGTGGCACGTTGGCATTTATTGCTAACCTGTTGATATCCGTGACTTTGTTTTTTCTGGTGTCACTTTTTTCAGGAAAGGACTATTCGATCTCAATAACAGTTGGTGCTTTGTTCTTTCTGTGTGTGTATTTTTTGAGGCTTAATAGGACTCTTTATAGGACGAGTTACGCCACATTTCTTTATGTTTTCGTTGCAATTATTGCATTCTCAGCTCAAGGCGCATTGTCAATCAAGAGATTCATGATTGAGGATAAGGTCAATTCCCAATTTCGGTTTGCTTCAACGTTTTTGGCAGAAAGAGATTTTTTGGGAGAGTTCCTGCTCAATGAAAGTGTACAGCGGATAAGTTCTGATCCCTTCGTTCAGACAAGGCTGGGAAGCCCGTTCCTCGGCAAGGCTGCTGTGCGTCAAAAGGTGAAACAGATTTATCTGAATTCTTATTTCGATCGCTACGACATCAAAATTTACTTATTTAATTCAGCTGGTGTGTCGTTTGATAATACTACAAGTCAAACTTTTGCCCAATTGATTACCCACTTTCAAAACGAAGCGAGCAGAACTAATTTTGAGGGCATATACTACCTGAGAGATATTACTCCTGAGACAACCAAGAGATACCTTGCGGTGGTGCCGGTAAATCGATTTGGAAGTGTGATTGGCTATGTCGTGCTCGACCTGTCTCAGAAGAGAGTGATCCCGAGAAATGTGTTCCCTGAACTATTATTAGACGACAGGTTTGTTCAATATTTTAAGAACAGAGATTTTAGCTATGCTGTGTTTTCTGATGGAGAGGTAACTAGCAGTTTTGGTTCTTTTGGTTTTGAAAGAGAATTTACAAAACAGGACCTTGCCAACCCGCTGCTATTTAGTGAGGGACTTGTCAAACAAGGACATATCCACGTAGGAGTATCAGACGATAGTGATAAGATTACGGTTGTATCATCGCCCAACTACCCCTGGTTGAGGACGATTACTAACTTCTCCTTTCTTTTTGTAATTGGATTGCTGCTCGTCTTGTCAACCCTGCTTGTATTTGGTTTGATTTCGCTGTACAGTAAGCGACCATTGAATTATTCAGCCAGGATACAACTTTATGTGTATCTGGCGTTTGTGCTTCCGCTTGTTTTGGTGAGTTTGACTACACTCGGGTTGATTGGCCGTTCTGCTGAGTCGCAATTAAATGAAGAATACTTGGAGAGGTCTATGGTTTTAGGCGAACGTTTGTCTCCTTTACTTGATACACTGCAAACTGAAGGGGGAGTAGCAGCTGACGAGTTAGACAGTAGGGTTATTGACCTTGCAAGGCTGGCCAACGTTGATGCCTCTGTGTTCAACACGGATGGAAAATTGATGGCCTCAAGTCAGCCTCTCATCTATGAAGATCGAATTTTATCTACACTCATTAGCCGAACTGCATTTGAAAGAATTGTGGAGGAGAAGGAGCAGTCATTTATCGCAAACGAAAAGGTTGGGTCGCTCAAATATAATTCTTCCTATTCCGCGCTGAAGTCTCCGGATTCCGGTGAACTGATCGGGATATTGAGTATTCCGTTTTTTGAGTCAGCCACATCCCTTGAGCGCACGCAGATCAATGCGATGGCGAATATCATTAATATTTTCACCATAGTTTTTATTCTGTTCTCAATGCTATCATTCTTTGCCGTTCGGTGGCTTACCTTTCCGTTACAGTTTATCACACGTACGCTTCAGCGTACAACCCTTACAGGTGAAAATAAGCCACTTACCTGGAGTTCAGACGATGAAATCGGCCTGATGGTAAACGAGTATAATAAGATGGTTGAAAATCTGGAAAAGAGTAAGATTGAACTATCACGCGTTCAAAAGGAGTCAGCCTGGAGAGAAATAGCAAAACAGGTGGCGCACGAAGTTAAAAACCCCCTTACGCCCATGAAGTTGACACTTCAACAAATGGAGTATGCGGTGGCAAAAGATGGATTGTCTAAAGAAAAGATAAAGTCATCTCTGGAGATGCTGTTGCGACAGGTTGAAATTCTTAATGAAATAGCTGCGTCTTTTAGCGCATTCGCGAGAATGCCGGCACCGATTTTAGAACGTATTGACATAACCAAAACGCTTACTCATTCGGTAGACCTTCATCGCGGACAAGGCGGAAAAATTTCTTTGGATCTGGCCGGGCGTGAAATATTTGTTATGGGGGATGAACAATTGTTGATTCGGATATTCTCCAATATCATTCTCAATGCTCTTCAGGCTGGTGATGAGCAGTCTAATATTGTGCTGGAGATCAGTGTAAGAACGCTCAATGGAAACTGCCTGATTGAGTTTAAAGACAACGGGAGTGGAATTGATCGAGAACTGGCTGACAAAGTTTTTTTACCCAATTTCAGTACTAAAAAATCTGGATCTGGGATTGGCCTGGCTATCGCCAAGCAGGGCATTGAACAATCGGGGGGAAAAATTTGGTTTGAAACAGAAATCGGAAATGGAACCTGCTTCTTTATTGAGATTCCCTTGGCGAGCTAGTTTACTTGTCTTTTAAATTTTGCATTACCTTGTTTGTAAATACAAAATTGTCAAGTTCTTGCACACCAGAATACATTATCTCATCCTTCGAACCTTCCCACAGCTTGTTACCCTGAAACAAAAACATAATCTTCTGACCAATACCCATCACTGAGTTCATATCGTGTGTTACCACCACAGTTGTGATATCGAATTCCTCTGTGATTTCCAGAATTAACTCATCGATCAATATCGAAGTCTGCGGATCAAGGCCGGAGTTGGGTTCATCGCAGAAAAGATAGTTTGGATTGTTGACGATAGCCCGAGCGATTCCAACGCGTTTTTTCATACCACCAGATATCTCTGACGGCATTTTGCTGTTCACGTTCTCAAGACCAACTCTTTTGAGACAAAAATTCACACGATCTATCTTCTCTGTTGGCGACATCTTTGTTAAGATATCCAACGGGAACATTACGTTTTGTTCAACCGTTTTGGAATCGAACAACGCACCTCCTTGAAATAGCATTCCAATCTCCCTTCTGATCTCGGCCTTCATATCCTTTTCAGCATCGGTGAAATTGCGACCATCATAAAATACCGTTCCGGTATCCGGATGAACGAGTCCAACGATACACTTGAGCAGCACACTCTTTCCAGTGCCACTGGCACCAATAATCAGATTGGTCATACCTTTATCAAACACCCCACTGATGTTGTGGAGTATTTGCTTCTCGTTGAACGATTTGGATATGTTTTGAATTTCGATCATAAAAGAAGTTGAGCGAGAAGATAGTCTCCAATAAGAACTGCAATAACACTAGTGGTCACAGCCTCTGTACTCGAAATGCCAACCTCTAACGCTCCTCCCTGGGTATAGTATCCTTTAAAACAGGAAATAGTCGAGATCATAAACGCGAATACAAAAGACTTGATCAATGCGAATGTGATCATGTATTCATTGAACACAAACCGAATTCCGTAGATGTAGTCTGTTGGCGTGATGATTCCGGTGAGTGAACCTACAATATAACCTCCAAGAAGTGCACAAACTCCAGCAAGAATCACCAACAAGGGGTACATGATAAGTGAAGCGATTACCTTGGGTAGAACCAGGTATGATGCGGAATTGATTCCCATCACCTCCAATGCATCGATCTGCTCGGTGATTCTCATGGTACCTAATCCGCCAGACATACTGCTTCCAACTTTTCCTGCGTAGATGATAGCAATGATTGTGGGCGCGAGCTCGAGAATGGTCATCTCCCTCACAACCTGCGATATAATGAATTTTGGAATGAGAGGACTCACCATGTTATAGGCTGTCTGTACCGTAGTTACAGCACCCATAAAAGAAGAAACGAGCGCTACCAGAAGGATGGAATTAACACCTACCAGAACAGCTTCGTCAATCGTTAATCTGTAGTATGTTTTGAAGGATTCTCTCCTCACAACCAGCGATGCGAGGAACATCAAGTACCTACCAAATCCCTTCATTTAGACCCTATTAAATAGCTATCTTGCTCAAAGATAAAATAAATTTGCTGATCCCTTCGGGGTGGATTGTGGTCTAATTGAAACGATTTTCTGGCAATCTCTATTCGGATTAAATGAACAAACTTATTGTTGTTTCTGGGGGCAGTAAAGGTATAGGTAAGGCCATCATTTCCCGTTTCGCCAAAGAGGGATTTGACATTTTTACCTGTGCCAGAAAAGAATCCGATCTGGCGGAACTGAAGAAAGAGATCGAAGGGGCTCATGGAGTCAACGTATATTTCACCGTTGCTGACCTTAGTAAAAAATCGGACGTTGAAACTTTTGGAAAAGCCATTCTTTCTCTCAAACGCCCCGTGGAAGTTCTGGTGAATAATGCAGGTTATTTCGAACCGGGGTTGATTACTCAGGAGGCTGATGGAGTTCTGGAGAAAATGATTGACACCAATGTTTACAGTGCCTATCATCTTTCTAGGATTCTTGTTCCTCAAATGAAAGCCGCGAAGAGTGGTTATATTTTCTCCATTTGCTCTGTCGCCAGTCTCTTTGCCTACCCAAATGGCGGGTCGTACTCCATCTCTAAGTTTGCCTTATTGGGTTTCTCGAAGGTGTTGAGGGAGGAGCTGAAAACTTTCGGCATCAGGGTTACCGCTGTTATTGCTGGCGCCACTTACACTGACAGCTGGGCTTCTTCAGGGCTACCAGAGGAGCGTTTTATGAAGGCTGTGGATGTGGCTGATAGCGTGTTTGGAGCCTACAAGTTGTCGCCTCAGGCCGTGGTTGAGGAACTCATCATTAGGCCTCAATTGGGCGATATTTAGGCCCGGTTTTCGGGAACATTCCAGCTATTTTGGGGTTACCTTTGCGTAACCATTTTTGCTAATGGATAGCACAAAAAAATCGATGGGATATTGCAATAGCCTTGTTGCGTATAGTAGAAGGAAGACTCGCGTAGTCAATATTGGTGGCGTCCCAATGGGAGGCACTCATCCTATTCGTATTCAATCCATGACTACAATAGACACAATGGATACTGAAGGTTCGATCGAACAGTCTATTAGAATGATTGAAGCGGGATGTGAATATGTTAGAATCACTGCACCAAGTATGAAGGAGGCGCAAAATCTGGCTGAAATAAGAAAAGGGTTGAGGAGCCTGGGGTATGATGCACCATTAGTTGCTGATATCCATTTCACACCCAATGCTGCTGAACTTGCTGCAGGCATTGTTGAAAAAGTGAGGGTGAATCCAGGTAACTATGCCGACAAGAAGCGATTCGAAAACATCGAATATACGGATGAGACATATAAAGCAGAGCTTGAGCGTATAAAAAAGAAATTCACCCCACTTGTAAACATATGTAAGGAGAAGGGCACTGCCATGCGAATCGGAACAAACCATGGATCGTTGTCCGATCGTATTATGAGTCGATATGGTGACACCCCTCTTGGAATGGTAGAGTCAGCACTTGAGTTTGTGAGAATTTGCGAAGCCATGGAATTCTACGATATCGTGCTTTCCATGAAGGCAAGTAATCCGCAGGTAATGGTTCAAGCTTACAGATTGCTGGTTCAGAAACTTGATGAAGAGGGCTTACAGCCGTATCCCCTGCACCTGGGTGTAACTGAAGCCGGAGATGGAGAAGATGGAAGAATAAAATCTGCCGTGGGCATAGGTACTTTGTTGGAGGACGGATTGGGTGACACCATACGTGTTTCACTTACTGAAGAACCGGAGGCCGAAGTTCCGGTGGCAAAGATGTTGGCGGATCGATATACAAATAGAAAGGGAGAGCCAATAGCACCAATCGTAACATATCCGATTAATCCTTTTGCTTACGAAAGAAGGCCCTCTCTTGAAGTTGTAAATGTTGGAGGTAGCAACGTACCTCGAGTTATTGCTGATTTTTCTCACAAGGAATCGATAACAGCGGCATCTCTGTTTGCTGTGGGCTATCAATATTCCGTACCGCTTGACAAGTGGAACATTTCTGATATGGCCTGCGACTACATTTACGTGGGCGATAATCAGATTGATTTTGAGATTCCAGGAACGCTTGGCGTCATCTATGACTATGAAAATTGGCATAATAGCCAACACAAAGACAGAAGCTATCCCTTGTTGTCATCTGTGGAATACCTTGATGGGGCTAAAAAATCTGATAGGCTGAATTTTGTTCAGGTAGCTTTAAAAGATTTGACTGCCGAATTCGTTACTCACATAAATAATGATCCAACGGTCGTTTTGATTTTGGCCACTGGAAATGATCATGGCATGGCTGAGCAACGGAGAGCATTTGTGGAGTTGATCAACAGTAAATGTGAAGCCCCGGTGGTAATCAGGAGAGGATATGAAAATCTTAATTTAGATCAATTGCGTCTGTATTCAGCCACTGATCTTGGTGGATTGCTCATCGATGGGTTGGGAGACGGGGTGTTTATTTCTGCAAGTGGCTGTGCTGCCGATAGGCAAATCAATGAGATTGCATTTACCATTTTGCAAGCAACACGTACCAGAATTTCAAAGACAGAGTATATTTCATGCCCTTCTTGTGGTCGCACGTTGTTTGACCTTCAGGAAACAACCGCGATGATCAGAGCAAGGACATATCACCTCAAGGGTGTGAAGATTGGTATTATGGGATGCATCGTGAATGGCCCAGGTGAGATGGCTGATGCGGACTACGGGTACGTAGGTTCTGGACCTGGTCGCATTACGTTGTATCGAGGTAAAGAAGTTGTGAAAAGGAATGTGCCATCTGATCAGGCGGTTGATGAGTTGATTAGTTTAATTCGTGAAGATGGTAATTGGGTAGAACTGGAAGTGGCAGAAAATGTTTAGATCATGGAAAAAGAAACAAATACAGCAGAGACTAAAAGGAAACTATCATTCAAAGAGTTTTTTCAATTAGGCGAGGTAGGTGGGTATTTCTTCAGAAAGAAAGATCCCAACAGACCATCCAATATTAACTTGAAGATGATGCATGGGGTGAACAAGATCAGCATTATCATATTCTTAGCTGGTGTTATGTTCATCATCATTAAGAAGTTCTTTCTGTGAACATTGAATCCTTCCGCAACTTTTGTATGGAAATGAAAGGAGTGACGGAAGAGTTTCCCTTTGGCGAGAATACCCTGGTATACAAAGTGATGGGAAAGATGTTTGCACTAACCGACCTTGACTTGTTTACGAGTGTCAATCTGAAGGTACAGCCGGAAGTAGGAGCGGACTTAAGGGAACGGTTTCCGGCCGTTCAGCCTGGTTATCATATGAATAAAATGCATTGGATCACGGTCGAAATGGATGGCTCAGTGCCTGATCGGCTGCTCCAGGATTGGATTATGGAATCATACCGGTTGGTAACAAAAACTTTAACCAAAAGCCAGAAAGCAACTCTTGATAGTTTATAGTCTGTAAATCAGCTAGTTATTGATTGGTTACATTTACCGTTCGAGGGGAATTACTTGGGGTTATTTCTTTATTTTTGTTGATTGCGAAGGTACCGTTTAATGGGCAGATTAACGCTTCTCATAGTTGGCATAATTAGCCTTTTGAGTGCTTGTACTCAGAGGATGATTTGCCCTGCCTTTCAAAGTGCGTACATCTATGACAAGGAAGCCCTGAGAAAGAAGTTCAGCTACTTCAAGGAAGATTCCACTCCGAAGATTCTGACGGCAAGCAAAAACAAATACCTCATTGCTGTGCCGGAATCCTACCGCAAGAAGATGCGTAATCTCCAGACTGTAGAGATGAAGCCAGTTTATCACGAGATTCCTGATTCCCTTAAGTTGGAAGAGGGTGCTGACTTGATTATGGCAGAGAGAGACATTATCGACAGCGTAGCGGTTCAGCAGGG
>JBFWZR010000121.1:0-11950 GCA_050185175.1 Cyclobacteriaceae bacterium
TCTCTCGACAAAGGTTTGAAAAAAACCCAGGAGGGCTTTTTTGGGAAGTTGGGTAAAGCTATCGCTGGTAAATCGACCGTTGATGACGAAGTACTGGACAACCTTGAAGAGATTTTAATCGCATCTGATGTTGGCATCAATACTACACTTAAAATTATTGAGCGAATCCAACAACGGGTAGCCCGCGATAAATACCTTGGCGCAACAGAGCTCGATCAGATTTTGAAAGAAGAGATCGCTGCATTGCTCGCTGAAAACAACACACAAGAACTCGCTGATTTTGAAACACCGAATGACAAAAAGCCTTACGTCATTATGGTAGTTGGGGTAAATGGTGTTGGTAAGACAACTACGATTGGTAAGCTCTCCGCTCAATTCAAAAACAAAGGCAAGTCATTGGTGCTGGGCGCAGCCGATACATTTCGCGCAGCTGCAGTAGATCAACTTAAACTATGGGGCGAAAGGGTTGGCGTGCCTGTGGTGGCAAAAGGCATGAACACCGATCCGTCCTCGGTCGCTTTTGATGCAGTGAAAGAGGGCGTTGACACGGGAGCAGATATAGTTATTATCGATACCGCAGGAAGGCTTCACACCAAAATAAACCTGATGAACGAGCTATCGAAGATCAAACGGGTAATTCAAAAGGTAGTGCCTGATGGGCCTCACGAAGTACTGTTGGTGCTTGATGGAAGCACGGGTCAAAATGCAGTAATACAGGCCAGGGAATTTACCAAAGCTACTGAAGTAACGGCCCTGGCCGTAACTAAACTGGATGGCACAGCTAAAGGGGGCGTAGTAATTGGCATCTCTGACGAATTCAGAATTCCAGTAAAATACATCGGGGTTGGTGAAAAGGTGGAAGACCTCCAGATTTTCAATAAGATAGAGTTTGTGGACTCACTCTTCAGGAGGAACTGATTTCCGAAGCGGTATTCGCCAATACATTTGATAGTTGAAACCCCAGTACGTACTCTTTGAGGCAAGACCATAGCCGGGAATATCGTAAGGCTCAAATTCGCTTTCAGTCCCAATCGTAGGGGCAACCTTCAAACGGGCTGTGTATCCCATCCACAACTGCTTCCAAATTTTAACCCGCAACCCCATCGTTACCTCTGCCCATCCCGCTTTCATTCCCGAGTTGTTCGAAACCTGCTGAAGCGACCCAAAGACCGGGTCCTCTGTGTTAAACGAAAGCTGTTCGCTGAATTTGGAGTGAGCATATCGAAGACCAAGAAAAAACATATTTCGCTCTGGGTCTTTTAGCAGCAGGTTTACATCAGCACCAATTCTAAAATAGTTGCCGGAGTTCGCATAAGATTGGTTAGCAGAAGCAAAAGTCTTCTCCCAGGAACCAACCTCAGCCGTGAGATAAAATTTATAGAAATCAACATCGGCAGTTACTTCCCAACCGTCAAACCGATCTGAGAACGGTATCTTGGCAAGAGAAATCAAGTCGGTCCCAATACGAATCCCTGTTGGGCGATAGATATCTTTCCAATCCGTAGTGTCGGACTCCTGTCCTAAAGCCACCTGCGAGAGGAGTAGGCTGAATACACTAATCGTTAATAATCTCGACATTAACTGTAGTTGGAAATTTTATTGAGTCTTCTACCAGCACTGGCTCAGTTGTGAACTCTGAAGAAAGCACGGTCAAATCAGTAATAATAGTTTGAGCACATTGTTCATGAAAAGTTTTGGGTGTCCTCGTATATCCAAATGACACATTCTTTGCTCCACCCTCGAATTCTATTGTAAAATCAGTTTGATCTGCATTTACATCAAGGGGTAAGATCAATTTGGAAACCTCTGCATCAACAAAAAATTCATCAGTAGTATATCCTGCTGTTACCTTGTTGATCGCAAATGCAGTAGCAGCAGAAGTAGCTGATTCTTTTAAATCAATTTCTATTTCATTGGTTCGCGGGCATTTCAGCAGCAACACGTTTGTGCTGGGAGGATCGGACAAGCTGTCCTTGAGTATTCTCACGATGTCGTATCCAGTGGAATTGGTCACCTGCAGATTCCTGATGAAGCGTTGTGGGCCACACTTGCTTACAACAGTTGATGTTACGAACTCATACGAAAGATCAAGTGAGTTAAATTCACCCGAGGCCATATCGAAAGATATTTTCGATTGACTGCTTCCTTGGTTCAATGGCATTTCGAGAGAACTTAAAACTTCATCTGGGTAAAATAGATAAGGAAGGTTATCAACAGACACTCCATTAAAAGTTTCCTCCAGTTCTTCGCCATTGGGATCATCATCTGTTTGTAGCTGCCTAAACCCTACCTTGAACCGATTGGGCGCAGGACACCTGAACACCTCAATATTTGTAACTATGTCACCAGAGAAAGGTGTGCCGTTGGTCACACGGACGGAATCAAAATTGTGCTGAAGCAATTCAAGGTTTGAAAATAAAAATCTCGGCCCGCAGTCAACCGACTCGAACTGGGTTTGTACCTGATAAGCCAACGACATCTGATAATCTCCCCTTACAAGTCTTATTTCTACGGATTGTTGACGCTCCGCTGTATTGAGTGGCACAACTACACTTGAAAAGGTGCTTGGTAGAAACATACTATCGGAACCTGAAACTGTCAATCCAACCAGCTGAATTGAATCGGCTTGCCCATCGAACAATTTTTTGAATGAAATCCCCACCAGGTCGTTTTTCAGCCCGATGCAATCCGGGTTCTCAAAACACGAAGTCAGCAAAGTTGCTGACACAATAAGGGCTGATATCGAGGAAAACAGTCTCATTTAAGGCTGCAAATATAAGGTATCGGTAAAGACCCTGAATCCCTCGCTCACGCCTATTTGCCGTTCGATTTGGGGCATTTTATAGGCTCTCATTTTCTCCTCAAGCCTTCGTATTTTTGCCATCCTTTATAATGGTAAGAATTGAAAACTAAAGGCAGTAGAAAAGCGAAGATCAACATTGTTACCCTCGGTTGCTCCAAAAACCAGGTTGACAGTGAGGTATTGCTCACGCAATTGAGGGGTAATGGAATTGATGCAAGTCATGAGTCACAAAAAGACGATTCGAATATTGTCGTTGTGAATACTTGTGGTTTCATAGATAACGCCAAACAAGAGTCAATTGATACGATCCTCAGGTATGTTGACGCGAAACAGGAAGGTATTGTGGAAAAGGTGTATGTGACCGGCTGCCTCTCTCAGCGATACAAGGACAATCTTGAAAAAGAGATTCCAGAAGTTGATGCATGGTTTGGCACAAGAGACCTATCGAGATTACTGAAACAACTTAATGCCAATTACAAACACGAGCTGGTTGGCGAAAGAATTTTAACCAATCCATCGCACTTTGCTTACCTCAAAATATCCGAAGGCTGCGATCGCCCCTGTTCATTTTGTGCGATTCCGTTGATGCGCGGTGGTCATGTGTCGCGACCAATAGATGAATTGGTACTTGAGGCGAAGAATCTTGCCAAAAACGGAACAAAGGAGTTATTGCTCATCGCTCAAGACTCTACCTACTATGGTTTAGATCTTTATAAAAAAAGAGCGCTCTCTGAATTACTAAAAAATCTCTCGGATGTTGAGGGCATCGAGTGGATAAGATTGCATTATGCCTTCCCTACTGGCTTTCCGCTTGACGCGTTAGATGTGATGGCCGAAAGACCCAACATTTGTAAATATCTCGACATTCCTCTTCAGCACGGCTCCACTAAAATTCTGAAGCTGATGAAAAGGGGGACTACAAGAGAAAAAACGACTGAACTTCTACACACTATCCGGGATCGCGTTCCTGGGATCGCCATTCGCACTACTATGATAGCCGGACACCCAGGAGAAACCGCAGAAGACTTTCAGGAGATGGTGGACTTCATTGAGCAATCCAGATTTGACAGGTTGGGTGTGTTTGCCTACTCTCATGAAGAAAATACTTTCTCTCACACCATGAAAGACGATGTGCCAGCAAAGGTCAAGCAAGAACGCGTGGACGCCATCATGGATTTGCAGCAAGGCATCTCGTGGGAGTTAAATCAAAAAAGAGTTGGCGGCACCTTCAAGGTGTTGATTGACAGAAAAGAAGGGGGCCAATTTATTGGTCGAACTGAATTTGATTCTCCGGAAGTCGACAACGAGGTGCTGCTGGACGCAAAAGAAAACTACCTACGAATAGGGGATTTCATTTCAGCGAAAGTTACCGAGGCAACAGAGTTCGATCTAATTGCAACACCCGTTTGAGGAACTTTCGTAAAATCATAAACTTATTGGCCCTAATTGCCGTTATTCGATTTATGTCTAAAAACCTCACCCTGAGCTACTGTTGACCCATGCAGCATCAAAAGCTTCCTTTCAAGGATACCAAGATCTTCTCACCATTCTTTCTCGACTACATTTCTGAAAAGGATTCACTCAAACAGTTTTATGGAAGATTTCCATCGGTCAAGGCATTCAAGGAACAGATCAAAGACAAAGAAGCAAATTACCCCTCAGCCTCCAGGCAAATCTTAACGAAAGTATTAACAGAACAATACAAATCACTCACCACTACTGAGATAGTCAGTGGAAATATTGCAGCGCTCGGTGATAAGAAAACGTTTACGATCACAACCGGTCATCAACTCAACATCTTTACAGGCCCGTTATACTTCATCTATAAAATAGTGTCGGTGGTCAATGCGTGTAAGGCGCTTTCAAATGCTTATCCAGAATATCGGTTTGTGCCGGTGTATTGGATGGCATCAGAGGACCACGACTTTGAAGAGATCAGCTATTTCAAATTGAACGGCACTAAATACACCTGGAAAACTGATCAGAAAGGTGGCGTAGGCCGATTCGACCCAAAGGGTCTTAAAGAAATCATCAAAGAACTTCCTGGCGATGTTTCCATTTTTGAAAAAGCATATAGTCAGCACGATAAGTTGAGCGATGCCGTTCGTTACTACGTCAACGAATTGTTTGGGGAACAGGGGCTGGTAGTTATTGACGCAGATGATAGGCGGCTGAAAAATTTATTCGCAGCCGTTATCAAAGATGATTTATTTAATCACTCAGCTAAGCAAACCGTTGAGGCCACTAATGCAGCTCTTTCGAATGCCGGTTATTCTACGCAGGTTTATGCCAGAGACATTAACTTCTTCTATCTCGACAATCAAGTCAGAGAGAGATTGGAAGTGAATAGCGATCGATTTACTGTACTAGATTCTGAGCTTTCTTTTTCAAAAAAAGAAATTGAAAATCTGATTGAAACCGAGCCAGAGAAATTCAGCCCAAACGTTATTCTCAGGCCGCTCTACCAGGAGATGATCCTGCCAAACCTTGCCTACTTCGGGGGTCCGGCCGAGGTGATATACTGGCTTCAGCTGAAGGGTGTCTTCGATCACTATAAGGTGACGTTTCCAATCCTCATGCCGCGCAATTTTGCATTGGTGATGGATGGCCCAATAGCCCGCAAATTTGAAAAGACCGGGTTGTCACTTGTGGATTTGTTCGAGGAAAAGAACTATTTGTTCAATGATTGGGTGTTGAAGAATACGCATCATAACCTGACGTTAACGAAAGAGCTGAATACAGTGAAGGCGTTGTTTACCGACATCAAATCACGAGCCCTTGAAATTGACAAAACGCTTGATCAACTAATAGCCGCTGAAGGGCAGAAGGCGCAAAACAGTTTTGAGAAAATTGAAAGAAAACTACTCCGTGCAGAGAAGCGACTACACTCCGATAAACTGCGACAAATTGGCGAGGTGAAGGAGGCGCTCTTCCCGGCTGGTGGACTTCAGGAACGGAGCGATAATTTTCTAAACTTCTATCAAAGCGATTCGGACTTCATCAACAAACTGCTGCTTGCGTTCGATCCTTTCGATTTTCAATTCAATGTTCTTAGCTATCCCTACAACGCTTAGAACCTATTTGATCTTCTGTATCTTTAAGCCTGATGACAAAAAGTGAGATCAGGAGCATTTATCTGGCAAAGAGAGAATCTCTTTCAGAAACGGATTATCTATCAAGCTGCCAAAAAATAGCTCAACAATTCTTCCTCTCATTTGACTTGTCCTTCGTTAAAGTCATTCACACGTTTTTGCCAATGGCACACAAACACGAACCCGATACATGGCTGATCATTGAAAGACTGCGCAGGGAGTTTCCACATATTCGTTTGTCGATTCCGAAAATCAATCTCAAAACAGATTCACTTGAGAATTTTTATTTCGAGGGGCTACACCAACTGATAGAAAATAATTGGGGCATCAAACAGCCGAAGCAGGGCATACCTACTGAATCTGAAAAAATTGCTATGGTGATTGTTCCGCTGCTGGCATTTGATGATCGGGGGCATCGGGTTGGCTATGGCAAAGGCTATTATGACAAATTCCTGGCAACATGCCGACCAGACTGTATAAAAATTGGATTGTCTCTTTTCCAGGCTTGCGAACGAATTCCTTCAGAACCGCAGGACATAGCATTGAACTGGTGTATTACACCTCAGGGCGTTTTGGAATTTGACTGATTACTGTTTGATTTCAGGCGCCCTTACCTCGATAATTTTAGTTGAAGAAAAAGGTCGTCCATCCGAAGTAAGCCCAAGTATCTCCAACCTTACGGGCGCAGCATCGTCAGATGCATAGAAATTAAGATCAGCTCTGCCAGACGAGTTCGTGCTGTAGCGTGGACTCCAGTAGATACATGAGCGTAAATCTGGTCTTCTAGAAATAGACTGAGCATTGTATTGAGGAATTTTAAAATCCAGCTCCGGGCTAAGACCTCCAAGTGAAAAGACTGTGCTGTGTTTCAGCACATCTTTAGCGACAGATTTCTTCGTCTGAACCAAAACAATTCCAAATTTTCCCATACCTCCGAACCGTCTGAGTTTGTTCTCTTCATTTACCAACTTGATCGTAAGTATGTCCTCAGTATTGAGTGACATGAAATAGTCAGTATTGCGGGTAAACACTCCGTCAATGATATAAAGAGGATCTCCTTTAGGAATAACGGTATACGTGTTTCTTAAAAAGACAACGCGAACCGTTGATACTCCACCCGACACGCGATGCTGTAATCCGGAGATCACCTCATGAATCAGATCCGACATCGTTGGAAACACCAAATAATCTTCCACTTTAACGGTCACATCCACCCCGCCCAACTCATCTTCGTACTCAACGTTAGGATTAACAATCTTATCGTCAATTTTCTGGGATGATTCAGAAAAGAAATTGAATGAGCGATCGATCATACGTTTTCTGAACTTATACTCACCATACACGTCTGTTTGATCCAACTCCTTCGCCTCAGTCTCGCTGGCACTCGCAATCTGGAGCTCAGGAACAACGTAGTAATCTTGTTGCTTTTCTTTCCTTTTGAACTCCATCATATAGAAAATCTGATCGGTGCCATTAAAATCATATACAAATGGAAAAGAGAACTCACCCTTCTTATCCGTATAGGTTTCGTAACCAACCATAGCTTTTTGTTGGTAGATCATCACCAATGTTGAGTCTGATACAGGCTCGCCTGACGATTTGACCATCGCCTTGCCGTTAAATCCAAGTGAAAATTTATAACCGTATTTAGTTTTGTCCTTGCTCGGATCGAAAACCTCACTCCAATCGATACGACTCCATTTTTCAGCTATCAATCGATCATTAATTTTTGTCAACCATTCTGATTCAGGTAAACCAGAACTTTCAAACTCAAGTCGAAGGCCAGGAAAATCGTTGAAGATATTCATCTCTGTTTCAAATGACGCCTGGTGGATTCCGGGGAACAACGAGTTATTGGTTGCCCGGGCGACAATAGAAGCCGCTGTTGGTCTGTTCATTTCATCAGTAACGATGATCGAAGCAGAAATCACATTCCTTGGTGTTATCGTTTCATTAGCTGCAGTAATCAGCACCTTTGGAACGGAAGGATCCAGAAAGTATATACGTTCAGCTAAAAGATTATTCTTCTTATCAAAAATAAAGAACTCATTGAGCCCTGGATGTAAAATGTCGATCGATACTTGCCCCGCACCATCGTCAACTTTAAATGGAGAGGAGTAAACAACTCTGCCTTTTGACAACGCGATAAAATAAAGCTCCTGGCGATTGAGAGGAGACGAAGGAGACACTGCAATAGCAACGTTCACCCCTCCAGTACCTTGCGACTCAACTTTTATGGCGCAATGATCGGAAGAAACAGGTAATGGCACTTCTCGGCTGCCCAATTGTCCTATGTAGGTAGAGCCTTTCTTTGGTGCAAATGAAAGACTCGCGATGCCATCTTCACCTGCCTCGGCAGAGGCAACTAGTGCCCCCGTTTGATCAATAATTTTTCCAGTCCCTTTTACAGATGACTTTATGACAACCTGATTGACAACATCTTCAACTAAATGCCCACCTTCGGTAAAAAATCCAAAAGTCTCACCCTTCTGTGTTTGGATTTGCTTGCGTCCTGTGACTGTGAGTTGTTTTCTGTAGTACACCACAGGATCAAAGTTTTTCATAACCTGGCTATACGCAACAACCTCATAACGTCCTGGGGCAATATCTTTATCGAAAATGATTTGATTACTTCCTTCACCATCAGTTACTCTAAAATTCTGGGCCAATACAGTGTGACCCTCGCTGTCATTCAGCTCCAGATTGAGTATTTGTTTGTCTGGGATAGCTCGAAAATTCTCAGACAAAAAGAAGGCTTTGAAGAAAGCCGTATCTCCGGGTGCGTACTTCGGTTGATTAAATGTGAGATGAACCCTGACCTGAGGATAAGTCTTGTAGTAAGCCTCCAGTTTACCAATAATATCCTGGATGTCTTCAACAGGACGAGCCGCGATCAGACCAATAGTGATCACTGCAACTAATAATCCATATCGTATCACTCTATTCATCATAGCTTAAGGCCATCCAAAGGGTTTAATGGTAGTTGACAGGTCAAATACCTGATTACATGCTTCTGGAATTGTGGTCGCAGGAGGCTTCACAATTATGGGTACCTCAGCCTTGGTTATAAAAACGGCCTTGCGGGCTTTCGCAGAAGCATAAAAAATTCCAAGCACTTGAGGCCCACCATTCACTGGGAATATGTTGGTCTTGACTTCACCAAAAGACGGTTGAAAGAGACTGGTGGCGCCATCCTTTTGTGAGGCGATCGAACGCCAAAAGTCGAATGCCTCCCTTGACAAACTCAATTGCTCAATTTCAATTCGATATCGATCGAAGAATGTAAATTCATCAACAGGCACATAGGCTATTTCAACTCCTGTGAACTTTCCACCGGTCACAAATTGGTTGTCACTAACAACAGGCTTTTTTTCAACCTGTTTCACCCAACATACACAACAGTTGCAGGCACCCACCTGGGTCAAAGCGCCTGTGTAGATATACCCACTACAAGGAGGTGGGTCAGGAATTCTTCCTTGCCCAAAAGGCACCGTTCTCTGCTCGGGGTTGGTTTCTACCCGATAAGTGCCGTTGAATTTCCATCGCAGATAGTTGCTGTCATCTGCACCTTGAGCATCCAGATAAACCCGATAACCATACTCGGTTGGTCCATCGAGAGGAGTCCTGGTCTCGAAAACGTAGTAAACACTATCGACTGTGCCAGGAGGACGAATGAGTTCGGGAGTTGACTCATAAATCGCACCATCTCGATTTTCAATTCTCAGGGAGTAGGTTCTTCCTATTACCCCGCGAATACCTGTAGGTTTTGTCACATACACTCCAGAACCGTTCGCTGTTTCACTCAGTGTTTCTGAATTTCCAAGGTTGTCAAAAATTGAAACAGCTCGTGCAGAGAACGGAGTGGCACTACTTAGGTTATCATCTACTGGCGATGATCTGAATAATCGAACGGTGTATGGCCCGGGATCATCCGAAATAAATCCATCGACTACAATTTGTGACTGAAAATCACCGGTCACGTCAACGGATATCCTATCGACACAGGCTATCAAAAAAAGGAAGGAGATTAAAGAAATTGAACCACGCATAAAGTTAAACCATCCTTATCTGTCTAAAACTTAAAGCTATATGTAATTGAAGGCAACACAGTCCCAATAATTGCCAACTGATAGGGCCGCGAGACCGTTTGATTTACAAAAGGAATCTCCACCTCTCTGAAGAACACGGAGTATGCATTCTTTCTTGCATAAAGGTTATAGAATGAGAAAGTCCATGTTCCATCCCAAAACTTCTTGCGTCTGTGATTCCCCTCAACGACCAACGCAATATCAAGTCTATGATAATCCGGGATCCGAAACTGATTTCGCTCGGAGAAATTTGACACAGGAATGTTGTCAATCACAAATGCAGAAACAGGTAATGTGACCGGACGACCTTGCCGGTAAGTGAAGCCGCCAGTGAAGAAATAACGTTTTGAAATCGCATACTTCCAATTGAGGTTTATAATATGTGGTTGATCATAATTTGAAGCATACTCAACTCCGTTGTTTATCATTTCTTGGGAAGTAGAACCGTTGATCGTCCTTAGCGATCGCGAGTAGGTGTAGGCAAACGAACCGGTAAGTCTTCCAAGCTGCTTGCTGATTTGTGTCTCCACACCATATGCACGGCCCTTTCCTTGAAGTAGGTCGGTTTCTATTTGTTCATTCAAAATCAATTGTGCCCCATCCTTGAAATCTAAAACATTTTGAATCTGCTTGTAATATCCTTCGATGAAGAACTCATACATTTTCTCTTTCAAGGTTTTGAAATATCCAACCGAAATCTGGTCTGCAAACTGTGGTTTAAAATAAGTGCCACTCGGCTGCCAAATGTCAATTGGCGTTACCGCTGCGGTATTAGTCACAAGATGGAGATATTGATAAATGCGATTGTATCCAGCCTTGATCGAAGTTTGGTCATTGATTGTATACCGGAACGATGCGCGTGGCTCCAGACCAAATTGGCTGCTAATAGTTTCGCCAGATTTGTAACTTATGGTATCTGTTATATTAAGTGTCTCCAAGGGAGCATTCGGAGCGTACACATAAACATCGCGAGGGCCCATCGATCGGAACGTTGAAAACCGAACCCCTGCTTCAAGATAAACCCGATCACTTATCGTGTACTGATCTCCCACGTAAAAGCTCGTCTCAAGGGATGTTTGATCCTGAATTTTAATCGGTCTCACATTTGACTCCGCGGAAATCGGATCAAGCCTGCCTGGATCAAACTGATAGTAATGACTTTGAACTCCAAAATTTATTTTGTGCGGATTCATTTGAATGTTGAAATCAGCCTTCAAAGTTGGATAGGTAATTTGGTAAGAGAGATTAAATCCGGTTTGAGGATCGCGGTCTTCCACATCATAACCGTAAGATCCATAACCGGCCATAATAGATGAAGATACTCTTGGACTGAATGAATGATCGAGTCTTACGGCCGCAAGCCTGTTCTGCCAACTGTAAGTAGTATCTCCTTGTAGTCTGAACTGATCACGACTCGCATAGCCTGAAAAAGTCAGCTTGGTGTTATCACTAAAACGATGCGCGACCTTAAACGCACCATCGTAGAAACGCACCGTGCTGTTCCTGAGATCAACATAATTTGTTCTTACCGTATTGATTAGCCAGTCGGAGTACGTACTGCGAAGAGAGGCTATCACACTTGTTTTGTCTTTTTTTATAGGGCCATTCACCTGGAGGTTACTTGAAAGCAGACCAATACCACCTGCCCCGCCCCACTTCGTATAATCTCCTTCCTTTGATCTTATTACCAAGGCTGATGATACTCCACCTCCATACTCCGCTGGAATACCCCCTCTATAAAAGGTCACATCGCGGATCGCCTCTGAGTTGAATGCCGAGAAAAACCCAAATGCATGTGAACTGTTGAAAACGGGAAGACCATCATACAATATTAAGTTTTGATCGACACCACCACCTCTTACGTTAAAACCAGACGATGCTTCGCCAGTAGTAGTCACACCCGGCAGGTTCTGAATTTGTTTGATTAAGTCAACTTCACCCAACAAAGCTGGGGCTCGCTTAAGTTC
>JBFWZR010000122.1:0-11862 GCA_050185175.1 Cyclobacteriaceae bacterium
GCAAAAGGCAGGTATATGGCACACAAGCGTCTACCAGCGTAAGGGCAAACAATGAGTTGGTGATTTGGCCGATCGAAGAAGTTGAGAATGTAAATGCCCGGAGGAAAGAAGTTGGTCTTATCGATACCATTGAAGACTATGCACGAGGTTTGGGGGCTTTGTATGATCCTGAAGAGAAACTACCTGAAAAGAACTAAATCCATTGGCTTGGTAAAATACCAGAAGTATTGTGCAGGAGTTCTTGGGATGACAAATCCCTTACAAATTTGATCACACAATCCAATTAATGCTTTAATCGTATGTGAGAGGAATTGGTAGCAGTTGCGCGACTGGATATTTCTTAATTTAGTGATCGCCTACAGTTGCCGAATTTCCAAAAACCAACGTTGCTATGCTCTCTAGTTACATTCGCATTGCCTATCGGAACCTCGTGAAGTCCCGCGTCTATTCTGGTGTTAATATTTTTGGACTTGCCGTGGGTATTAGCAGCGTACTGCTGATTGCGCTGTACCTGATGTTTGAGTTGTCGTTTGACAAACATATTGCTGACGGAGATAGAATTTATAGGGTGGCGCTGGAGCGAGTATATCCCGACAGAACGATGCTCTTCGGATCGTCACCAGCACCCATGGCATCTGCCCTTCAGGATCATTTTGAACAGGTAGAATCTGCGACAAGGTTTCACCGGTTATTTTTTGGTAACGATGTGCCGGTCACAATCGGGGATGTAACCTATAACGAGACTTTGTTCCGATTCGCTGACGAAAATTTCTTCTCAGTGTTCTCTCATGAATTCATTCAGGGTAATCCCGAGACGGCACTTGCGGAGCCGGCCAACGTAGTGATTACAGAATCCACAGCCCGTAAATATTTTAATACGACTGACGCATTGAATAAAACATTTAAAGTAGATACAACTGAATTGGTGGTTACCGGTGTGGTCAAAGATTTACCCGCAAGCACTCACATGAAGTTCGATCTGCTGGGATCCATTCACCAGGTACCGCAGGTGGAGAGCGCCACTGAGAATAACAGTTGGACTACTTATTGGGTGTTTACTTACGTGAAGTTGAAAAAGGGAACAGACGTTGCCAACTTTGAAAACCAGTTGCCCGACCTTGTTGAGAAATTTGGCAAAGGTAGCATTGCGGGAGACTTGGGAGCCAACTACCAGAAGGAGGGTCATGCCTTCAACTATTTTCTTCAACCGCTACAGGACATCCACCTGCGATCGAACCTTGCCGTGGAATTGGAGCCCAACAGCGAGATAAAGTATGTATATATGCTTGCGCTGGTTGCCGTCATCGTGTTGATCATATCGACTATCAATTTTGTAAACCTGTCAACTGCGCGTGCTACTGATAGAGCAAAGGAGGTAGGAATCAGAAAAGTGATGGGCTCGCTTCGATCTGCGTTGATCGGCCAGTTTCTTTCAGAATCAATTATCGTAACCGTTGTAAGTGCTATTGTCGCAATGGGGATAGTGTGGATCATTCTGCCAACGTTTAACACCCTACTTGGATTGTCATTATCACTTAGTGCTTTCCTGAGTGCATGGATGATTGCAGCCATTGTAGCATTTGTATTGGTTGTGGGTGTGATGGCTGGACTGTATCCAGCTTCAGTTATCAGCGGACTACGCCCTGCCGCTGTGCTGAAAGGGAAGTTTCAATCAAGCAAAAAGGGAATGGTAGTTCGCAATGGATTGATAGGCTTGCAATTTTTCATTTCCATTACTATGATATCCGGGGCTATACTAGTGCATGAGCAAATGGACTTCTTCAGTTCAAAGGATCTCGGATTTCAAAAGTCGAATGTGAGCTTCGTGCGAGTAACACAACTGTTTGATACCAGTTGGGAAGCACTGCGCAATGACCTGCTTAGCGCAGGCGGTGTTGAGGAAGTGGCCGGTAACTTCGGTATGCCGGGTGAGTTTATCGGCAGCTCCGTTGTGTCAGTAGCGGACAATCCTGATGTCGCAGATATTCGGGTTAACAACGCCAACTTTGACGACTACTTTTTTGACCTTATGGATTTTGAGATCGTGGAAGGAAGGGCCTTTAAAGAGGAGTTTAATGACTCACTGTCGCTAATTGTCAATGAGTCGATGGCCCGGTTGATGGGGGAAGGACCAACGATTGGTAAAAAAATTATTTATGACACGGGTGATGGAACGCCCTATACTGTTGTAGGTGTAGTCAGAGATTACCATTTTCAATCACTTCATAATTCAATCTCTCCATTAGCCATTGCCAATGCACCCACAATAGATTATACGCCTGCTACTGTAGCATTTCGATTCCGGGGTGACAATTTGCAAGAAACTTTGGAAGGAGTAGAACGAGTGTGGAAGACCCATACAAGTCAGGATTTGTCTTTGAATTTTCTTGATGACAGTTTAATGTCCTTTTACAAAGCCGACATCGCTACTGGCAAACTGTTTGACATCTTCACCGCTGTGGCGATTGTGATGTCATGTATCGGGTTGTTTGGACTGGCCACTTACATGTTGAATCAACGACTAAAGGAGATGGGCGTTCGTAAAGTATTGGGTGCTTCCTTGTCGCATATCGTGCTTCAATTTTCTAAAACGTTTGTCACCCTTATTGTAATATCATTTTTGACGGCCATTCCTCTGACTTACTATCTGGTGCAGCAGTGGCTGAATGGTTTTGCCTATAGCATCGAAATAGGTGCCAACGCATTCGTAATGTCTGCCTTAATTACACTTTTACTAGTCGTACTCACCATCAGTTATCAGGCACTTAAGTTGGCCTGGTTGAATCCGGTGATTACCCTCAAAGACGATTGAGTAACAGGTGACTATTTGGTAATGAAGATTTACCTAACTTAGGAGTTCCCATATGCTCCCATTATGAAAACTCCTTTTTTGTTGCTGTTACTTATTACTGCCACCAACTTTGTAGTTGGACAAAGCTCGGACCCTAAGCCTGTCAATCCAGCTTGGAGTGAGGCTGACAGGCAATTCCTTTTGGACAACCTTACACGCGCACGTGATGAGCTGTTGGACGCAACCAAAGATCTCACACCTGCTCAATGGAACTTCAAGGAGAGCCTTGATCGATGGAGCATCAATCAAAACCTAGAACATCTTTGTCTATGGGAGTTAATTCATATGAATGAGATTTCGGTGGCGCTTCAGATCGGACCCTTTCCGGACTTCACACAATACCAGGATGATGAACTATTTGCAAACGGCCCGAAAAGTGAGAAGAAGAACGTTACAACGGATTATACAAAACCATTCACCTACAGCGTGCCGTTGGGTAACAATGATGGAGAAGATAACGTAACATGGTTTCTTAAAATGAGGAATGAATCGATTGATTATTTGAAAACGGAAACCAAAAACCTTCGGGTACACTACATTCATTTTGGAGCTAATATTCATCAGCAGTATATGATGATTTATGGGCATACCTTTCGTCACCTCAGACAGATTGCAGAGATCAAGGCACACCCAAACTACCCGAGGTAGTATTTATTAAAAATTCGTACGTTATTTGGGAATTAGCTATTTTTAGGATTAGTCTAATTTATGTGTCGTAGTGTGAGCTACTCTCTGTTTTTATTTTGCCTTCTTTTATTTAGTGAGTGTGATCGCGGTTGTCGTGACGCAATTTGCCCTGCCGATTGTGTTTATGTGCCTTTCAATTTTATGAAGGACGGAAGGAATGTGTTCGAAGCTGGTATCATACCTCAGCAGCGTGTCACGGTTGAGTCATTTGACAATAAATACCCAATACCAATAGAAGTGATCGTCAGAAATAACATTTGCGAAGTAATAATGTGTAAAGGAGCCAGTTACAGACTCAACCTCGCGGATAAGTATGTTCTGGATATAGAGGCTGCTATTGTCGACAATGGAAAAATTTTGAATAATGATTGCTGTACACTATATAGTCAATCAATTGTTACGGTAAATGATCAAGTTGTATGTTCAGCAACTGAAGAGTGTGCCGGACCAATTTTGTATTTATTGCAGTAATCATTTTGACAATAGGGTGGGCCAATGGCTTTTGATGAATATTTAGTTGAGCGTATCCGCCAACGTCTTCCAAAAAAGAAGATTGAGGGCAAGAAGATGATGGGTGGGTGGCTCTTTATGGTGAATGATAAAATGTGCATCGGTGTAGACAAGGATAAGAAGTCAGGAAAAGACAGAATGATGTTGAGAGTAGGGAAGGAAGCCTATGAGAAACTGCTGAAGAAGAAAGGGGCAAGAGAGATGGATTTTACAGGAAAGTCGATGAAAGGGTTTTTGTTTGTGTATCCGGAGGGCTTTGATGCCGATAAGGATCTTGACTTTTGGGTGAAGCAGGCGTTGGCATTCAACGAGGAGATTAAAGATAAATAATGAGTCAATGAAAGGTTGGTGTTGGTGTATACTATTAGTGATTGGTGGCTGTGGGCCTTCAGCTTCCGACCAATCTAACACAAGGTCTGCTAAAGAACTACTAGCAAATCAATTCGTGGATGCGTTCTATTCTTTTAGTAACGATTCGCTTGAAAGTATTTTGACGGCTGCAAAGGACTCACAACCCAACTTATTATACTATCAGAAGTGGGCGGAGTGTGGACACTACGAAGTGCTGAAAAGAGGAGAGATCATTCACAAGTCAGATTCACTTGCACTGGTACCGGTGACGGTAAAAGATGATCTAATGAGTGCGCTTCAGATTGATTTCAATGTTACTGATACTTTCCATATTGTAGTGGTTGATAGACAAATACGATCAGTCGATACTTCGTCCAACGATCCAGACATGTACTATGAAGCAAAGGATTGGGTGAAGAATAATAGGCCAGAATTGATCGACACTGAATGCGAGGGTATTTGGAATGGAGGTCCCACTCCTTGTGAATGTATTCAGGGATATCTTGCTGGCTTTGTTGAATTTGTAAAGACCAATCGTAATCAGTAGCATGCTGGCACAATGACCATAATTTATTATCTTTAACTATGAGCAAGAGAGAATATTCCAATGGAGAGCTTACCGTGGTGTGGCAAGCATCAAAATGTCAGCATTCCGGAATTTGTGTAAAAACACTTCCCAATGTTTATCACCCTAAGGATCAGCCGTGGATCAAACCAGAAAACGCAACGACTGAGGAACTGAAAGCTCAAATCAATAAGTGTCCATCTGGTGCATTGAGTTTTTATATGAACCGGGATAAGAAAGGTTGACCTCAACTTGATTGACCATCAAGAGATGCTTTATGCTGATAAAATCCTTAGTTCACCATTCAACACTATTTTGCTGCGGGTGCCTGTATAGAAGATACCTTTGACGCGCATTTTTATCTGTGTTGATGAACTGTTTAGTTCATTACTGCAGTAATTGAATGAAAAAGAATTTTTATGAAAAATTTACCTACTGGTACCGAAAGTTTCGGGTAGGTAAGTCACCCCAGATGAATCTTGTTTGGGGATTTTTTATTTATACAGTTCTTGGCTTTTGCTTACTGTCGATACCACTCTTCCACAAGGGTAGTGTAGGCTTGCTCGATAATTTATTTATCTCCACCTCTGCTATATCGACTACCGGTTTAGTGACCGTCAGCGTTTTTGATTCATATAATTTCTTTGGCCAGTTTATCGTCATGTCGTTGTTCCAGTTTGGAGGCATTGGATACATGACATTGACTACCTACTATTTGTTATTCACAACGAATAGAATCACACGCTGGCACACCAAGGTGATCGGGGCAGAGTTCACGTTACCCAATACCATACAGACCACTGATTTTATTAAGAGTGTCATTGTTTTTACACTCATAATGGAATTCCTGGGCGCCATTGGGTTCTTTATTGCCTTTACCCGCCAGGGGATGGACTTCTTTCAGGCGGTCTGGTTTGCCGTGTTTCATAGCGTGTCAGCCTTCTGCACAGCCGGGTTTGCACTTTTCAACGACAGCTTTGAGGGCTATCAGGATAACACATTGATCAATGTTGTTGTGTCTGTACTGGCGATCGCTGGATCCCTTGGCTTTATCGTGATAACCGACTTGTGGTACCGATTGAGAGGGAAATCAAAGGAGATATCATTTACTACAAAAATCGTGTTTTATGGATTCGTAATTCTTTTAGCTTTTGGGACCTGCTTGATTTATGGAACAGAACCACATGTATGGGAAGGAAATCATGCCATGATGAAATCGTTTTTTCAGGCAATGACAGCCATGACCACAGTTGGGTTCAATACCATATCTATGAATTCGCTGTCGCTGCCCACCCTTTTGCTCGTTGTCTTTCTCATGTACGTTGGAGCTTCTCCATCAGGTACTGCGGGCGGTATGAAGATTACCACTCTTACTGCCATGATCTCTGTATTGAAGAGCCGAGTGTTCGGTCAGCGTAAGATTACTTTTATGCACAGGGTTATTCCTTTTGAAAGACTTTACGTTGCGACATCTACTTTTATGCTATACACTTCTCTCATTTTCCTGTTTACATTTCTTCTATCAATGAGTGAAAATTTTTCTTTCGACCGGATATTGTTTGAAGTGGCTTCCGCCCTGGGAACGGTTGGCCTTAGTACGGGCATAACAGCTGACCTCACGCCTTTCGGGAAGCTGTTGATCATCATACTCATGTTCATCGGACGGGTAGGAGTGCTTACTTTCGGCTTCGCTTTGCTTCATCGAAAAGACAAGGAAGTGAAGAAGCTATTAGTTGATGATCTTGCAGTCTAAATAAGCTGCCCTGATTTGCCTTTAAGCTCGTCAATGATCCTTATTGCTTTATCGTTTGGTATAGAAAATGTGCGTATTCGCATAAATATTGATTAAGGAGATAGCCCAAAGAATTAGATACTCGTACCCTAAGGGAGATATTTACTTGATATGAAGATAACAATCTACCTGTTGGCGCTTACGGTGATCGTTCAAGCCTGTCTTCCGCGCGAGGATGGAAAGCAAAATGTGGTATCCGATCAGGACATCGAATTGCTTCGTTACCTGAAAGAGGTGGAGTGGGCGAAGGCTTATCGTGAGCAGGACACCGTGCTCCTCGATCGTATTCTTGGTGATGACTTTCAAATGATCGATGACGGAGGGGTGTGGTCGAACAAAGAAGGAGAGCTGGAATGGATAAGACACAACGCTATGGTCAATGATACTTTCTACTATGAGATCAAAAGGCTAGACGTGTTAGACAACGGTACTGCCATGGTCTGTGGTACTGGGCATATTTGGTCCGATTCAATTGAGACTGTGTATCAATCAAGCAACGTGCTTGTGAAGCGAGATGGCATTTGGAAGGCGATAAGCTCCCATGTTTCTGGAGTGAAAGAAGTGGAATAGTCTGAGATGGCAGTGGTGGGATGTACTGGATTCGAACCAGTGACCTCTTGCCCGTCAAGCAAGCGCCTCATATTGCCGAGTAGGAGGTACCGGACTCGAACCGGTGACCCCCGCCCTGTCAAGGCGATGCTCTAAACCAACTGAGCTAACCTCCTAAAAGTCTCCTAAATGCTGACTTGCCTGTCCTGCAGGCAGGCGCTGTGGTCAGCATACTGACAAGCAAAGCTTCGTCAGGACCAGCTGAGCTAACACCCCAAAATAGATCACGCGTACAGCGCTTCTTTCTGCTCAGTCACCTTTTCGTTTGAAATATACTCATCGTAAGTCATCAGCTTGTCCATATTACCATTTGGAGTCAGCTCTATAATACGATTGGCAATAGTCTCTGTAAAAGTGTGATCATGTGATGTGAACAACACCGTTCCAGGGAAATCCTGAAGCGCATTGTTGAAGGCCTGAATAGATTCCAGATCAAGGTGGTTGGTCGGTTCATCCAGGATCAGAAGATTCGCACCCTGTAGCATCATCCGTGAAACCATGCAACGCACCTTCTCACCTCCAGACAGGACATTACATTTCTTGAATACTTCCTCTCCAGAGAAAAGCATTTTACCGAGGAACCCGCGGATGTAAACTTCGTCTTTCTCTTCCGCAGAGTATTGTCTCAACCAGTCAATCAAATTATCATCTGACTGGAAGTACTTTTCATTGTCATTGGGGAGGTAAGCGGGGGTAATGGTTTGCCCGAATTTGAAGCTACCACTATCGGGTTTCAATTCACCAGCCAGGATTTTGAAGAGTGTTGTGATCGCAAGACTGTCTTTGCTAAGTACAGCAATCTTATCTCCTTTGTTTACGTAGAAGTCTAGATTCTTAAAAAGTGATCGTCCTTCCACAGTTGCTGACAGTCCTTCAACTTGCAAAATCTGATCACCGGCAGTTCGCTTTTGTTGGAATATAATGGCAGGATATCGTCTGTTTGAAGGCTGGATTTCATCAATGTTGATTTTCTCCAATAACTTCCTTCTGCTGGTTGCTTGTCTCGACTTTGAAGCATTGGCACTAAAGCGTGCAATGAACTCCTGAAGTTCCTTTTTCTTTTCCTCCGCCTTTTTGTTAGCACTTGAGCGCTGCGTTAGTGCCAACTGACTCGATTCATACCAGAATGAGTAGTTACCAGTATAAAGTTTTACGGCTTTGAAATCGATGTCGACAATGTGCGTACACACTGTATCCAAAAAGTGGCGATCGTGAGATACAACAATCACTGTGTTTTTAAATTCAAGCAGAAAATCTTCCAGCCAACTTACAGTATGAATGTCGAGGTCGTTGGTAGGTTCGTCCAGTATGAGAATGTCTGGATTTCCAAAGATGGCTTGCGCCAGCAACACGCGTACTTTTTGATTTCCACTAAGCTCTTTCATTAGGTTGTAATGAACAGCCTCTTCGATACCAAGTCCACTTAGAAGTGCCGCGGCATCAGACTGGGCATTCCATCCATCCATTTCTGCAAACTCTGCTTCAAGTTCCGAAGCCTTTACACCATCTGCTTCTGAGAAATCTGGTTTCTCGTAGATCGCGTCTTTCTCCTTCATTATTTTCCAGAGACGAGAGTGGCCCATGATGACGGTATCCAGCACAGAAAACTCATCAAATTCAAAGTGATTCTGTTTTAGCACAGCCATCCTTTTTCCCGGATCAATCGCGACATGACCAGAGTTGGGGTCAATATCTCCGGAAAGGATCTTCAAAAAAGTGGACTTCCCGGCTCCGTTGGCACCAATTACGCCATAGCAGTTGCCAGCCGTAAATTTGATGTTTACCTGGTCAAAAAGGACCCTTTTCCCGAATTGAAGCGATAAGTTGTTTGCCGCGATCATAGCTGATGTAAAATAAGGCGCAAAGGTAAGGAGAAAGTGGACAATAAGCAGGGGAGTGTTCTAAATTACCAGAGTGCTATGTGGCGGGTTTGTAACAATTGAGTTGTTCAATTTGACTGCCTTTACTACTATTATCATTCTTAAACCAGTACCATGAAAAGAGCTGCTTTCATCTTGTTGTTAATGATTCCGGGGATTCAATCTAATGCAACCGATAGTTATCCGAAGAATCCCAACATTGACATCATGCACTATGCGTTTTCCTTGACGCTGTCTGATCAGGATGATATCATCAGAGGTTTGACCCGAATCCACTTCATTTGTAAAAAAGAGGGTGTCACTCAGTTGCGCCTTGATTTGGTAAACAAGTCAGCGGACCTGGAAGGTAAGGGTATGGAAGTGGAAGGTGTTTTTGAAAGTGGGCGTTCACTCAGTTTTAAACACGAAAATGATGTGCTGTGGGTAACACTAAGTCCTACGCCAGAACTCAATGCCACAACTACGATAGAAGTTCGATACAAAGGTGTACCTGCTACAGGATTGAAGATCGGACCAAATAAATACAACGAGAGAACATTCTTTAGTGACAACTGGCCAAACAAAGCAAGGAATTGGCTGCCTACTGTTGATCATCCCTATGATAAGGCCACCAGCGAGATGGCGATTACAGCACCCGCTCACTATCAGGTAATTTCGAATGGGCTGCTTGCAGAAGAAAGCGTTTTAGATAACGGCATGAAACTCACACACTGGAAGCAGTCGGTACCGATTGCAACCTGGCTTTATGTCTTGGGTGTGGCAAAGTTTGCTGTTCAATATGTCGATGATTTTCAGGGCAAGTCAATTCAGACATGGGTATATCATCAGGATCGTGATGCGGGATTCTATGATTTCGCTGTACCCACGAAAGACGCGATGCAATTCTATACTGAATATGTCGGTCCCTATGCATACGAAAAACTTGCCAATGTTCAATCAAACAGTGTGGGGGGAGGAATGGAGGCGGCCACTGCCATTTTTTATGACGCACGATCGGTAACGGGCGAAAGGACTGAACGATGGCAGAATGTGATCATCCACGAAGTGGCTCATCAATGGTTTGGAAATGCAGTGACTGAATACGATTGGGACGATGTGTGGCTCAGCGAAGGTTTCGCTACTTACTTTACTTCAATGTTTATTGAGCATGCTTATGGAAAAGAAAAGTTCATCGCTACGATGAAAGATTCACGGAATAAGGTGTACGATTTCTATAAGAATAACCCTGACTACCGCATCGTTCATGATAACCTGAGCGACATGAGCAAAGTCACCACCATCCAGACTTACCAGAAGGGAGCATGGATACTTCACATGTTGAGACAAAAGATAGGTGATCAGGCATTTCAGAAAGGAATTCAGAGTTACTATCAGAAATATTTCAACAGTAATGCGTTCACTTCAGATTTCATTCGCGAGATGGAGACAGCCTCAGGAGTGGGGCTGGATGAGTTTTTTAAGCAGTGGTTATACCAGGGAGGCAATATTGAACTAAAGGGAAATTGGAAATATGATGCAAAGAAAAAGAAGGTAATGCTGTTGCTAACGCAGGCACAGAAGAACTATCAATTCTCGTTTCCACTTGAAGTGGCCATTCATAGTGGTGAAGGCACAGAACCAAAAATTGAAAAGGTTGATGTTACCAACACAAGCGAGAAGTTTGAATTCAATGTTGCTGATAAGCCAACCCGTGTTGAGTTGGACCCGAACACCAAACTACTGGCAACCTGGGATGTAAAGGGTAGGTAACATCCCCAAGTCCATGGAAACACTCGATATTTTAATTGACATACGGAAGATAGTGCGGTCTATCAACCTGGAATCCAAACGGGTGCAACGGGATTTTGGCATTAGTATACCACAGCTCTTGTGTCTTGGTCATATTAATAGGGCAGAGGGTAAGGTGGCAACGCACAGTGAACTGATGAAGCTACTTAGCCTCAATTCGAGCACAGTTACCGGAATCATTAATCGATTGGAGAGAAAGAATTTGTTGAAGCGTTTGCCAAAAATTGGGGACAAGAGAGTGACTTACATAGGAATTACCCAGGATGGGAGTACCATTGTGGAGAAGTCGCCCGATATTCTTCACGATCAATTGGCAAAAAAGATCAAGTCCTTGCCCATTGCAACGCAGCAGAAAGTAAAGGATGCACTAAGTATCATTGTACAGGCTATGGAGATCGAAAAGATCGATGCTGCACCTGTAATTACCATAAATGAGCCGATAGAGCCCTTGGGTGAGTCCTGAGGGCAAATAATGGCGAAATTCCTTGAATTTGGCCATTTTTTGCCCTATGTTTGCAATGTGTTCTATAGAACATATCTCTATTTTTCAATATTTCTTTTCAAGAATCCCTATCAGTAATGAATTATTCTACCGATGAGATTTCGCTTATTCAAGAGGCGAATAAAGTAGCCGATTTGCCACCAAAAATAGCCGAAGCCAAACACCTCGGGGCGCTGGCTGAAATAGACATTCCAGATCCGAACAAAGACGTGGTTTCTGCTGATGCTTTGCAGCATCGTCATTTTATCAAAGATGAGTTCTGGAAAAAGATTCCTGCTTTCAAGGACATATCAAAAAAAAACTTTCTCAACACAAAATAACAAAACA
>JBFWZR010000123.1:0-11805 GCA_050185175.1 Cyclobacteriaceae bacterium
CTTCCGATCTAATCATTGATATTGAGGCCAGCAACATGAGCACGGCAAACAACACCATTACAAATAATGATTTGCTCACGCTGAATGACATCAGAGAGAACACAGGGTCAGGTATGACGGGAACCACGAATTTTCTCACAGAGTAAACTGAGATAATAGAAGGTATGCCAAACACCACGGCAGTTCTAAGGTGCACGTTTCCTGTTTTGAAGTGACTTACCGATCCGATCAGACTGGTAAGCCCAACAACAAATAATGAATAGGCTGTTGATAATACCGGATCAATGTCAAAGAGATATACGAGAATTGGCACCGTCAAAATTGAGCCACCGCCACCGATTAGTCCCAATGAGAGTCCCATTACGATTGATGCTATAAAGCCGACTAATTCCATTTTATAATTTTCGCTTCTACTCCTGGTGACTAACCAATGTAGAGGTTTAACACCAATTTTTTGAGATGCAAAAGTAGCGATACGAAATCGTGGAGTTTGTAACTATTATCACACACCCGTACTCCTTTTATCACCATTTATTCTATAGACGATCTTCTTTTTTTGATTCTCCATGCAACCATTGACAGGAGCTGCCAGTCTATTGATCAATCATTAAAATGAAGAGCTATGCTTAGATTTTTCCTTGCCTTTCTTGTTTCAGTCAATATTTGCCTTGCTCAAGGCGTGGGTGTTCCTTCAAAAAAAGGAGGTATCGGTTTTGGAAACCTTCCGGTATTCAGCGGATTGCGGTTCAACTTTCGCGACAAGGACGTTGAGAAGATTACTGGCGTGAATGTTACGATCTGGAAGACCAGAGGAGAGTTGGATAATACGGGTACGGTAAATGGAGTTTCACTTGGTGTTCCGTTGGCGTTTGGCACTGCTGTCAAAAACGGAATTAATGTTGGTGTTCTCGGAACGGGTGCATCGGAAAGTTTGAATGGTATAAACATTGGAGGGCTTGGAACGGGTGCCGGAGGATCGGTGCGAGGAATAAATTTCGGAGGTCTTGGGGTTGGCGCTGGAGAGGAACTGTCAGGTGTGAATATCGGAGGTCTCGGTGTAGGTGCCGGAAGTGATGTAACCGGATTAAGTGCCAGCCTACTCGGTGTTGGATCAGGAGGAGATCTGCGTGGCATTTCGATGGGTGGTGCTGGTGTTGGTGCTGGTGAAAACTTAACAGGAATAACAGTTGGTGGTATTGGTGTAGGGGCAGGGGAGGATGTCAATGGATTTGCCTTTGGTGGAGTTGGTGTTGGCGCGGGCGGGTCGGTGAAAGGCATTGCCATTGCGGGCGTAGCTGTTGGTGCGGGTGAAGAGCTTAACGGACTGAGCGCTGCGATAGTAGGAGTCGGTGCGCCAATGATAAAGGGGATAGCCGTGGCCGGGGCGGTAGGTGCAAAAAATACCAAGGCGTTGATTATAGCACCAGCTTATTTTCAAGCAGGTGAAAAAGTGGTGAACGAAGAAGAGGATAGTGGTGAAATGAACGGAGTGGCGATTAGTGCTTTTAATCATGTAAAGGGTACCCAAAAAGGAATTTCAATAGGTGTGTTCAACTACGCAGCGAAACAGAAGGGGTTTCAGCTTGGGTTGCTAAACTACGTGAAAGATAACCCAAGAGGTTTGAGATTACTTCCGGTATTTAATTTTCATTTCAAAAGAAAGTCCTCGAATTAACCGCAGGTCACACCAATTCCCCTTGTTGAAAACACTGGAGGAGAATTTCACGTGAAATGAGGGAGTGACAAATAAAGTTGACTCGCGTATTTTTCCTAATGGTAAGTGCGCAACAACTTTTTGTTCATCGCCTGTCAATAGCCACGTCTCATTCCCTGCTGCATTTGTCCTGTCTTGTTGGGATAGTAATTTTCCTTGCAGGGTGTGGTTCTGACGATAGCCAGGAAATAGTTCGGTTCAACAGCGAGTTAGAGAAAGAGGTAATCACGAAACTGGATCATATATCCGATGAGGCAGAGAACATCTGGCCGGGGTACGGACTTCCGCATATCTTACCAATTTATATAGTATTCAATGATCCGATAATTGGTCAACAAGTTGGTTATATCCTGAATCCTCCTGCTAATATTCCGGAAGGGAGTTTACTGGTAGATGGCACTTTCAATAATTTGCCGGTCTATCGAAATGATATTTTGGTAGATAAAGTGAAAGAATTGGGAATCGACAATAGATTATTCTCATTTGACCTTTTACTGGAAGGAGTCACTTACTTCTACGCCAATCACGGATTTCAACCCAAGAACGCATATTTGGATTTTAAAGATTTTGACAATAATAATGTCGCATTATTCACTGTCCACGAAATGTTTCACTTATTCCAATTGGAATACGAAAAGTGGGACATAAGTGAATGGAAGCAAGATTTCTTTGGGTATCCACTTACCGAAGAAATAATCGCGCTTAATCTTTTACTGTCCGATATTTCAGCTAATGCCTACATGGATAAGAATGGTGACTTTCTTGAGGCATATGTGGCAATACGACAACGTCAAATGGAGATAGACCCTTCATCTCAGTCGCTGGTGCAAAGCTTTACGCTAATCACGGAGATGATTGAAGGATCAGCGAGGTATGTTGAACATTTTGCTGCGTTGAATTCAGTCTACCCCACTATAAATATTGATCCAACCCATTCTTTCAAGACTCAATTGGATACTGTGGCTCATGACGCCCTTTTGGCACGCCAGATATTAGTTCAACGTATTCCCTATCACGTTGGTGCTATTGTGATAAAGAGGCTGGCAGATGAGGGGGTTGAAGTTCACACAGCATTCAAGACAGGAGTCACGCCCTACATACTGAGCAGGAATTTGACGGCTAAAGCCAGAGAAGACTACACAGCCACACTAGAGCAATTAAAAACGAAAGTTGATTGGCCGGCCTACGAAAATCGGGCATCAGAGCTTTTTGACCTCTTGAATTGAACGCCAACTCAAAAGAACCATAGTTTGATAGCCATAGCGACAACTGACACCACCAGTATTCGCTTTATCCATTTTTCGCCTTTGTCGACAGACCAACGACTTGCATACCAGGCCCCAACACCCTGACCGAGTGCTAAAGTAATCCCTATTGACCACACTATTTTATCCTGAATAGCGAAGATGGCAACTGCCGCGCCTGTATATAGCAACGCGGCAAACACTTTTATGTAATTGATTTTGACAAGATCAAAATTGTTGACATGACTCAGCAACGCAATTACAAGAAACCCGATTCCAGCCTGCAAGAACCCTCCATAAATTCCGAGAAAGAAAAACATAATTGTGCCAATCGTTTGTTCTCGCCTTGATAATCTTTCCCCGCCAGATTTCTTACCCGCAGATCGATTGGCTACAATCGAAATAACGACAACGATCATCACCACTGCCAGGATTCTATTGAAAAGGCCGTCAGGAATGCCAGTCGCTAACCACGCTCCGATCAATCCTCCAACGAGCGAGACAATTGACAGGTAGTAAACGTATGGTATAGGCAGTTTTACCCCTTTACTATGAAAGCCACCAACTGCAAAAATATTTTGGGTTAGGATGGCCACGCGGCTGGTGCCATTGGCGATGGTGCCAGGCAAGCCAAGAAAGATGAGGACAGGCATTGAGATTAATGAGCCTCCACCAGCAACAGTATTCAAAAAACCAGTTAGAACACCTACCACTACATAAAGAGGATATTCGACCCAGATTGGCATGGTTAATTGATTACACCTTAATAAATAGTGTTTATAAGCAATGAATTATTCAAGCCATGCATAACGATCCTACTACCTGACTTTTGCGGTGCGGATAATACGATTGAACCAACGAGGGAAGAAACGTTTTACATAAACACCCAATACTTCCCTTCCTCCGATATAGACCTCGTCTTTTCTTTTTTCGATTGCTTTCACAATTTTTTTTGCACACCACTTCACCGGTTTCCCCCGGTATTGGGCTTCATCCATTTTATTCAAAGGAGTTCCGTCTCCTGTAAGGGCAGAAAGCGTGATAGGCGTATGAATGAAACCCGGTGCGATTATCGTTACTTTGATATTTTCTTTCCAAAGCTCTGCGCGTAGGGAATCATAAAAACCATGCAGTGCATGTTTAGAGGCCGCATAGCCCGACCGATATGGAGTGCCGAATTTTCCAGTGAGTGAACTGACGACTACAAAGTGACCACCTTTTTGTTTGATGAAGTATGGCAATAAAAACTTTGTCAGGGCGATTGCTCCAAAGTAATTCACCTCCATGATTCGTCTGTCTACTTCAAGTGATGTGTCTTTGGCAAAACTTCTTTGACTGATTCCTCCGTTGTTGATGAGGATGTCAATGTGCCCGAAGGTTTGTACCGCGGCCTCCACGCTGAGACTTAGTGTAGAGGTTACCGTCAAATCAAGTGGAAGTATTCTGATGTTGGCTTGCGCGGCTGAATCACAATTTCCTTTTACTTTCTCAAGTTCCTCCTTTCTCCTTGCTGAAATGATCAATCGCGCGCCCTTTTTCGCTAGCTCATAGGTAAGCGCCTCACCAATACCCGATGATGCACCGGTGAGCCAGATTACTCTGTTACGAAGAGAACTCATTGGTTGCTGGAATTGGATCGTTTGGTATCTTCAGAATAGACCCAGATCGTGTAGATGCCCAATGCAGTTCCTATGGGAAATGAAAATAGTTTGAAACAACCGAGGATGAGTGCGAGTATTAGTGCCCATTTTTGCTGATAGAGCAAGCCAGCACCTGCAATGATTGATGGTATGGAAAAGAAGATAATGAGTATGGCTGGTAGAAATTGAATGATACTGCTGACCAGATCCAGTATCGCTGCCTCGTGCGGATTCAGTTCGTATGAAATAATCGAAAGGATGGAGGTAACGAACATGCTGAGCAGAAACATGAATAACATCAGCATAGCCCCGGAGACGATGTACAAGATTCCCAGTACTCTTTTGTGACTTTCCATTTCATTTTTGGTTTGGAGCAATTTACAGAAAGCTGGCTACTCTTTCCTGTCGTATACTACAAAATCGAATGCATGCTTGTGTTTTTGATCGACCCCGTGGCGTTTTCGTGAAACCTCACTCCACACGGAAGGATTGATTTCCGGGAAATAGGTGTCGCCTTCAATGATCGCTTCTATTTCCGTCAGATACAGGCGATCAGCGATTGGCAATGAAGCCTTGTAAATTTCAGCTCCTCCAATAATAAAGAGTTCTTGCTCTTCGGCAGTTCTTCCGATTTCCACGCCTTCCTCGATTGAGTGAACAATTTGGCAACCTGTAGCCTTGAAATCTCTTTGCCTGGTGACTACGATATTAGTTCTGTTAGGTAGTGGTTTGAATTTTTCAGGAAGGGAATCAAAATTTTTTCTGCCCATGATCACGTGATGACCGGAAGTAGTTTCCATGAAATACCTCATATCATCTGGAAGCCGCCAGGGGAGATCATTGTTTTTGCCGATCACTTTGTTTTGCGATAAAGCAGCTATCAAAGAAATTTTCATCTTATAACTGATTTCCTCTGAAAAAATCACCAATACTCATTCTCTTTTTTCCTTCAGGTTGCAATTCTTCAGCACTTACCCACCCATCTGAAGCTTTTATGTAAAGATAAGTTTTGTTGTCCGTGATAAATTCATTTTCGGACGAGGATTGTTTGGAAAGGAGACTCACCTTAAAAACCTTGTAGGTCTTATCGTTGATAATCGTCCAGGCTGCGGGGTAAGGGCTTAGGCCTCTTACGAAATTGACAATTCGTTGTGGCGGCTGATGCCAGTCAATCCTACATGTCTCCTTGAAAATTTTAGGAGCGTGTTGAATATTGTTTGATTCGACCTGTGGAGTGGTTACAACATTTCCATCGGCAATTGCACGAACAGTCTTAAGGACCAACGCAGCCCCTTTTCTCATCAGTCTTTCATAGAGAGATCCGGCTGTATCTTCTGGAAGTATACGTTCCTTTTCTTGAAAAATAATATTTCCGGTGTCGATATCATGCTTGAGAAAAAAAGTAGTGACACCGGTTTCTTTCTCTCCATTGATGATGGCCCAGTTAATGGGAGCGGCACCACGATATTGCGGAAGCAACGAAGCATGGAGATTGAAAGTGCCTAGCGAGGGCATTGCCCAAACGATCTCCGGCAACATTCTGAAGGCCACCACGATTTGAAGATTTGCCTTGTAGCTTTTTAACTCCTCGATAAACTCAGGAGACTTCAGATTGGTGGGCTGAAGGACTGGCAGGTTGTGTTTCAGTGCGCATGCTTTTACCGGTGATGCTGTCAACTTTTGACCTCTGCCTTGTGGGCGGTCGGGCGCAGTAATTACCGCCACCACATTAAATCCTTGCTCAACAAGTATTTCGAGACTGGGTACCGCAAAATCAGGTGTGCCCATGAATATAATGCGCAGGTCATTAGCCATTGGCCGCAAAGTTCCAATCTTTAGCTAAACCTGCAAACCCGATTAGTCACGCAACTTTCGGGGCATGTACTTACTACAAATGGGACACTCCTTCCATTGATGGCCACGTGCCGGACAATATTCCCTGCCGAAATAAATGATCTGAAGGTGTGCTTTGCTCCATTTTTTTTCCGGGATCAGTTTTTTTAAATCCTTTTCGGTCTGCTCCACGCTTTTCCCATTGGAGAGTCCCCAGCGATGCGCGAGACGATGAATGTGGGTATCTACCGGAAAGGCCGGCTTACCAAACCATTGTGTCATTACTACCGAAGCAGTTTTGTGACCAACCGCAGGTAGCTCTTCCAAAGCTTCAAAAGTATCCGGTACTTCTCCTTTATATTTTTCAACAAGGATTTTTGACAGCCCTGCAATTCCTTTTGATTTCATTGGTGATAGTCCGCACGGCTTGATGATCTCCCGAATTTCATCGACCGACAGTTTCATCATGTCGTAAGGGTTGTCTGCAAGTTTGAATAATGAGGGGGTAGTTTTATTCACTCGCTCATCGGTGCATTGTGCCGAGAGCAGGACAGAGATCAACAGCGTGTAGGCGTCTTTGTGATGCAGTGGTACTTCGGGCTTTGGATAATATTTATCCAAAATGGAAAGGATGTCTTTAACTTTTTCTGCTTTTGTCATCTAAGAAAGAATGGGTGAGAGTCAGCAAACGCTATTTTAATTGTTCGATGGTCACTCTTATTCGTACAGAAGGTATTTTGCTCTGCGTGCTTTGAAAGCATTGAGATCACGTTGCCAAGTCAACTTTATTTCTTCTTCACTCATGCCACTGACGATTTGTTCTTTCAATTTTGCTGTGCCTGCAAGGGTATTGAAGTAAGAGATGAAGAAGTCGGTCTTATTTGGGTACTTGTTATAGAAGTCGATAAGATATTTCAATGACAATCCGGGCTCTGGACTGATCGTGCGAAGGTCCAAGCCATAGCACTCCCTGTTTTCATAAGGAGGATGCAGTGACATGCCGGGCATACTCACAGGCGTGAACTTGAATGAGAACTGATCCTTCAATTCAGGACTGCCAATTACTTCAAACGGAGTTTTTGTTCCCCGGCCCACACTGATTGCTGTACCCTCGAACAAGCAAATTGAGGGATACCAAAGTATTGCATTTTGTGAAGGTAGATTTGGCGATGGACGCACCGGAAGAGTGTAGCTCATAGTCCTCTGATAATTTTTCATCGGAACCACATCGAGTTTACAAGTCACTTGATTTTTCAGCCACTTTTCTCCGTTCATCATTTGAGCAAGCTCGGCTACAGTCATTCCATGGACGATTGGAATTGCAATTAAACCAACAAACGATTCGAACTGGGGTTCGAGCATCGGCCCATCTACATAGCCTCCGTGTGGATTGGGTCGATCCAAAACCAACACGGATTTGTTATTCTCTCCACAAGCCTCCATTAAATAATAGAGTGAGCTGATATAGGTGAAGTATCGGACACCGACATCCTGAATATCGAACACTATGATATCCAGATCAGCGATTTGTTCTTTTGTTGGTTTTTTTGCTTTGCCGTATAACGAGATGACGGGTAAACCTGTTTTTGAATCGACATCATCATTGAATTCTTCGCCCGCTTCCACTTTCCCTCTGATTCCGTGCTCAGGTGCAAATATTTTTTTTACGTTGATGCCCTCACCGATCAGAACATCAACGAGGTGCTTGTCGCCAATCAATGAGGACTGATTCACCATCACACCTATCGCCTTGCCTTGGAGTGCTTCTGTGATGATATCCATTTGTTCTGCTCCGAGAACTATTTTTTTGGCGTCCTGACCTTGTGCTAAAAAAGATGTGACTGATAAAATGACTGCCAACCCAAAAATCCTGCTCATTTTATAACTAATTTGCTCATTGGATACAGCTAAAATTACGCCATAAATCTTGAATCTTGGATACTTCATATCGAAAAGAATAAGAACTGGACAGCAAGGCGGGTTCTCTTCGACAACTCACAAGATAGCCGTGGCTAGTATCGCGATTGGTTTGGGCGCAGCGATCGTTTCCTTTCTGATCATGGAAGGCTTTCAGAATACTGTAAAAAATAAAATCTACAGCTTCAGTTCACATCTGTTGGTCACACGCTTTACTATGAACAACTCTTTGGAAGAGCAGCCATTCTTCTACAACATTGACCTGTACCACGACTACCCCAAGTATGGTTACATTGACCATGTGCAAGAGTATGCTCATAAGGCAGGTTTGATAAAGTCAGATGATGAAGTGTTTGGCGTTGTCTTTAAAGGAATAGGCAAAAGTTTTGGGCTGAATACGTTCAAACAAAATTTGATGGAAGGGGAATTTCTTCACTTGCCTGATTCTGGCTATGCGCAGGAGGTGGTAATTAGTCGGGTCATTGCCGACAAGATTAAAGCCAAAGTAGGTGATGATCTCATTGTGCATTTTTTTCAAAACCCGCCAAGGTTTAGAAGACTGAAGGTGGTGGGAATTTATGAAACTAATCTTTCGGATTACTATGATAGTCGCGTGATCATCGGTGATATTAGATTGATAGGCCGCCTTAATGATTGGGTTGATAGCGTTGCCGGGGGGCTCGAGATTTTTGTCAAGGATCAAAAAGATATTGACAAGGCTTATGAAACTATAGGAGAAGACATGGACTATGATCTTTATATAGAAAAGGTGAGCGACAAATACATACAGGTATTTGAATGGCTCGGCTTGATCAGTCGGCAGGTGAAAATTTTATTAGGCGTCATACTTATTGTGGTGTGCGTTAATATGATTTCGGTGGTGTTGATTTTAGTGATGGAGCGAACTCAGATGATTGGAGCGCTCAAAGCGATGGGTGCGAAGGATAGGTTGATACGATCCGTCTTTATTTATAATGGTATCAGCCTTGTGTCACGGGGACTTATCTATGGAAACATATTTGGTTTAGGGCTTTGCTATCTGCAGTATGAATTTCGCCTTGTGAAACTCAATCCGCACGATTATTATATGAGCTTTGTGCCCATTAGCTGGGACTGGTCGATGGTGCTTCTCTTAAATTTGCTGGTGTTTGCGGTCGTGGCGTTTGTGCTGATGTTTCCCACGGCCCTGGTGGCAAGAATTAATCCGATCAAGGCAATTAAGTTCGATTAGTTGGTCGGGGGTATTTTTTAAACCAACTGCTGATCGTCATTTGAATCACACCGAAGAAAGCTTCTTTAAAAATGCCGGCAGAAAGTTTTGATTGACCTCTGACCCGTTCGGTAAAGATGATTGGTATCTCTTTGATTTTGAATCCGTACTTCCAGGTGAGAAACTTCATTTCTATCTGGAAAGCGTATCCAATGAACTTCACCTTATCCAGGGGAATTGTCTCTAATACTCTTTTGGAGTAGCACACAAATCCTGCGGTAGCATCGCGAATGGGCATGCGCGTGACGAACCGAACATAGGAGCTTGCAAAATAGGATAGGAGAACCCGGCCGATTGGCCAGTTTACCACGTTTACACCGGTGATATACCTCGATCCTACACACAAGTCATATTCCCGTTCCGAACATTCCAGATAGAGGTTAACGAGGTCCTTTGGATCGTGAGAGAAATCAGCATCCATTTCAAGGATATATTGATATCCTTTATCTATGGCGTATTTGAACCCTTCGATATAGGCGGTTCCGAGACCTAGTTTCCCCTCGCGCTGTAAGAGGTGCAACCTTGCCTCAAATTGATTGAAATTATCCTGAAGGTTTTTGACGATGTCGGCTGTTCCATCCGGGGAATTATCATCCACAATCAGAATGTCAAAATCCTTTGGCAGACCAAATACCGTTTCAATGATCAGAGCGATATTCTCTTTTTCATTGTATGTGGGGATAATGACGATGGCGTTGCTCAACCTTGGATTAGATAAGCTTCAAAACTAATCAAAATCGGTTTTTATCACCAAGCTGTATTTTTGAGAAAAATCACACAACAGAATATTCTAATTTTGGCACATGAACAAATGCGTATTCCTCGATAGGGACGGTGTGCTCAATGAAGATCGACCCAATTACTCATATAAACTTGATCATTTTAAAATTCTGCCGGGTGTACCCGAGGCGCTTTGGCTGCTAAAAGATGCAGGATATTTGCTGGTGGTAGTCACCAATCAATCCGGAATTGCGCAGGGAATTTATACCGAAGACGAGATGAGGGAATGTCACCATCACTTTCAGGAGGTAAGTAAAAATGCCATCGATCATTTCTATTTCAGTCCCTATCATCCCACTGTTACAGCGTCTTTGGCGAGAAAACCTGGGTCGCTTTTGTTTGAGAAAGCGATAGCAAAATTTCACATCGACACAGCGCAAAGCTGGATGGTAGGCGATAGGGGGCGAGACCTTATCCCAGCAAAACAACTTGGCATCCGCACCATTCAAATTGGCGATGAGGTGGAGGAAGAAAACAAAGGTGACTTCGAGATGGCAGACCTCATGTCAGCCGCCAAGGTTATCCTATCAAACTCCTAAACCGCCTCTGCTTCCTGTAGTTGGTTGGCCAACTTCTTCTGAATATCATAAGGCACCGGAGCAAATTCAGCAAATCGCTGAGTAAAGCTTGCCCTGCCCTGAGATAGTGACCTCAAAGAAGTCGAGTAGCGATCAAGTTCTGCCAGCGGTGTTCTTGCCTTTATCACCTGGTAGTTTCCTCGGGTGTCCATTCCCATGATGATTGACCTTCGGGTTTGCAGATCACCCATTACTTCGCCCATGATTTCTTCTGGTAATACAATTTCAAGATCGTAGATAGGTTCGAGTAGCTGCGGTTCGGCCTTCATAAAGGCATCCTTGAATGCCATCATCCCTGCTATCTTGAATGAAATGTCATTTGAATCCACTGGATGCATCTTGCCGTCATACACCATCACACGCACATCTCTTACATATGAACCTGTGATAGGACCTTCTTCCATTTTCTCCATCACGCCTTTTAGAATCGATGGGATAAATCTGGCGTCAATTACTCCACCAACAATACAGTTGTAGAAAACAAGTTTGCCGCCCCAATCAAGATCTATCTCTTCTTTTCCGCGTATGTTGAAGCCAGTTGGTTCTGGCATGGCTTCCTGATAGTTTTCCACTTTCATATACACTTCAGCAAATTGACCCGCTCCACCAGATTGTTTTTTGTGACGGTAGTTGGACTCAGCTGACTTATGTATCGTTTCTCGGTAGGAGATTCTTGGCGTAACAAAGTCAGTATGAAGCTTGTAAACGTTATCGTGATACCATTTGCAAACATTAAGATGCATTTCGCCTTGGCCAGAAATAATAAGCTGTTTCATCTCACGAGAATATTCCACCAGCAGCGTTGGATCCTCCTGGTGGATGTTGTGGA
>JBFWZR010000124.1:0-11575 GCA_050185175.1 Cyclobacteriaceae bacterium
ATGAAAACACTAATGTCCCGCCACTTGACGGTACATTCAAACGGAAGTTACCGTCTACATCGGTAACCGTACCGTTAGTAGTTCCTTTCAGAACTACGTTCACGCCAGGTAAAGACGAGCCATCTTCCGAGGCTGTAATCTTACCTGAAACCACTCGCTCTTGCGCCCATGCACTGAGTACAAAAGCAAATGAGAAGCATAACAGTAAAAACTTCTTCATAGGTTTTTGTTTAGTTGAGTAATAAGAATTCAAGACCCCAAATTAGGGTATAAATAACAAAAAGAAAATACTACCAATAGAAAATGTATTTAGCCAAAATATGCCCAAAAGGACCATTTATAGAATAATAATGGGCGGACAGATAAATATAGAGGTATCAAAAGTGGTATTAGATCAACTAAAAATACCCCATATACACCCCCCAAAATGAAGTATATATTAAGGTGTTAAATGTCATTTTGGGCAAAAAAAAGGCCCTCCCCGCAATGCGAGGAGGGCTCCTAAAATCTACGAGGTGGTTCTAAGCCTGTCCTTCTACGGATACAAAAGACTTGTCCTTCTTTCCCTTCTTAAATACTACCACTCCATCAGTCAGGGCAAACAATGTATGATCCTTACCCATACCAACATTAACACCAGGATGGTGCTTGGTGCCGCGCTGACGCACTATAATATTACCCGCGATCACTTTCTGACCACCAAATACCTTTATGCCTAATCGTTTGCTTTCCGATTCACGGCCGTTCTTTACTTTACCTTCACCTTTTTTATGTGCCATGGTCCTATAAAAATTACTTTCCTGAAATCTTTTCGATCAAAAGCTTTGTGAACTGCTGACGGTGGCCATTTTTCACAGCGTAACCTTTTCTTCTCTTCTTCTTAAATACGATCACCTTGTCGCCCTTTACCTGTTCAAGAATCTTACCTGAAACACTTGCGCCATCAAGCACCGGAGCTCCTACCTCTACCTTACCTTTGTTATCTATCAGCATCACCTTGTCCAATTTAACAGAAGTACCAGCCTCACCCTCCATTCTAGGAGCGTAGATATACTGGTCTTTCTCAACTTTGAACTGCTTGCCTGAAATGTCCACAATCGCGTACATAACTCTCAATTTTAAAAATGGAGTGCAAAGATAGATGTTAGCCACAGAAAAACAAAACGGCCCGACATTAAGAAATATGGCCATTTAAGCTCCAAAAGGGCTTTTAGAGGTCGCCTCTAACAACCGGAAGAAAGCCACCACCAAAACTTTAACCAGGTCAACTTAAAGACCTCTCAAATTGCCCGGCTCAGTCCTGCTCAAAAACCTATTCAACCCGGATCGGAAAACGCAAAAAATTGAGCCGAAAAAAATCTGATTTTTTTTCACTTAAGCCTTCCCTTTCGAAGCTGTCATTAAGTCAATGAAAATGAATTCCTTCACTCAAAATGATTACGAACAATGGCGCAACCCTACTCGTGTAGGATGACTTATGTCCTTTGAATTTTATGCTTCATTTCAAATATTTGTCTTCTTGCTGGAATTCAGTTTTGGATATCCTTCGATAACTGGAGTCCCTTGCTCTACCCCGGTAGTGTTTTTAATTTTTTCTAACCTATAACGAGACGTGTACAATGAGTCAGACCATGAACGATGAACCTATTCTAAGGGAGAATAAGGACAGGTTCGTTCTTTTTCCTATTAAGCACCACAACATCTGGAAGTTTTATAAACAGGCTGAGGCCAGTTTCTGGACCGCTGAGGAAATCGACTTGAGTCACGACTTAAAAGACTGGGCCGGCCTAAATGATGGGGAAAGGTACTTTATTACCCATGTATTGGCGTTTTTTGCAGCCAGTGACGGCATTGTAAACGAAAACCTGGCGGAGCACTTCGTTTCCGAGGTCCAATACACTGAAGCGAAGTTCTTTTACGGATTCCAGATTGCCATAGAGAATATCCACTCTGAAACCTATTCTCTTCTCATAGACACCCTGGTCAAAGACGCCAAGGAGAAGGACAAGCTGTTTCACGCGATTGAGACCATGGATTGCGTAAAAAAGAAGGCGGACTGGGCGTTGAGATGGATTGACCAGGGCAACTTTCAGGAAAGATTAATAGCATTTGCTGCTGTTGAAGGAATTTTCTTTTCAGGCTCCTTCTGCTCCATATTCTGGCTGAAGAAAAGAGGCTTGATGCCTGGCCTTAGCTTCTCTAATGAATTGATCTCTCGTGATGAAGGACTTCATTGCGACTTTGCCTGTCACCTGTACACCGATCACGTGGTGAACAAGATGCCTGAAGAACGCGTAATCGAGATCATCAAAGATGCCGTTGAGATTGAGAAAGAGTTTGTGACGGATGCATTGCCCGTGAACCTCATTGGTATGAACGCAGAGCAAATGAGGCAGTATATTGAGTTTGTAGCCGACCGTTTGCTGAACGAATTGATCGGAAAGAAGGTTTACAATGCTACAAACCCGTTCGACTTCATGGACATGATTTCATTGAGAGGAAAAACCAATTTCTTCGAGAAAAGAGTGGCCGAATATCAGAAGGCTGGCGTGATGAATAGTACCGAAAAAGATTCGTCTCCCAAGTTTTCATTGAACGAAGATTTTTAATACCTTGAAAGACATTTTTTAAACTATTTTTTCACCCCCAAACAACCCAACATGCTCGTAATAAAACGTGACGGACACCGCGAGTCCGTAAAGTTTGACAAAATCACCGCGCGTATAGAAAAGCTGTGTTACGGCCTGGATACCAAGTTTGTGAACCCGGTTGAAGTGGCCATGAAGGTGATTAACGGTTTGTACGATGGAGTTTCTACCCAGGAACTCGACAATCTGGCTGCTGAAATAGCGGCTACGCTTACCACCAAGCATCCTGACTTCGCCAAACTGGCTGCCAGGATAGCGGTTTCCAACTTGCACAAAACGACCAGCAAGTCCTTTTCAAACACGATGAAAAGGCTCTATCAATACATTGACCCCAAAACCGGGCAAAACGGCCCGCTGATCTCGAAAGAGACCTGGAGGGTTATCAAAGCCAACGCAGCTGAGTTGGATGCCGCGATCATTTACGATCGCGACTTCAGCTACGATTACTTTGGCTTCAAAACTTTAGAGCGCTCTTACCTGATGAAGATTGACGGTAAAGTAGTAGAGCGTCCACAGCATTTGCTTATGCGGGTAGCCGTGGGAATTCACGGTGAGGATATCCCAGCTGCAATTGAGACCTATAACCTTCTTTCTGAAAAGTGGTTCACACATGCGACACCGACACTTTTCAACGCAGGTACACCAAAGCCTCAATTGTCTTCATGCTTCCTGCTAACCATGAAGGATGACAGCATTGATGGAATTTATGATACACTGAAGAGCTGTGCGAAAATATCACAATCTGCAGGTGGCATAGGTCTTAGCATTCACAACGTACGTGCTAAAGGCTCTTACATTAAAGGAACCGGAGGCACGTCAAATGGTATTGTGCCGATGTTGAGAAACTTCGACATGACGGCCCGTTATGTAGACCAGGGTGGCGGTAAAAGAAAAGGTAGCTTCGCTATCTATCTTGAGCCATGGCACGCTGACATCTTTGACTTCCTCGAGTTGAAGAAAAATCATGGCAAGGAAGAGTTAAGAGCTCGTGATTTGTTCTACGCACTATGGATTTCGGATTTATTCATGAGGCGTGTAGAGAACAATGAAATGTGGTCTCTGTTCTGCCCTAATGAAGCACCTGGTTTGGCTGAGTGCTGGGGCGAAGAGTTTGAAAGACTTTATGAGAAGTATGAAAGTGAAGGAAAGTTCCGCAAGCAAGTAAAGGCTCAGGATCTGTGGTTTGAAATTCTTGAGGCACAGATTGAAACGGGAACACCATACATGCTTTACAAGGATGCAGCTAACCGCAAATCCAATCAGAAAAACCTGGGCACAATCAAATCAAGTAACCTGTGTACTGAAATCATTGAGTACACCTCTGCTGATGAGATTGCAGTTTGTAACCTGGCATCAATTGCTTTGCCAAAGTTTGTGACTGAAGACGGTAAGTTTGATCACCAAAAACTATATGAGATCACCAAAGTGGTGACCAAAAACCTGAACAAGGTGATTGACATCAATTACTATCCCGTTCAGGAGGCCCGCAACTCAAATATGCGCCACCGCCCGATTGGTATTGGCGTACAAGGTTTGGCTGATGCGTTTATCATGTTGCGTATGCCTTTTGATTCGGAAGAAGCAAGAGGACTAAACGCTGACATCCACGAAACCATCTACTTCGCAGCCATGGAAGCTTCTATGGAACTATCGAAGCAGCATGGTCCATACGAAAGCTACAAGGGTTCACCCGTGTCAAAAGGAATATTCCAGTTTGACATGTGGGGTGTTACACCAAGCTCAGGCCGCTGGAATTGGGAAGGGTTGAAAAAAGAAGTGAAGCAAAATGGTGTTCGCAACTCACTGTTGCTCGCTCCAATGCCTACCGCCTCTACATCTCAGATACTTGGCAATAACGAATGCTTCGAACCATATACCTCAAACATTTATTCAAGGAGAACACTTTCAGGTGAATTCATCATTGCCAACAAGCACTTGATGAAAGACCTGATCGATCTTGGATTGTGGAACGAGAACATGCGTCAGAAGCTGATTGCTGCTAACGGATCAATCCAGGCGATCCCCGAGATTCCTCAGCACATCAAAGACATCTACAAGACAGTTTGGGAGATCTCTCAGAAGGCAATCATTGACATGTCTGCCGACAGAGGTGCTTACATCTGCCAGTCACAGAGTCTCAATATTCACCTTACCGATCCTAACTTTGGCAAGCTGACTTCTATGCATTTCTATGCCTGGAAGAAGGGATTGAAGACCGGTATGTACTATCTGCGTTCAACTGCCGCTGCTGATGCTATCAAGTTTACACTTGACAAGTCGGCACTCGCACAGCCTGCTGAAGCGAAAGTCAAAGTAGAAGCCGACAAGGTTACGGTGACTGAACCAATAGTTGCTTACGCATCAAAAGAAGACTACGATCAAAAACGCTCCGATATGGCTTGCTCTCTGGATAATCCAGATGCCTGCGAGGCATGCGGTAGCTAAGTTTCGCTAGAGATAATTCCAAGGCCATCCCAAAAGGATGGCCTTTTTATTTTTCTTTTACAGAAACCTAAATCGCCCCAGCCTTAATCTCGTCCACTACGCCAGGGTCAAGAAGTGTTGTCGTATCGCCAAGATTTGAAGTGTCGCCTTCCGCTACCTTTCTTAAAATCCTGCGCATGATTTTTCCAGAGCGTGTTTTTGGTAATCCGCTCACAAACTGAATTTTGTCCGGCTTGGCTATTGGGCCAATAATCTTTGAAACAGTTTCGATGATCTCTTTTCGTAAGTGATCCTCCTCCCTTGGCGTGTCATAGCAGGTGACAAAAGCATAGATGCCCTGTCCCTTGACATCATGCGGATAGCCTACTACAGCAGTCTCACAAACCGCTGAGTGTTCATCAATGGCGCTTTCGATTTCAGCCGTTCCAAGGTTGTGGCCTGAAACGATGATGATATCGTCTACGCGACCGGTAATCCTATAATATCCATCGGCATCGCGTTTACATCCGTCACCGGTGAAATATTTTCCGGGAAATGTAGAAAAGTACGTGTCTTTAAATCGCTGATGATCACCATAAATAGTACGTGCTATGGACGGCCAGGGAAATCTCATAGCCAGTCGACCCTCCACTCCGTTTCCTTCTACCTCGTGGCCACCCTCGTTCATAATAGCAGGCTGAATACCGGGCATCGGAAATGTGGCAAATCCAGGTTTAGTCTTCGTTACTCCGGCAATTGGGGTCAGCATAAATCCACCCGTCTCCGTTTGCCAGTAAGTATCTACGATAGGGCATCTTCCTTTGCCGATATATTTATCATACCAATGCCAGGCTTCTTCGTTGATCGGCTCTCCAACGGTTCCTAAAATTTTTAATGAAGAAAGGTCGTGCCTTTCGACAAACTCAAGTGGTGCTTTCTCCAACGATCTGATAGCAGTAGGTGCGGTATAGAAAATAGAAACCTTATGTTTCTCCACTACCTGCCAAAATCTTCCCCAATCGGGCCAGGAAGGCACACCCTCAAACATCACCGTAGTTGCACCTGCCGAGAGAGGACCATAGATGATATAAGAATGACCGGTTATCCAACCGATGTCTGCTGTACACCAATAGATCTGACCTTCTTTATATTGGAAAGCTGTCTTGAAAGTGTAATTGGTGTACACCATATAACCTCCACAAGTGTGAACCATTCCTTTTGGTCTTCCTGTAGAGCCGGAGGTGTAGAGGATAAACAGCAAATCCTCCGCGTCCATTTCCTCTGCATCACACTTCTCATCCACTTTCTTGATTTCATCATGCCACCATAAATCTCTTCCAGCCGTAAGGTTCAGTTTGGAATGTATGTGGTCAACCACCAGTACTGTTTTCACATCGGGACAATCTTTAACCGCTTCATCTACAATTCCTTTGAGGTCGATCGTCTTTGCTCCGCGATAGCCACCATCTGACGTCAATACAATTTTGCAACCCGCATCAGTAATTCTATCTACTAAAGACTTTGACGAAAAACCAGCAAACACTATTGAGTGAACTGCACCGATTCGTGCACAGGCAAGCATTGCGTAAGCCAATTCAGGGATCATTGGCAGGTAGATGCAGACTCTGTCTCCTTTCTTTACGCCAAGGTTTTTAAGCATGTTGGCCGTGCGACATACATTCTCATGCAATTCTTTGTAAGTGATATGCTTCGCTTCAGCGGATGGATTGTTCGGCTCCCAAATAATTGCAGTCTGTGATCCCCTCTTTGCTAATTGACGGTCAAGACAGTTTTCAGTGATGTTCAGTTTGCCATTGATAAACCACTTTACTTCGGGTTTATTGAAATCCCACTTCAGAACCTTGTCCCATTTTTTGCGCCATTGAAAGTCTTTAGCAACTTCACCCCAAAACTTTTCCGGATCGGAAACACTTTGTTGATAAACCTTCTGATACTCTTCGAAATCTTTGATTGAATAACTCATAAGCCTGAACGTATATCTAGAAATATACTGGCATTTGCGGCCAAATTCAATCGAATTGGAGATATCAGGCCAAAAGACCGGCTAAGAGCTAGAGAATATATTCGACTGCAATGGCGATCAACGAACCCACAATGGCAACGGCCAGGCGCTTTGCATTGAAGTGATGTTCGGGGCTGCTTTCGAATACGATAGTGGTTGAGATGTGAAGAAAGTTACCACTGACCAAAGCGTAAAGAAAAATGAGTCCCGTGTCAGATAATAAATCTATTTCGATCAGATATTCGGAAATAAACAAACCAAGCGGAGCGGCCAGTGAGAAGACAACCAGGTAAGGCACAGCTCTTCTTTTTGATCTCAATTGATCCGAGAGAACAGCCATTAGCGCGAATGCAGCAGGTGCCCGGTGTAAAGCAATCCCAAAAAGGATCGCATTTACGTCATAGTCGAATGAGGCCTGCGCGGGTTGAGCTACCATTCCACCTTCCAGGAAAGCGTGAACACAAAGTGCAGACAACAACACTAACGCAGAGATTTCACTTTGCACATGTGAATGAGAATGTCCCGAATGATCATGATGAATATGACCGTGTTCTACACCAGACGTGAAGTATTCCAGAAATTGTTGAAGGAAGAAACCCATCAGCACAAACAATCCGATCAATTCAACTTCCTGATATTGTCGATAAAGTTCGGGCAGGATGTGAATGACTGTGATGGCAAACAAGTAAGAGCCTGCAAACACAAGGAGTAATTTAAAATTGCTCGTCCTTGTCTTGGGCGCAGCGAAGATGATGAGCCCTGCCAGCAGTGGCACAAAGAATAGCACGATCATCTTCATGGGTTGATCTTAATTTGTGATTCAATTCCCTTTGTCACGTAAGTCGCCATTCTATTCGTATCTGAATAAATCAGGAAGGCATCCAGCTCAGGGTGTTTCGACAATATTTCAATCGCTTTCTCGTGACCCATCACCATGAATGCAGTGGCCCATGCATCGGCCCTCATACAGTCTTTCGCAAAAACAGAGGCACTTAGTATTTCCCGTTGAATCGGATATCCAGTTGATGGATCAATCGTGTGCGAAAATTTCTTTCCATCTTCTTCATAATAATTGAAATAATTGCCGGATGTGGCCATCGCCATGTCGCTCAGCGACACATAAGCCTTGAAAGACTGGTTTGAATAAGTCGATGAAGGATCAAGAACGCCAGCCTCCCACGACTTCTTAGTCTGTAGATTTTTTCCTGCAGCCGAAATCTCCCCACCAATTTCCACAAACAGATTCTCTATTCCTTTCGATCGGATTAATCGCGCTACCTCGTCAACGCCATATCCTTTCGCAATGGCACTGAAATCTAATTGCACCCTCTCGTCTTCTTTCCAAAGACTATCATCATTGAAATGAATTTTTTCAAAGCCAACAAACTCCATAATGGAGTCTACCTTCACACTGTCGGGTTTGATTTTTTTTCCTGGACCAAATCCCCATGCATTAACCAAGGGCATCACTGTAGGATCGAAAGCGCCCGCTGATTGCTCAGTAATTTCCTTTGACCTTTTGAGGACGGGCAAAAAAAATGGAAGCTCAAACAAACGCGATCCTCCTTCATTGAACTTGGTGATTTCAGAGTTTGGCAGGTAGGTGTTGAGCGACTGGTTGAATACCACCAGCAATGAGTCAACGGAGGGCTTGAGGTTTCTTTCCTTTGCGTCAAAGTAGGTGATGTGATAGGTAGTACCCATCGTTTCACCCTCGATCTTGATTGGCTTCTCCGATCTAGATTGACGATAGGTCCACACAATCATAATAACCGATAACAACACCAGCGAATACACAGCATTTTTCCAGCGGGGACTCATCTTTTTGCAATAATGTTGCAAATATAGAGAAATAGGCATTCGGCCTTGAAAGAGCCACAAAAAGAATGATTTGAAAAATATTATCGCCCGCTTCCACCCCCGACTTTTCACTACTTTTGAGCTATGCGTGAAGATTATCTGAGTGCCGAGGGTGAAGGGCTAAGTCCTGCGGAAAAAGAGGTTGAGAGAGCACTAAGGCCGCTGTCATTCACTGATTTTACAGGGCAGCAAAAGGTGGTGGACAATATCAAAGTCTTCGTATTGGCTGCCAAAAAACGCAGCGAACCTCTCGACCACGTCCTCCTTCACGGCCCGCCTGGACTAGGCAAAACAACTCTAAGCCACATCATCGCCAACGAATTGGGCTCAAGTATAAAAGTCACTTCAGGGCCTGTATTGGATAAGCCGAGTGATTTGGCCGGACTGTTGACGAACCTCGAACCACAGGACGTTTTATTCATCGATGAGATTCATCGATTGAATCCCATAGTGGAAGAGTATCTCTATTCTGCTATGGAGGATTTTAGAATTGATATCATGCTGGACTCCGGTCCCAATGCAAGATCAGTACAGATCGGGCTTAATCCTTTTACGCTCATTGGCGCCACAACGCGGGCCGGACTTCTAACTTCGCCACTGAGAGCGAGATTTGGTATCAACTCCCGATTGGAATACTATGACTCGGATCTGCTCACAAAAATTGTAAAAAGGTCTGCTCAAATATTGGATACCCCTATCGACAACGATGCCGCGCATGAGATTGCAAGGCGAAGCAGGGGAACACCAAGGATCGCAAACAATCTCCTTAGAAGGACACGCGACTTTGCCCAAATCAAAGGTGACGGAACCATCACCATGGCAATTTCACAAATGGCATTGAAAGCTCTTGACGTTGATGAAAACGGATTGGATGAAATGGACAACCGTATTCTTTCAACCATCATTGAGAAATTCAAAGGTGGACCTGTTGGATTATCAACCATCGCAACTGCCGTTGGTGATGAGGCTGAAACCATTGAAGAAGTTTACGAACCATTTCTGATTCAGGAAGGATATGTAAAGCGAACCAGCAGAGGTCGCGAAGCCACTGAGCTTGCGTATAAGCATCTGAAGATTCCGAGACCTGGAAAATCAGGCGGCCTTTTTGATTAGAGTGTAAGATGACTTCTCTGCCCACCCGCACCCATAGTCCCTAAAGGGACCCTCCCACCAATTTCTTAAAGCAGCGTTGGGCCCTTTAGGGCTTACGGGTGAGCACGGATATAAATTCGTAAAACATGCAAACCATTAACTTTGGCTAATGTCGATGTTCTACGGTGCAACACCCGATGTTTTTGAAAAGGCAAGATTGCTGCGCAGCAACGAAACTCTAGCCGAAAAACGGTTGTGGGAAAGATTGTATCGAAACCAACTAAATGGTTTCAGGTTTAAACGGCAACATCCAATCGCAGCATATGTTGCTGATTTTTATTGCCATAAAGCGTTACTCGTTGTTGAAGTTGATGAGGCTTATCACAATAAGCCAAAACAGAGAACACTAGATCAATCTAGAACCGAACACATTCTATCTATAGGCTTAAAAGTATTAACGTTCTCTGACAAAGAAGTACTATCGGACATCGAAAGTGTCTTGAGCAAAATAAGGACGCATCTACCAACTAAATGAACAATCGAGGCCATTCCGTTCTCATAAAAAAATTGGCTGCCGATCTAGGCTTCCAATTCTGTGGCATTTCCAAAGCCGAGTTTCTTGAAGAGGAGGCTCCGAAACTTGAGGAATGGCTCAGGCGTGGATACCAGGGAAAAATGAGTTATCTGGAAAATCATTTCGACAAGCGACTTGATCCAACGCTGCTGGTGCCGGGTGCAAAATCAGTAGTCAGTCTTGTTTACAACTATTTTCCCAAAAATGATCTTGGAGCAAATCAGGAGTACAAAATTGCCAAGTATGCTTATGGTGAAGATTACCACTTTGTAGTAAAAGACAAACTGAAGCAATTAATTCAGTTGTTGCAGGAACAGATCGGTGAAATCAATGGACGCGCATTTGTTGACTCAGCGCCAGTGATGGAACGCGCGTGGGCGCAACGCAGTGGTGTTGGTTGGATTGGTAAAAACAGTTTGTTGTTAAATCGAAAAGCCGGCAGTTTCTTTTTCCTCACTGAATTAATCATTGACCTGGAACTGGAAGCGGACGGCCCCGTGAAAGACTATTGCGGCACTTGCACCGCTTGCATGGATGCTTGTCCGACTGATGCTATTCCCGAACCCTACGTGGTTGACGGCAGCAAGTGTATCTCCTATTATACGATTGAACTCAAAGATCAAATTCCTGAAAACGTTAAAGGGAAATTTGAGAACTGGATATTCGGCTGCGATATCTGTCAAGACGTTTGTCCATGGAATCGTTTCTCCACGCCTCACCATGAGCCTCGGTTTGAACCCAAACCTGAGCTTGATGAAATGAGCAATCAAGATTGGAGGGAGCTCAGTGAAGACGTTTTTCAAAAGTTGTTCAAAAAATCTGCCGTTAAGCGTACTGGATTTAAGGGGCTGAAACGCAACATTCATTTTTTGAGCAAAATATAAGCCTCGGTATATGCCGAGGCCTTTAAGGTTCTAAAATCAGTAACAAAACTAACTTGCCATCACGAAGCAT
>JBFWZR010000125.1:0-11547 GCA_050185175.1 Cyclobacteriaceae bacterium
GGATGTTTGATTATCCTCGTAGTACTCCAATCGTTCTTTATCCACCACCTGAGGATAAGATGTATTAGATGCAAAGAGGAGAAATACCCAGAGGACAACTTTCATGAGATGAATCTTTGTGAAACCTCGGTTCCAGTGGAGTCTACGAGTTTAAGACAATTCGGAAAAAGGATCAAGACTAATCGATCCTAATTCCTCCAACCGTTTTCAAGAAATTAAACAGGTCATTTTTTGAGCACCTGAGGGCCCAGCAAAAGCGAGAAATGTCCGAATTCGAATATTAAGTTTTCGTCATTTCTTGTGGTAGGCTTCGATTCCCCGCTCTCGACTTTCTTCACAGCATCTGCCAGTGCGGTGAGATGCTCAGGATCTTCTAAAGGAGTATTGTGCGCGGGAAGGAGATAAATAAGTGAAGGCACCAACGCAGATATTCTCTTCACAGAAGTCTTGTAGGCTTCCCAATCGGTCTCTGGAGCAAACAGCCAGATCGGACCAGCATAATAAGAATCTCCAGTCCACAGCAATCCATTCTTTCGATCAAGAAGCGCAATCGCATCGGGAGTATGTCCTGGTATGCCGATGATCTCAAGGGTTCGGCTGCCCAAATCAATCGAATCTCCATCCGTTACCAACTGTGTGATGTCATAAGGTCTTATATGATGATCTTCTGCCTTCAACCCCTCAGGCAATCCTTTACAAAGCGCAGCATCCGAAACTTCTTCAGCAACTCTCTCATGCGTCAATCCCTTCATACGACTTCTGGTAAAATCAGTATCCATGCCATAGATAAATTCAAAGTCAGCATTTCCGCCTACATGATCGTAGTGCGAGTGTGAATTCAAGACACGAATGGGTAGTTCGGTTATTTTTGTCACAACAGATTTTATATCACCGATTCCATTGCCTGAATCAAACAGCAAGGCGAAGTCTTTTCCAATAATTAGATACGAAATCACTTCCTGCCATTGAAATGGTTCGTAGATAGCAAAGATGCTGTCCTGCACTTGGTACACCTCAAACCAATCATTGTTGTAGGCCGTCTTTGTAAGGTTCTGATAAGCATCGCGCGGCAAGTCATCGCACCAACGAGATTCAGTTTTCGGTTGATCGCAGCAAAACAGCACGGCACTCACACTCAATAACGCTAACAGGTCAGTCCTCATTATTTTTTGTAATTTGTTTTAAGTTACGGCTTATCGCAATGAGTAAAAAGGAATGCCCATCGTGCGCAATGGAAATTGACAGCAAAAGTAGTAGCTGTCCTATCTGCGGGTATGAGTTTGCCAGTCACAACGGTTGGATAAAATGGACGGCAATCTTTTTGATTTTGCTATTTCTGTTGTACTTCATCTTCTAGCTATGCAGAAAATATTAATCGGCTCACTGCTGGTATTCTTCGGTCATACCATCTTCTGCCAAACAACCCCATCTCTTCAGTTCGTCAAATCCGTGCGGCAAAAAGGTCCTGTTGCTTACCGAGATCCATTCGGGTCGATTTCACCCGATGGAAAGAAGTTTGCCTACTCCGATCGTAAACAAATTATCGTACAGCAAATAGTGGGTGGAGCCACTTTCGAATTAGGAAAGCACGGCCGATTTGTCATCACTTTAGCATGGCATCCTGATAGCAAGCGTATTCTTACCTATGAAATTGGAGGACCGAAGGACTATTGGTACATCTACGACCTGGAGTCAAAAACAGGTAAAGTGTGGTGGCCTGAAAAAAAATCATTTAAGGATGCAAAAGCCAAACTTGAAGTTGAACGATCAGAACTGAAAGACCTCACCTGGTCAACGGATGCAACGCTGCTTGCAGGATTATCCAAAAGAAATGGAAAAACTCAACTATGGCTGATGGATTCTGTCGGGCAACATGAGCGAGTGGCTACTGAAAAAAATTTAATTGAATCCATTCAATGGAACCCAGCTACCAAATCGTTCGCTGGAATAATTGAAGCCGAAGGAAAACGATTCATTCAATTCAACCTTCTGGACGAGCGTTCACAAAAACTTGAGGTTAATAGCTACGGCCCAATTGCCTTTTCTCCCGATGGTAAGTATTTGTACTTCAGTATGGCGAACGAAAAAAAAGTTGTCGATCTGCAGCAATATGAGATCTCCAGCGGCAATCAATCTCAACTTGCTTCGTTCTCACGCGATAGCTATGGACCATCCGTTGCGCAAGATGGATCGGTCCTGTTCAGACTTCAGGACTATCGGGTGTTCATCGCGGCCGTGGATGGAGAGGGTGGCGAATCGAAACCCATTACTACTTTCATGAGTGAGATTTCTCATTGGCATCCCAACGGTAAGCTTTTATCCTTTACATACGGCAATTGGCGCAGAGTGATGGATGATATGAAATATCCACACATTGCTCAGGATATCGGCTACATCACGTTTGACATGAATAAGCCGGCAGAACAACCAGAGGTTGTAGTACGAGCCTCCTACTCGGAAGATCAGGGCATGTGCTGGTCCCCCAACGACAAGTGGATCGCGTTTCATACACACGCTGATGGCACTGATGACATTTGGATTCAACCTAACAACGATTCAAGCAAAGGCAAGCCACTTTCGAAAGGCGGTCACGAAACCGGATGGCCACGCTGGTCACCCAATGGCAAGTGGATTGTGTCAAACACTGCTTACAATGCAGACAGGATCAACAAATTGTTTCTGATCGAAATGAATCAGGAAACAGGCGAAGCTATTCGTCCTCAAATTGAATTAATTCCACCAGGTCTGGAAGATGGCATTTATACTGATGCACAGTGGCTGGACGATGGTCATCTTGTCATCGAATATGTGGTCGATCCCGAAAACAAGGAAATTCATATCGTGCCGATTGATGGCTCCCCAGGTAAGAAGATTCACAGTTTTAAAAGCGATCAACTGTATTCAGGCATTGGCATCTCACACGACCAAAAGTGGGTAGCATTTATTGCGCCTGATAACAACGGCACTTTTCAGGTCTTTAAAGTCTCCATTGATGGAAACGAGGCGAGACAGCTAACCTTCGACAATACGGACAAGGCTCATCCGTCAGGATCTCCCACAGACAATATCTTCTCCTTCACGGTTTTCAACTTCCAATCTATCTTTTGGATGACTCAGCCATGAAATTTCTTTCCCACCTAAATAAATACAGCATCTAGGGGGATTTTTCTATTTTTATTAAAATGCAGCTTTAAACTCCAGCTACTCTTCAATGCGCTTACTAACCGGTCTCCTCCTCACTTCGATAATTTCCCTTTCTCAGTCGGCCTTTGCACAAAGAAAATTCCTGATGGGGGTAAAACTTGGGGTAAACTTGGCAACACAGGAGGTAAAAGGCACCTATCCTGCATCCGTTGGCAACATCACAAGAGTGCACGTGGGCATTATTACAGAACAAAAGTTTGGAAAGCTGGGCTTTCAGGCAGAGGCCATGTATTCAGGACATGGGTGTTCTTATAACGGAATCATCCGGAAAAACCTCAAGTCTCGATTTGACTACATCAATGTTCCCCTGTTCGCCAAGTGGTACATTACAGATAACATTGCCATCGTAGGTGGGCCGCAATTTGGTATGATCTTCGATCAGGAGTTTCAGGATGATCGAACAGGAGTAGTGCGCAGAGATGACTTTAGCACGCAGTACAGTCGATTTGAAACTTCCGTTGGCGGTGGCCTCGAATTTCAGCTAGACAACGGAATGGGCTGCTACGGCAGGTACATTTATGGCATCACAGAAATAGATGAAGGCCTTCCATTTCTTACTTTCTCCAAAAATAAAACTATCCAGTTCGGGCTTAGTTATCGGTTTTAGCGGGAGCAAATCTCTTCTGGGTCCCTAAATACCAGTCATCTTTGCTTCCATCCTGATCCCAGTCCACCCAGCAACCAAAAGTAACCACATCTCCGTTGATCTTATATTCACAGGCCGTAGTGTCCGAGAAAGGCTTGGTCGTTATCATGGTGATCATATCATTTTCTATCAACCACGTACCGCTGGGATCTAAAATGAGACTGTCATTCAAATCAAAATGTTCTGAATTAAAAGTCCCGTCTGACTTAAAGTAGGTTCGTATAGGTCTTATTTGCAATGAGTCTTCCCATGTATTTTCGTCAACAGCAAAAACACGTGTTGTCTGGCCGTTCTTCTTATCGTATTCGACTGTGAGATCCACATTTCGCCATTCACCAGCCAATGGATGCGGTGTGTCGTCTCCTACTTTTTTATCCTGCTGCTTACATGAAATCAGCGCACCAAAAAATACAACAACTATTAAAAGTTTATTCATAACATTAAGATTAACGTTCTAGATTTTCAGGGTGCCTAATGGCCATAGTGTAAGGAAATACCTGTGACTTTTGAATTCCCGCAACAACTGCTGGATCAACGGACATCATCTTCGTAGCTTCTTCAATATCTTTAGCTTTGACCACGGCAATTCCAAAGAGGTTTTCATCTGTCAGTTCAACCAAAGTTCGCCCTGCAAAAATCAATTTTCCCTCTTTACCAAGATCATCCATCCAGACCGCGTGTCGTTGCAATGTCTGTTGAACTTCATCTGTCCAGCTAGCCGGATCCTTGTAAGCTTCGTTTAGCTTAAGGTAATAACAGAATAGTTTGATTGAAGTCGTACTGGTCTCATTTTTGAACTTTGATTCCAGTTCTTTGAACGCATTGGCCCATGCCTTCTCAAAAAACGCAAATGCGCCATCCCAATCCTTTCCTTCGCGCCAGCCTGTATGCAACAGCGACACTTTGGTTTGGCTTGCATTTATCGGGGTGAATACAACAGTGACATTGGTTAGCGGCCGCACATTGTTCATAAAACTCTTGTGATCCTTGTTCCCTCTCCACTCCATATTGAAGTAATTGGGAGCGTCAACTGCCAACACCTTGCAGCCAAAGGTGCTGTTGTTGGTTTTATCTTTATCCTCAGGTGACCAAAACAACTCATACTTTCCACCGGGCTTCATCTCTATGTCAGCCTTTGGCGCAAGCCACTGTTGCAACAAGTGATTGTCCGAAAAATAACTGAATGCAATTTCTTGCGAACAATCCAGCATGACGGATTGCGTGATAATTCTATCGCGAGTCTCATTTGCAACTTGCGCATGGGCTAAATTGGTCCAGACAACCAGCGCTGCTACCAACCTTTTCATCTCCAACCTCCAATAATAAGTCCCATTATCGTCAGCGCTACCACACTATAGCCAGCGTTAATCAGGAACAACTTGAAAGACTTTCTTTCGAAGAGATAGTGGGTTCCAACAAATGTGGCCACCCATCCGAAGCCCGCAAGAAATCCGTAGAATGCGCCCATGGATACATCAACATCCGGGCCCATGAACATTGCCAGGTTAATCGCTGATATTAGTCCCAATAGAAATGCCAGTCCAAAAATCTTGACCATATTTCCTTTTTTCATGTCCTCTTCGGTGAATCCATTTTCCTTCATCCACGCTTTGCCAAAAACTGCAGGAGAATACCAGATACCGCCAAGAAGAAATGTAGACAACGCAGAAACGAGTATTGCCCAATAATTGATAAAAGAAGTATCCATAGTGATTAGTTTGGTTTAGTTGCTGATGACTTAGGGCTACCCAACGCGGTGCCTGTTTTAAGATAATAATTTAATGCTTCTTCCCAGTCTTTCAGATCGCGGGAGTACATCAGGTCCAGTGCAATCCTGTTCAATGATGATCCATGTTCGTTCAAAGAAGTGAAAGTATATGAGATCCTGGCTTTGGTTTTCATCCCTATAGGCTCACATTGAACATGGATGAACCAAACGCGGTCCGGAGCACTTACGGTGTATTCAATCAGATATTCTGAAGGCCTGTATTGAGTGACTATCCACACATAAAATTGCTCACCTTCAAATCTTGCTGACGACTTAAAGATCATCCCCTTCTCTACCAATTCATGATTGGAGTAGATAATCTCCGGATTCCATCCGTACTCCCAATCCATTTCACGCACAGGGCCGAACAACGGAAATACGTTGTCTATCTTATCATTCAAAATAATTTCTGATGACCTGGAGATTCTTTCGGCAGCAGTCGTTTCGGTTTGTAAATTCATTACGCTTAGATTGGAGATTAGAAAAAGAAGTACCACGATTTTGATATTCATTAAGTCGTTACTGAATTCAAATTGCGAACTTTAACTTTACGAAACACAACGGAGTAACTGAACCGGAACAATCCGTGAGCGAAACGGAAAAAACGATAGCCCATTCTGAAATTCAACTGAATGACTTCAAATTCAGGATGATTGGCATTCCTTTTTTTGGGATTCTGATTCCTAACGCCACAGGTCTTTTTGGTGATCTCCCACTTACGAGTCCTGTTTACTGGCTTGGTTATATCCACTTCATTTTGCTGGCTTTTTTCATTTGGCAGGGAAACCGTTATCTCCTGTTTCGCACGCGCAAACGGTTCACCTGGTTCGATAAACCAATGGAGAAGCTCATTCTCCTTATGATGAACAACGTGTTCTATACAGCGCCTGTTACCATAGCATGGTTGTGCGTGTGGTACATCTGGGCGGGTTTCCCGAAAACCGATTGGAGCGTGATTCAGGTAGTGGTATTAATCAATGTGATTTGCGTTCTTTTTATCACTCATGTTTATGAAACTGTTTTTCTGGTGAAGGAAAAAGAAAGTGAAACCGTGAAAAACGAACAATTACAACGCGCGAAAGCAGAAGCAGAACTGACAGCGTTGAAAAATCAGGTCGATCCCCATTTTATGTTCAACTCACTGAATACACTTTCACACCTGATCAAAACCGATTCCAGGAAGGCACATGAGTTCACAGAAAATCTTGCTGAAGTCTACCGATACATTCTGATACAAAAAGACCACACATTAGTTTTGCTAGAGGATGAGCTCGAGTTTACCCATCGATATACCGATCTGCTTCACCTGAGATTCGGAAAGGCCTTGATTATTCAAAAACAATTCAACGGCTCTGCAGAAAAAGATTTTCTTATCCCTCCCACTTCTGTCTTTGTTGCCTTTGAAAATGCCGTGAAGCACAACGAAATCAGTGAGCAAAATCCACTGTATATTGATGTAGACGTAAAAGACAATCGTTTGTATGTCATCAATCAAATACAGGAAAAGGCAAACCGTCAACACTCATCAAAGATCGGATTGAAGAACCTGGCCGAAAGATTTCAATTGGTTACCGGCAACAATATTGAAGCCTACAGTGATAATGGTAAATTTATTGTGAGCATGCCACTAACACCATTGCACAACTGATGAAGACAATTATTATAGAGGACGAACTCCCGGCAAGAGCCAAACTCGAATCCATGCTCAGGATGATTGACCCAGCCATTGAGGTGGTGGCACAACTTGGCAGTGTAAAAGACACGCTGGCATGGCTTGAAAAAAATCCTGAGCCAGATCTCGCTTTTGTTGACATTCAATTGTCTGATGATCACTCGTTCGAAATTTTCAGAAGGCATCCCGTCAAATTTCCGGTGGTGTTTACAACAGCCTACGATAAGTATCTACTTGAGTCTTTCGAATTCAACTCGGTTGACTATCTGTTGAAACCGATCACAGAAGAAAAACTAAGGCGCTCGCTGGATAAGGTGAAGAAACTTCAGGAACATTTTCTTCAGGGCAACTTATTGAAGATTCTCAATCATATTCAATCACCTTCGCGAGATCGCATACTTGCGAAAAAAGGAACGGAGTACATTGCCTTAAACCTAAACGACATCGCTTACTTCTTCACGGAACACAAAATTGTATTCGCCAGAGATTTTACAGGACGTCAACTAATTGTTGACAAAACACTAACAGAACTGGAAGCGATGGTAGATCAATCAAAATTTTTCCGTATCAATCGAAAGTATCTGAGCTGCCTCAACGCGATCGAAAAATTCAAACCCGACAACGGAAAGATTAAAGTCTTTCTCAATCCAGACTGCAAGGAAGAGGTATTTGTCAGCAAAGAAACTGCACCTGCCTTTCGCGATTGGATTAGCTAGATATCGTTTTGCCTTCTACCATGCCATCATAGGCAGTGTCAATTGGCTCCCACAACTCAATCTTGTTTCCCTCCGGGTCCAGAATCCATCCAAACTTGCCATAGTCATACGTTTCCATCTCTCCTACCACTTGCACACCCTCTTCCTTCAGGACTTTTAAGAGTTCCTCAAGGTTTTCAACGCGGTAGTTGAACATAAAGTCCTTCTTGGATGGGTCATAATATTTTGTGTCTTCCGAGAACGGACTCCAGGCTGTGTACCCCGATTTTTTACTTTCTTTTTGAATCCAGGCGAACGAACATCCATATTGATCATATGGAAATCCAAGGTGCTTTTCATACCACTTCTTGATACCATCGGGATCTTTGGCTTTGAAAAAAATTCCGCCAATTCCTGTTACTCTCTTTTTCATATTTGTAGAAATTTAATTTATACAGATACTTTGACCTCTGACCGTCTCACCACCGCGGCTGTAAGCAGAGTAATCACAAGTCCCACCGGCAGAATCTCCATCAGCGTCATGCCAAATCTGATCACGGGATTTCTGTACATCTCCGACATGGACTGCATCTCCGATTTCATTTCATCAATCTCTGCGGGCGATGCTCCTTCACTTTCCATCTGCGTCACATACTGCTCAGTGTATTGTGTCATAAATTCATCGGGACCCGTTCCCGTTGCCATGTATGCTTCCCAACCCAGTGCATAGATGGCTGATGCCAGCAGCGCGATGAATATCCCCACCTGAAAAGCCTTGCCAAATGTGATCTTACCTTCGTTGTGGTTATCCCGAAATGACTTTACACCAAAGAAGATCATCGACAGCGCGATGATCATCGTGGAATAGCCAATGACTTCGCCTTTTTCAAAAGAGATGGTGCCATTGCCCATCAATGGCATGGTGATAAAAAACATGGCTACTTCTATCAATCCCGCGATGCATCCGAAAATGAGTACGATTTTTTTCATAGTCTTTGTGTTTGCTCAAAACAAGCAACTAAGGCCCGTCCGGCCTTCACCCGATCGGGTGATTTTCCGAATTTAACCACATTTCGCCCGAAAGTATTAGGGAATGAGGCGGTGTTCCTTCGCTTTTTGAAGGGCTTGCGTTCTGCGGCTGACTTCCAACTTTAGAAAAAGGTTGGAGATATGTGTTTTCACGGTGTTCAAAGAAACAAACAACGCAGCGGCAATCTCCTGATTCGAATGGCCCTTGGCCATCAACTGAAGGACTTCAAGTTCGCGTTTGCTAATATTCAATCGGGTCAACTCATCCTGATCAAGTTCAAATTCAGGCGACACATACACCACCTTTTTTCGTGTGAGCCGAAGGCCTGCCCACACACCCAACACCGTGAACATTACCGCGATAAATCCGACATAAAACTCAATGGTGAGGTCTTTTACCCAAAAGCGGTACTGGATGATCTTCATAATGAAAACCAGGACAGCCAAAGCAAGTCCGTATAGTAAAATAGTCCGCTTCACATCGACCAAACTACAAAATGTCTTCAAACGGTAGAATAGTGGAATGATTTTGTTGTTGTAATGATTGTCCACATCCAGACAAATCCTTTTCAATTGCGAGAATAAATTTTACATTTATTCAACTCGTTTTTTCGCAAATGCAAATCAAAAAATCCAACACAAACTACGATGCCATTATCGTAGGGTCAGGAGCCGGAGGTGGAATGGCCGCGTACATGCTCAGCCAGGCAGGTTTAAAAATCGCACTACTGGAAGCCGGACCAATGTACGATCCCACTAAAAATGTAACACAATTAAAATGGCCGTGGGAATCTCTCCGCAGGGGAGCCAGCACTGAGTTCCGACCCTTTGGTGATTTTGATGCCTCCTATGGCGGATGGACTCTGGACGGTGAGCCTTATACTCACAAAGACGGAACCAAGTTCGACTGGTGGCGATCCAGAATGTTGGGAGGACGCACCAACCACTGGGGAAGGATATCGCTCCGATTCGGACCAAAAGATTTCAAACGGAAAAGCATCGATGGTTTAGGTGAGGATTGGCCTATAGCATATGATGATGTTGCACCTTACTACGATAAAGTAGATCAATTGATTGGAGTTTTTGGCTCAAAGGAAAATTTACCCAACGAACCGGACGGAATTTTTCTCCCACCGCCCAAGCCACGGCTTCATGAGATGTTCATCAAGGAAGCGGCAACCTCAATTGACATTCCTGTCATTCCATCACGTTTATCCATACTCACGCGTCCATTGCCCAATAATAAAAATCGGGGCGCGTGTTTCTTTTGCTCGCAATGTAATCGCGGGTGCACTGTATATGGCGACTTCTCATCTTCTTCGGTGCTGGTGAATCCTTCTTTGCTCACAGGCAATGTCGACCTGATCGCCAATGCCATGGCGAGAGAAGTGACCACTGATGCCAGCGGTAAACCTACAGGCGTGTCTTACATTAATAAAGAGGATATGCAGGAGTACACCATCAATGGAAAGGTGATCGTCCTTGCTGCCAGTGCATGTGAGTCCGCTCGACTATTACTTAATTCAAAATCTGATCAGCACCCTAACGGACTGGCCAACTCGAGCAATGTCGTGGGTAAATATCTTCACGACAGCACAGGCGCATCAATGGGTGGATTCTTGCCGAAGCTTGTGAATAGAAAACGCTACAATGAAGATGGTGTGGGTGGTCTTCATGTGTACACACCCTGGTGGCTGGACAATAAAAAGCTTGACTTTCCCCGCGGTTATCATATTGAGTATTGGGGAGGCATGGGAATGCCGGGTTATGGTTTTGGCTTTGGCATGGAAAACCTTAATGGAAAATATCCAGGTCGCAATGGTCAAACGAAACCAGCAGGTGGATACGGTGCGTCTTTGAAAGATGACTATCGCTACTTCTACGGAGCCTCATTCGGAATGGCCGGTCGCGGTGAGGCCATCGCTCGTGAAGACAACTACTGTGAAATCGATCCAACTACTGTTGACAAGTTTGGTATCCCGGTGCTGCGCTTTCATTACAAGTGGAGCGACTACGAGATTAAGCAGGCCAAGCACATGAAGCAGACTTTTGAGGAAATCATCCATACCATGGGAGCTGAGGTGACCTGGGGTAAGTCAGGACCGGAGGACAATTACGGACTCGAGAATCCAGGAAAGATTATTCACGAAGTAGGCACAACGCGAATGGGTAACGACCCGAAAAAATCTGTTCTCAACAAATACAACCAGGCACACGACTGCGAAAACTTGTTTGTAGTGGATGGCGGTGCGTTTGTTTCACAAGCAGACAAAAATCCCACATGGACCATTCTTGCTTTAGCCATGCGTACATCAGACTACATTCTAGACGAATTGAAAAAACAGAACATCTAATAACTCAAAACTTATAATGAACAATTTCAATCGTCATTCAGAGGGAGTCCCGATGACTATCGGGACGACCGAAGAATCCAGAAAAAAATCAAATGCAGATTCTTCGCTTCGCTCTGAATGACGTTATTAAACATTGAGCATTCACAATTAAACATAAGAGAAAGTGGATAGAAGAAAAT
>JBFWZR010000126.1:0-10945 GCA_050185175.1 Cyclobacteriaceae bacterium
TGAACGCTCACTCTCGGGAATAAGGGCGACTGTTCGCAAAATGTATTCTGGAACTTTGATGCGAAAGCTGGAAATTATTGGTTTCCTGCTTTGTGTTTTCTTCGCGATCAACGCGCACGGTCAACAGGCTGTTGATTCCGTTCGTCAGTTGCAGCCCGTTGTTATTACACAAAGCCGGCTCAGTGACTATGTCATCGCTCCTTTTGAGTTGCCGATCGACAGCGCGATGTTGTCGTTGGCATCGAACGGGAGCATTACAGACTTACTGCGTAAGCAAGGGCTGGGTCATTTGCGCGGCTATGGCCCTGGTGGCCCCGCTTCGCCATCGTTCCGGGGCACAGGCAGCAGCCACACAGCTATCCTTTGGAATGGTATCAATCTTATCAGTCCACTCACAGGCTTACTTGATTTGTCTCTTGTTCCCGCAAGCTTTTTTGACGATGCTACAATTCAGACAGGTGGTACAACAAGTCTATCGGGCAACGGCTCAATAGGCGCCAACGTACATTTGAACAATAACCTGAATTTCAATCAGGGGCTTCGCGCTACAGCTTCAACCTATGCCGGATCATTCGGTAGTCAATATTATGATGCTGGTCTTCAGCTTAGCAATGAAAAGCTTGGTTCATCCACCAAGGTATTTTTAAATCAGTCCGATAACGACTTCAAGTTCACCAACCGGAGCTTCAACCCATCAAGAGTGCAACACAGAGAACACTCGTCATTCCGGCAACAAGGACTCCTTCAGCAATTGCATTGGCAATCCGATAACGCGGGCATCTTTTCACTGAAGTTTTGGTATCAGACCAGCAACACAGAAGTTCCCAATCCGACCGGAATCACACGTGCATCCGAAGCCACTGAAGACAATGAGTTCTATCGCGCTATTGCCGGTTGGAATTTTACCAAACAGAACTACGACATCAACTACCAGGCTGCCTATGTGCGGCAGACCCTCGACTACACGGATCCCGTCCTTGGTGAGTTCTCTTTGAACACCTACAACAGTACTATTCAAAATTTAGAAACCAATTTATACTTCTCCGGCAACGCTCAACTCACTTCAGGAATACAGCACACATGGGAGGAAGGAGTAGTGGATGCATTCGGAGGGACTATCCCGAGACGAAACAGACTTGCGTTTTTTGGTGCTTATAAGTTCACACCATTTGAACGCTGGGATTTTGCCCTCTCCGGTAGAGAAGAACTGGTTAATGGAGAGGCTATGCCTTTCTCGCCAACCATTTCAGCAAAGTATAATTTCAATGCCGGATTGAATGTATTCAGCAACTTCTCCCGCAACTACCGTATTCCAACGTTCAATGATCTTTATTGGGTTGGAGCAGGCGCAGAAGGCAACTCCAGCCTGAAAACTGAAACGTCACTGAGCGCAGAGACAGGTATCGGATTTACACGCGATGTGATATCACTCAAGGTAGTTTCTTTTAGCAACTGGGTTGACGACTGGATACAATGGACTCCGGGTACGGGACAAATCTGGTCACCACAGAATATAAAGAAAGTGTGGTCAAGAGGAGTAGAGGCTCAGGCCTTGTTGTCAAAACAAATAGGCACTGTGCACACATCTATATCCGGATTGTACAGCTTCACGAAATCCACTAACGTGAGCATTTACGAAAGTGGAAACCCCAATGAGAAGGGAAAGCAACTCTTGCTCACTCCGATGCATGAAGGAAGTGTGTCGTTGGAAGCCGAATGGAAAAAGTACAGCGTACGCATCGTCAATTCCTATACCGGCCAACAATACAACGATAGTGACAACACCCCATTCAATATTGTTGACGACTACCTGATCACCAACATCTGGCTGGGTAGAACACTTTCAATTAACAAACTCAGACTGTCATTTACGGGAGAGATCAACAACTTGTTTGATGTAGCCTATGTCGGTCGCCCCGGATATCCATTACCTGGAATAAATTTTAAAGCAGGAATAAAGATTCAATTCAACTAGTAACGCCAATGACCATGAATATCAATTACCGAAAACTACTAATACTTATTTCTCTCTTCGCTACGATCCTTATTCAATCCTGTAGCGATGATGCAGCGGTTGTCAAGCCCGGAGAGGAAGGGTTCTTCATCTTAAATGAAGGTGGTTTTCCCAATGAAAATGCCTCACTATCGTTTTATGACCGTGAAACCAACCTGGTCACCAATAATGTGTTTACTGCTGCAAACGGCCGACCGCTTGGTATTCAGGCACAGTCTCTAACGGTATTCGAAGGCAAAGCCTACATCATCGTACAAGGGTCATCCAAGATTGAAGTTATTGATGCAGATGATTATTCATCCATCGCCACCATCACAGATGGAATAGAGAATCCTCGCTACTTCATTGGTATATCTGCTACCAAGGGATATGTTTCGGATTGGGGAGCAGATGGACTAACAGGAACAATTAAAGTAATTGACTTGGCCACCAACGAAGTGACCAAAAGCATCCCAACAGGACAGGGAGCCAACCGAATGCTAAAGGTGAATAACCTGGTGTATGTAACCAACAACGCTGGCTATGGCTTCGACAACACGGTGGTGACCATCAATTCAAATACCGATGAAGTAACGGAGACGATAACAGTGGGAGATAACCCGAATAGCATTCTATCCGATGCGGATGGCAACCTTTGGGTAAGTTCGTCAGGGGCGATTGCCTACAACGAGGACTGGAGCGTAGATGAGGCCAACAGCACAAAAGGCGCTATAAGCAAGATCACATCAAATGCTGAGGTACTTCGACTTGAAATGGCCGCGGTGAGTTATGGAGGTGCCGGAGGACTATCTATTTCGCCTGATGGAAGAACGCTTTACTACCAATTTGAAGGCAACATATTCTCTATGAGCACTTCTTCCACTACCTTGCCCACATCCGCATTCGCAGCCAACTTCTATTATGGATTCTCTGTCGACCCGTTCAGCGGCAATGTCATTGGAACGGTCGCTCCAAACTTCAGTTCAGCTGGAAGCATCGAGGTGATGGACAGCGATGGTACCCTCATTGATACGTTTACTGTGGGCATCGGTCCCAACGGATGTTATTTTAAGTAGCTGAAGTAGTGTAGTAAATAAGAGTTAGATCAGTTAAGGTGATGAGCTTTGGCGGCACTAGCGATTCTGTGTAAAATACCAGCCGACTTTCAGTGAAGCTTCAGGATTTAGAATGGGTGTAGTGAACGAATCACCATCTACGACAACTGTTTTCGTCCCACCGACCCTCAGGTTAAGACCTGCCCAGGGGCTTAGATAGAATTTCCTATAGAATCGCAATTGATAACCCAGGCTGCCGTTGAGCAACGTGTTGGTGTAGTGAGCTGTGTTCCCTGCCAATGTTTTCTGTACGCTGCTATCCCAATATACGAGGCCAGCACCAGCCCACCATCCAACCCAGTCAGACTTCAGGTAGTAGTCGCACAGCACAGCATAGGCTGATACACGGTTGTTGACAAATCCACTTGGCGTAATGAATTCAGGTCGCTTGACACGAGCGCCAAGTACTCTCACCCTAACATGTTTTTTGCCTATCCATGCGGCACCGAAGTACCCATTTGCCAGGTAAGGAAGAAAATCCTGTTCCAACCCATAGGCTAACCCTTTCTCATGCTCAACGATCTCATCCTGCGCATTGGCGGAAAGGTAGCATGAGAACAATCCAATCACGAAAAGAGCTTTAACCATAGGGAAAGTTAAACAAAAGTTATCTGCGCTTGCCATACGAGGGTCACCGCGCTATTAGTTGGGCAGGTATCGATAGAAATGCTTAAATTCAATCTGCTATTCAGAAATAGCATTTCTCGCTGGTGGCACCATTATTGCCTACCTCAGTCGAACCAAACCCACTCATAATGAAAAATTATACCAGCTTCATTCTATCGGCTTTGATATGTTTTGGAATCACTGTCTCAGCACAGCCCGTCAAACCGCTCTGGTCACAGTCTGTTCCGGAGGGCGTAGCCTGGCAAATGGTAACCTCACTTGGAAACTACATAATCGGAACCGCTGATGGCCTTGCCGGAATCGATCCGGATAAAGGCACTGTAATATGGCGCAACAGAGATGTTGGCAAGGTAATGGCCGACAATGTAAAACAACTCGGCTCGTCACCTATGCTTAGCGTCAGCACAGGTGCAACTGTTTACTTCATCGATCCATTCTCAGGCCAGATCAAGTTCGATTCAAGAAGTGCAGGTATCAACGAAATCAAAGATCAGTACGTTCTCTATCAGGCTAACGGAATATTGATTAGCGGACGAAATGCAGAAAACAAAGACATCCTGATCATGTCATCCATGGCAGATGGTAAAGTGGCTTGGAAAATAGAAGATGACTTCGGTCGGTTTGTCACCGCCAACGAGATATCTCCATCAGAATTACTGATTGTGACACTGTTCTATAATTACAAGGTGAACCCCACTGACGGCAAGGTCATCTGGAAGAACGATGTATCAGAGGCAAACCAACAAATGCAAAACATGGGGGCATTTGGTGCGCTGATGAAGCAGGCTGCGGGAAATATGGCGCAAAACCTTGACTTCAACGTACAGTTTTACAGACATCCAACCAAGCCAATATTTTTTGTGGCCTCCGAGCAGGAAGGAAAAGCAGCAACCACCGGATTCACAACGACTACTTCAAGCGGTAGTGGCCCATCATATCATACCAAGTACACTGCCTTCGACCTGAACAATGGAGACAGAATCTGGAAGAAAGATCTTGACCTTTCCGGAAAGACCGGAGGCGTTTACTTCGATGACAAAGGTTTGGTAGTGATGCCAGATGATGGAGCGAATACAAAAGTAAACTGCTATGATTATACTACACAGGCAGGACTGTGGGGTAAGAAGGGCAGAGGCGTAAACGTGAAGGGTGGAATATATGGATTCGAAAAAGTGAAGGATGGATTTGTGTTGATGTCACAAAATGCATCAGGTAAAAACTTTCTTTCATTTCTAAGCCTCGCCACTGGCGAACTCACCTTCGATAAGCCCGTGCAAATAGATGGGAGATTGGTTTATAGCGAAGCAACACCAAAAGGTCTGTTCTTTCTCACTACTGAAGAGATTAACATTCTCGATCTGACCACAGGTAAATTATTATTGGATAAAGGTATTTCCACCGCACCAGCACTGACAGCTATGGACGGCAACACAGTTCATATTTTTGACACTCGTGAGAAGGTCCTGAAGCAACTGGATAAATCCAATGGCGCGTTAAAAGTAGCGTCAGTTGAAATTAAGTTCGAAGGAAATGAAACGCCATCAAGCATAGAGAAGAGAGGCTCAGGCATTTTGGTCAGCTCTTCACAAAACATGACACTAATCGGTGCAGACGGAAAACAGGTATACATGAAGTACTTTGAGGCACCTCGCGAGCCCGGTGTCATTCGCGCACTGCGATATGCACAAGCGGTAAGAGCTGCCTACATAGGTGCGGCAGCATACACCGCATCAGCTGCGTTTCAGTCTGCGGGGCAACAGGTGAAAGAAGAGGACCAGGCATCAGGAGTAGTACTTCAAGGTATCGGGCAAGCTTATGGCGAACTTGGAAATGCTGCATCTGATTTCGCAAAGAAATCCTTTCAAGCTGCCAATGCACGCTTCAAGGCCACGCAAGCTGGCGACAACTTCACTGTGATGCTCACCAAGCAAGACAAGAACAACGTGCTCATTAAAGTGAACAAAGATAGCGGAGCTACTGAAGGGGTAATCGACCTGGGTAAAGACAACGCACCAAACTATACCATGGATGGCGTGACTGGCGGTGTATTCTATGCACCGAGCAATGACAAGCTGACGGGGTATAAATTCTAGACAGACACGTTCGGAAATAAAATTCAAATCCCGGAGTTATCGCTTCGGGATTTTTTATTTGGCAGTTAATAGCAGACAGATTCATACTCGGAGCACCTGAAATGATTCGCAACCAAATGACATGAACGATCGTAATGGTAAGGAACACCTAAACCTATTCGATATGCTCAACCTAAAGCATCTCTCGATCACGCTATGTGCGGTGATTTTATCCTGCCACCTGACCAAGGGTCAAAATGACCAAAGCCCGAAACCCATACCTCCTTGCACAAGTGCATCACACAAGCTTATCACACCATTGCTAGGCACATGGGAAGAATACGAGCTCGATGATAAGAACAAAGAAACATTCATCGGTGTGTTACGAGTGCAGCTCGTAGCTGGAGGTTGTGCTGTCGCTCAAAGATTCATGAGTCCTGATTCAACTTTTTCATATACCACCCAAGGCCATGTGAATCCGGGGTCCGGCTTTTGGGAAGAAAAGTATGTGTTCAGTAATGGAGCTACAGCTGACTATCAATGGATAGTTGACAAAGGTGATATCGTTCAACGTAGAGTGGGTGGATCTAAGCAACTTGACTACTTACACCAATTAAGGTTCACCGAATTGAACAAGTCAGGTTACCTCGTTGTAGTTGAACAGTCTGTTGATGGAGGGAGAACGTGGATAACAAAGGAAAGAACCAGAGTGAAGAAGCGGAGCTAACTAAGAAATCTTTTTTAAAGTGCACAAAAAAGATCAACAGCGTAACAAATGAGCTGTTGCAGCGTCTACAGGGTGTTCAATAAAAAGCACACAGTCACTATATTGAAGCCACGTTAGACTAAGCAATTCAATCATGAGCACAGCACTACAGCAAAAACACCTGGTGAGCACTGCCCGTCTTACCGGAATCTGGTACCTGATGTTGGCGATCACAGGGATAATAGGATTTCTCGTGTTGCACTCGCGTATCTACGTCACCAATGATCCTTCACAGACACTCACTAATCTCACCGAGCAGGAGACCATTGCCCGCCTTCGACTGCTGTTTGAGTTTCTGATCGTGATCTCGCAGGCGCTGGCAGCAGTGTGGTTCTACAAACTATTCAAAGACATCGAGCACACTTCGGCCTGGGCATTGGCGATCTGGGGCACGATGAATTCAGTTGCCATTATGATTAGCGCCATGGCCATGGGAGGTGCGCTTGATGTTGCTCACAGCTCTACGCTTGCCGTGAGCGAGAAGACCACAATGATTTACATTTTTAGTCAGTTCATCAAACATGGATGGGGTGTAGGCAGCATCTTCTTCGGTCTCTGGCTGATACCTATGGGCTACATAGTAGTAGTATCACAACGCATGCCCGTATGGTTGGGTCGAGTGTTGATAATCGGTGGTATTGGTTATGTCCTGAGTGCATTCATCGGGTATATGGGAGTGCAAGCAACCTGGAGAGAATTCCTCACCATCCCCGCTACCATTGGAGAGTTTTGGATGATCGGCTACCTGCTGATTTTTGGAATACGGAGTAGTGGTGAGTAGTGAGTAGTGAGAATCCAGAATCCAAAATCTAGAATCCAGTATCCAGGATCGAGTATCCAGAATCGAGTATCCAGCATCCAGTATCTCTAGCGAGTCCAGTGCTTCACTCGGAACCTTCTCTCGAACCACTCTGCGATACTGAACGTGGTGCCTGCCCGTCCGCTGGCGAGAAGTATCTCGTCCGGGCTAACACTTCCCTCTAAAAGAATTTCATAGATCAAAAACCTTTATTAATTGTCTCCCACCTCCAACCTGTTTACTGAATACAAGAATTACCGGTAAAGAAAAAACCGCGCGAAGTCCATCGTTACTAAACGAGATAACGACATTCCCTATATTGGCTCGCTTTCTACACCCATGACGAGACTACTCACACTTTTACTGGTACTGGTCATCACTATGTGCCAGGCACAAGACTCCTTGCTCACCAGATTTATCAAAACAAACAAACATTCATTCAACCCAAAAGGGGAGACCTTTGAAGGAAGAGGATGGGTGATGCTAGATTCCGCGGTTAAAGCAAGTAATCAAGTGCTAATCGGAGAAGATCATTTCTTTAATGAAATCCCGCATTTCGTTTCTGCAATGGCAACCAACAATACATTCCAAAATTTTATTATCGAGATCGATCCCTTTATAGCACAACTGCTGGAAGAAAAGATCACAAAGCTATCGGCATCAGATTTTGACAAGTTCAACCAACAATGGCAGGAGACCTTTTCATTCTTTGCACTGAAACCCGAGATGGAGTTGATGAAACAAATGGTAAGATCAGGTGCTCACCTCGGAGGCACGGATCAGATTATATTAATGTCGGACCGGTTAGTCGCTAACTCGTTGAAACAAAAATCAAAAAGCAAAGAAGCCATCAAACTCTATGAACAAATAGAAAGTGAATCTGCCCGACACTTACATGAATTTATAAAAGACCAGACCAAACCCCTTTACCTGCTGACGCCTGCCTTTGATTCGACACTCAACAAGCTCTTAGCACTTCCGCTAGGCCCGAATGAATTGCAGCAACTTCAGGATCTACAACTCAGCAAGAGAATCTATGCTGAAGGGAGTCATTGGCTACGCCTCCAGCTGATGAAGAATAACTTCTATAAATACTACTATCCTAAAGTGACCCATGAGAAAACGCTCTACAAGTTCGGAGCAGTGCACATGACAAAAGGTGAGGGCCTGTTGGGTGGATACGACATTGGAAACATAGTATACAATATTGCAGATAGTCGCTATGAAAAATCGCTCCATATCATGATCGTTGGAAAGAATGGAACACAGGGCTCGCCTTTTAAAGGTTTTCCCACTCAGCCACTGGATCCTGTCAATGGAGACTTGAAATCATTGAAGCCATTTTTTGATGAAACGAATAATGAGTGGGTGTGTTTTGACCTGACCAAAATGCACAGGTCCCTTCGAAGAGGAGAGTTAAAGATTGACGACTTGTTTTTAAGAAGAACCCTTCAAGGCTATGATTATCTCGTGGTGATACCCGAGGTGACGGCAGCCACCATGGATTGATTACCCTTTGCGGATATAAATTTTCTCCAACCTCTGTGGTACTGAACGCAGGGAAGTATCTCCTCAAGATTACCACTTACGATACCGGAGACACCTCCCGCGGTCGGGCGGTCACACGGTCGTTGATTCATTAACACGGAATTAACCTATCAAACAGACCCTTACATTTTTTAGACCTATACTGAGCACCACAACCTGATCAATAGTTAGGTCTTGTTGTGAGTTTCAAGTGCGCTGGCCCGGCAAAAAAGCGGGGGTGAGTTGGATAGTGGGCAGAAGCATTTTTTTGCCTAGCCTTTTTGCATACTTTTTTGGCAATGAAAAAAGTATGAGCCAGCCCGGCTTGAGGGCAAAGGAGCTAAGATTTAATTTTATCAATTCTATCGTCATGCCGAAGGCATGCGATCACTTCCTCTATATTTGGTTCACCAAACAAATAAAAGTGCAACAACTCTTCCCCAAAAATTTATTTACTTACATTTCAAATCTAACCTGCACTACTACCATGACACAATCCACCTCCAAACGCGATAATATAATTTTCTGGGTCTCCACCGGACTCTTCTCAGCTTTCATCTTATCCGGTGCCATCCCAAACATCATGTCAACCCCGGAGTGGGTAGAAGTATTCGAGCAATTGGGATATCCCTTGTACTTGTTGCCCGTCATTGGCGTAGCCAAAGTATTGGGTATCATCGCACTGCTAATACCTGGTTATCCACGTATAAAAGAATGGGCCTATGCCGGATTCTTCTTCGACCTCAGTGGTGCAGTCTACTCCGGACTTGTCGTAGGCGGCTTCAATCCACTTATGCTCATCATGCTGTTCCCCTACATCACAGGTGGATTGTCATATGTGTACCATCACAAGAGACTAGGGAGGTAGTTCAGTAGAAAACGTCTTTCTGACTTGTCAACCGAAGTGTTAACGGAGGTTGAGGGAAGTTACTGTCAGGTGACTGATCGAGTATCGGCAGCTGTTGGTGCTTCCGCGCAATGACGAAATTATTTTTCGGGATCAAATAATTATTTGCTGCCAGCTTCCTCATTCTACCTCATCCATAAATCCTGTCAAAGCGTTTCTTGCAGGGTATTTAGAATACTCTTATGGAACGCAAAGTCGAATTACTGCTTGCCGCTTGTTTTGTACTCCTAATCACCGCTAGCGCACAAACCGCTGACACTGACTCCCTGGTGCGAATCACAATGATTCAAAACAGTTATGCCGTACCAACACCTGATGGCAAATCTCTTGTTTTTCATAGCAACAGGTCAGGCAACAACGACATCTACCTTCAGGATATCCAGACAGGTAGAGCTGTACAACTAACATCGCATCCGGAAAATGACAGAACACCGTCCGTGTCACCTGACGGAAAAAAGATCGCTTTTGTGTCTACAAGAGATGGAAACTACGATGTCTTTGTCATGTCGATAGATGGAAAGCATCAGGTTAACCTAACCCGCGACAAAGATTCAAAAGACATTCACCCTTATTGGTCACCAGACGGTCACTCGATAATTTTTAATTCCACCAACAAAGGAGATGACTATGATATCTATACAATGAGAGCTGATGGAAAGGATAGGCAGAAGGTGAGGATAGAAGTTGGTGAAGCTACTCACGCCCAGTTCTCTCCGGATGGTAAGAAGATCGCATTTAGAAAATTTTTTAAGGCTGCCGATAACAGCATCAGTTCAGACATTGTAATCATGGACGTCAATACCAAATACGAACTCAGGGTTACCACGAAGGACACGAACGTTCATCCCGTGTGGTCTGTTGACGGCCGCTATTTGATTTTCACTTCAAATCGTGATGGTGCGGCAGAATATGATGTGAGCTTGTACCGATATGACATTGCATCCAAACAAATAACTCGTGTGACTCATCATTCAGCTGAATTTGAGGACATGACACCAGCATTCTCTCCCGATGGAAAGCAGATATATTTTAGCAGATGGGGCTTTGATGGTACAATAGATTTGTTTGCGATCGACTCTGACCTGGAATAGCTGACCCTTCAGATACCTCACCCCAAAGACAAAACAGTCTAAATCGAA
>JBFWZR010000127.1:0-10674 GCA_050185175.1 Cyclobacteriaceae bacterium
CGCGAGACGCAACCGGGCATTGATCCGACTGAACCCACCAGTCCTACCTGGGCGGGTAGTACCCAGTTCAGATTTGATGATTTCTACAAAGACATCGCCATTGGTACAGGTTTTGGTCTTCGCTTCGACTTCTCCTTTCTTGTGCTGCGCTTCGATGTAGGTATAAAAGTGCGCGACCCTGCAAGACCTGAAGGCGAGAGATTTGTACTGGATAAGCTGAAGTTCTTCCGCCCGTTTGGCGGGCAGAACGAACCTGTCATCTACAACATTGGAATCGGATATCCTTTCTGATCAATTCAAAACTCAAGCAGCTTCTGCAATTCAATTCTTACTTTGTCAGCATTTGGGAGCATAGCCTTTTCCAAATCTACATTTAAAGGAACAGCAGGAAGATTGGCTGCCCCCAACGTCCAAACAGGAGCATCGAGATAGTTGAAGCATTCCTTGCCGATTCGACCTGCCAGGGACTCTGCAAATGAGTTGAGTAGTGGCTCTTCGGTCAGCACAAAAACTTTCCCGTGCTTCTCGGATGAATTTTTGATGGCAGGCCAGTCAATCGGGTTCAATGTCCTTAAATCCATTATTTCGATTTGCCCCGGAAAATGTTTTGCGGCTTCCTTAGTCCAGTACACACCCATTCCATAGGTGATCACAAGCGCTGACGCTCCGCTTTCAATTTTTTCATCGTCAGCCGCCTGCACAATGTTGGCCTTGCCAAGTGGGATTACATAATCAGCATCCGGTTCTATCGTTTTCGCATCCAGTGTTCCCGGCACTTTGCTCCAGTACAAACCTTTGTGCTCAAGCAACACTACAGGATTTGGATCATAAAATGATGCCTTGAGCAATCCTTTCATATCTGCTGCACTCGAAGGGTAAACGACCTTGATTCCCCGGATTGTGAGCAGCGCAGACTCCACACTTCCAGAATGGTAAGGCCCTCCTCCACCATAAGCACCAATAGGCACACGAATCAATGATTGAATCGGGAATTTACCTTTGGTGATATAGCAACTCTTGGAAAGTTCTTCCACAAGTTGATTGATACCCGGCCAGATGTAGTCTGCAAATTGTATCTCAACGATTGGCTTGGCACCGACAGCAGACATTCCTGCTGTACTGCCAACAATATAAGCTTCTTGAATCGGAGTGTTGAAAACACGATGCTCACCGTACTTCTGTCCTAGTGTGGCAGCCTCGCGAAATACTCCGCCTAGCCGCGCTCCCACATCCTGACCATACAACAACGCCTCGGGATGCCTCTTTAGAATCTCATCCACTGCATGCAAAGCAGCGTCTACCATAATGGTCTTCTCTCCTTTTTTTGGAGATCGATTTCCTTTCTCTTCCGTAATTGGTGTAGGTGCAAACTCATGCGAATCAAAATCATTTACGTCAGGATCAGGAGCTGCCAAAGCTTTTTTGTAGTCTTTGGCAACAGCTTCTCCAGCTTTCGCCCACAGTTGATCGAGCTTTTTTGTTGTCATACCCTCGCCTTCCAGGTATTTTTTGAACTTCACCAGCGGATCCTGTTTTTCATGCAAGGCAAGGTCGTCTCCCCGATACCATTCCTTTCGAACTCCGGATGTATGATGACCGAGTAGAGGGCACTTCGCATGCACCAGAATCGGAGCACGCTTTGTCCTTACATATTCAATTGCTTTCGCCATACCTTCGTAGCTGAGTTCAAATCTTGAACCATCCACACGCATTCTTTCCAACCCCTTGAATCCGGCTGCGTATTCATACGCATCCATTGCCCTCATTTCTTCACCGGTTGCAGATATGCCCCAATCGTTGTCCTGTATCAAATAGAGAATTGGGAGCCTTTTGAGGACGGCCATTTGAAACGCTTCAGCCACTTCGCCTTCGGTCACCGATCCATCACCCAGTGAACACAGAACGATCGGTCGGGTCTTTCCCTTGAGTAGCTTTTGTGATTCGAGATATGAAAGCCCGTGCGCCATACCTGTGGCTGGTATGGCCTGCATACCGGTAGCAGAACTTTGATGAGGTACAGTTGGAAATCCTTTCTTCTTAATGGCCGGATGTCCATAGTAGGTGCGACCGCCAGAGAATGGATCGTCACGCTTGGCCATTAACTGGAGCATCAGCTCGTAAGGCTGCATGCCCATGCCCAGCAGCATCGACTCATCGCGGTAGTAAAGTGAAGCATAATCAATATCCTTTAGCTGGAGGCCGGCAGCAAGTTGAATTGCTTCATGACCGCGCGATGTACTGTGTACATACTTGCTGCAGACTTCCTTGTTCTCGTCATAAGTGATGGCCATATGACGCGCTGTACACATCAGCTCATATGCCTTTAACAAAATCTTCTGATCTACTTTTGACGTCTTCGCTTTAGCCATCATTCTTCGTTACAAATCTCCTAATTCAGGGGCGATAAATATACCAATTTTTAATCGGTGACCGTTTATGGCATCGTTCAAGATGTTATATTGCTTCTTTTGGTGATGAGCCTTTGGACCACAATAGACCGCATCGGTGTTGAGCATGGTACTAATCCTACTGAAAGACGATACATTGAAATCTGTAACCGAGTTAGCTTCGCACTCTTCACACTCGTTTTCATTCTGATCAGCATTTCTATCGCCTACTTCAGATGGATCACGTCTACACAACTTGGAATGGTTGTGGCGTTTGCTTTTCTCGTTCCCTTGCTAATGAACAGCTATGGATTCTTCAATGCGAGCAGGCTGGTATTAATCACACTAATCGTCTTTCCAACTCTTGCCATTTCAATACTTGACAAGTTTGATCATCCTAATTTCCTTGAAGAGTTTGAGTATTTTCAATTCAGGTTTATTCTTATCGGGTCCACGATTCTGCCTTTTATTTTGTTTTCTCTAAAAGAAAGGAAACAAATTTCTTTAGGGCTTTTTCTGGCTGTCTTTTCCCTGGTGTTTTACGATCCACTGCACAATTATTTTAATGCAGGATACTATCAAGTGGGCTTCACCGCCCCAAACTATTACTTCCTGAACTACATCATCGTGTTTACTGCGATGGTACTCATTGGGTCTACCTTCTTTCTTAAGTACAGTTTTGAGAAGTCAGAACGCGAAAATGAATTGTTGATTCAGCAGCTCTCCGACAGGCAGCGGGAGATTTTGATGGTGTCCGAATCATTGGTGAAGCAACGTGAACAACTTTCGCAGGAAAACAGGGCCCTTAATAGCGAACTGATTGAAAAGAATCAACAGCTTACAGAAACCAACAAGGAACTCATCAAACACAACAACGAACTTCAGCAGTTCTCCTACACCATCTCTCACAACCTAAAAGGACCAGTAGCCAGCATGACCGGTCTGTTGCAACTAATGGATACCGAACGTCTGGAAAAGACCAACCGTGAGATTGTTGAAAGACTAACCAATTCGATAAAAACACTTGATGGAACCATTCGCGACCTAAGTAACATCATTGATATAAGGAACGACATCACGAGAATAAGACAAAAGCTTTCGCTAGATGAAGTGTTGTCCATCATCAAGACGTTGTTGAAGAAGGAAATTGATGAGAATAAGATCACCATTCAGGCAGACTTTAACAGACTGTCCCACCTGTACTCGGTAAAACCAATGTTGGAAAGCATTTTATATAATCTTGTTAGTAATGCAATCAAATACAGGTCCCCAGATCGTGACGCTGTAATTAAAATAAGCTCCAGAACAGTTGGCACGGACACACAGATTGAAATCGAAGACAACGGGCTCGGCATTGACATGGGAAGTTTTGGTGAAAAAGTTTTCGGGCTTTATAAGCGATTCCATACCCACACCGAAGGAAAAGGCCTGGGATTATTTCTGGTTAAACTCCAGGTAGAAGCGCTCGATGGAGAGATCGGTATCGACAGCAGGTTGGATTGTGGTACAAAATTCACCCTCACATTTCCAGAGTTTAAAAATGTGGAAGAGCAAGTGCTGCTTGATAATGACATTGCAACCATATCATTCAATGCCTCGCTGAATAGTCTCTCCTGCCACTGGAAACGTGTTGGGACGAAAGAAGAATCTATCGAGCTATTGCAAACTTGCATTGACTTTGTCAAAGCGTATCACACACCCAACTGGATCTCCAACATGATTCGTGTGGTGGATCGCAATGAAGATGAGCTTAACGAGTTCCGAAGAAAATTCAGGGAAGACCTTAAGAAAGCAGGATTAAAGCGGATATGTCTCATCTTGCCCGAGGGCGAAGGTGAGGGTTTTCTTGAAAGCCGAAGTCTACAAAACATTTATGACGTTGAAATCCATCTGTTTGGAAGCGTCAAGGATGCCAAAGAGTGGCTGACAGTCCACTAACGGACACCCTGGGCTTTTCTTATTTCATATTACGTTTGTGACCATTTGTAAAAGTTTGTTTACTTCGACAAACTTTTACCGTAATTGTAATATACCAATCCAAACTGTCTGTCATGAAAAAATATTTACCCATTCTGTTTCTACTACTCGCTACGGTAGGCTTCTCGCAAAGAGGAAAAAAACCATCAACTCCTGTAGAGGAGAAAAAAGAAGAGGTCTCGCTATCCGGGCTGAAATTCAGAAACATTGGACCCGCTCTTACTTCTGGAAGGATCGCTGACTTTGCAGTGAACCCGAATAATTACAACGAGTACTATGTGGCTACCGCCTCCGGGGGTGTCTGGAAAACAGTGAATGCAGGAACCACCTACGAGCCTATATTCGACAGCCAGGGATCATATTCAATTGGCTGTGTTACCATAGATCCTAATAATCCAAGCGTAGTATGGGTCGGCTCCGGTGAAAATAACAACCAACGCAGTGTAGCATATGGTGATGGTGTTTACAAGTCTGAAGATGGAGGCGCCAGCTGGAAGAACGTAGGACTAGCTACGTCTGAACACATCGGTAATATCATCGTTGATCCAACGAATTCCAATGTAGTGTACGTGGCCGCCATTGGGCCTCTGTGGAAGGAAGGTGGTGAAAGAGGTGTTTACAAAACTAATGATGGGGGAAAGACATGGGACAACATTTTAAAGATTGACGAACATACTGGCATTAATGATATTGTCATGGATCCACGTGATCCCAACACACTTTATGCATCCGCCTATCAAAGAAGGAGAAGTGACTACGCTTTCGTTGGTGGTGGTCCGGGTTCGGGAATGTATCGTACCACAGACGGAGGAAAGAATTGGGATAAAATAAATAATGGATTGCCTTCTTCTGACATCGGTCGTATTGGACTAGCCATCTCCCCGGCTGATCCGGAATACATCTACGCGATCGTTGAGGCAGCGAAGGATGACGGGTTTTACAGAAGCACAACACGTGGTGCAAAGTGGGAGAAAATGAGCTCACACCAAACCGGTGGTAATTACTACAACGAAGTAATTGCAGATCCAAAGAACAAAGATCGCGTGTACACTATGGGTTATGCGATTAGCGTAAGCAATGACGGTGGTCGCAACTTTAATCCGATCGGAGAGCAGTCAAAACATGTCGACAATCATGCCCTTTGGGTAAATCCCGAAAACCCAAACCACATGCGGAATGGTTGCGATGGCGGTATTTATGAAACCTGGGACGGAGCCCGAACCTGGCAGTTCAAATCAAACCTGCCGGTCACGCAGTTTTACAAAGTAGAAGTTGACAACACGGAACCTTTCTATTACGTCTACGGAGGTACTCAGGACAATTTCAGCCTTGGAGGTCCATCCCGAACCAGAAGCTCTAATGGAATTGTAAACGACAATTGGTTCGTGACGCAAGGTGGCGATGGCTTTGAAAGTGCCATCGATCCATTTAATACCAACATTGTTTATGCTCAGGCCCAACACGGTGTATTAACCCGCTACGACAAAGCAACAGGTGAGAACACTGGCATTCAGCCTCAACCCAGAAAAGGTGAAAAGCAATATCGATGGAACTGGGATTCTCCCCTGCTTACCAGTGCGCATAAAAAAGGAAGGATTTATTTCGCTGCGAACAAGGTCTTTCGCAGTGATGACTATGGAAACACATGGGAAGTGATCAGCGATGATATCACCCGCAATCTCGACCGCAACAAGCTTCCGTTGATGGGACGCGTGTGGGGTATGGACGCAGCAGAGAAAAACGGAGGCACAGCCCTCTATGGTACTATGAGTGCGCTGGCGGAATCTCCCAAAAACGAGAACGTGATTGTGGCAGGAACTGATGATGGCCTTGTGCAAGTGACGACAGATGGAGGCAAGAGCTGGCGTAAAACAGAGTCATTTAGTGGTGCACCAAGCATGACTTACGTGTATCACGTACTCGCCTCACAACACGATGAAAATGTAATCTATGCTACCCTCAACAATCACAAGAGAGGTGGCTTCAAACCGTACATCTACAAGAGCAGTGATAAGGGAGCGACCTGGACGAACATTTCCTCCAATCTTCCTGTCAGAGGGTCTACTTATTGCGTAGCTGAAGATTTTGTTGATCCTAATCTTCTGTTTGCGGGCACTGAGTTTGGCGTCTTTGTATCAACCAATGGCGGTGGGAGCTGGAGAGCCTTGAAGGGAGGCTTACCCACGATTGCTGTGAGAGATCTGGCGATTCAAAAAAGAGAAACTGACCTTGTGCTGGCGACCTTTGGTCGAGGGTTTTATGTGCTGGATGATTACTCTCCTCTGCGTAACATCAAACAAACAGAATTGAAGGAGGGTTACGTTTTTCCGATCAAGGATAGTTGGATGTATGTAGAAAGTCAGCCGTTGGGAATACGGAACAAAGGATTTATGGGCGAGTCGTACTACCAGGCACCGAACCCGCAAGTTGGAGCCGTGTTCACCTACTACTTCCGCGATGATTTGAAATCCGATAAGGACACAAGACAGGAGCAAGAGAGTAAACTGGCCAAGGATGGAAAGGATGTCTTCTACCCTACTTACGAGCAATTGAAATCTGAGCAGGACGAAGAGAGTCCTTATCTTTTGTTTACTGTTAAGAATGCACAGGGTACAATCATTCGCAAACTGAAAGCTCCTGCCAAAAAAGGCGTCAATAGAATTACCTGGGATTTCCGTTATCCAAGTTCAAATCCTATCAACATCAATCCACGACCAAATGATAATCCATTTGTACCAGATGACGTAGGGTTGATGGCCGCACCTGGCGACTACACAGTGACGTTATCCAAATACGTTAAAGGACAAGTTACAGATCTCGCTGGCCCGGAAAAATTCACTGTAAAAGTACTTCCTGGCACGACACTACCAGCTGCTGACAGACCAGCACTGGTCGCATGGCAACGTGAGATGGCAGAATTGCAGCGCAGCTTGCAAGGTACATCCAGCGTGCTCCGTGATGCTGTTCAAAAAGTTCGGTACCTGAAAGATGCGGTGATGAGCGTTCCTCAGCCTAATCAAACATTCGTAAAAGATATTCTTGAGGTTGAAGCCAAGCTTCGTACGCTGCAGGATAAGATGTTTGGCGATCAGGTAGCCGATCGACTTGATATAGATCGTGAGCCTTCGATTGCAAACCGGCTTTTTAACGTGGTGTACAGCGGAAACGGCACCACCAGCGAGCCTACCACTACTATGAAGAATCAGGTGAAGTGGGCTGGTGAGGAATACGAAACTGCAAATGCGCAGTTGAAGGCTATCGTAGAACAAGACATTCCTGCGATTGAGAAAAAACTGGAGGATGCGGGGGCGCCCTATACACCCGGCCGCTTACCTAATTGGAAGAAGAACTAAATTATTGGATTTGTAAATTCTTTGTGGGCCTTTGTGGATGTAGTTGTTCCACAGAGGTTCACAAAGTTTTTAAATACAGTCTTATCTAGATAAGACTTGATCGATGGCTTTTAGTGCAAGCGAAGCCATTACTTCGTAGCCTGCGCGATTGGGGTGAACCCCATCGTAGGTTAACTCTTTGCGCAAGCCATTATTACCATCTGTCATTGCTGAAAAGTAGTCGAGGTAGGTCAACCCGTTTTCAGTAGCATAACCTGAAAGCATTTTGTTGAGTGCGGGAATTTTAGTTGCGGGGTCAAGGCCGGGTCTCCATGGATAATCAAACGCAGGCAGCACAGAACTAATGATCACTTTGATCCCATTCGCTTGTGCAATCTCAGCCATGGAAACAATGTTGTCATAAATCATGTCCAGAGTTGAAGGCCCGGTATTCCCTGCAATATCATTTGTGCCGGCCAAGATCACCACTACACCTGGTTTCAGATTGACTACGTCCTGGCGGAATCGAATCAACATCTGCGGTGTGGTTTGTCCGCCAATACCACGATTGATAAATGACTTGTTTGCAAAGAACTCCGGGTGATGATCTTTCCAACCTTCTGTGATTGAGTTACCCATGAAGACCACTCTGTTTTCTCCTTTTGCAGGCGCGCCCAGTGTGTCATTGGCCTCTTTGAATTTTGAAAGGTTGGGCCAATCCTGCCCAAAGGTGACCTCAGCGCTCATCACAATCATTGCTAAAAGAAACACTCTCATAAGCATAAACGAAAGCACCAGCTATCACCTAAATTTTTGTTTGTAATCCTCTTCATCAAATCCAACGGTCACTACCTTCCCTCCTATCTCGATCAAGGGTCTTTTTATCACACTGGTCTGATTCATCATCAATTCGATAGCAGCTGCCTGGGTTGTAATCTTGGCTTTCGTTTTGTCATCCAATTTTCTCCATGTCATTCCCTTTTTATTGACCAATGTTTCCCAGCCTACCTGCTTGCTCCAGTCTCTCAATTTTGAATCACTTATTCCCTTCACCTTGTAATCATGAAATTCAAATTCAATCTTCTTTTTCTTCAGCCAGTCCAAGGCTGACTTCACCGTATTGCAGTTTTTAATACCGTAGACAATCATGTTATTTCAGGTTCTTGATACGGTTTGAAGTTAGAAATTTTCTCTTAACTCGAATGCCTTTCTTGCGCGATTGCACAAGCGCTCAGACTCAGAGAAATCAAGCGTCTGCTGAGAGTCGCTAAATGCTTTTTCGGGCTGCTTATGGGTTTCATAAATAATACCATCGGCTCCGGCCATGATGCTGGCCAGAGCAACAGGTTCCACAAATTCACGAAGGCCGATGCCGTGAGAAGGATCGGCAATTACCGGAAGATGTGACTTTTCTTTCAAAATGGGAATAGCGTTGATGTCCATCGTATTGCGACTTGAACGCTCATATGTGCGAATGCCGCGTTCACACAAAATAAGATTCTCGTTGCCCCCACTAAATACATACTCAGCCGAAGAAAGAAGTTCCTCAACCGTTCCTGATATTCCCCGTTTGATCATTACAGGTTTGTCAATCTTCCCAAGCTCGTCAAGCAAGTTGAAGTTTTGGGTATTCCGTGCTCCCACCTGAAACACATCTATGTAATCGTACATCGCCTCAATCTGACTCACCTGCATCACTTCGCTAATGATTTTGATACCAGCCTTTTTAGCCAACCTATGCCAGAGTTTCAGGCCATCCTCCCCCAGTCCCCGAAATGAATACGGTGAACTTCTGGGTTTGAAAACACCACCGCGCATGATCTTCACGCCATTGGCAACGAGGTGATCAATGGTGGCTTGAATTTGTTCCTCCGATTCGATGGAGCAAGGACCGGCCATAATTGACAGGTGACCATTGCCAATGCTTACATTGTCGCCTAAGTCGATAACGGTTCTCTTCACCTTCCACTTTCGCGACACTAATTTGTAGTCATCAGAAACGCGGTGAATATCACTTACCCCGGGTAATGTGCCTAGTTCACGAATATCGAATTCGCGTTTGCCAATGCCCACGATGTATCGAGCTTTTTGAGTGTGTACATCAGTAGCCTTGTAGCCGATTTTTTTTAACGTCTCGTCAATGGCAGTCAACTCATTTGTTGAAATCCCATTTGAAAGTTGTATGATCATGGAGTTCTAATCGATTTGATGAAATCACGTACATCACTCTTAAGATCAGCGCAAGATTGGAGCATGGCAATAAACGCACTGCCGATGATGGCTCCTGCACCATACTCAGAGGCAGTCTTAAATGTCGAGGCATTTGAAATCCCGAATCCAATAAGAAATGGGTTTTTAAGTTTCATGGACTGAAGTCGCTTGAAATATTCGATCTGCTCTTCACCAAATTCTTTTTTTGCGCCCGTGGTGCTAGATGCTGAGACCGCATAGATGAAACCCGAGGAGTTGTCATCGATGTTTCGAATTCGTTCCTCTGACGTGGTGGGAGAAATCAGCGAAATATTTATCAACCCGTGCTGTTCAAATTTCTCCCTGTACAGTTCCAGATATTCGGTCAACGGCAGGTCGGGAATAATCAGGCCATCCACTCCTGCATCTGCGGCTGCTTTGCAGAAGCGATCAACCCCGAATTGAAACACAGGGTTAAAATACCCCATCAGCACAACGGGAGTTTCAATTTTGGATCGAAGGTCTTTTACCTGCCCTAATAGCGTGTGAAGATTCATACCATTGTCGAGTGCCACTTTGTTGCTGGCCTGAATCACGGGGCCGTCAGCAACCGGGTCAGAGAACGGAATTCCAACCTCAATAATGTCTACTCCATTTTCTGCCAATGACTCACCAATCGTTATGGTGTCATTCAAAGTGGGAAAGCCAGCTGTGTAGTACACAGCAAGAAGGTCACGCTTTCCTGTTAATGCCTTTGTAAGTCTGTTTTCTGTAGTTACCATATTAGT
>JBFWZR010000128.1:0-10561 GCA_050185175.1 Cyclobacteriaceae bacterium
CGATTCAAGCTGAAGATGATCCCATTCAGGAAAAAGTGGCACAGGCAGGTGCGGATGTGGTGAAAGGTCTAGGTCAGGCTACGTCAGCAGTTGTGGGCGCATTTGGCGGCAGCAAAAGCACGCAGCAGGATATCCAGCAGGGCACCACCATCAAGCTTACCCCTGATCCATTGATCGAAATCTATGGTGCCTTAGTGGTGGTGTCAAATAATTCCATGCGTGTGGGCGACCCCAATACAACCAATTCCAATGCATGGAGTGTAAATCGTGTTGACGCAGTAAAAAATGTGTCTGCAGGCAGAAGTTTTAATGTGAATAATATCAAACACTACTACGCCCAAAATGGCAGCAACCCCTCCGTCACCATCCGCAGCAAACTGAAAGAATACGATGAAGGTGAGCATCATGATAGCGATGGTGAATTCAGCGGTGCTGTTACCATCTCTAATCTGGGCTCGTGGAACTGGGAATCGGGGTACCGCATGGACGAATCATTCATCGCAACTACCAATGATGGTGGTCGGCAGTCACAGGTTCGTGTTGATTATGCGATCATACTTGAACCAAAAATCTCATTGCAACAAATCCGCCAGGCTGTGGCTACCCGCGACATCAACCAGGTGAGCCGCGTGCTACTGCGTGGTGGCGACATCAAACAAGGCAGTGTGCTGGAACCCGCTATTCAAAACAGAGACGTAGCCATGATCAACTTTTTACTGGCCAGTGGTGCCAATCTTTATGATCAGGATTTAGCGACAGCATTGCAACCACAGGTGTTCACCGAAGAGATCGCTACCAAATTGATCGTACGCAAGAGCACACCTATCACATCTGCCGATCTGGACAAAGCTATTGCTGTAAACAACCGAAGTATCGCCAACCTGATCATGTCAAAGGGTGTAACACCCACTGCAGCCCAGCTGCAAAACGCTCTTGCACAAAACAAGCTGGAGATGGCAGATGTGTTATTGGCTAATCGTGCTCCCATCAGCGCCAATGATCTGACCAACGCAGTCAATGCCGGCAACCTTCCCACAACCACACTACTACTCAAGTATGGCGCACCAACAACTGTCGCCATGCTAAATCAATCTCTACAATCTGGCAATAAGGCGATGACAAAGCTTTTGCTGCAAAGTCAGGATCCGGATCAAACCTCTTATCAACTGGCTGCGGACAAAAATGATTTGGAATTATTCAACATGGTAGCCAGCAAAGGTGTGCTTCTACAAAGTGATGGTCCCGCTCAAAAAGCTATTGACTTCAACAACATGCCGCTCCTCAAGCAGGCACTCACGATGGGTGGAAGCTCAAGCAACGCCCTTGGCTACGCAGTGCAAAAGGGCAACCTGCAAGCCATTAATACCTGTCTTGAGCTTGGTGGCAATCCCAACCTTGCAACCGCCTTCGCTGCAAACAATAACAACACCGAACTTTATACACGGCTGATCACCACCTATCACGCCAATGGAACACAGGCACTTTCACAAGCCATCGCAGCCAACAACCTGGCGCTTGCCAAAATTGCATTGGAGCAAGGTGGTGGTAATCCGGATGTCGACCTGAAGACACAGGCGGACCAGGGGAAAGCTGACATGGTTCGTTTGCTGGTGGACTATGGAGGAAATCCCAACCTTGCTATGGCGGGAACCATTGCGGCCAACAAGCCCGATCTACTCAAATATCTCATTGATAAAGGCGCCTCTACAGACAACGACAGCTTTGTGACCAAAGCATCCGAGTTAGGCTCTCTGGATATGGCCAAGCTTCTGGTTGATAATGGAGCAAATCCAAATCCCGGTATGCCCATAGCGGTAAACAAGAACAACTACGCCCTTACTACCTACCTGTTATCTGCGGGTGCAAATGTTAATGGTTTCATGAAAGCACCAGCCGCAGCGGGCAATTCACAAATGGTGAAGATCCTGCTTGACAATGGAGCCGCTCCTAATGAAGGTTTGGCCAGTGCGGTCGAGGCATCGCAGCTAGAGATTGCAAAGATGCTATTGAGTTACGGTGCATCTACACAAGGTCATCTGGCAATCCCATCAAAAAGCGGCAATGTGGAAATGGTGAAGTTGCTCCTCCAATATGGGGCTGATCCTAATGAAGGCATCCGCGAAGCAGTAGGTGCCAACAAAACAGAAGCCGCTGTATTGCTATTGGAAGCTGGTGCTTCGGTTCGCGGACTCATGCCGGCAGCGGCAGGCTACGGCAACAAAACACTGGTACAAATGCTGCTCGACCGAGGTGTGGATGCAACAGAGGGAATCAAGCCAGCAGTTCAAAAGAACTTTACCGAAGTGGCCCTCCTCCTCCTCGACAACAATGCCGCGATCGATGGAATGATCGCCATCGCGTCCGGCAACGGCAATGAAAGCATCGTTTCAAAATTACTGAGTATGGGCGCCATTGCAGATGAAGGTATTGAACCCGCTGTTACCAATAAGCATACAACGGTAGCAAAGCTACTGATCGAAGCGGGTGCAGATGTAAAGTCCTCGTCTTTTATGGTCATCGCAGTACGCAATCGTCAGGAAGATATGGTGCGATTGCTTCAGGCTAACAAATGTGATGTCACCTATACCGATGCAAAAGGAAACTCATTCCTCCACATCGTGTCAGGTGATGATGGTGAGTATGGACTGGCCAAAGCTTTTGTGGAGTTTGGATTAAACGTAGATCAACAAAATATTGAAGGCGACACACCACTGCACCTGGCTGCAGAAAGTGGTAAGGATAATCTTGAAGTGGTGCAACTGCTGGTCGAGGCCGGAGCAGATGTGAATGCAGTTAACAAACGAGGTGATACGCCACGCAAAGCAGCCAAAGGTCGCAAGGTGAAGAAGTATCTCAAAGACAATGGCGTAGCCAGGAAGATTAAGAACTAGCAACTGGTTACTGGATGCCGGATGCTGGATGCTGGAGGATATCAGAATCCAGGTACCAGTAGCGAGTATCGGGTTCTAGACTGTTACCTCAGTTGGACCAACCTTTGTCACTTACCGTATAGATTTCAAATTCAGGAAAGTCCTGCTTTAATCGTTTGGGTAGGTTCTCATCAAGCAGCAGTTTCATAAATCTTCTCGATATCCTTTGAAGTCATCAATTTACCGGCCATTTCGATTGTGGCAATTGCCTGATCTTTACTTACAGAAGGGAAATCAAGAAGAAACTGATCTAAAGGAACACCTTTCTCGAGGTGTTGGAATAAGCTTTCAACCGGAACTCTGGTTCCCTTAAAAACAGGGTTTCCGCCTAGAATTTCTTTGTCTATGCTAATATAATCCCTGATCTTAAGCATACTCCAATTTACTACTTTTTGGTCTCAATACTAAGTGCTCACAACTCATGCTATCTACTCAACACTCACAACTCAACACTCAAAACTCAAAACTGCCAACTACCGAAGGTTTAGATTCTCGCCTGATAAGTATACAACTCATAGTACCTTCCCTTCTTCTCAATCAGCTCTTCGTGCTTGCCGCGTTCGGCAATACGACCTTGCTCAATCACCAATATCTGGTCAGCCTGCCGGATAGTGCTCAGCCTATGGGCAATTACAAAGGTGGTTCGTCCTTTGAGTAGTTGCTTCAAACTCTCTTGTATCAACGATTCACTCTCTGTGTCAAGGCTTGAGGTTGCTTCATCTAATATTAAGATTCTTGGGTTGGCCAGAATAGCACGCGCAATGGTCACCCGTTGCCTTTGTCCACCCGACAACTTAATGCCTCTCTCTCCTATCACGGTGTCTATTCCTTTTTCAAACTTGGTGGCAAACTCACTTACATATGCTCCTTCAATGGCAGACTGTAGCTCGGCTTCTGAAGCATTCGGCTTGGCAAACAAAATATTTTCACGAATGGTACCATCAAAAAGAAAATCATCCTGCAACACCACGCCCAGCTGGCTCCTGAAATTATCCAACGATACTTTTGACAAATCATAACCATCTACCGTGATCGTACCCGACTGCTGCACAAGGAAAGAAGCCGCCAGTCCCGCTATGGTTGACTTACCAGAACCGGAACTACCAACCAATGCCGTCACCGATCCCGCTGGAGCGGAAAAAGTCACATCCTTCAACACCTCTTTGCCTTCTTCGTACGAGAAACAGACATCTTTAAACTCAATGTCACCTTTGATGTGGTCGATCTTGATCGTGCGAACAGTATTGTCATCTTCTACGGGTGTATTCATCAACTCCTCTGTGCGATCCAATCCTGCAAAAGCCTCCGTCAGCTGGCTCCCGATGTTGCTCATCTGGAAGATGGGCGCGATAAGGAAGCCAAGGAAAAAGGCAAACTGTGTAAGCTCACCAGGGGTCAAAGTCTTTTCAGTTAACATATAACCACCGATACCCAGTATACCTACCAATGCGACACCGAAAAGAAAACTACCCGTACTGGTCACAAAGCTGGTAGTGGTAAGGCTGCTCTTTACATTTTGAAAAATGCGCTCCACTCCCTTCTCAAATACCAATGCCTCCTGCCTTGAAGCATTAAATCCCTTGATCACCCGAATACCACCAAAGGTCTGTGTAAGCCTGCCTGTCACTTCTGCGTTGATTTCACCGCGTTGGCGGAAGATGGGGCGGATTCTGCTGAACGCCTTCATGGAAATAACACCAAACACCGACAACGGGATCAATGTAAACAACGTGAGCTGCCAACTGATGTTGATCAAAAAGAACAAACAAATCACAGCCATGAGCACCCCGCCTACCAACTGCAGGAAGCCGGTTCCCACAAGGTTACGCACGCCCTCCACATCCGTCATCACGCGGCTTACCAGCTTACCCGTTTGCTGATTATCGTAAAATCGTGTGGGCAGTCTCAACAGGTGCTTTTGAACATCTGCCCTCAACACAGAGATCAGATGCTGAGCCTCTACACTGAGCAACATGGTCAATGCATAGGAAACAATAGCTGATATCAATATGGACGCGGCAACGCCTATCAATATCAGTTTCATCTTCGACATATCGCCATTGCCAATCACATCATCAATAATCGGTTTTACTGAATAAGGCAGCACGATCGATGAGAGGCGACTGATTACAATAAGTACAAATCCTAATGCCAGTAGTCTGCGCCTTGGCCATACGATGTCCTTGAACACCTGGGCCATGCTTACTTTCTTTTTCTTTTCCATAGTTATCGGGGAGGAACTATCTGTTCCGGAGAGATTCAGGTTAAAATTGGGTTCACAAGTAAAGAAATAACTCCTATTGAGTCGTATGACGGTCAGAAATATTGTAAGACGCAGGCCATTGATGGAAAAGAAGTCACCAACCTCAATCCTGTAAATGGAATTTGCTAAAATGCATTAGATTCAAAAAAGACTTTATTTAATACCTCATGAAATCTACTCCTTTGCTAGACTCTGTGGCAATACGCGGCCAGTTTCCATCTCTTAAAAGAAAACACAACAGCCTTCCCGTCACCTATTTGGATGGACCCGGTGGCACCCAGGTTCCTGAATCCGTGATCCAGGCAATGGTGAACTATTACCGCGAGTCCAATGCCAACACGCACGGCTCATTTCACTCAGCCATAGAGACTGACCAGACGATTCAGTCCATGAGGGTGCAGATGGCCGCCTATCTTAATGCGGAAGGCCCTGAAAACATTTCTATCGGTCAAAACATGACCACACTGAACTTCTCCTTGGCGCGTGCACTTTCACGCGTGTTCAAGCCCGGAGACGAAGTGTTGATCACGCAACTGGATCACGAAGCCAACCGGGGTCCTTGGCTTACACTGAGAGACTTCGGAATCAAGGTGCGGGAAATAGCTTTGAAAAAAGATGGCACCCTGGACTATGATGACTTTCAAGCCAAGATCAACGAGAACACCCGACTGGTTGCTATGGGCATGTCTTCCAACTGTATCGGCACGGTCAACAACTTCAAGCTCGCCCGTGAGCTCACCTACAAATACAACGCATGGCTGCTGTTGGACGCGGTTCACTATGCTCCCCATTTCGCCATCGATGTGCAGGAGATCGGCTGCGACTTTCTGCTTTGCTCTGCCTACAAATTCTACGGCCCTCATGTGGGATTGCTCTATTCAAAGTCAGGACTCCTCGACCGCTTGCCTACAGATCGCCTCCGCACCGCAGGACAGACAGCCCCAGATTCTATCGAAACAGGCACGCTCAACCACGCAGCCATCGCTGGGGTGAAAGCCGCAGTCGAGTTCATCTCCTCATTGGGCTCGGGTGAAACCACCCGCGAAAAGATAGTAACAGCCTTCAACACCATCAGCGAGCACGAGTTTGGCCTTGCCAGCTACTTGTACAAGGAGTTGAAAGGCATTAAAGGGGCACACATTGTGGGGCAGGACTTCTCAAGCAAGCAAAGGACACCTACCGTCTCTTTCACCCTCGAGGGCAAGACTCCACTTCAGGTTTGCGATCATCTCGCCACCAAAAACATCTGTGCCTGGGATGGGCATTTCTATGCCGTCCGCGCCATTGAGAGTCTTGGGTTGTTGGAAAAAGGTGGTGTAACACGACTTGGAATTTCTCTTTATAACACGCGTGAAGAGATGGATTTGACGCTTGAGACGATCAGCGCTATCCATTAGTGGGCCTTGCTTTTCGGGAAGTGTGGTGTGGTGGTGATTAGGTGAAAGCCTAGTGACTCAAAAATTAATTGCGATTTAATTTCAAGTTTAAAACTCTTATTTAAATTCGCACCGAATATGGAGTTGGTTTCCATATCAAAAACAAACCACAACAAAAAAAATGGCAAAGAAAGCAAAGAAGGCCGCTAAGAAATCTAAAGCGAAAGCGAAGAAGGCGGCTAAAAAATCTGCAAAGAAGAAAGTAGCAAAGAAGGCTACTAAGAAGGCGAAAAAGCCTGCTAAAAAGGCAGCCAAGAAAGCAGCGAAGAAATCAGCCCCAAAGAAGAAGAGCGCTCCTAAAAAGAAGAAGTCAGCTCCGAAACCAGCAGCTGCTCCTGCCCCTGCGGCTCCGGCCACTCCAGCGCCTGATGCAAACACAGGTGGCATGGGAATGATGTAATTCTAAAGCACTTTATGAAGAAGCGGAACGGGAAACCTTCCGCTTTTTTTATTGCCTACCAGTAAGCGGGACAGGCTAGCCCCTGATGCCAGCGTGAAATCTTCACACGGTAATTGATCATAATCTCGTGCGAACCATTGGAGAATTGATTCAAGGCAGATGTAGTAAAATCATAAGCATAGCCCACGTGGAAGTTCTCGTTGATCTGAAGCTCGAATAAGCCCACGATCCCCTCATTAAGTCGGTAAGACACCCCCAATCCCACAACATCATGCAAAACGAAAGTGGTGTTCAGGTCGAAACTTATGGGTGCCTCCTCTTGCGCACGGATAAGCGTTGATGGCATCACCTTAAAGTTGTGGGTGATAGACCTGCTAAATCCGGCAAAAACGTAGTAGTACCTCAGTTGCCTGGAAAGACTTCCATTTCCCTCAAGATCAAAAACACTGTTATTGATGATCTGCGGCACGGAGAAACCGGCATAAAAATCCTTTTGATAGTAAAAGATCCCTCCCCCTACATTCGGATTCATCTTCGTAAGCTGACCCGAAAGGTTCGGATCGTTCTGGGCTTTCAAATTAAGTTTCGTGTAGTCGGACTTGATGTTATTAAATCCACCCTGGATACCCATCGACAATGTACCCTTCCTGCTCACCTTAAGCTTATAAGAGTAGACTCCATAAAATGAAAGATCGTTATGGATACCAATCTGATCATTCGCGATGATCAACCCCAGTCCCATTTTTGTCTTTCGAAACCCTGAGTGAATTGTTGAGGTAAACGTCTTGGGAGCTCCTTCAAGGTTTACCCACTGGTTTCTATAAATGGCTGTCGCACTCAATTGAACCTGAGTACCAGCATAGGCAGGGTTGACCAACAACGGATCAAACATGTACAAAGACTGAAGAGGTCGTTGCTGCCCCAATGCCGTCATCGCGCCAAGCAGGGAAAATATTAATATCGTTATCGGCCTCATCATCTGTCTAATTCCAGGTATCCTGCGATTGGCTTAGACCCATCGCGCTTGTCGATTATATAAAAATACGTACCCACTGGCAATTCCTTTCCCTGAAGGTACAGACCATCAAAACCGATTCCCGAGAAGGCTACATCACTGTTGTTATAACCATCCGCCTCGTAAACCATAATGCCGTTGCGGTTAAATATCTTCACATTGTTGCTCGGGAACAGTGAAATACAATCCACGATAAACACATCATTGCGTCCATCGGTGTTAGTCGAAACTCCATTGTAAGCGCTGATCTCAGTCTTCACTTCGGCAGTACCCTCATTAGTACACCCCTCGAGTGTTACCACCTGTGCGTTGTACACCCCTGGCCATAAGTCGTATACTCCCGTGCCAGTGCCCACAGGTTGATTCGAGTTAACATCCACCCACTGCACGTCATCGATGATTACATTATCTCCGTCAGCGTTGGTAAGGGTAAGCACTACCGATCCATTACCCTTTGGTCGACCAGTATCTATACAGAACGATGGCGTAGTCTCGATGACAAATTCAGGAATTCGCCTTTCATCATTCACCGGGACAGTAGCCGGAGGAGAAATACAACCGGTGATAATGTCGGTGGCCGTCACTGAGTAATCACCAATGTCGAGGTCGCGGTAGTCTACACCGTTGAAGTCAGGTGATGCGGAAACTGAACTTCCATCGTACCAGTTGAAATCATAACCGAAGGTACTACCGCCTACAGTTGCCGTAACCCAGCCGTTAGGTACAATACAGTTCGTCCTGTGATTCACAGTTTCCGCCTCAGGCACCGGAGGCAGCACAGTCATATCTTCAACTACTCCGGCAAGATCACCAAAACAGCCTGTGATTTTGTTAGTGACACGAACAACGTAGTCCCCTGCTCCTCTGGCAATGAGTTTATTGATTGAACTCAGTACAGCCGTTGGCGGGCTAGCCACTGCGGTTCCTGCAAACCATGAGAACAGATATCCACCTACTCTCCCACCATCAGCTGTGGCCGACAATTGACCATTTGCAATTGCAGGATCACAATTGGTGAGTGGATTGTCCTGAACAATGTTGATCAGCGGAGGCGTTCTTTCGTCTGGCACCTCATGAGTTGCTACAGCGAAGCATCCGGTATTATTGTCCGTTATTCTTACCGGATAGAAACCTTCGGCCATGTTGGGCTCAACAAAGTTGGTGAGGAAACCAGGAATCAATGCCACGTTAGGTACATCTGGTGGCGCTGCCAGGTTAGGTGACGATCCATTATAAAGATCAGCAGTGAAATCCAGAGGGAATGGATAAAGCGGACTGATGTCGATCACTCGAGCAAGCACTGATCCGTCTTGTCCAACACAAAGTGTACGCGATTGTCCGCCTAGTGAGATCACGGGTGTAAATTGTGGCGCCTCATCAGGCACGATATACAATGCCTGTGATGAACACCCAGTACTCACCCTCAGAACATCCACGGAGTAATCTCCTTCTTGCTGGCCTGTGATGGTTGAAGTGTTGGCAAAAGATGGGCCGCTAACATCCAGGGTATTGTACCAGGCAAATTGGTAATCCAGATTGGTATCGGTTTGCCCATCGGCAGTAGCTGCCAGGGCTGCCGTACCCGTAATCGATGAACAGGATATCTGTCTTGCTGTTTGTGTTATCAACACATCGGGATAAATAATCTGATCATCCTTGATCACCACCTCTTTTGGCCCAGACTCACAAAGTGTACTTCCATCTGTAACTGTGACGTAATAGGTTCCGGGCAATCTGTTTTGCAGATCGTGATTGATTTCACCGATTATTTGATTGCCGAGGTTTCCATCAAACCATTTGTAATCAAAATTCAAATCGAGATCATCAGGAGGATCATTAAAGAAAGTCACTCCTCCAATTCCAACTCTCGTCACTGCAGCGTTTCCACTCGCAAGGCAATCCAAAGGGTCTACCGTCAAAGCGTCAATGATATTAGGAAGACTTAGCGTCAGGTCAAGCTTGAGGTCCATCGCAGCCGTAAACGAACATCCTGTATTGGATGTGTTGGTGATCGTCACCTCGTAATTTCCTTCAAAGGAGTCAGGCAGCAAGCTGTTATTCGGGTTGTCAACGCGTGTGCCTGCTGTAATAGGCGGAAGTGCTCCACCATTGTAAGACCATACAAAGGAATAGGTGTCACCGAGGTTGTTATTACCATTGGTAACAACCAGCGCCTGAACACTTCCGTTCGGATCAAGTACATTACAGCTGGAGTTTGAGGTTGACGCAAACTGAAGTCTTGGATCAATATGCTTGTCAAGGATATCAACTCTGAGCGGAGGTGTAGAACACCCCGATCCGGGCGCTGCGCCAGGAAGCTTTTGCGCGACTACATAGTAGTCACCCGCTATTAATGGGAACACCTGAGCTGGAGGCTGTGTGCCATCTGCTGTAATGATGGGTGTGGTGATGGTGCCGAGCCCATTGGAAAGTGGCACGCCATTAGGATCACCCTGAAACCAATTGTAGGTATAGTCAGCCACTACTCCATTGGTCAGCGTGGTTACCTCCATCCTT
>JBFWZR010000129.1:0-10295 GCA_050185175.1 Cyclobacteriaceae bacterium
ATAAAGAATGCCAACAGTGCCTTGATCACACGGCCGGGTGATAAATCCGATGCGTACTTTAGTCCCGGTGAGGCTTGCCGCAACGTGATCATAGATCAGATACAAAGGGCAGTGAATCGTGTCAACATCTGCGTGTTCACCATTAGTGATGATACCATTACGAATGCCATTATCGATTCGCACAGGCGTGGTCGGTCCATTAGGTTGATTACTGATAATGACAAATCTCTTGATGCGGGATCGGATATAGAACGTTTGGCAAAGGAAGGTATCTCGGTGAAGATGGACAGCACACCGAATCACATGCATCACAAGTTCATGGTGGTGGATGATAATTCGCTGATTACGGGTAGCTACAATTGGACACTAAGTGCCGCTCGCTACAATCATGAAAACGTATTGCTGACAAAGGAGACCAGTGTCGTGAAATCATTCCTTAAGGAATTCGGTCAGTTATGGGATAAGATGGAGCCTTACAAAATCTGATACCTCAGCGTATGGAGCCAATCATTGCCCTTCTAGTTGTATCGTTTACAGTCGTTGCTGTCTATTGGCTCAACCGTCAAAAGGCTGCCTGGATACAGACCTTGTTGAACTGGTTTCCTGCTATCCTCTTTGCCTATGTGATCCCTGCCGGCTTTACTCATGCTACGGGTATGGATTTGTCTGGCGTATTTCTCCACTCCATCAGTCGCAACTGGATTATTCCGTTCGCTATTCTTACGGTGATGAGCGCGCTTTCTATTCCACAGCTGCGTATTGTAGGAGCAAGGCCGATCGTCTTGTTTGTTGCCGGCTCGTTTGCCATAGCCTCACTACCGGTTATTCTGGTGTTCCTGGTACAAACAGTCTGGAGTGGTGGAAAGGACCTCTTTATCACTCAGGAATATTGGAAGGGACTAGTGCCGATTGTTGGCGGGTGGATAGGGGGCAGCACAAGCCAGTTGGTGCTGAAGGAACTGTTAGGAACCCCGGAAGCGCTGTTTCTATCGGTGCTGGTGCTCGACAATATCCTGGTGAACATCTGGACGATACTCATGTTTCAGCTGATCAAGCGCAGCGACCAGCTCAATAAGTGGTTCGGCATTGACGAAAAGATCCCCGATTTCGTGGAGGATGAGATTAAGCCAGGGAGTCGTAACCTTGGATCGATCATCCTGACATCTGCTTCAATTATTCTTGTAACAATCGTAGTTAACTACCTGATAGAGGACTTTTTATGGCGAGTGATCTCACTCAGCATTTTAGGGCTCATGCTGGGTAATTTTATAGCTCGGTGGAATCACGCCTTTGTGCTTCGCATCGGAGGTATATTGATTATCCTCATTATGGCAATTCTGGGCCTTCGGCTTGACTTTAGCGGATTGTCGCTACCTTTTCCATTCGTGGGTGTGGCGCTTGTATGGTTGATTTCACACTATGTGATAATGATGCTGGTAGCCAGGATGTTGAGGCTCCATATGGCATGGGTGCCTATTGCCAGTATGGCTAATTTGGGTGGGATATCTACCGCCCCGGCCGTCACTGCTGCCTACAATGAAGAATGGATGCCACATGCCATCCTATTGGCCATTCTTAGCATGGTTTCAGGCACAGCCTGGGGTATGTTTACCATATTTCTGTTCAGTCTGTTCTGATTGGCATAACGTACTGTAATCCATGGCCTTAAATGGGCTTTTCCTTGCCATTAAGTACAGGTTTTAGTATCTTTGCCCGCGGTTTTGATGCGCGTTTCCAATTCGCCCTCCCTTACCAAGAAATCCGGCTATTAATTAAACGGCAGGTATTTAATGTCTGAGGTGAACTATTGTACAGACATTTCGTTCTATAAGGGTCTTTTAAGGGATATGGCAACGCCATCGGATAGTGTAGTAACAATTAATTCATTTATTAATGCGTCAACTTAAGATAACCAAGCAGATAACCAACCGTGAAACCCAATCGCTGGACAAGTATTTGAGCGAAATTGCCAGGATTGATCTGATCACAGCTGATCAGGAGGTAAAGTTGGCTAAGCGCATAAAGGAGGGAGACAGGGTAGCTTTGGAGAAACTGGTAAATGCGAACCTGCGTTTTGTTGTCTCTGTGGCAAAGCAGTATCAGAATCACGGACTTACACTCAGCGATCTTATCAACGAGGGTAACCTGGGTTTGATCAAAGCGGCAACCCGCTTCGATGAAACTCGCGGCTTTAAGTTCATCTCTTATGCTGTGTGGTGGATCCGTCAGAGCATTTTGCAGGCTTTGGCAGAGCAATCTCGTATCGTACGCCTTCCCCTCAACAGGGTAGGCTCTTTGAATAAGATCAACAATGCTTTCTCAGAACTGGAGCAGAGGCATCAGCGTGAACCTACAGAGGAGGAGCTGGCAGAAGTGATGGAAATGAGTACAGAGGAAATCCGTACCAACCTTGCCTTCCGCGCCCGCAAAGTTTCTGTAGATGCGCCTTTCGCGCAAGGTGACGGAGACGGTACACTTCTCGACATCATGGAAGATGAGACTGCAGAAGTACCTGATTCAGACCTGATGAGAAACTCCTTGAGGACAGAAGTGCAACGAGCACTTTCAACCCTTAGCGAACGTGAATCTCAGGTGATCTCACTTTACTATGGTTTGTCTGGTGGCCATGCCATCACACTTGAAGAAATTGCTGACCAGTTTGACCTTACCCGTGAGCGTGTTCGCCAGATCAAAGAGAAGGCGACTCGTAAACTGAGACAGTCATCTCGCAGCAAAGAACTGAAAGCTTATCTCGGGTAATACCCGTTGGGTGGCTCGATGCCACTTAATACTTTAGATCACAAAGGCTCATTTCTGGAATTATTATATAATTTTAGTGTGAGCCTTTTCTCTTTATGTCCGGAAGATTCCTTCGCAACTTATTATTAGGCAAAGACTTTATAGAATCCCGATCGGAGTATAAGTACGGAATGCTTCGAGGTCAGTTTGGGCTGCTTATAGGAGCAATCTGTTTCACCTACATTCTAATTGACACCTACAATGGGGTGTATGATTTCCTTCCATTCTATCTGCTTGGGATAGGGGTCACCGCCATTATCATCTACATGAACCGGACGCGACAAGCCACGGCTTCATCTATGCTGATACTGATTTTTTCCAACATCCTGATTTACTGCTTTGCAGCTATCGACTCTCCCTACAGCGGGGTGTTTCTCTATTTTTGTGCAACAGCAGCAGCATCTATGGTACTGTTTGGAGCTACCCGTAGAGCGCTCGGATTCACTTTTGTATTCATTTCACTGGCGCTTGGACTCGTTGCTTTTTTTGTGGATTGGTCTCCAATCCCGAAACCGTACCAGACAGAATTTCACATTCAGGTCAACTTCGTTACCAACTACATCATCGGGTTAGTTACCTGTGCCCTCATAGTACAGTTTGCCATCACTAGAAATAGTGAGTCTGAAAGGACTTTGCTGGACAACCAGGAGAAGTTACAAAAACTATCAGCAGATCTTCAGGTTAGCCAGGAGCGATTCAGATTGGCGGTAGAGGGAACACGTGCAGGCATCTATGAATGGTGGGTAACCAGAAATAGTATTTCTGTATCCGATCGGTACAAGCAGCTGTTGGGATACGATGATCCCGATGAAATCGTGATCGATATGAGTTTCTACCGAAATATGGTTCATCCTGAGGACTCGGAAAGAGTGGGGCAATATATGCAGGAATGCCTGGTGCAAGGCGGTGCCTATCAAAACGAATACAGGATCAAACTGAAGAACGGAGATTTCCATTGGTTCCTGGATACAGGCATTGTCAATATGGTAAAAGGTGAGCCACACTATGTGGTGGGTTCTATCATCGATATCAACGGCAGGAAGAAAGCCGAGCAGGCATTGTTGCAAAAGAACCAGGAGTTGGAGAAAGCCAACACCGAGCTGGATCGTTTCGTATACAGCGCCTCGCATGACATGCGTGCCCCATTGAGTTCGCTATTAGGCCTCATGGAGATTGTGAGGTTGACGAACAAAAACGATGAGCTCAACGAGTACTTCGATCGTATGCGTAAACGCATTCTTACGATGGAAGGCTTTATCAAGGAAATCACAGACTACTCGCGCAACGCAAGGCTTGAGGTAGTGAATGATCAAATCAACTTACACGACCTGGTGATGGAGGTGGTAGACTCTGTTGAGTTTCTTGTTCCTGAAAAGAAGGTGAAGCGTGTGGTGAATGTTCCCGGTGATTATCTAATCACTACTGACAGCGCAAGATTAAGAGTGATACTCAGCAACCTTGTAACGAACTGTATCAAATACAGCGATCCAAAGAAGGACGACAGCTTCTTTCGAATTTCCGCAAAGGAAGATGAAACACAACATGTCATTACAGTTGAGGACAATGGTATTGGTATCGAATCGCAGTATCTTGATAAAATCTTTAATATGTTCTTCAGGGCCACGGAGATGTCGGATGGATCGGGACTGGGATTATATATCGTTAAAGAGGTAACACAGAAGCTGAATGGTGAGATAAAATTCGACTCTGTTCTGGGACTTGGATCTACGTTTACAATTCTCTTGCCGAAGTAATGTTCGCGTTAGCCTGCCTCAATCGATTGCAACTGTCTTCATCTTCAATCGGTAACAGTACTTTATAATTTCTTTACTGCCAGTTCATCATTTGGCTAATCAGTTTTAGGTAACTTGTTCTTTTAAATTCTCAATACCACAATGCAAGGTTTATTGATCGATATGGATGGGGTGATCTATGGTGGAGACAAACTCATTCCCGGTGCAGACACGTTTATTTCGACTCTCATCAAACAGGATATTCCGTTTACTTTCATGACCAACAACAGCCAGCGGACAAGTCTGGAGGTGGTGCGTATGCTAAAGCGGCTTGGCATCGTGGTGTCGGAAAAACACATCTACACCAGTGCTATGGCTACAGCTTCGTTTATTGCGAGTCAGGCGCCTAAGGGTACTGTCTACGTGCTGGGTGAGGGAGGATTGCTTTCCAGCTTGCATGATAACGGGCTGGTAATGGTAGAGACCGAACCTGACTTTGTGGTGCTGGGCGAGGGGAGAAACTTTACGTTGGAAATGGTGCAGCGTGCCGTAGATATGATCCTGGAAGGGGCGAAGTTGATCGCCACCAATCGAGACCCATCACCAAAGCAAAAGGGATGGAACAACCTGGGTATCGCTGCTACCGCTGCAATGATCGAAGAAGCAACGGGCAGGAAAGCTTTTGTGACAGGCAAGCCAAGTCCGGTGATGATGCGCTCTGCGCGTAAGTATATTGGATTAGAAACAGCGCACACTACCGTCATTGGCGATACGATGGAGACCGACATCAGGGGAGGTGTGCAAATGGGATACAAAACCATCCTTACACTTTCCGGGATTTCCAAAAAGGAGGAGCTCAACAACTACGCTTTCAAACCTGATCTGGTGATCGATAGTGTGGCGCGGTTGGAGCTGCCATTGCCCTGGTGGAAATAAGCTTGGCCCGTTGATAAGCTAGCTTTTGTGTACCTCTGTGCTTCTTTGTGTATCTCTGTGGAATAGCTGTTGCACAAAGAGTCGCAAAGGAAGCCACGAAGTTACACGAAGCGTAAGCTATCGCTCCCAGAACGGGGGAGGTTCAACGCCAAGTGATCGAAGGTACACGTAGCCCTGTCCCCGGTGATGAATTTCGTTATCGATGAAGTAGAAAATGCTCCAAAAGATCGGACCTTCATACATGCCAAACGCTTTGTCTACTTCCTGAAACCGTTGTGGTGTGATCTTAGGAAACTCGGTGTCAATAATAGTAGTTGCTTTATCCCATAGATCCAGAAGTTCTTTTTTGGTTTTAGGTGCGTTCTTTGCGCGATCATCATACTCGCCCCATTTTCCTGTGGCGGCACCAGTAGCGCCCGGACCGGCCATGGCCAGCATCTCCAACACCAATGCTGAGAATGGTCGCATGCCACCAATTGAATAAGTAAATAGTTTGTCGTCTGGAAAGGCCTCGATCATCTTACGAGTCAATCTCCTGTGTCCTTGCCACTGTTCCAGCAATTGCTGTGAGGTAATAGGTCCGCTTGTTGTTGTCATATGTTGTGTTTGATTTAATACATAGTTACTAGCCTGCTGTGTCAGCCCTATGTCAGCAGGAAATATTGGTGAAATTAATGTTGTAATAAAATGATGGAAGAGCAACCAATCATATTCTGTCTCGTACTTTTGAATGACCTCAAAGCATATGGAAAGGATAAAAATCAAAGACAAAGAGCCTCGTGTATATGATGTAATGATCATGGCTGAAAAGACCATCCACTCGTTTGGGTTTGATCCCAGGCTCATCGCACTCATCAAACTTCGCGTATCACAAATCAATGGCTGCGGATACTGCATGGATATGCATTCCTTCGAAGGGCGGAAGGCAGGCGAGACTGATCAACGACTGTTTACAGTAGGCGCCTGGTGGGAGACTGACTTCTTTACGGAACAGGAGCAGGCAGCACTAAAGCTGACTGAGCAAGTAACCAGAATTAGCGAGAAGGGGGTGAGTGACAAAGTATACGAAGACGTTATTCATCACTTTGGTGAGCAGGGTTTCGCACAACTGATCCTCATCATCAACACCATCAATTCCTGGAATCGTATAGCCATCTCAACGCATATGAAACCAGTGAGGGTTAAGTAGTCGTTAAGTCAAAGCTAAAGTCTCAAAAGTCAAATAAAACCGTCATCGCGAGCGCTAGCGTGGCGATCCCAGATAGATTGGACTGTATCAACGGGATTGCTTCACTTCGTTCCTGTCTGCCGACAGGCAGGCGCAATGACGGGAATACTTTTGAGACTACCTCTAATAAAAAAGGGACATCTTATGACATCCCCTTTCTATCCAGACCTAAAATCTGTCTAGTACAAGTTCATTCCCTTATACACACTCGACTCCTCCACGCTGGTAACAGGACCGGAAAATGTGATCGTGTCTCCCATGTTTGTGGTGAAAGTCGCCTGTGAATTTTGTGCACTGTTCAGTCTTATGATAAGCGTGCCACCACCAAGGCCAAACGTCTTCACCTGCGCGGTGATCACAATCGGTGCCTTGTCAGTTGCCTGCTTCACCTCATAACTAGAAATAGTGCCGCGGATGGTAATACCTCCCATTCCATTTTGCGCGATCCGATTGGGTGAACTGGTTTGCAATACAAAGTCTGCACTATCCACCATTACAAAATTATTCTGCGCTACCGTGGCGTTGAAGCCGTGCCTATTGTAAATAGTTGTGGCCTCAATCACCACGTTACGTTCATCAGCCAGTTGCTTCAGCTGTTCCTTTTGCACAGCCAGGGTCTCCTGTCTTTCTAGCTTGCGTTCCAGTTTGGTTTTCTTCTCAGTCTGTGCTGCGGCTATGACGGGTGCCATAGCAATCGCAATAATCCAAATCAACTTCTTCATATCATTCTCAATTTTGGTTTCACATATATTCAACGTAAAAGACTCAAACAAGGTGCCATAAAGTCCAAATATGACATCATTGCAGTATTCACTCTATTGCCTAACGATGGAAAGGTATTTGCTATTATTTTAAGCTTGCCAGCGCGTGAAAAGCGCCAGATCTCAACTGGTAGTCGAGTGGGGTGATGCAGGGATCAACTGTACCCATCATTGTTTCTATGTCTCTGTAAACAGAATCCAAAGATTGATAGTAAGCCAGCCATGGACTTTCGCTGGCATTAACTCCGATTTGCTGACACCAATTCAGATAGTCGGTACTCTCCTTGTAATCAGCGAGCGAGTTCAGCACCAGAAAGAGGCACATCGCCTGCTTCGACTCATCAAAATCATTGTACTCATCATGCACCCATAGTTGCCATGAGCCACGAGCCGATCGAACTTCCACCTGTATCATACGGGTGTCTGTCTTCAGTTTTGTGATCTTCAACTCATGCTCTTCCAGCCATGATTGCAGTTGCCTTACCTCATCATACATATTGTAATGATAACAAATGTTATTTTCTTGTAAGGATCGGACCGGTGGCGGTACCAATTAGGGCAAAACAAGCTAATGACGGCTCAGGAGCAGGAATCCATCTTTCACGACTGGCTTGGTAAGCACAAAGGTGTGTTGTTCAAGATTATCAGGGCATATGCTTTTGAAGAAGAGGACCGCGATGACCTGTTCCAGGAGATATCGGTGCAGGTGTGGCGGTCGGTGCCGGGCTTCAAGGGCAACTCAGCTGTGACCACATGGCTCTACCGTATCGCGCTGAACACCGCCATTCGGTGGAAGGGTAAAGAGAGGCGGCATGCAGACCGCACGTCATCGTTGCAACCGACCATGCCCGTGCTGCAGGAAGACGACCGCGAGCTGGGTGAGCGTATCGAGTGGATGTACCGTGAGATCGGCAGGCTGAATGAAGTCGACAGGTCGCTGTGCCTGCTGCTGCTCGACAACTTCAGCTATAAGGAGATGGCCGACATCGTGGGGATATCGGAAAGTAATGTGGCGGTGAAGATCCACCGCATCAAAAAACAACTGAGTGAAAAATCTAAGGATACAGACTTATGAAATTTGAAGACATGAAAAAGATCTGGGACGAACAAAAAGAAGAGCACGTATACGTGATCAACGAGCAACAATTGCACGAAAGCATCAAGTCACGGAAGGCGGGCGCCAGTCGCATGGTAAACAGAATGGAGTTGTTCCTATTGGGCGTCAATGGCATTGTCGGTGCCAAGCTTATTGTACTCAACTACTTGGACCGGAGTGGTGAGGTACTGTTTGGTACATTGATGGGATTGTTCCTAATGGGTGTGGCCGCCTTTATCTGGGTGAGAAGGAGAACAAGACTGAAGCATGAGAACCGGTTTGACCGCACCATGCTGGGTGACATCAACCATGCCATAGAGAACGCCACTTACCAGGTCAGGCTGTCGTATGCCATGCTGCTGACGATAGTGCCCGTGTTTTCCCTTGCCTTTCTTGGAGCGTGGAACGAAGGCAAGTCACCCGTGGTGTTGGGCTTCATTGCTGTGATGTTTGTGCTGGCTTTCTTTTTGGGCAGGTGGGAGCACAGGGGACTGCACGTAGCGCGGAAGAAGAGGCTGGAGGCGATGAGGGAGAAGCTGACTTCCGAGAATTAGCTGTTGTACAAGGATGCGGTATCGCTGGTAAACAATGCGAACAGGGTGAAGAGTTACGTCCGCGTACTCTATGGCCCCGGCAGCGCAGAGTTCGGCCAGGTGAAGGAGTTAAGTTTCACTAAACCCAACGTCAAATGAAAGCGTTCAAAATCCCTTAAAACCCTGACAGGTATACATGTCAGGGTTTTTTGTTTTTATAGGGGTAGGGTTCGTCATAGTCAAACTTATCTGCGGAATTATACGGATAACTATACGACTAGAGATTTTCCCATTTTTATGTAATTTCGAGGGTATAGCTAATATAAACGCACCGGTGTGTTTATACAGGTGTTGGGTGCAATTGATTGAATCTTGAAAATAGAAATAAACATATCGAAGATAACAGACTCTCCATACAGTTCAGAGTTGAGAGATTCATTTTTGATTGAGGATAATGAACCTGTGAATCGACTTGTCAGAGAATTGAGCATAGCTCATCCATCGACATTTCTTGTTTCTGGCTATAGAGGTGCTGGGAAAACTTCTTTTATTAATCAAGTAATTGAAGCAATCGGAAACGACACCGTTCATGTCAATTTAAGTCTTGCCAAATTTGATGGATATTCTACTCTTGTTAAAAAATTAATTCGACAACTCCACCTTTCATTTGAAAATTCGGGTAGGAAAGATGAAAATGAACTAAAGGAAGTAAGAGAGAAACTAAAGTTACTGTACGATAGAACATTTCATGATGTTGTTCATACTCAAAAAAACAGCTTAAAAAATGAGACAAGCACTTCCTCAGAAATATCCTTTGATCTAAAAAAACTAGTTCCCGTTCTATTTGTTGGAGCATCGGGGTCAATTGCAGCATTTGACCTTTTAAAACATGAGTTTGCTAGTTATGGTTTGTTTTTAGTCTCATTGATTTGGGCTTCTATATCTTCTTGGCAGCTCAAAAGAAAGACAATTAGCTCTGACTCCGATATAGACGAGTCTTCAAGAAAAACTTTATATGATGATGAAATCGCGGAGCATCACCTATTTCATATTTTAAAAGAATTGAAACAACTTGGGGTTAATGTAAGCTCCCCCGAAAATAGTACGACATTAAATTAGACAATTTCATTTTCAGTTGTCATCACAATATTCTGTGGGTTTGTGGGAAACTCCTCAAGAGTTTTCCATAAATCCACTGGACTACGCCCG
>JBFWZR010000130.1:0-10219 GCA_050185175.1 Cyclobacteriaceae bacterium
CAGGCCATAAATTTGGTGAGGTTGGCATTTTCAATCGACTGTTGGGTAGGTCTCCACAATACTCGACTCATATCAACTTCTTTTCTTTTAGAATTTGGAGAGCAGACTCTTTGTCGGCAAACAACTGTTGCTTAAGTGCCTCCAGGTCTGCAAAGTGTGAATCTTTTCTTATCGGTGCCAGTATTTTTAATGTCAGGCTTTCACCGTAGATATCTTTATCAAAGTTGAAGATGTTCACCTCGATTGATCTTTTTGTGCCTCCAACGGTGGGTCGGTTGCCGATATACAGCATTCCGCCATAACAGTCTGATCCATGACAAACCATAACAGCATAAATACCTTCTGCGGGAATGAGTTTGTGGTGCGAATCAATATCAACATTGGCGGTCGGAAAGCCGAGAACCCTTCCTAATTTGTCTCCTTTGATCACTCGTCCGGAAATAGAATAGGGGCGGCCAAGAAAATGTGTTGCCGTTTCAACGTCACCCTCCAGCAAGGCCTTACGGATTTTTGTGGAACTCACGCCAATATCATCCACATCTTGTCGCGGAATCTCCTCCACGTCAAATCCATATTGAGGCCCGTTGAGTTTAAGTTGGTCAAAACTTCCCTCTCGATTTTTACCAAACCGATGGTCGTATCCAATTACAAGCTTTCTCGTACCGATCTTGTTTACGAGAATGTGATCAATGAACTCCTGGGATGAGATCTGCGAAAATTCTTTGGTAAACGGAATTCGTAATAGGTGTTGAATGCCTTGTTGTTTGAGTAGTTCCGCTTTCTCTTCGAATGTATTGAGTATTTGCAGACTGTCGTCCTCAGGGTAAAGAACCAGGCGAGGATGAGGCCAAAAAGTAATCACCACAGTTTCGCCCTTATTTTTTTCCGCGATCTCTTTCAGTCTTTCCAGTATTCGCTGATGACCGATGTGAACACCATCAAATGTGCCGCTGGTGACAACACCGTAGCTAAGTTTTTGAAAATCGTCTACACTGTGATAAATCTTCATTGGGCCAGCTCTTCCAGGGTAGTGGCATCCTTCAATAAAAAATTGCCAATTCTGGTGCGGCAAAGTTCAGCCAGATAGGCGCCAACTCCAAGTTCAACGCCAAAATCCCTTGCTAAACTTCGTATGTATGTACCCTTTGAACATACGACCCGAAAGGACACCTCCGGAGGGTTGAAACTTGTGATCTCAAACTGAGATATCGTCACCTTTCTTGATTTCAGTTCGGCTTCTTTTCCAGCCCGGGCAAGTTTGTAGGCTCTTTTTCCATCCACCTTTATCGCAGAATGAAGGGGAGGCACCTGATCAATTTCTCCTTCAAATACTTTTGCTGCAGCGAGAATTTCCTGGTGGGTAATATGGGAGTAGCTGACGGCTTCAGTCGGATCGGTTTCAAGATCGTAAGAGGGTGTGGTTTGTCCGATAATCATTTTGCCCCTGTATTCTTTTTCCTGCGCCTGAAATTCTTCAATACGCTTCGTCATTTTGCCGGTGCACAAAATAAGAAGCCCTGTTGCCAGCGGGTCGAGAGTGCCTGCATGACCGACTTTTTTCAATTTCAGAATTCCTCTCACTTTTCGAACCACGTCAAAGGAAGTCCACTCCAATGGTTTGTTGATTAACAACACACGGTCTTCTGAAGTAGTTGTCACAATACAGAAAGCTCTACTCCTGAAAAAACAAGTATAAGGATGATAAGACCCACAATGATTCGATAGTAACCAAACCATTTAAAACCGTGTCGGGTGAGAAAGCTGATAAATGATTTGATTGCGATCATAGCAACGATGAACGCAACAACGTTACCTATGACTAACAGGGTAATTTGGTCTCCTCCAAATTGATAACCTTCGAGATAGAATTTGAGGAGCTTGTATGCCGTGGCCGCAAACATGGTAGGTACAGCAAGAAAGAATGAGAACTCCGCTGCAGCCTTTTTATTCAACTTCTGTGTCAATCCGCCAATAATGGTAGCTGCAGACCTCGATACACCTGGTATCATGGCTATGGTTTGAAAGAAACCGATGTTTAGCGCCTTCAAGTATGTAGGTTCGCTTTCGCCAGTTTCCTCTGTTGACTTGAAAATGCGGTCGATAAATAAGAATAAAACACCTCCGATGATGAGTGTTACAGCCACAACTTCGACTCGCTCAAGCAATGCATCGATGTAGTCATTAAAAAGAAAGCCAATGATTGCTGCAGGTATAAAAGCGACTATTAATTTGAAATAAAACTCAATCGACACAAAGAATCTTTTCCAATACAACACAACCACAGAAATAATCGCACCGAATTGGATGGCCACTGTGAACGTCTTGGTAAATGGGTCATCAGCTATACCCATTATTGACGAGGTGATGATCATGTGGCCGGTAGAGGATACTGGCAAAAATTCCGTTAGCCCCTCAACGATGGCTAACAAAATGGACTGAACAATCGACATTGAAGACTATTTCTTTTCCTTGGGAGTGTAGAGGATAGCAAATATCTCTATCACGAATCCTGCCATCACAACAATAGGACTCAGCGTGATGCCGAGGAAGCCAAAACCGTGAGGCTGATCATCCATTGCCATAATAAAAAATCCAAGTGCCACCACGAGCACTCCGATGATCATGAGTTGGTAATTCTTCTTTGTAAAAGGAAGTTTGCTCATTCTAGTATAATTCGTCCAGGGAGAGTTTGAGATATTTATTAACAGCTCGGAACGTGCTCAGCAGTGCTACCAACATTCCGGTAAACAAGAGCACTGCAATCAGCAGTACCAGTCTTTCATTATTTTGAATCAGTTGAAGGTCTTCGATCCGTCTGTTACCGAATGAGATCAAAGCGATTAAAAGTCCTGATGCGATGACGCCAGCCAATAGGCCGTGCCCGGTGGCTCGAAACAGAAAAGGGCGTTGAATAAACCAACGTTTTGCACCCACCAGTTGCATGCTTCTAATGAGAAAGCGCTGGGAGAACAGGGCCAATCTGACGGTATTGTTGATCAATAAAACAACTGTCGAGAGCAGTAGTACTGCTAGTCCAAGTAGTATCAAACTTATTTTAGTCACGTTCTTATTGATCGAGTCAATTACGTTTTCAACATAGTAAACCTGGAATACACCATTCACTTTTTCCAGCTCAGATTTTATTGCTCCCAGACTTTTTGAATCGTGAAACTCTTCGGCTATGCTTACGAGGTAGGCGTCCCGCAACGGGTTCTCACCCAAAAATTGCTGAAAGTCTTCGCCCGTTTCCTGAATGAATTGCTTAGCAGCTTCTTCCTTGGAAATAAACTGGATGGGTTGTGCCTGATTTTTAGCCGTGTAGGGTTTTGAAGCTAGTGATTTCTGAATTTGCAGCCGTTGAGCCTCGGTGGCCCGACTTTGCAGGAAGACCTGGATTTTTACATTCTGCCGCACCACACGCTCCAGTTCCTTAGAGTAGATGATCAGCGCTCCAAATACACCAATTACGAATAGTGCCAAAGAGATGCTGAAGACGACACTCAGATAGGGGTAACTACCCAGTTTCTTTTTCTTGACCTTGAATTTTGGAGCCTCAGCCATAATACAAGCCCCAAAGATACGTAGAATGGTGATTTAACCTACCTGAACACAGGAGGGTTACTTCTTGCCATTGCGGTACCTCTCCAAAACACTCAGAAGCTCTGTGTCACGAATCATGATGAGCGGCACGATCAGATGCTCCTTTTCGTCAAGGTGATAGAAACTATCCTTGTAATACAAGAACAAGTTGTGCTTGCCTCCATTGATTTCTATAATCTCATACAAACTGGAATCGAATGGTCCGTACAGCACCAACTTATCGTTCTTAAATTGGTAATGAAATGGATAGGTTTTATTTGTATTGTCTGTCTCTACCTCAACGGAGGAAGCTGACACCACTGGCTTTGACGTGTGAACAGGAGGTGCTGCTGAAGTCTCCTCGTTGTCTTGTCCCATTTCTGTAGTCAAATCCATCACCTCGATTTTTGGTGATGCTGGTTTAGTTGCCTCAAGCTTTCTTACACCCGCTGAATTTTTCTTTTCAACAATTTGATTTTCTTTTGCAACCTCTTCTTGCTGCTCAGTTGCAGGTGTGGTTTCTTCCTCGATAATCTCAGGTTGAGTTGCCGGAGTTTCGACAGCGATTGGTTCTGTTTCAGTTATCGCCTGAGGTTTGTCTTCGCCTTGAAAGGCGAAGTACAATACAGTTCCGAGAATTCCTGCCGACAAAGTAGCCAATGCAATCTTTCCCGTTAGCGCTCCTGAAGATCCTCCTACAGGCACATTATTTAGCATGGTTTTCAGTTCAGCAACTCGCGCCTGTTTCACCCCTTCAATAATCCCCTTCTGTAGCGATACTTCAGCCTTTAATTGTGAATCTGCCTCCATCCGCTGCTCAAAGTTCACTCTGGCTGCTTCGTCCATGCGGTTGGTCAGGTAGTCATCGATTAATTCAAATTGGCTCATGCTCTTCTAGTCTAAAAAGTCCTTTTCCGAATACTGTGCTTTAACTAGTTCATCCAGTTTTTGTTTACACTTATACTTTTTCGTCTTCGCGGTGTCGGTATTAGCAAACCCTAGTTTGTCCGCTATCTCCTGCATCGACATCTCATCAAAATAGTAATACATCAAAACCTTTCTACAAGTTTCACCCAGTTGGTTCAGGCACTTGGCCATGATCTTTTCCCTTTCCGGGCTATCCATGTCTATGGTCTCCGATGAGTCCTTTGACTCATTGGTGAGGCGTTTTTTCCGGTCCAGTTCCTTTCGCCAAAGATTCTGACATATGCTGTATACGTATGTACTGATCTTTGAGGTTAGTACCAGCTTTCCTGACCTGGCCTTTTGCCAGAATACCACGAGGGCATCCTGGTAAACATCTCTTGCCTCATCTTCGGTTCCACTATTGGTGATCACCAGCTTGGTCATCATCCGATAGTACTTTTTATAGATGAACTCCAAAGCCTTCTCATCACCCTTTTGGATTCTTTCGAAGATCTCTTTTTCGTCCATTTTAGAACCTGAGTTGAATACTCTGAATGACACCGCTGGTAACCCTATTTAATGGTAAATGGAAGTATTACAAGTTAAAGATCAATTAATCCAGACAAACGGTGCTAGTTAGACCTCTGCCATACCTGAGTACGAAAAAACGGCCCCCAGTAACCCCTGACTTTTAGATTTTCGCCATCGAGCCAGAGACGACACCGATAGATTCGACCGACCTTGGGATCAAGAATAGTCCCGTCACTGTATTCATTACCGTCCGGACTCATATCACGAATGATTTCCATGCCAATCACCTTCTTGTTGTATCGCTCATCGTCTACCGGGCACTCGTCACAAACGGGGTCAGGATCTTCGCCCGGCTTTCTAAACAGCTTGGTGATTGTTCCGTATAGTTTTTCATTTCTTTCAGTGATTTCAACTACCGATTTCTTGTCACCTGTCTCATCGTCTATGGTTACCCATTTTCCAACGATTGACTGACTAAGCCCAAGCAGGGGAGCAGCCAACAGACCAAAAAGCAGGATGGGTCGAATCACATTTCTCATACCCCAAAATAAACAAAAAAGGTCACGCCCGAGGCATGACCTTCTTATTCCTTTATCACTGATTATTCAGTGTCTTGAATTACTTCAGAGGCTTCTGTGATGATCTCTGTTTTTGGCTCCTGTGTTTCTTTCAACGCTGTCGAATCGTCAGACTTGGCCAGCAGGGGAGCGATCACCAGAGCCACCACTGACATTAGCTTCAACAAAATATTCAAGGAGGGTCCAGAGGTGTCCTTAAACGGATCACCCACAGTGTCACCCACTACAGCAGCTTTATGTGGATCCGATTTCTTGTAGTACATCTGTCCATTGATTTCAACACCCTCTTCAAAACTCTTCTTGGCGTTGTCCCAGGCGCCACCAGCATTTGATTGGAAAATCGCCATCAATACTCCGCAAACGGTAACACCCGCCAACATACCACCCAGAGACTCAACACCAAAGCCAGGCATAAAGGCAATAATAACAGGCACTACTACAGCCATAAGGCCTGGAAGTACCATCTCTTTAATCGCGGCTTTTGTTGAGATCTCCACACACTTTCCGTATTCGGCTTTGCCATCCGCATCGGCAAATGTTTTCTGATCCTCAGCAGACCAGTCTTTTAGTTCCTTATCACCATTTCTCTTCATGGCTTCGAGAGCAGCCTTTAATGCAGGGATGTTTGCGAATTGCCTTCTTACTTCCTCGATCATCGCCATTGCTGCTCGTCCCACTGCGCCCATTGCCAATGCAGAGAAGACGAAAGGCAACATTCCACCAATGAACAAGCCTGCCATTACGTTGGCTTTGGAAACGTCAATTGAACCCAAATGCGCAGTGGTCATAAAGGCGCCAAATAAGGCAAGTGCTGTTAGCGCAGCTGATCCGATTGCAAAACCTTTACCAATAGCAGCAGTTGTATTTCCAACTGCATCTAATTTATCTGTTCTAGAACGTACTTCACTTGGTAGCTCCGACATCTCCGCAATACCACCGGCATTGTCAGAGATTGGTCCGTAAGCATCAACAGCCAACTGGATACCAAGGTTTGAAAGCATACCCACGGCAGCGATCGCGATACCATATAGTCCACCGAAGTTGAAAGCTCCAATAATTGCCAGTGCAAGGATCAAAATAGGAATTGCGGTAGACATCATACCTACACCGAGACCTGCGATGATGTTGGTAGCGGCACCAGTTGATGATTGTCTTACGATCGAAAGCACCGGTTTCTTGCCCATACCTGTATAGTATTCAGTTACCAATCCGATGAGCAATCCAGCAACAAGACCAATCACTGTGGCTATGAAAATACCGGTAGAAGTGTACATATTCCCTTTTTCAGGGTCACTCCACGCATAGAGTGGATCTTTAAACCACCACTCGGCAGGCAACATTTGCTTAATAATAAACCAGGAAGCGATGATCATAATCACAGCTGAAACGATCTCGCCTGTGTTAAGAGCTTTTTGAGGGTCACCACCTTCTTTGACTTTCACAAAGAAAGTTCCGATGAATGACATCAGGATACCGGTACCTGCAAGTACAAGAGGAAGGAGAACGGCAGAAAGTCCACCGAAGTTATCAGCAAAACCAGGTACCATAAATGCGGCACCCAATACCATTGTTCCGATGATCGATCCAACATATGACTCAAAAAGGTCTGCGCCCATTCCGGCAACGTCTCCCACGTTGTCACCAACGTTGTCGGCAATTGTCGCTGGGTTCAGCGGGTGATCTTCAGGGATACCAGCTTCCACTTTTCCAACAAGGTCAGCACCAACGTCAGCAGCCTTGGTGTAAATACCGCCACCAACACGCGCGAAGAGCGCAATAGACGATGCTCCGAAGGAGAACCCAGTGAGGATGGTGATAACCTGCGTAAGACTTGCTTGGCTATCAACTCCGTAAATATTGGCATAAATGATAAAGAGTACACTCAACCCTAACACTCCAATTCCTACTACGCCCATCCCCATTACAGATCCGCCAGTAAAGGCAACTTCAAGTGCGCGACCCAGGCTGGTACGCGCTGCATTGGTGGTACGGACGTTTGCTTTTGTAGCCACGCGCATTCCGATAAAGCCAGCCAGCGCTGAACTAAAGGCACCCAGCACAAAGGAAATGCCTACGAGTGGAGAGGAGGTCTCACTGTTGGCAGTAAACGCCAGCAACAAGGCAACACAGATTACGAATATCGAGAGAACTTTATATTCCGCTTTGAGGAACGCCATCGCACCTTCCGCGATGTGACCTGCGATTTTCTTCATCTTATCAGTACCGGCATCCTGCTTGGATACCCATGCACTTTTCCAAATCACGTACAACAACCCCATTACTCCGAACAGGGGCAAAACATACAATACAGTCTGCATATGGTTAGGTTTATTAAACAAACGCCAGATTATGGCCTGGCAGGGCTTTCAAAAAGCTCCGCAAAGATAGAATAAGCTTCAAAAAATTAAAATAAATGCGCAGGCCTCAGGGTGTGCTGAAAAACAGCTGTTTGAGGGTAAGCCAAAGCTTCTTTTTCAGGTCATCATCATGTTGCAAAACAGTCAGTGAATCCGCCAAAACCATCCGGGTTTCAGGTGTTGTAATTGGATCATATTTAGCAACTCCAGGCATCTCAATTCCAAACCCCAAAAGATGGGCAGGCTTTTCCGACCATTGGGAAAGGTCCAGTGCTTTTGTGTGCACAACCTTAACACTCGCCAAACTTTGTCTGACTGCGGCCAGGATTTTAGAAAGCAATTCGACCTCCTCAGGTTTCAACTCTTTCCAAGGTGTAGCGAGCACAACGGTTACGGGCGAATTGATTTTATACAACGCTTCATCGTAGGTGAATTCTGTCAAATCGTTGCTACTCATCCTTCGGAATATCAAATATTGACTTTAGTTCGGTAGCATCATTAGGACTCATGCGTCCGGAAAGTATTAGCCTAAGTTGCCTTCTACGGAGGGCGCCATCGAACTGCAACTTTTCATCGTCTGTTTCAGGCTCCACTTCAGGCACCGGAGTCGGGTGTCCGTCTTTGTCAAGGGCTACAAAAGTAAAATAGGCGGAATTGCTGTCGATGCTTTTGTCAGATGGTACGTCTTCGGCTTCCACATCAATTTTTACTTCCATTGATGTATTGAAGGACCGTGTAACCTTAGCTTTCAGCGTAACCACATTGCCTAATTGAATGGGCGATTTGAAAGAGATGTTATCGACAGAGGCAGTTACCACTACGTGGTTGGAATGTTTTTGTGCGGCTATGGCGGACACGATGTCCATCCAATGCATCAAACGACCACCCATCAGGTTATTAAACGTGTTGGTGTCGTTGGGTAAAACAAGTTCGGTCATATTTACCGAAGACTCACGAGGAAATTTTTTCTTTTTAATCATGAAAGATGGAATAGAGAGCCTATGCGCATGTGCGGTAAAATTCATAAAAAATCCTGTAAGTGGTGTGAGGATAGAAAAGTATCTTAGCGACCGAACTGTTTTAATTTGAAAGGATAGATGATAAGAGCTTTTGCACCAGCCACTGTTTCTAATGTCAACTGTGGTTTTGATGTATTAGGGTTTGCGATGGATGGACCTGGTGATGAGGTGCAGCTTACGCTCAATGATGTTCAAGAAGTTCGCATAACGAGAATACTTCCGGACGCTGTGAAGCTCTCAACTGACCCGATGAAGAATACGGCTGGAGTTGCCATTCGTTCCTACTTAAAGGCAATTGACTCAAGCCAGGGCGTAGATGTGGTGTTGACAAAAAATCTTCCATTAGGGAGCGGGATGGGGTCAAGCGGAGCGAGTGCAGCTGCAGCCCTTATGGGAATCAATAAACTGATGGGTAACAAACTGTCTAATGAAGAACTGGTGCCTCACGCGATGGAAGCTGAGCGCATTGCATGCGGATCAGCACACGCAGACAACGTGGCTCCATCGATTATGGGTGGATTTGTGCTAGTGAGGAGCTATCATCCTTTGGACATTGTGAAGATTCCATCTAAAGCGAATTTATGGTGCGCATTGGTTCACCCTCAGATTGAATTGAGAACAGAAGACTCGAGAAAAGTACTTCCTGAAAAAGTAGAAATAAAAAAAGCCATTTCGCAGACAGGTAATATCGCTGGCTTGATGATCGGACTTATGAAACCTGACATTCCGCTACTGTCTCGGTCGCTAATTGACGAGATTGCCGAACCGCATCGGATCCAATTTATTCCCGGATACTTGGAGATCAAGAAACAGGCTAGAGTTGCTGGTGCAGTGGGTAGTGGAATTTCAGGCTCCGGTCCATCGATATTTGCACTTGGCGAAACCAGAGAGATAGCTGAGCAAGCCGGGGAGAGAATTCAATCTGTTTTCAAAACCCACAATGTTACCTCTGAGGTTTACGTATCACCCATCTCCGATGTCGGAGCAAGAATCCTGAATTAGAATGAAGTTTTACAGCACTAACAATCCGCAACACAAGGTCTCGTTGCGGGAAGCAGTTTTAAAAGGTTTGGCGCCAGATGGCGGTCTGTACCTCCCCGAATTGATACCCTCCCTGCCGTCAAAATTTTTAAAGACATTGCCCGGGCATTCCAATGTCTCTATTGCTATGGCTGTTGCTAAAAACCTCCTTCAAGAGGACGTGGAGGAGAGCGAACTCGAGCGTATTGTTGAGAAGACTGTCTTCTTT
>JBFWZR010000131.1:0-10129 GCA_050185175.1 Cyclobacteriaceae bacterium
CGATCTTATATCGGAGTATATAGAGGAGAATGTGCTGACGGAATCCGAGAAAGGATTTAACCAGGTGGTAATGTATGGCAAGGATGCTCCAGTAGCTGCCATCCTTACCAATGCCAAGCGGTTTCCTATGATGTCAGAGAAGCAGGTGGTAATTGTCAGAGAAGCGCAGGAGATACCTGACCTTCAGAAGGAGACTGGCTCTAGACTGATGCTCGACTACGTTTCCAACCCTACGCCTTCCACGGTGCTGGTGCTCTGTCATAAGCACAAGTCGCTTGACAAACGGAGGGAGTTGGGAAAAAAGATCGATAAGCTGACCGTCTCTGCCAATTTTAAAAAGGCCTATGAGAATCAACTTCCGGATTTCATTTCTGCATATGTAAAGGAAAAGGGATTTGCAATTGATGAGGGTGGTGTGCGAGTGCTCTGCGAGTATGTAGGCAATGACCTCAAACGGCTGGCCAATGAGCTGGATAAAGTGATGATCGCGTCAGCGAAGGGGGAGACATTGGTTGCCGAAAAGATAATGGCGCAAGTGGGTATCAGCCGCGAGTATAATATTTTCGAATTACAGAAGGCGCTCGTTAATAGGGACGCGGTCCAGGCCAATAAGATTGTAAACTACTTTGAGAGCAATACCAAGAAGAACCCGCTGATCCCTGCTGTAGCTTTTCTTTATTCCTTCTATAGCAAGTTATTGGTGGCCTCAACTGCCCCTGACAAAAGTGATAGGGGACTCGTCAGTCATTTGAAGATTAATCCTTATGCCGCGCGTGATTATTCGAGTGCACTGCGAAATTATTCCACATCACAACTATCTAATTGCGTGCAGTTCATTGCTCAAGCAGATCTCAAACTGAAGGGAGTGAATGCGAACGCTTCAGGTGAAGGACGGATTTTGCGGGAACTTGTTTATAGGCTGATTCACTGATAGTTCCGACTTTTAATCTTAAGTAAAAGTTTGAGAATGGACTTCAATGAATAGTTCAAGTTATTGAATCTCTAATCGTTAAAATCTCGTTTTTATCACTAGTTTTGAGACAATGCTTCCCATTTTTTAGTTTTTGCTTGGGACCATTTTTTAAACTTAGTCGACAATATTTTTTCGATTGCCCAGTTGTAGCGAAAAACGCTTTTCAATGAAATTCCATCTTTTAAGGATCGGCATAATTTCATTATTGCCATGGCTAGCCAATGGACAAAACATCGTGTCACAGCAGTCTTCGGAGCGACTGTTTCATGAGGCAGTCGATCTTATGCAGCATGGCGAGTATGGAGCGGCACTTCAGCGGTTTAATGAATATGAAGGACAAGCGACAGCCGGTGATTTGCGAAAAGGAGATGCAGCATATTATGAGGCATTCTGCTCGCTGAATCTCTATCACGGAGATGGAGAGAAGAAGATCGAACAGTTTGTTGATGGCAACCCCGATCATCCCAAGGCAGGAGTGGCCTACTATGATCTTGGCAATTTCTTTTACGCTGAAAAAAACTATGGAAGAGCAGCCATCTATTTTAAGAAGGTTGACTTCCCTGCATTAAGCAACGATCAACATGCGCTCGGTCGGTTTCACTGGGGGTATAGTCTTTTCAACTTGCGAAAGCTTGACGAGGCTTTGGATCAGTTCAACTTTATCAAATCGTTGGGTGGACAATTTGGCCCTGCCTCAAGCTATTATGCTGGCTTCATCGAATTAGAGAATCGTGATTATGAAAATGCGCTTATTGATCTTAAACGAGCTGAGCAGAATAAGTCCTACGCTCAAATTGTACCCTACCTCATTGCCAATGCCTACTACCAGCAACAGCAATACGATGAGCTTCTAAAGTATGTGGCTTCGTTGCAAGACAAAGAGAATCTCGCCAATGCGGAAGAACTTTCTTTGTTTACCGCGGAGGCGTATTTCAAGAAAAGTGATTTCCAAAATGCCCTTGACGGCTATGAATCCTATCTAGAAGTGGTGAAGAACAATGCAGACAGGGGAGTCCTCCTTCGTGCTGGTTTTAGCGCTTACTCTTTAGGTAAAGATGATGTGGCATTGAGCTACTTAAAAAGCTGTGCCTCTAATAAGGACAGCATAGGATTTTACGCCTCATATTACCTTGGGTCAATCTATCTGAAAAAGAATGAAAAACCGTTGGCTCTTACGGCCTTTGACAACTCAAGAAAGTTCAAAGCCGATCCAAAACTAGTCGAGGAAAGTATGTTTCAACATGCTAAGATTTCATACGACCTCGGTCAGCCTGATAAGGCAATCGATGAACTTGAGAGTTTCTTAAAGATATTTCCCGCCAGTAGCCACACTACAGAAGTAAAGGAGGTGCTCTCTCAAGCCTATGTGAATGCAAACAACTACAACAGAGCAATTGAATATATCGAAAGCCTTCCGTCTCGCGGCCCAACAATCAACCTTGCCTATCAAAAGGCCACGATGTTGAAAGGAATGGAGTTGTTCAACATGGAACAATATGCTGACGCGGTGACCATGTTTGAAAAGTCGATACAGTATCCTCAAAACACTGATTATCTGGCGGAAGCCAGCTTCTGGAATGGCGAAGCGTATTCCATAGGGCGCAAATATGAGGAGGCATCTGAGAATTACCTGCGTGTGATCGGTATCCCAAAGTATTCTAATCAGGAGGTGATTACAAAAACTCGCTATGGATTGGGCTATGCCTATTTCAATTTGCAGCAGTACGATCGGGCACTTTTCAACTTCAAAGAATTTTCGAAGAATGGGGCTAAGAGCGATAACTATGCGGACGGAATGTTACGCCTGGCCGACTGTTTTTATGTGACAAAATCTTATCCGGATGCGCTTACTAATTACAGAAGAGCGATTCAACTCAATTCACCAGACAACGATTACGCTCATTTGCAGGCAGGCGTGATACTTGGTATCCAGAGAAAGTATAACGAGGCAGCAGCAGAACTTGATCAGGTATTAAAAAACTACCCTAAATCCAGGTTCCTGGACGAGGCAATGTTTCAGAGGGCGCAGCTAGACTTTGAACAAGGTAATTACAGTGCTGCTGTCGCGGGATTCTCCAGGTTAATAAACTCAGACCCTGGTTCAAAGTTCGTTCCCTATGCCTACATGCGAAGGGCTTCATCATATTACAATCTGAAAGACTACAACAAGACCGCCTCGGACTATATCACAGTAGTTGACAATTATCTATCGCATCCAGTCACCAACGATGCACTTTTGCCACTTCAGGAAGCACTTACGCTTGCAGGCAGATCAGGGGAGTTTGATTCGCACATGACCACCTTCAAGAACGCAAACCCAGATTCGAAAGGAGTTGAGGCTGTGGAATTCGAAACAGCGAAGAACCTGTACTTTGGCCAGGAGTATCAGCGTGCCATCGCATCCCTTCAAACCTATATCAGAAACTACCCCGACAATCCGAAGGCGACCGAAGCCAAATACTATCAGGCAGAGTCTTATTACCGCCTGAAAGAATATGGGCCTGCGCTCGATACTCACAAGGAAATCGTTGGTGACCCTTCGTTCACATTCTCCGGTCGTGTCGTAGCACGAATTGCCGAGTTGGAGTTTAAGCTGGGTAATTTCGAGCAAGCCGTTCCAGCGTACAGGAAACTCGCTCGAATTGCTACATCGAAGAAAGATCAATTCAGCGCATGGTCAGGTTTGATGGAGTCATTTTTTCTTCTCGCGAAGTACGATTCGGTTGACACTTACGCAAAGCTCATTCTTGAACATGGCAATGTGAGCGCAGGAGCTGAAAACAAGGCTTCACTTTATCTTGGCAAGTCAGCCATGGCCCGTGGCAACTATGAGTTGGCTAAAGATGAATTCCTGAATACACTTAACACCGCTCGAGACGAATATGGTGCGGAAGCCAAGTACCTCCTGGGAGAGATTTTCTATTTGACAAAAGAATACAAACAGTGTTACGAGACTTTGATTAGTCTTAATACAGATTTTGGAGCCTATACCGAGTGGGTTGGTAAGTCTTATCTACTACTCAGCGATAACTTCGTAGCAACGGGAGATATATTCCAGGCCAAGGGAACCCTCAATTCACTGGTTGAAAATTTCCCACTCGAAAACATCAAAGCCTTGGCCCGCGAAAAACTCCGACAAATCGATGATCGTGAACTAAAGAAGCAGGTTGAACAGCAAAAGAACGATTCTATCAAAAACAACAATGGCAATGAGTAAGGTGTTTATGATAGTTTTGAAGAGAGTGATTCCAACATTGATCTTTGGATTCATGTCTACATTTGCATGGTCGCAGGAGCAGTGGGAGAGAGATGGTGAGATAGAAGATGTAGAGATCGAAATAGTTCGCGAACGTCAGATTACACTTCCGAGAGCCAATCGCAATTTTGAAAAAGTCGCTCCCAGACCCTCTGAACCAATTGAACCAGCCATAACCTACGAATTCAGAAACTTAAGCTTTAAAACTCCTGATTATAATCCCTCAATCCGTCCGCTTAGGCTTAAGCAAGAAGACATCTCGAAGATATATGGAAACTATGTGAGCGCGGGCTATGGTAATTATGCATCGCCATACTTGAGTGCATGGTTCACAACCAAAAGAGATAAACAGCGATTTATTGGTGCGAATATTTATCACAGAAGCTTTGGTAAGGGACCGGTAGATGACAAGAACTCAGCGAGCGCTAATACAGAAGTAAAGTTGTTTGGGAAAGCATTCGGCCCGTCTGTAACGGCTGGTGGGTTTGTTGGGTACGAGAATCAAGGTGGATATTTCTATGGTTACACCCCAGGTTTGGAAACTTCCAGGGACAGTATCAAACAATCGTACAATTGGTTTGGTCTTGGTGGCGAACTTACCAACACCAAACCTGCTGAATTTAATTATAAGCTTGCAGCAAGTTTCGGGTATCTAACTGATTACTACGAAGCAGCAGAGAGTGACCTGGGAATGTCATTTGACAGTGATTATAAAATAGGTGACTCCAACTTCATCAAAGTGAAGTCGAGTTACTCTCTTATCGCTAGGAAGGACTCACTTATTGATGCTAATCCAAGACACTTGTTAAAAGCAAAACCGAGTTTCCAGTTTCAACCCATTGAAGGGCTCAAGATTGAAATAGGGGCCAATCTGGTGTTGGAGAATGACTCGATCAGAAGTAAAACATTCCACATATACCCAGCTGCAAATGCTGACTTTAGTTTGTCGAAGAGTGTGAGTTTGTATGGAAGTCTTGGTGGTGATATTGAAAAGGTTAATCTCCGGTCTTTGTCCTTGGAAAATCTTTGGGTCAACTCGAACATTGACATCTTCCATACCAACAAGACTCTGGAGTTAATAGCAGGCCTGAAAGGTAAAGTTGGGAGTAGAGCGGCATTTGATGTAGGTTTTGCAGCTGCTAATCTCAAGGATTTGTACTTCTATCGAAACGCAGCCGCTGACTTGGCCAAGTTTGATGTAGTTTATGACCGCGGAAATGTGCAACGCATCAACTTCTTCGGACAATTCGGATTTAACAGAAATGAAGTGGTCCGCTTCAATTTGAGAGGAGATTATTATGGCTATTCAACGGATCAACAAGCAGAAGCCTGGCATCGGCCAACGTATCGTGTGACAGCAAGTACGGGTTTCAATGTCTATCAAAAATTACTCATTGATGTGATGCTGTTGGGGCAAGGGGGCATGAAGGCGTTTAACGATAACACCAATGAAGTAGTGACACTAGATCCCGCATTGGATCTCAATGTGAAGGCAAGCTATTTATTGTCAAAGCAAGCTTCAGTGTTCTTAAGATTTGACAATGTGTTGGCGAGTGACTATCCGATTTTTTTAAACTACCCAGTAAGGGGATTTCAGGTGATGGCAGGAATAGGCTGGAGTTTTTAGCGAAAAATGAATGTTCTGAAAAATAAGTTATTTTTGTTATTAAACTGATACAAACCTCTAACCACCTATGGCAAAAAGAAAAAACCCAGAAGATCAGCCAGATGAGAATCAGGACAATGGTAATGATTCAGAAGATAGCTTCGGCTTGCCTGACATTGAATATAAACCATTGGAGGAGGCTAATGATGAGGTGAAGAATGAATCAGGGGATGAGAGCACATCTGAGACGCCAACATCTGAACCTGCAAAAACGGAGGAACGATATGTCTACACGCCTCCGGTAGAAGAAAAGTCTAAAGCTCCATTAATTATAGGAATCGTGATCGCTGCAGTAATCGTTATTGCTGGATTCCTGATCTATAATTATGTGTACAAGCCTGCACAAGAGAAGGCAAGACTAGAAGAAATAGCGAAAAAGAAAGAGGCTGATGCAAGAGCTGCACGTGAGAAGCAGGAGAGACTAGCAAAAGAGCAGGAAGCTGCAAGACAAAAAGCCATTGCTGACTCCCTTGCAGCCGCAAATGCTAAGCCCGTAGAAGGAACAATTGAAACACTAAGTGAGCGCACCAGACGTTACTATGTCGTGATATCCAGTGCAATTGATGACGATCTCGTAATGGACTATGCACGGAAGCTTTCTAAACAAGGGGTTGGCACTAAAGTCATCCCGCCTTTCGGAAAGACGAAGTTTTATAGACTGGCAATTGCTGATCATGACACATATGCCAAAGCTCAATCCAATGCCGATGAAGTCAAGGGTACTTACGGTAATGAGGTTTGGGTAGTGAGGTATTGATAAGTCAGGTCTGGATTTTTTGTGACTAAATTATTTTTTGAACTATGATGCTTTTGCAAGTCATTACAGACACGAGCCAGGAAGTTACTACCGATCAGGCGATTTCAGTTTGGGAGTTAGCGAAAGAAGGTGGACTCATGATGATACCCATCGTGCTTTCCTCTTTCATTGCCATCTACATTTTTGTAGAAAGAATGCTCACGATCAACAAGGCTAACAAGAGCCCCGATGCTTTTATCAGCAAGATCAAAGAGCTAGTGCTGAAAGGAGATGTAAGCGGTGCCAAACTTATGTGTACTCAGTTTGATAGCCCCATTGCGCGGATGATTGAGAAGGGAGTGACCAGAATAGGTAGTCCATTGAAGAACATAGAAGCATCAATTGAAAATGTGGCAAAGATCGAGTTGTTCAAGCTGGAGAAGAATCTTTCCATACTTGCAACTGTTTCAGGAGCAGCTCCAATGATGGGGTTTCTTGGAACGGTAATCGGGATGGTACAAGCATTTATTTCGATCGCGCAAGAGGAGGGGTCGGTTAGTCCGAAGCTTTTGTCATCCGGGATTTATACAGCTATGGTCACTACCGTGGCGGGGTTGATTGTCGGTATCATTGCATATTTAGGTTACAACTATCTCGTTACCCGTGTATCAAAGGTGGTCCATAAGATGGAGTATTCTTCTGTGGAATTCATTGATCTGTTACAAGAACCGAGATAATGAAACTGCAATCCAGAAATAAAGTAGAAGCGGCTTTCAGCATGGCATCCATGACTGACATGGTGTTTTTGTTGCTTATTTTCTTCATGTTAACCTCCTCATTTATTACGCCTTCAGGGCTTCCGGTCAACTTGCCATCCAGTAAGACAAGTACAATTGAGGTGCAGAAAGTGTCTGTAACGGTAACCCAAGACCTTCAATACTACGTTAATGATAAAAGGGTAACGCGCGGTACACTGGAAGGCATGCTTAAATCGAATTTGGGTGGCCCCAATGGAGTGGTGGTGCTTCATATTGATAAAAGTGTTCCGACAGAAGAACTTGTTTTCGTGGCGGGTATAGCCACTTCGCTGGAAGCGAAAGTTTCTATTGCAACGAAACCGAAGTAACATGAGCGAGCAGGAAGAAAAGAAGAATAAGAGAATAGGACTGATCACCTCGATAGGTGTTCATGCAGCTCTTGTGATTGCTTTTCTTTTGATGATTGCCTGGAGAGCGCCTAATCCACCCTTCCCAGAGTATGGGATAGAACTCAACTTTGGATTGGATAATCAAGGGTATGGTGAGGTGCAGCCAGAAACATCTTCAAGTGAATCGGAGCCTACAGAGGCCGAAGAACCGCAAGAGGAACAAACTGAGGAAGTAGAAGAAACTCCAACTGAAAGTGAACCGGAAGAGACCACTGCGGCTACTGAACAACCAGTTTCCAAAACAGAGAGCCCTATTGCTGTAGAAGAAAAGAAAGTGGAAACGAAGCCTGTTCCGAAGGTGGAGGAGAAGCCAAAAGAGGCTAAACCTGCGGAGCAGAAGAAAGAAGAAAAGCTGCTGGCAGCCTATCCATCTGAGACAAAGAAGGACGACAACAAAGCAAATGCTAACCACGGTGACGATCCTAATACTGTAGGTGACAAAGGCAACGAACAAGGCAGCCTTGACGCTAAGGCGCTATATGGTAAGCAAGGCGGTGGAGGAGGAGGACCAGCTCTTGACCTGGCCGGATGGGATTGGGATCAGATTCCACGTCCTGCAATTTCCAACAATGAGTCTAACGGCCGCATTGAGTTTGAAATAAAAGTGGACGACAATGGAGAGATAATCGGTATTCGTGTACTTGAGCGTAGCCTGAGCATTGAAGCTGAAAAGGCTTGTCGCGATGCAATCTCGAAACTCACATTTACAAAGAAGCCAGGTGCGGTCGTGCCCGACATATCAACTGGAAAGATCACTTTCGTGGTGAGAACTCGTTGATTTACTCCACGTTAATCAGGTAATAGTTCTTTTTTCCCTTCTGCGCCAGCAGGTATTTGTTTTGCAACAAATTGAACTCGGACTTTTGGTTGGGGTCGCTCAGTTTCATTTTGTTGATGCTCACACCACCAGCTTGAATCATCCTGCGCGCTTCTCCTTTCGATGGAAAAATAGTTCCGTTCGTAATTTCCGAGAGAAGATCGGTTACGCTTGGCCCTGCTTCCCATGCTGAACGTGAAACCTGGGCTTGCGGCACGCCTTCGAAGACAGATAACAAAGTGGACTCATCCAAACCTTCAAGATCCTCTGTTACTGAATTGCCAAACAAAATTCGAGAAGCTTTCTCCGCCATGGCAAGATCACTTTCTGAATGAACTCTTACTGTGATATCGCGGGCAAGTTCCTTTTGAAGCTTCCGTTCATGAGGCGCTGCCTTATGATCGTGTATCAAAATGCTAATCTCTTCTTTAGTACGAGTGGTGAATATCTTGATGAAGTTCTCTGCGTCCTCGTCAGATGAGTTGAGCCAGTACTGATAGAACCTATAGGGTGAAGTACGATTTGGATCCAGCCAGATGTTGCCACCTTCGCTCTTGCCAAACTTAGAGCCATCGGCTTTGGTAATAAGGGGAGTAGTCAGTGCAAAAGCTTCACCACCGGCCTTACGCCTGATCAATTCAGTTCCCGTTACGATATTTCCCCATTGATCTGAACCTCCCATTTGTAGTTTGCAATCCTTGTTGGCGTAAAGCCAGTAGAAGTCGTAGCCCTGAACCAGTTGATAGCTGAATTCCGTAAAGGATAGGCCGCTTTCCAGTCGCTTCTGTACAGAATCTTTCGACATCATGTAATTGACAGTGATATGCTTACCCACGTCCCGAATGAAGTCGAGGAAGCGAAGCTCTTTGAACCAGTCGTAGTTGTTGACCATTTCGGCCCTATTGTCACCAGTGAAGTCAAGGAACTTCTCTAATTGCTTTTTGACCGCTGACAGATTGTGCTGAAGCACATCTTCTGACAGTAGGTTTCGTTCGGCAGACTTGCCGGACGGGTCGCCCACCATGCCAGTTGCACCACCTACCAGCGCAAAGGGTTTATGTCCGCACCTTTGGAAATGTACGAGCGTCATGATTTGAACCAGGTTCCCGATATGGAGGGAGTCGGCAGTGGGATCGAAGCCAATGTATCCTGCGGTTGATCCCTTACTTAATTGTTCCTCGGTCCCAGGCATCACGTCATGAATCATGCCTCTCCACCTTAACTCTTCAACGAAATTGTTCTTCATAGGTCAAATAACCGCCAAATATAAGCACACTTGCATTAGATGGCATCTTAGGTTCATTCAATGCTTACTACATTGAATTGTTATATCATGCTGGAAATCAGGAGGATTATAAGTATTCATCTGAAGTAGAATTACGAGTTTAAAAGTACAGCGCTTTTTGTTTGCTTTAGGGATTGAATTTTAAACCACTACTTCACAAATGCAGCAACCAGAATCTCTTCAACAGGT
>JBFWZR010000132.1:0-10084 GCA_050185175.1 Cyclobacteriaceae bacterium
AGTTTTGCCGATTGAAGAGATAGTATCTAAAACCTGGCAGTCCAAAGAAATCGCACAAGAAATAGCAAGGCCTAAATGGGGCGGAGCACTTTCTTTTTGGATTATCTCCCTGAATAATTGCCAGACCCTGCTGGAAGAATTAGAAGTTGTCTTTGACGAGATTGACCCAGAGTCAATTATTCATCCACATCCTATCTCTGGTCCATTGGACGTACTACAGCGAATGGAATTCCTTCGCTTTCATCTTGATCGCCATCACGGCCAGATTGAAAATATTAAACGACATCCAAATTTTCCGAATTAAAACAAAATGAAAAATCATATGACTGTTAAAGTAGCTGCGCTTTTCTTTTGTCTTTGGGGCATCACTGCCTGTCCAACCCTGGGCCAACAAAACCCAAGCCTCAAAATGAAATTGCTAGTGCATGTGACGCAAGGGACAGAAAATCCGACTACAGCTGCCTTGGCATTTCTGGTGGCTCGTACGGCAATCGAAGAAGGACATTCGGTTTCATTGTTCCTGGCTGGAGATGGTGTCTCTCTAATTAAAGATCAGGTTTTAGATAATTTGAACGGGCTGGGGACTGGCAAATTGCGCGAGCATTATGATGCTATTGTCAAAGGTGGCGGAAAGTTTTATCTATCAGGTATGTCGAGCAAAGGACGAGGAGTAACGGAGGTCGACATCCAGGGCAAACCAGCCGAGTTTGCAATGCCGAGCGTGCTCGTACGCCTTACATTAGAAAGCGATAAAGTGCTTGTGTATTAGTCAAATGTTCAACTCTAAAGATCAAAAAATGGAAAAAGTAATTCGTTGCAGAGATGTCGGCTTTGATTGCGATGGTGTCATTAAGGCCAAGACGGAGGAGGAAGCTCTTACAAAGGCGGCAGAACATGCAAAGACTTCCCATGGTGTAACAAAGGTGACGCCTGAAATGGTGAAGAAAATCAAATCGGTGATCAAAGAAGAATAGGAAGTCCGTTGCCTAAGGTACCACCGCGAATATCCTAACTTGTCCACCTGAACCTCCTTCTATCTTGATCGGAGCATTGATCAGATAAGCTCCCGTAGGAGGAAGCTGGTCAAGGTTCGCCACATTTTCCAAATGAAATTTACCGGCACCGTTCACGATGAGATGAACCGGAAAGTCGGTGGCAATTGCTCTGTCCACACTGAAATTGTCGATCCCAATGCCGAGTATGTTGCGTTCTTTGATCAGCAGTTCAGCAGCCTCGGCAGAGAATTCGGGAAAGTGCATTTGACCTTTTTCATCTTCGTTTTTATAGGCTGTAGCATCTTCCCATTTGTTGCCCCAACCTGAATTCATTAACACGATGGCGCGTTCTGGAATCGGGCCATGATTTGCTTCCCAGTCAAGTATGTCTTGCTTCACAAGTACGTAGTCAGCATCGGCTTCGCACTTCGATGAAACATCGATCACCACCGCGGGTCCAAACATTTCATTAGGTGCTATGTCGTCTATTGATGACTTACCATCGGCAAAATGTATAGGCGCATCCATATGAGTTCCCAGATGCTCAGATACTTTATATCTTCCCATGCCAGGCGCACCACTCGGTTGTTTAAGTAGTGTATCATAGTCAAAGGCGTATCCGTTAGGGTCTGGCCAATAGGGGCTGCTCTCACTAAGTGGATGAGTGAGATCTACAATCTTCAATTCACCCTGAAACAATTCTTCAAACCGATCAGCTTCCTTTTCACGCGGAGCGCAACCTGTGAATAGTAATAGTGCAGACAGTATGATTGCAGTTTGCTTCATTATTCTTCATCCAGGATGACCACCTTCTCCATTACGTCATCTTGGCGAATCTTATCAATGACGTCAAGCCCCTCATATACTTTACCAAATACAGTGTGGTTTCTGTCGAGGTGCTTTGTGTTGTCACGATTGTGGCAGATGAAGAACTGGGAACCTCCGGTATTTCTCCCGGCATGTGCCATCGACATTACGCCCTTGTCGTGATATTGATTATCTCCCGTGAGCTCGCAGTCGATTGTATATCCTGGGCCACCATTACCGATGCCGTTGGGGCAACCGCCCTGAATTACGAAGTTGGGTATCACGCGGTGAAAGGTGAGACCATCATAAAATCCTTTTTCAGCAAGGGTCACAAAGTTCTCTACGGTTTTGGGAGCGTCCTTCTCGAAAAACTTCACTTTCATGACGCCTTTATTGGTATGGATTTCTGCTGTTTTCATTGATTGGTTAATAGTAAGTTGAATAATTAAAGCACAAATTTGAAATAAATGAACTAAGTCACAAAATCTCGACACTTGGTTCATTCAACCACCGGCACCAAAACCCATTGGACGCTATTTAATAAACTCTAAATTGCGTACCACACATCTTCTTCTGCTATGAGATTACTATACCTCGTCATTTTCTGTGTTGTCCTTGTTCAATGCAGTCAAAAACCATCAGACAAGTCGCAAGATCAAGGTGATAGGGTGACTATCATTCGCGACAATTGGGGCGTGCCTCATGTGTTTGGCAAGACGGATGCGGATGCTGTTTATGGATTGATCTACGCGCAGTGCGAAGACGATTTTAACAGAGTAGAGGTCAATTACATCAATGCTATGGGCCGCATGGCCGAAGTGGAAGGTGAAGGTAGCTTGATGAGTGATTTGCGTATGCACCTGTTCATAGATACTACCAAAGCAGTCACCATTTACAATGAGAGCCCTGAGTGGATGAAGAAACTTCTGGATGCATTCGCTGAGGGCGCAAACCAGTACCTGGCTGACTATCCCGAAACCAAACCGAAGCTGATCACTCACTTTCGGCCCTGGATGCCATTGATGTTTAGTGAGGGAAGTATTGGTGGCGATATCGAAACTATTTCTCTTAAAGACCTTGCTGCCTTCTATGACAAGGCAAACCCGATCGCCATCGTTACAGATGATTGGTATGGTGATGGCTGGGAGAAGGAGCCAACAGGAAGCAATGGCTTTGCAATTGCACCTTCTAAAACTGTGAATGGAAAGGCATTATTTTATATCAATCCACACACCTCATTTTATTTCCGCCCCGAAGTGCATGTAGTGAGTGAAGAGGGATTGAACGCTTATGGCGCTGTGACCTGGGGACAGTTCTTCGTTTATCAAGGATTCAATGAGCACTGTGGTTGGATGCATACGTCAAGTAGGGCAGATGCCATTGATGAGTATATGGAAACTATTGTTCAGGATGAAGACAAGATAATGTACAAGTATGGTGATGCATTGCGTCCGGTGGAAAGCGAGACCATCACACTTGCCTATAAGACTGGGTCAACTACCGCAACGAAGGATTTTACCGTTTACAGAACACACCACGGGCCCGTGATTGCAGAAAAGGACGGAAAATGGATCAGCATGAGCTTGATGAATGAACCTTTGAAAGCATTAACGCAGTCCTTCACTCGCACGAAGGCCAAGTCATACGAGGAGTTTAATAAGACGATGGCGCTAACCACCAATTCGTCTAACAATACTGTTTATGCAGATGCCGATGGTAACATCGCCTACTATCATGGCAACTTTATTCCGGTAAGAGATCCAGGCTTTGATTGGAATAATCCCGTTGACGGTAGCAACCCTGCAACAGACTGGAAAGGACTTCATCCGGTTAACGAAACGATCAATGTATTGAACCCCGCCACTGGCTGGATACAAAATTGTAATTCCACACCGTTCACCGTTTCAGGAGAAGCGAGCCCAAAGAAAGAAGACTATCCTGCCTACATGGCTCCGGACTATGAAAACTTCAGAGGCGTTCATGCTATTCGTGTGTTGAAAGACTCAAGCAACTTCACCTTGGAGAAACTTATCGCTACCGGCTACGACTCTTACCTTCCTGCTTTTGAAAAATTGATTCCATCGCTGCTCTCTGCCTATCAGAAAGCAAGACCAATAAATAAGGATTTGAAAGAACCGATTGAGGTTTTGCGAGGTTGGGATTATCGCTTTGGCGAAGAGTCGGTTGCAACATCGCTGGCCATTTACTGGGCACAGGAGCTTCGCAAGCTGGTTGCAGATCAGTTGCCTCCGCGCTATGATCCCATCGGAGCTATTGACTATTTGGTGAACAAGACGTCAGCCAATCAGAAAGTAAAAGCTTTGGAGAATGCAGTTAGTGTTCTGCAAGGTGATTTCGCCAACTGGAGAACGGGTTGGGGACAAATCAACAGATACCAGCGTTTGACAGGTGAGATTACTCCAACGTTTGACGACTCTCAGCCGAGTTATCCAGTTGGGTTTACATCCTCTCTTTGGGGTTCATTGGCATCGTATGGCAGTCGAACTTATCCGGGAACAGTGAAGTGGTATGGCACAAGTGGAAATAGTTTTGTTGCCGCAGTTGAATTCGGAGAAAGAATCAAAGCGAAGTCTAGCCTGGCTGGTGGTAACAATGGAGATCCAAAATCTCCGCACTTCAATGACCAAGGTGAGATGTACAGCAAAGGTCAATTTAAAGACGTACTGTTTTATAGGGAGGACATTGAGAAGAATGCAGAGCGGACTTATCATCCGGGGAAATAGTCGATAGTCAATAGTCCATTATCACTCGTGCCAATGACCATAGACTATTGACTGAATTAAAAGAAATAGAATGGGATACAAATATCAATTAAGAACAAGCAGACGAATACTGATGGGCCCAGGCCCGAGTGATGTGCATCCGAGGGTGTTGCAAGCGATGGCCATGCCGTTGGTAGGGCATCTTGACCCGGAGTTTGTCGCCATCATGGATGAAATCAAGGAGATGGTGCAGCTTACTTTCCAAACCAAAAACAACCTGACGTTCGTGGTTTCAGCACCCGGCAGCGCGGGTATGGAGACCTGTTTGGTGAACCTGCTTGAGCCCGGAGACGAGGCCATTATCTGCGTCCATGGAGTGTTTGGTGGGCGGATGGCCGACATTGCCGGACGCTGTGGGGCTACTGTAACTACTGTTGAAGCTCCATGGGGAGAAGCTATTAATCCTCAGCAAGTTAAGGATGCGCTAAAGGGCAAGAAACCCAAGCTCGTGGCGATTGTGCATGCAGAAACTTCAACTGGCGTGCTTCAACCACTTGAGGAAATAAGTCAGATCGTTCGGGAGTCGGGGGCTTTGTTTGTGGTAGACGCTGTGACATCTTATTGCGGGACTCAGTTAAAAGTAGACGAATGGGGCATTGACGCCATATATTCAGGTACGCAAAAGTGCCTGAGCGCACCTCCAGGTTTGTCGCCAGTCTCGTTTAGTGAACGAGCTGTAAAGGCCCTTGACAGCCGAAAGACCAAAGTCCAAAGTTGGTTCCTGGACCTTAGTATGGTGAAGAACTACTGGGCAGGTGCGAAAAGAGCCTATCATCATACGGCTCCGGTTTCTGCGATGTATGCTTTAAGAGAGGCCTACCGAATTGTGTTGGAAGAAGGTCTTGAAAAACGATATGATCGTCACATGGCCAATCATCAGTTATTGAAAAAAGAGCTTGAGTCCTTGGGTTTTGAGTTTGTTGTAAAGGAAGGATTTAGGTTGCCAATGTTGAATGCCGTCAAACTTCCGGAAGGAGTAGACGATGCTGCCGTGCGTTCTCGACTTTTGAATGAATACAACATTGAGGTTGGTGGTGGGCTAGGACAGTTTGCCGGAAAGATCTGGAGGGTAGGATTGATGGGAGAGAGCAGTCAGCCAAATTATGTGCACGCCTTGGCAGCTGCATTAAAAGATATTTTGAAATAGCTATGTCATCTATAAAAACCTCACTCCCTGATGGAGTGTTTGCCGCCTCAGTTACTCCACTGAATAAAGATTTCTCCATCAACCTTAACGCCCTGTCGAAGCACTGTCATTGGTTACTTGAAAATGGTAACGATGGTATTTGTTTTATGGGTACAACTGGAGAGGCCAATTCATTTTCGGTAGGTGAGAGAATGAGAGCGTTGGATCATGTGCTGTCTTCGGGTATCGAGTCAAGACGTCTTCTTGTAGGTACTGGTTGTTGTTCGTTGAGTGATACGGTTACCTTGACCAGGCATTCAACCAGCAGCAAAGTAGGAGGTGTCTTGGTGCTGCCCCCGTTTTATTATAAGCAGGTAAGTGATGAAGGCTTGATGAGGTATTTCGAGTCTTTGATAAACCAGATAAACAGCAGCGATCTTAAAATCTACCTGTATCATTTTCCTAAGATGACAGGGGTGCCGTACACGGTTGAGTTTGTTCGTCAGCTGGTAGATCGATTTCCAGATACAGTAGCAGGAATGAAAGACTCAGGTGGTGATTGGTCTAATATGGAGGCCATTATGAGAGCGATACCGGGTTTTAAGCTTTACTCAGGTACGGAAAAGTATTTTTTGAATGTGCTGAGGGCAGGGGGAGCAGGGTGTATTTCAGCCACCACCAATCTCACAGGTCGTCTCGCTGCAAAGGTTTTTGAGCACTGGAAGACCAACCATGCCGCTGCCTTACAGGAGAAATTAACTCAGGCGCGAACAGCCTTTGAAGTCGCTTCCTTTATAGGAGGAGTGAAAGGCGTGTTGGCAAAGCATCATAAAGATGATGACTGGCTCAACATCTGTCCACCCAATTCACCTTTGTCGGCTGACGTGATGGACAAGTTGGAACGGAACCTTAGTTCAATAGACTTCGATTTAGTCTAGCTCTGTTTTGAGCACATGTTTTTGCACCTTACCTAAGGCGGTGCGCGGAAGGGAATCCTTGATCACAAACTTTTTGGGAACCTTGAATGAGGCCAACGCCTTTCTGCATTTCTCTTCCAACACTGCAAGGTCCAGTTGACCATTCGTGACAACGAACGCTACTGGCAACTCACCTCTCACTTTATCAGGTACACCTACTACAGCTGCTTCACTTATTTCATCCTGCTCAAGCAGGAACTCTTCGATTTCTCTCGGATAAATATTGAAGCCACCAGAGATGATGAGATCACTTTTTCTTCCGCGCAAAGTATAATACCCATCTTCGGAAATGGTAGCCATGTCTCCGGTTTTAAAGTAACCCTCTTTATCAAAAGCAGCAGCAGTGGCATCTTCTCGATTCCAATATTTACTAAATACATTTGGTCCTTTTAAATAAAGTTCACCTTCTTCATCTGTCAGCGCAACAGACCCATCTGGCTTCACAATTTTCGTTGACAGACCAGGCAAGGGGAATCCAACAGTACCCGGTCTGCGCTCACCAACATAAGGATTACTGATGTTCATAAGTGTCTCCGTCATACCATAGCGTTCGAGAATTGTGTGACCATATTTCTCTTTAAAGTCAGTCATCACCTGGGGTGGCAGTGGGGCTGAACCTGATACAAAGAGTCTCACACCTTGCCCCATTTTTCTCGCAGTTGTTTCCGACTGATCCAGCATTCGCACATAGACTGTCGGAACACCATAGAATAAAGTCGGGTTGAAAGATTCAAACTCAGCGGGCAGTTTTTGGTGCTCGAATTTGGGTAGCAGCTTGGTTGTGGCCCCAGCAGCGAAGGCACAATGCATGCCGTTCGCGAGCCCATGGACATGAAAAAGGGGTAGACCAAGCAGCAATCGATCGTTCTCCGTTATTTTCCAGCAGGTATTCAGGTTCATTGTATTTGCCATGAAGTTGTGATGGGAGAGCACAGCACCCTTTGAGGTCCCAGTAGTACCTGATGTGTAAATGATAGCAGCCGGATCGTCTCCCTCAATATTCGGCAAAGCAGGTATATCTGAATTACTTAAAAAAGCTGGGAGTTGATCTACAAGAATGGTTTCAACGCCATTCAGCTTCTCCTTAGACAGAATGGCCTTGGGCTCGGCATCATTAATAATGTGGCTGATCTCCCTGTCCCGATAGAGAATATTGATTGGCACAACGATGACCCCAAGTTTGAGGCAGGCGAGGTAGAAATCAATGAATTCGACACAATTTTCCAGATAAATGCCCAGCCTGTCGCCTTTTGAGAACCCCTGATTATGAAGAATCTGAACAATCTGCCCACTTCTTACATCCAGCTCACCGAACGTAAACGAGGATTTACCAAACATGAGGGCGAGCTTATCGGCTCGATCAATTAATGAAAGCTTAAAAAGGTCGTTGATATTCATCTGTTACACTGTGGCTTATGTCGGTCCTGTAAAATAATGTTCAAACTGTTATTATCAAATGCTAACTCAAACCTTACATGGGTGTTTTGATTGAATCCATATCAAGCCCTTTAAAATGACTCAAAATGAGCATTGAGTGAGTGGTTTGGTAATAAATTAAGGAAAGTCTCTTACGTGTCATTTGGGATATAGCTCGGTTCGCAATCCCTCGGTATTTGAATAATTTTTTCATCTGAATGTGGATAGCTCGACCACTTTGAATCGGACGCGCACTTCACGCTGATAAGAAATAGCAGACGATAAAGTTAGACCTATGTGGACCAGGAAGTGGCTAGTTGGAATCCTTTTCTTTTTTATTTCATTACATGTTTACGCCCAATCGACATCGTGGATCGGAGGGAATAGTTCGATTTGGCGAACTGCGTCCAACTGGACCAACGGGGTGCCGGACGCAACTAAAGATGTCATTATCGGAGATGGGAATTTTACGGGACCAAACGAACCGACTCTTTCTTTTTGGTTTGGATCTGGCCAATGCAAGTCTCTCACGCTAATTGGTGCACGTACGCTCACCTTATTCGATGACCTCACCGTCTATGGGACGATCACAATCGGAAGCACAAGTACAATTGACCATGAGCTAGGAAACATCACATTAGAAGGTAATTGGGCCAACTCTGGTACTTATAACGCTACCTCTTCTAGCCGCAGAGTGTACTTTTCCGGAACAAGTCAATCTATAAGCGGAACAACAACCACAACATTTGAACAGTTATACATCAATTCAGGTAGTACGGTGACGCTTGCACGAAATGTTACTGTAGCAAACTTAATGGAACTCAGCGGAACGCTTGATCCAACACAATCATTTGCAGTAACAGCAGGCTCCAGCGATATCAATATCAGAGCTGGTGGGATACTGAAAGTTATGGCGTCAACATTTACCGGTAACTATTCAGCCGGTAGTGCTGATGCGTCAACTTCAACCTCTGTGATTGACTATGCGGCATCTGCCATTAACCAGACTGTAAGCAATTCAGTGTCCTATCAAGTGTTGCGAATTAGTGGAGGCATGACAAAGACTTTGGCCGGAAACACAACGGTAGGACAAAGCATAGTGATTGACGGAGGCACACTTGATCTGTCAACATTCACTGCGAATCGTAGTTCATCGGGCGGAAATTTTACCATGGCAGCAGGTACAACACTCCGCATCGGTGGAACCAACACTTTCCCCTCAAACTACTCAACTACTGCTCTGGCCAATACCAGCACTGTGGTTTACTATGGAGGAAACCAGACGGTAAGTGCTAAGAGTTATGGCCACCTGTCGTTAACAAGTTCAGGCGGAACGATTACGAAGACAATGCCCGGCACTGCGTTTTCTGTCGCTGGGAATTTTACAAGTTCGGCATCAGCGGGTACATTAAGTTATACCGCTGGTAATAACATCAGTATCTCAGGAAGTGTCTCGATAGGTGCCAATACGACTTTCGGTGCCGGCACATTTTCACATTCGCTTGGCGGTAACTGGACCAACAACGGGACCTTTAACGGATGTGGCACACCCGCTTCGCCCAGTACCGTCACTTCCAATGGAGCAGGATCTGTGTGGAGTGGGTCGGGTGCAAACAACTTTGGGAACCTGGTGATAATAGGTAACAGCACTGTACTTGATCAAAATACTTCGATCACCCTTTGTGGTAATTTCTCCACCTCAGGTTCCGGATCATTCACACACACCACAGGTGGTACTGGTGTGTTTACGATGACAGGTACTTCGAAAACAATTTCCGGAACAGGGATTGTTTTTGACGATCTCACCATTGCCTCCGGTTCTGTATCAACGAGCAGCTCATTTGTTTTAGCTGGTAACCTGATCACCACTGGTAGCCTGACGGCATCTAGTGGCACTATTTCATTGACGGGATCTGGAAAAACACTATCTGGTGCCGGTGCACTTCAGTTCAGTACGCTGAATGTTCCAGGCACGATATC
>JBFWZR010000133.1:0-9651 GCA_050185175.1 Cyclobacteriaceae bacterium
CCGGAGCAGTACATGATCACGTTCTGCTCTTTCTTTACCTCCAGCATCTTCACCACTACTGGCAATGACTCGCGGAATGTATCAACATCAGGTAGAATGGCGATTTTAAAATGACCCACTTCACTTTCGTAGTGATTTCGCATATCTACAATTACCGTTTCAGGGTCACTTGCGAGTTTGTTAAAAGATATGGCATCCAGATGCTGGCCTGAATTTGTCACATCGAAAGTGTCATCATTCAGTCCATCAGCTACTATTTTTTTGCGAACGAGAATTTTCAATTTGAAGAACGACTTGCCATTATCTTCCACGGCAATATTTAGCCGAACGCCATTCAGAAAAGGAATACTATAAAGCAACTCGCGGAAGTCATTCAAGTTTTTCGAAGGCACACTGATTTGCGCATTGATACCTTCATTGGCCACGTATATTCTTCCCCAAACCTCTATGGTTTCCAGCTTTTTGTACAACTCATCTCGAAATGCGGCCGGGTCGGCTATCTGATGATATTGGTAAAAAGAGAGTGTAGTCCTCTGGTAGGGGATGTGCTGCATCCTCTCCTTGAGCAGTTTCTTATCAATACGGTTATAAAGCGCCATAGTCTCTGATAATGTCGCAAATTTACGAATTTTAGTCGTTAGTTTTGGCATCTAACTGATTACCAATCAGTGTGTTGCTGGTCAGGGGTTTGCGCGGGCCGGTTGAAGTTGACCTCTCAATAGCAGATTGTATTGCTCACATTCAAGGTAGCCGTGTTTGTTGCAATAAGGACAAGTCCGGTAGGTGTCTTCTATATACCCTTTTTTGATTATCACTGTAGACCCTTTGCATACCGGGCAGGTGACTTTGCCCGTTGGGCCGCAGTCGATATCATAGTCCTGCGAAAGAACTTGGGCAGCATCCTGAGATTGTTGTTGCCTTTGTTTTAAAACTTCTGCTTCGGCCAACTTGAGCCACTCCACAGCGGGCTCGGAAAACTGCCCGGTTGTACCTTTTAATTGTATGTATTTGTTAAGCCAATCAATGCTTTGCCTATAGTTGCCGAGATGGTAAGAGTTTCTTCCAAAATAATAGACGAGATCCGAGGGAATGCTTTTGAATGACCTTAGCAGAACTTTGAATTCATCATCGGCCCGTTTGTATTCGCCTCGCTCCGAAAAGAGGATAGCGGAGTCCATTTGCACACTCAGCTTCCGCTGATCGGCAGCTTGTCGCTGGAGTTCGTATTCTCTGATCTTTTCCTCCTGCGTCTGCGCCAATGAGATGGATGTCATACCCAGAATTCCCAACCCAATCAACAGTATTATTCTCATGATCTTTACACAAATTGTGACTTCGGCATATCCAGCCACTCTAAGGTTGAGTTACAAAATATGTCCTCCTTACTTTGCTCACTGATGTCCATCTCTTCAATAAACTTGCCAATTTCCAAATCTCCTAACGGAAAAGGATAGTCCGACCCAAGGGTAATCTTTTTTGTTCCCTGCAGCTTGATAACATAGTCCAACATCATTGGATCATGTGTGATGCTATCGACCCAAAACTTACCTAAATAATTGCGTGGGTTCACGTTATTGTCAATGGCTACCAAATCTGGGCGGCAGTTAAAGCCGTGTTCGATTCTCCCAATGGTGGACATAAAAGATCCCCCTGCATGGGCGAAGTTTACTCGTAGTTTTGGTAGCCTTTCAAAGATGCCTCCAAATATCATGGAACACATGGCGCGGGAAGTTTCAGCTGGCATGCCTACCAGCCAGGGCAGCCAATATCGCTGCATGTTTTTTTGTCCCATCATATTCCATGGGTGTACCAGCACAGCCATGCCGAGTTTTTCGCAGGCCTGGAAAATGGGAAAGAAACGCTCTTCATTAAGATTTTCATCATTGATGTTCGAGCCGATTTGAATTCCCTTCAAGCCGATCTTTTGGCAGCGCTCTAATTCTTTCACTGCAAGTTCTGCGTCTTGCATCGGCACCGTAGCCAGCCCTACATAATGTTTGGGATATTTTTCAACAACCTCCGCGATATGGTCGTTGAGGAAAACAGAGACCGAAAGACAGTCGAGGGGCTTTGCCCAGTAAGAAAACATGACTGGAATGGTACAGACAACCTGTACTTGCGTGCGAAATTGTTCATATTCCTTTATGCGCAAATCCTCATCCCAGCAGTTCTCCTTGATTTCTCTGAAGAACTGATTGCCTCTCATCATCTTTGCCATCCCCTTTTTGTGATGCTGCAAATAGATGAAATCGCCATAGCCAAACTTCTCGCTCCAGTCGGGAAGCTTTTTTGGAAGGATGTGTGTATGGGAATCAATTTTCAACATTTGCGAACAGGGCAATCCACAAATTTAACCCAAAATTGTCAATGGGATTGACAATTTTGCCCTTCGGACCGATGAATCCTTGCCTATGAGGCAGGATTATCGGGGTTAACCCTGACATTGAAAATGAATGGAACTATGGATACCCAATTTTAGGTTAATCATTCATTTTTAATCGCCTGCCTTGCCGCGGGCAGGTCAGCACACAGTGCAAAAAGTCGTAAGCGACTTATTTTGGTTAAGAATACAGTGGGAAGCCAACGGATCAAAAAATGCCCGAGATCTACTTTGGCTGTTCTTTTTTTGGAACGGGGTCGTAGCCGCTGGTTCCCCATGGATGACATCGGGCGATTCGCTTCATACCCAGCCAGGTTCCTTTGACCGGGCCCCATTCGATGATCGCTTCTATGGTGTACTGTGAGCAGCTCGGGGTATGTCGGCAATGTGCGCCAAGCAGGGGAGAGATCGTAACTTGATAGAACCGGACCGGCAGGATGAAAATTCTTCGAACTATCGAGACGTTGCTGCCCATTTATTCTATCACGTAGTCGATGGTTCCGTCTTTTCCATCTTTTAGCTGAACACCCACCTTTTTTAAATCATCCCTTATTTTGTCCGACAAGGCGAAGTTCTTGTCCAGGCGCGCTTTCTTCCTCAATTCAATCAGTATTTGGATGGTGCCATCCAGCAGGTCATTGTTCTGTTCATTTTCTTCACGAAGACCCAATACGTCTTTTACAAAAGAATTATAAGTCGTTTTGAACTCATCAAAGACCGCTTTGCTAACATTTGCTAAAGATGCATTTCCTGATTTGAAATCGTTTATCCTTGCGGCCATTTCAAACAGCACGGCTAAAGTCTTGGCGGTGTTGAAGTCATCGCTCATGTTTTTGTAACACTCTTCATTCAATCGCAGCAGATCTTTTTCAATCGAGCTGTCTGCTTCTTTGGCTGGTTCGTGTACAAGAGCATTAAGGGCAGATAGCGCATTGATGATTTTTTTATAACCCTTTTCCGCTGCACCTAGTGCTTCGTTGCTAAAATCTAGTGTGCTAGAGTAGTGGGACTGTAGCATGAAGAAGCGAACCGTCATTGCACCAAAGCCGCGGTCAAGCAGAGGATGGTCACCTGCAAAAAGTTCGCGTGGAAGAAATGAGTTGCCCAGCGACTTACTCATTTTTTGCCCGTTCACCGTCAACATATTCGAATGTATCCAATAGTTGACCGGCTTCTTATCGTTTGCGCCCACAGCTTGCGCAATCTCACATTCGTGATGAGGAAACTTCAGATCCATTCCACCACCGTGAATATCAAAAGTATCACCCAGGTATTTTGTGCTCATCACTGTGCATTCGATGTGCCATCCAGGAAAACCATCACTCCATGGTGATGGCCATCGCATGATGTGGTAAGGCGATGCTTTCTTCCAAAGTGCAAAGTCAATCTTATTCCTTTTCTCATCCTGGCTGTCGAGCTTTCTACCACTCTCCATCAACTCTTCAATTACGCGACCAGAGAGGATACCATATTTGTATTTTTCATGATACTTGGTCACATCAAAATAAACTGACCCATTGGCCTCATAGGCAAAGCCATTATCGACTAGTTTCTTAGTGATTTCAATTTGATCTACGATGTGACCTGTGGCAGACGGCTCAATGCTCGGTGGAAGGATGTTGAATTGGCGCATTACCTCATGAAAACCTTCGGTATAGTGCATCACCACTTCCATGGGCTCTAGTTGCTCCAACCTGGCTTTTTTCGAAATCTTGTCTTCACCCTCGTCTGCATCGTTTTCAAGGTGACCAACATCAGTTATGTTTCTTACATAACGAACCTTGTAACCCAAATGTCTGAAGTATCGGGTAACCACATCGAAGGACATGAAAGTTCGCACGTTACCCAGATGCACATCATTATAAACGGTAGGGCCGCAGACGTAAATACCGAGGTGACCGGGATTTACCGGAACGAATAATTCCTTTTTACCAGATAATGAATTGGTGAAGTGAACCGGGTACTTTTCAATTAAAGACATCAGGTCAAAAAATTTGCCACGAAGATACTACTATTCTATAGTTTATGACACTAAACGCAACACCCGCCCAGTTGGTTGAGAAAAGGATATGCGTTAAGAGAACAGTTTTCCGCTGCTCGCGTCCGAAACAAATTTCGGTTCTGGAATCACAGTTCCGCAGACCTTGTTGAGCTGCCTAATGACATAGCGGCTGAGTTCTGGTGAGTAGATTTCTTCATGCTGATGCATGAAAAAATACACCCGCTCAATCCCTTGGTCCATCCAAGTTTTGATTCGCTGGACCCAGTCGTCCACTCTGGTGTAGTCGGTAGGGTGGAGGCCGTTGCCCACAAACCTGATAAAGGCAACGGGGGTTGTAAGCCTCATGTGCACGCAATCTCTCCGGCCGGAAGCATCGGTGATGATGGAACCGATTTTATTTTCCTCCATCATGGAAAACACAGTCTCAAAATTTTCTTCAAGGAACCATTTCGGGCTGCGCAGTTCGGTAAATACTTCAATGTCTTTTGGAAGGGTCTCCAAATAGTTTTTCAGTGCATCAAAGTTTTTAGGCGTGAAGTTGGGAGGCAGTTGAAGAAAGATTGGACCCAGTGTGTTTTTAAACGCTGATACGCCTTCGAGAAATCTTTCTGTAAGTTCTTCTGCATCTTTCAGTCGCCTGTAATGTGAAATTTGATCCGTGAATTTGGGGCAAAATTGAAACCCGTAACCTACTTTTTTTCTCCATCCTTCCACCTGTTTTTGTGTTGGCATCCGGTAGAACGTAGCATTCAACTCGATGCAGTTGAAATGCCTCGCGTAATGTTCAAGGAAGTCTGCTTCTTTGGTTTTTTCCGGATAAATTTTCCCAACCCAGTCTTTCCGACCCCACTTCGCACAGCCTACAAAAACTTCAGGTTTCTTTTTTGATTTTGCCTTCTTTAATAGTGAAGTGGTTCCAGAGGCATCTGGAGGAAGGGTGAAATCAATATTTTCGAGGCTGTCTACTTTACCGAAATCCATAGCTTAAGTGTGTCCTGCTAAGGTAACAAATGACTAAGAGACTCCTGGCTACTGCACGAGGAAGAATTCGTATTTGTTACAAGGGTTATAGAGTCTGAAAAGTTTGAACCCGTCAACAGGCTCATCGAACGCATAGAACTCTCCGCCCTGGAATATTTCATCGGTTATCTCCATCAGACTTTGTTCGGTGCCTGCTGGTGGTGTTGCAGTGTAGTAGTACTGATCGAGAAGGGTCATCTGAACAAGGTTGACTTTGGTGCTGGTGGGTTGAAATTCTCTTACATAGAGTTCTCCGTCATCCATGATAAAACCAACAGAATAAATTGGTATGTCCGGATTGTTAAGCTCTACGCCATAAACAAAAATGAAGCCTGAAGCACCAGGTAATTTCTGGCCAATGCTTCCGGCATCAAGAAGTGAATTGCCATTCGCATCGAATACAAACTGGGCGTTCACAGAGTACAATGTGTTAGTGAATTCATTTCCTCGATTGCTCAGCAGCGTACTCATTACATTCACAACCGCATTATTGCTGGATCCAATATACATGGGTGATTCATTTACCACTGATGAGGAGCAAAGGTCTGGACCTGCCATTGTAAAATTGTCAAGCGCGATTTGGCCTATGCTGAATTGCCCTCCGCCTATATTGAATGAGAATGGGTCATCGAGTACTAACTGACCATTGCGATAAGTAAACTTTGTTGCATGATTTATGTTAACTCGATTTCCAGTTATCACGTCATCGCGTAGAATGCCTGTAGCTGCAAACTCCGCTACCAGATTTCTTTTATCAAGATCGATTGTCCAAAAGACTGAAAAATTATTGTTGATAAAAGCTAGCTGCTGACTCGGAAGGATTGGTCCAAAAATCTGAGGATTACTCAATTTGAAGTTCTCAAGATTTTCCGGAAGCTCGCGTGCAAAATCATTTTCTTCACCAGCAGACGCGGGCGTAAATGTTAACACTGTTGGATTTGTGAAATCGGAAATGCTTTCGAAGATGAGGTTTTCGCCTTCCTTTCCTTTATATAAAAACTCAAATTCCGCACCAAATGTGGCCTGATCCAGTTCGAAGAGGTGATGAAAGACAGCATAGTTCTCCAGGATCAACTCCAATCCCAAAGCTGCGTCAATTCTATATGTGATATCCTGGTCGTAAAATTCACCGCCATCGCCAGGTACATCTGACTTGATATTAAGATTTCCATTGGCATCGAATTTCATCAGGATAAAAAAGGATCCGGACTCAGGTGTCGGCTGATATTCCAGATGCCAGCCGTTCACTGGCGCAACAAGGTCGCTTCGCAGTTCCTCCTTGGCAGTTGAAGTCCTCTCCTCAACCGAAGGAAGGTCTTTATCATCATCACTGCACGATACTAATGCTGCGCCAATAATCCCGATATAAAAGAACTTCTTGATCATTTAATTTAATCTTGCCTGCACTGCAGTTCTTACATTATTTAAATCAACACTTACCACTTTTTTATAGTGTTCTACAATTGTTGTTAGCTTTTGCCTGATTAGCTCGCGGCCCTGATTTCTTTCTTCACATTCTGCTGTGGCACAGGCTGGTTCGTCATTCATAAAGTTCGCATCGAAGTCAGGGTCCTCGAGGAAGACGGCAACAGTCTCCGCAAAATCTTCATTGGGTGAACTGGTGGCATAAGGTGTAACAAATCCTCTCATTAATGCCTCCTCATTTGTAAGGGTAAACCACGACCCCGCGCTGGTATAACCAGTTTGAGCAATTTTTTCAAAGTCTGTGGGGAGCTTATGCTTTTGATGCACGATGTGGGCAAATTCATGGTATACAGTCTGAAGTTGCAACGAACGCCAGGCATCATTATTTGGATCTATGCTGTTCACATCCGTGAAGGTGATTTGGGCTCCTGCATCTGCCGTACCCAGTGTCACCGTTCCATCTTCATTAAAAATCAATCCTCCTAGAAAGACCACTTCAGCAGGTACGTGCGCCCTGAAGTAAGCTTCACCGTTTTGTACTTCAAGGAATGGGTCTATCCAGAAGTTCTGGATGAAGTCTAGCATGGGATCAACCACTGAAAGTTTTGGAGGTGCAACACGCTGTGTAGGTTGTATGAATCGATCCACGAACTTGTAGCGGATCGCCATTCCGTACTCCACTCTAAACTCTTCATCAATTCTGATGTCAAGCGCAGTCGTAAGTTCCACATCTGAAGGAGTGACAGGAACACTGAGTGTCTCATCAGGATAGCAACCATTCATGACAAATACGATTGCAACAGTGAGCACACTTGTCACGATGGAACGCAGTCTGCTAAATTTTTGCTTTGCTTTCATCGAGGGTTAGGTTTTAATCCAGCCACGTCAATTGCCGATGTTGGTATCTGCAATACTTTTCTTAAGTCGTCACCTTCCAATTCAATTGTGCTGCCATCTACCAAAACATGTTCTACTGGAATCTCGAAACGCTTGATATCAAACCATCGCATCCCCTGAGTGATGAATTCTCTTCGCCTCTCATTGATCACATATTCAATTACCACGGCTCTGTTGCTGATGGTTGGAATGGTACCCACCTGATAGAAATTGCGCAGGTCTGTTATTGTAATCGTGCTAATGTTGCCGCTGTACCTTTTGTTCGCCAATGTTTGTATATCAGCTATCGATTCGGTTATTCTATTCTTTTGTGCCAATGCCTCGGCCCTGTTTAAGAGCACTTCTTCGCCACGGAACATCAGTCCGATGTGATAGGGCAGACCCACATTGGAATTGAGGCTGCTTCGCTCGAAGAGACTTTCATACCATGCAGGAAACTGACCATTCTGACCCTTCACAAAAGAAGGGTTTTCACGTTCGTCAGTTCCGCCAAATGGATTGCCACTAAAAACTTGGTTATACACATCGCCTGTTGGTCCATGGGCGAAGTCTATGCGCTGAACGAGCGAAATCTTGCGCATGAGCAGAAGATTACTTCGCTGCTGTGGAGAGGAGTAGAGTTGTGGGTAGCCTTGCACAGAGGAGCTTGCTGCCTGAAATTCTAGCGAGGTTAAATCTCTGACGAATGAGCCTGGATCAGCGCCTAATAGGAGGTCGGCATATTCAATGACTTTATCATAGTTGCCCTTGAACAAATAGAAACGAGTTGCGAAAGCGAGAGCTGCATTCTTATTAAAATGATACTTTCCCGAGTTTGCAAAGAAACCGTCATCTACTAGTTCAATGCCTTTCAACATGTCTGCCTCCACCTTATCATATACTTCCTGAACAGTATTCCTTTTATAAGTTTTTATGAATATGGTCTCAGGTGTATCAACATAGGGTACACCTTGATCACTGTCAGCAGTGCTGGCGTCATAGTGTTTACCAAATAAATTGACAAGCATGAAGTGGCCGTAGGCGCGAACCAATCTCGCTTCTGATTCTACTGCTCTTTTTTTCTGTTTTTGAGCTTCGGTATCGGCAGGAAGAGACGATAGTACAGCTAAGACTTCGTTAGCATGCGCTATGGCATTGTAAGTTTGAAACCAGAAGAAGGATGGCGAGTCTGTTTCATTAGGATCATCTACAAAATCCTGCCACTCAAACGCGCGCTGATGGATTTGTCTTATCGTAACGCCTCGTGTGTAAGCCGTGTTGTCTGTCATCCAGTCAGTGAAAGCAGGTGACGCAACTGAATAGGCATTGGTTAGTAATTGCGCGGCCTTGTCAAGGTCATTGAGTGCAACGCGATTGTCCGGAGCTTCATTAAGAAAATCATTGCAACTGCCAACGAGTGCAGCTGTTAAAAGCAGTGATACTTTGATGATTCGATTTGATATTGGCTTACTGTCTATCATAATCCAATACTTAATGAGACGGTGATAATTCTGGTTTGAGGTAGGGCAACTCCACCCGAGCTGAAGAACTCGGGATCCTGCCCTTTAAGTGTTGCCCTGTCAGCATAAAGCAAGGCAAGATTTTGCCCCTCTACGGAAAGATTGGCATTGGAAATTCCAGCACGTCTTGCCCAGCCTGAGGGAAGTTGATAAGAGAGCCTCGCGGTTTTTAAACGAACATAATCTCCATTAGCTACTCGTACAGAACTTTTGTTGTACAAGTCATAAGCCAACACAGCATCTGAGCTAACCTGTGCCACACCTTGATCCAGAATTACCGGAATGTTAGTGAGGTTTTCATCGCCTGGAACTGCCCATCGATTGACCAAATCACCAGGCAAGGCATCAATGTCAGAATAGGTTCCAAAGAAGGCATCGTTCAGGCGGATCTTGTAATCGTATTTAAACGAAAGCAAGAAGCTGAAAGT
>JBFWZR010000134.1:0-9078 GCA_050185175.1 Cyclobacteriaceae bacterium
ACATATACAGGTGCAACTTTGCCCTTTTTAAGATCGTCTAGGATTTTTTTTGCTGCGGTATCCAAGTCTCTATCCTACTTTCTGTCTGTCTTTCAGGTTAAAGGCAGTCACCATTCCAACAAAGGCACCTGCCAAATGTGATTCCCAGGATATCCCGGGATCTGATGGCAAAATACCATAAAAAATTCCACCATACATGACGATCACCCCAACTGAAATCAGCAGCGAAAGAAAATCTTTTCTCAGCAGGCCAAAGAATATGAGGAAGGAAGATAGACCATATACCAGCCCACTGGCTCCGATATGATACGACAGTCTTGGGCTTAACAGCCATACAAGAATATTGGTAATAAAGTAGCACCTAAAAAAAACGGTTCGACCGATCCGCTCATAGAAAAAGAATAGTGCGGACCCTAGAAACAACAATGGAATAGTATTGGAAATAAGGTGTGATAAGTTGCCATGAATTAGTGGCGCCAAAAATATTCCGGGTAATCCCTCCAGCGTTCGGGGCTTGATGCCCAGAAAGCCGATGTGAATACCATAAAGGAATTGCATGCTGTACGCAAGCCACATCAGGAAGACGAGGCGCGCAGGTATGATAGAACTGCCCCAGAGGCCGGGTGATTCCCTAGTCACAGTACCAAGCTTAGTTGGAAGGTGGGGTGATCATCGGCAGTTCAACCAGTCGAGCCTCTTCCTCCCCCACGGATTTTATCCCCAGCAATCCGCCAGATGACTCAGCGATTCGTTGGGCAATGTCTTTTATACTGGCATAAAAATCGATGGCAAACTGCCTTTCAAGCTTAGGCAGCACATTATTCAACCCAGCGAGCTCTTCGACAATAATTTTGTTTCGAGCCGTTGCTTTTACAGGGTAACTTTGGAGCACTATCTTCAACTTGTCCTCAAAATCCTCGGCCACAAGAAGATAAAACTTAGCCAGCGGGCTTGCCTTGAACTTTTTATGTTTCACCTTGGCCATTTCAATACTCTCGCGGATTTCCTTATTGTCAATATGGTCATCGGCACCGGCTATAAGGATACATGCCAGGATGGGCGCTTTTAGCATTAATTCGACTTCACTATTTTCCAACTTTTCAAATTCGGGCATCATGCCTGCAGTATTGTTTTTAGTGATACGTAAAAAAGAGGAATAAGTGTAAATTATGAAAGTTTTGCAGAAATAAAGTAGGGCTTTTAATTTACCTTGTGATTAAATCTTACACATGTACGAGAAGGATCCTGTAAAAATATTTGTGGTTGAGGACGATCCAACTTACACCAAATTTCTACAGTATGTCCTCAGTTTGAATCCTGACTTTGAGGTTGAGTACTTCAACACAGGTAAGGATTGTATCAACGCACTCAACAAACGTCCTTCAGTTATCACTTTAGACTACTCATTGCCTGATATGCCAGGTGAGGCCGTATTGAAAGAGGTAAGAGCTTTTGACCCGGATGTCAATGTGATCATCGTATCGGCCCAGGAAAAAATTGGCACTGCTGTAGAACTGTTGAAGGCTGGTGCTTACGACTATATCAGTAAGGATGAGGACGCAAAAGATCGGATCCTTAATTCGATTAACAACGCGCGGAATAAGACGTCTCTGATTCGTGAAATCGATAGACTGAAAGAGGAAATCAACACCAAGTACGAGTTTGAGAAAAGCATCATTGGCAATAGTTCTTCCCTTAAGAAGGTATTTGGCCTGATGGAGAAGGCTCTCAATACCAATATTACTGTATCGATCACGGGCGAGACCGGAACGGGAAAGGAACTGGTCGCAAAAGCTATTCACTACAACTCACCGCGAAAGAAAAAGAGGCTAGTCGCAGTCAATATTGCAGCCATCCCTAAGGAGTTGATTGAAAGCGAGTTATTTGGTCATGAGAAGGGTGCATTTACCGGAGCGGCTGCGAGAAGGATAGGAAAATTTGAAGAAGCCGAGGGGGGTACTTTGTTCCTGGATGAAATTGGCGAAATGGACCTGAATCTCCAGTCAAAGTTACTCCGGGTTTTGCAGGAACGCGAACTCAACAGAGTGGGCGGCAATGACGTTATCAAAGTTGATGTTCGTATTATCGTAGCAACCCATCGTAATCTCCAGGAAGACGTTAAGAATGGGAAGTTTCGCGAAGACCTTTACTATCGGTTGCTCGGCCTTCCAATTCATCTCCCCCCTTTGCGTGAGCGAGACAAAGATGTCGTGGTGATTGCCAAATACTTCCTTGATCAGTTTGCCAACGAGAACAAGTCCAAGAAATATAAAATTACTGCGGAAGCTCAGGAGAAATTATTGAGCTATCCATTTCCCGGAAACATTAGGGAGCTTAAATCTATCATCGAGTTGGCTGCTGTGATGTCTCAGGACAACCAGATAACCGCGGAAGATATTACATTTTCAAACACAACGCGTGATTCATTTATGCTGAAGGAGATGACACTTCAGCAGTACATGTACCATATCATTCGCAACTTTTTAAACAAATATGATAACAACGTATTAGAAGTTGCGCAAAGGCTGGATATTGGTAAGTCCTCCATTTACCGATATCTGAAAGAAATGGAAGAGGCTGGCATATAGATGACGAACTTAAAGGAATATGTCAAAAAAGGACTCTTCTTTAAGTCTGTAGTAGAAGATGGCTCAGATATTATTTTCATCGTGGACTACAACGGTGAAATTCTCTATCACAACGATTCGGTAGAAGAGACTTTGGGCTATAAACCCGGGAGCCTGGTAGGACAGACATTTTTCGAATTGATACTACCAGATACCTTGGCCGACTTCAAAAAAGAATATAGGGCAAGTACCAAAAAGAGGTTTAACGAATCAATCGAATTTCAATTTCTATGCAAAGACGGATCCTATAAGTACCTGGAATTCAACTCCATAAATCTCAAACACAAAGAAAAAATTGAGGGTTTAATTCTGGACTGCCGAGACATTACGCAAAGAAAAGAGGATGCGGCTGAGCTACTTCGTGCTCAAAAAGCTAAGGAGCAATTCCTTGCCAACGTCAGTCATGAAATACGCACTCCCATAAACGGCATAGCGGGTATGGCCACCCTACTCAGCCAGAATCCAACGGAGAAGGAACAGGAGACTTACCTCAATGCGATCAAAAGTGCAGCAGATAACCTTAAGGTTATCATCAACGATATATTGGATCTCGCTTCTATTGAATCCGGTAAGCTCAATTTCGAGCAGATCGGATTTAATATCAATGATCTATTCAGGTCTATCGTGGACTCTTTTAGTGTGCAATCAAAGCAAAAAGGGCTTGACCTCTCCTTTTCCTTAGACACCTCGATCAGCAGTATCCTTGTGGGTGACCCCTTCCGCTTAAATCAAATTTTAATAAATCTGATTAGCAATGCACTCAAGTTTACCCATGCCGGTCAGATTAGGATCATAGGGACACTCGAAAAGGCAACCAATAAAACGCAGTTCATCAAAATTGATGTTGAGGATACAGGCATTGGCATCCCCTCTGATAAACTGAACACCATTTTTGAAAGCTTTAGTCAGGCCGATGCAAGCGTGACAAGAAAGTATGGAGGCACTGGGTTGGGATTAACGATAGTAAAACAGCTCGTAGAATTGCAAAAAGGTAAGATCACCGTGAAGAGCGAGGAAGATGTCGGAACCACCTTCAGCGTAGTCATCCCCTATCAGATTGGCAAGACAAATGATATCGAAGAAAATGCATCAATCATTCATCGCCAACGAGCAGATCAGATAAGCCTTAAGAACCTTAGGATATTGTTAGCAGAGGACAACGACATTAACCGCCTTTATGCGACAAGTATTCTGAAAATGTGGGAGTGTCAAACTGATGTAGCCGAAAATGGCTATGTGGCGTTAGAGAAGGTACGCAATAATAACTACGACCTCATTCTCATGGACATTCAGATGCCGGTCATGGACGGCTTTGAGGCAACAAAGGCTATCAGAATGGGCAGCGCACCTAAAAACCAGGTGCCCATCATTGCGTTAACTGCCAATGCTACTTCGAAAGATATTGAGCGATGTATCAGTGCAGGTATGAACGATTGCATCGGAAAACCTTTTACTCCAGAAAACCTATTTTCCGTTCTAGTGAAGTTTAATCAATTGAAGCTTATCAAGAGTGAACTGAAAGAAACCACCACGCCAAAGAAGCTGATTGACCTTTCTCATTTGGAAAAGATTTCGGGGGCAAATGATGATTTCATAAAGGAGATCGTGAGCTCTTTTATGACTTCAATACCAAAAACCGTGGAAGAGATATCGACTAATATGGCAACCAGGGACTGGATCAACCTTGAAAAGGTTGTCCATAAAGTAAAGCCAACACTCACCATGGTCGGTATGGGTACAACAAGAGACATGGCAGTTGAAATAGAAACCATAGCGCTATCTGAAGAAGCTGGAGATAAGGAAAAAATAAAGAGCCTATCAGAGGCTTTTTGTGATCGCCTTACAGCAGCCCTTGCAGAACTAAAAGAGATGGGTTTTTAATTACGATTCATCACCACCAACTTGCGATAAGTTGCGGTATCCCCTTTACCGGTAATGATCACATGATACACTCCGTTGGGGAGATCATTGATCTCAACAGATAGTACGCCCTCCTGCCGTCTGCTGAAGTCTCCCTCAATTAACACAACACCTCTTTGATCAGCTACTCTCCATCTGTACTCCGGCTGAACGCTGTCAGGAACTGTAAAATTAAACTCACCATTTGCAGGGTTAGGGAACAATGTAATTTGTTCAACCACCGGATCGAACGGTTCGTCCTCAAGACCAACAATTACAGAACCTCTCTTGATCGGGGCTGGCACCACAATACTTTGATAAATCTCTTTTGTGTTCTTATCCTGAATATATCCTACCAGCTCCAGTTGGCCGGAATTGACAATCGGAACGTTTATGACAACATCTGCTTTGGTCTGAACGATGGTCTGACCTGCCGTCCATGGTGTGTTAACTGTTAGGCCATCTGCGCCAAAAAGTTGCTTCCGAACAACATTTCTTGAGCCATTCACGGTCTTCTCGACCAGGGCAACTTGAGCAATAAGAGGTGCGCTAAAGGCCTGCGTTGCAGTTATCGTCAGCCTAGGAGTAATTGTGTTGTTATTATTTGTCGCAATACTGTCTAGTGCCAGATTAAACAGAGGAGTTACAAGCGCTCTTCGGTCAACTTCCACGGTAGTAATGTCGGTAAACTTCCCTTTGAACTTAACACCATCCAACTTACCATCCATAATTGTTGATGGTGACTGGGACACATTGTAGTATGATGCACGAGCGCCTGGATCAGCAGGGTTCTCCTGATTGAATTGATCAGGTGTAGGGAAACTAATGTGATAACGGACGTCATTGAAATCGGAAACGCTTCGGATTGCGAATTGATCTGTCAGACGATCATCCAGCCATACATCCCCATCCACACTTGCTGGCAAATTGTTGTTTGTGAAATGTTCAACAAGCACGTTTCTGGTCTTATTCCCAACAAAGACATTATCAAACGCAAATCCATCGAAGGTTTGGCCAGTAGGGTTGAGGTCATTGCTAGCAAACGCTATTCTTAAACGTACCTGATCTCTCTGGGCATTTGGAATCATATCCAGATTGAAGCGGCCATTTAACCAACCGCCAAGTTTATTCGTCCATCCATAGCTTCCCAAAGGCTGGGAACCGGGATTTGACGGTATGGTCACACCGTTGAACCAGTTGATACCTTCATCTCTATTCACCTGACCAACTGGTGGCCCTACGATGTTCCAGTTAATTCCTCCATCTGTAGAGTACTGTAGAACCGCACCATCAACATTATTTTCGGTATCTGACCAATAGTCTAGTGCTATCATCGGCCTCGCCAACTGGGTAAGGTTGAAACAAGGTCCGTTAACTACAGACTCCTCATTTGGGAAGTAGGTATTGCTGTTTTTACCTGTCCACCAAGCTTTAGTACCGCTTGAAGCGGAATTAATAGTTGTACCAGAAGGAATTCCCCACACCCAACTGGTATCGCTTGGAGCATTAGCTTCTGCAACCCAGCCTCCATTCGTTACTTCAAAGTCTTCAAGATATGCAGCGTTAGCCAAAGGTGTAACCGTGCTAAATGGAAGTATGAATACCCTTTGAATAAGGGAATTATTACAGCCATCATCTGTATCTACAGTTAGTTGAGTATCGTAAGTTCCAAACGCAGCGTAGGCGTGCTCAGGATCTTTGTAGGTTCCCGTAGTCCTACCACCGTGTGTTGTTGGAGGAATTGGATCATTCACATTTGTCGCTGGAGGCATCGTTAGGACATCACCATCACCAAAATCCCAGGTATAGTTAGTAATGTTACTTATGGAGCCTGGATTAGTTTCATCAAGAAACTTAGTTTGGTCATTATTACAAATTGCCGACCATGCATAGTCAACAACAGGAACATCCCCTACTCTTACGGTCAAATTGGTGGAGTTGGAACACCCCTGAGTGGTTGTAGTGGTCAATGACACCAACTTGTTGCCAGAAATGGAATAAATATAACTTGGGTTTTGTTGATTGCTGGCTCCTTCACCTACACCGAAATTCCATTGCCAACTTGAAATCGATCCACCAAATGGCGAAGGTGGAATGGTTGATCCATCAGCAAAATTGATCGCACTATCTATACAATTGTTCAGTACACTGATAACTGCGGTTGGAGACGCGAATATCTTTACATCACGAATTTTTGTAGTAATGGCGTTGAAGGCATTCTTGTAGGTATACTGAATTCGATAGGTCTGTGAAACAAGGCCGTTCGTCTGCATAAAATAATCAGTACCATCAAATATGATGGAAGCTACTGGACCGCCTCCGAAGGCAGGAATACTGGTAAACTGGGTCTCAGGAGGTAGACCTGACGATGCCACCGGATTACCAATCAGTTTCACCAAGCCAACATTGGCACAAAGTTCAAATTCTCCAAGGCCATTAAGTGGAACAAATGGGAATGGTGCTGAGCCAAATGTGTACTGCATAGTGAAGTCAACCGTAGTAACTGGATTGACAATTACCTCTTGGGTTGTCGCATTCAAACACCCATTCGGATCTGTGTATGTATATGTTACAAAGTTGGAACCAAGGTCAACTGCACTAGGGTCAAACGTTGCCTTGTCAACCGGACTTGGCACTGTACTTCCAATGTTGGACGTGGCCGGAGAAATGGTGAACACGCCACCTATCTGATTACCCGTCAGCGTTATTGGTGCATTATTCTCAGCCATCTGTGGTGGTGATCCAGCTGGAAAGCCTGAGAAAACAACAATAGGCAACGGATTAATTGTCAATGTCATTGATTTTGCTTCAGCTGCACATGCACCAGCGGCTGCGACTGTAAGTGTGAGCGTACGCGTGGTTGGAACGGTTACCGCCATGTCTGCAGGACTCAGGATATACTTTGGATTCGGCAAGCTTGGGTTGTCAAATGTGCCACCAGACCATGAATAGGATGCAGGTGCAAAAGTTACAGATCCCATAATTTGAATGTCTGCCTGGTCTACACAGACGGAGAGATTAGGTCCTGCCGAGAATATGGCGCGGGGATTAACAATGACATCAATGGTGAATGGGTTACCTTGGCAACCACCAACCTGTCCTGTTGGTGTGACTGTGTACGTAACAACCTGATCGACAGTCGTAGTATTTGTGAGGACGTCATCAATGATTGCGCCTGACTTCAGTGACGTTGTCTCACCGGTAACATTTGCGTTTGGTGCTGCCGTCCATGTGAAGTTAGAAGCAAGCACATTACCACTAACGTTCACGTTGTTCTGCAGGTCATAGTTTACCGAGCTTCCGCTACAGATATCTGGAGCAGCTGTCGACACGCCAACCGGTTCAGGTTTGATCGTAACTGTGATCGTAAAAGGAGTTCCAACACACCCGTTTGTACTTGTAGGCGTCACCGTGTAAATCACGTCTTGATTTATATTAGTAAGATTAGTGATAACGTCTGTTATTATTGGCCCAATCACAGGGACTGTGCTTTCACCGGTTACATCAGGATCAGTATTGTCGGCAGCCACCCAGGAGAATGTGCTACCTACATTATTGCCCAACGTGGCAACGTTGGTAAGAAGGTTGTAGTCAATTGAGACATCACTGCAAACTGTTTTTGTGGCGGCTACCCCTACCGGCTCTGGATTTACTGTAACTGTAGTAACCTTGTTGATCGGTACCAACGGACAAACTGGGGTCGTGCCTGGGGTGGTGACATTAAACGTATAAGTCACAATCTGTGGCATATTTGTCACATTACTCAAAACCTCCGTAATCTGGTTCCCATCATAGTACGGACCTGATGCACCGCCTCCTGTTACATTACCGCCTGCATAGTCTACGCTCACCAGATTAATCTGATGACCAGCTGTCGAACTGTTCAATGTTATATCTACTCCACAGCCACTACAAATATTTGGCAATACAATGGTGATCGTAAACTCAGGACTTGGATTCACCAAGACCTGGATCGTGAACGGGGCTCCCACACAGAACGTACCTCCCGGTCCTCTCGGTGTCACCGTATAGGTAACGGTTAATGCATTATTACCGCTGTTCAATGGCGCATCGGTGATGTTGCCAGTGCCACCACTGCCATTACTCCCTGTCCATGTATAGGTAGCTCCTACTACATTCGAGCTCGGGACTATATTCAATCCTGCCCCTGAACATATCTCATGAGTACCCAAGCCTACCGGGTTACCTACGGGTATCGGATCAACGCTCACAATAGCGGAAATAGTAGAACCGGGACACCCATTTGAACTTGGAGTGATAAGATATTCAACTGAGCCTCCAGCAGAGCTTGTCAATGCTTGAATAATTGCTGTTCCACTACCTGGTAGTTGGCCCGTAACTGTGCCGATCACTGTTCCTATGGTCCAACTGAATGTTGTGCCTGAGACTAAATTTGGGTTTGTAATTACAATATTCGTTGAACTTCCACTGCATATAGATTGCCCCACTGCCGAAGCATCGGGTACTTTTTGAATAGTCAATACCATAAAGTCTGACTTCACTCCACACTCTCCCGCAGGATCGCCTGTCG
>JBFWZR010000135.1:0-9050 GCA_050185175.1 Cyclobacteriaceae bacterium
TTGTTTTGCGAGTGCTCCCCCAAGCCAAATCATCGGAATCTTGAATCGCCTCGGATTTGGAAGGCCTTGATAATCAGGGTAAGGATGACCATGATCTGCTGTGATGACCACGTGTGTGTTCTTCCACCAATCGGTTTGCTTGGCTTTGTCGATAAAATCTCCGAGTGATTTGTCCGTATAGTATGCTGAGTTGAGAAATCGGCTAATCTCATCTTCACCTTCAATTACCGTTTCCATCGGCACATCAAAAGGCTCGTGACTACTTTGTGTCATCATCACTTTGAAAAAGGGCTCGCTACATTTCTCCGCCTCTTCAAAAACTCTTTCAAACACATAGTGATCATGAACACCCCACTTGGATGTATTAAGTTCTTGCGGAAAGTCCATGCTATGGGTAATGTGATCAAAGCCTGCATTGATCAGGTATGATCTGAAATTGGAGTAGTCGATGTTGTAGCCATAGCTGAACTCGGTTCTATACCCATTGCTTTTAAAAACTTTATTTAGATACGGAAGTGATCTGGTCTTCTTCGGATCTTTTATGATAGAAGTTTGTGGTTGAGAAGGGTAGCCGTTTAGGATCGACACGATACCCTTATCGGTACGATCACCACTTGAATAAAAATTATCAAACAGAATTCCTTCCTTAATCAACCGATTGATTCTGGGTGTGATGTTTGGCAGGCCGCCAAGCGGTTCAATAAACCGGAACGTGTAGCTCTCCAGCGCGATTAAAATCACATTGGGTCGCTCCATATTGAGTACAACAGCTGTTGAATCAAACGGTGGAAAGAGTTCAGCAAAAACTTGCTTCGTCTCTGGTTCGCTATAAAAATTATCCGGGTAACGAAGTTTATTCATTTTCTGCACCGCGTAGCCAAAGTTCCACACAACATTGACGGCTGCATGATTCGCGTACAGGTTGTCTTTATGAAAGTAGACAAATCCAGTATTCATAGGAGCCACACCGAGACTTCCACGAATCGGCAGAATCAAAAATACGGTTGCACCCAGTAGGGCAGGAAAGGTTGTCCATCTTGCAGGCTCAAGGGCGAAGAATCTTGGTCTAAGTTTTTTAAAGATCAAATAACCAAGACTTACAGTTGCGACCGCCCAAAGAACCAATAAGAGAATCGACTTCCACAAATCCCCAGAGCTTGCTGCTTCTTTTCCAAAATATAAAATAGGAGTTGCGTCAAGACGGAATCCCCAATGGACGTAAAGTTCCGCGTCCAACACCACGATGAAAACCACAAGCGCCAGCAAGATCACATTGAATGGGAACCATATTTTCCAAAGTATCCTTCCAGAAACAAAAAATAACAAGGCAAAAAGTAATCCCGGAATCAATGTGAGATAACCGGCCATGGCCATGTCCATTCGGATGCCGTGTGCAAAGGCCAGAAAAATATCTGCAAACGAGAGCTGAGAAGTTGCATCGAAATGATACACCATAAAAAATGCCCGTGCGCCAAGGAAGAAAGTTACCCAGCTCACAAAACCAAGAACAAATAATTTTAGTCGCGACTTCACTTCTCCTTCTTTAAAATTTTCGGATAGACCTCCTCTATTGCTCTTTTGTAATGGCCAGGGTCGTCAATTTCACACCAAGCCATATCATTTACCACTTTTACAAACAAGGGCACTTCTTTAGAAATTCCAACCATTGCATCTTCATAATGAATCTCCATCCGGTCTCTGGCGTAGTCCTTACCCGCATATTGACACAAAGCTGCAAACGCCTCAGCAGACAACTTACTGATACCTACCAGCTCACCATGTATCGATTCCAGTCGAGAGCGATCTTTACTCATCAGTTCCAGGTTACGTTCCGCAGAATGTTGGATAAACACCTCATCTCCTGAATGGGTTGCATCACTAGCCAGAATAATATCCGAGTGGCCATCATCAAGGAGAAGTTCAAGTGCATTCTCCTCGTAAAGAAGGTCTCCTTCCAGTAAAAGGAAACTACTATTTAGCATATCACGGATATTAAACAGCGTATACATGCTTCCGGTTTCAGCATACTGCTCATTTCTACGCGTTTCGATCTGACTAAACTCTGTCTTAAGATTATCAAAGAATTCACTTTGATAACCGGTACCGATGATAATCCTGCTAATACCGTTTTTGATTAGCAATCGAAGAGACCGATGAATAAGCGTCTCTCTCCCTATGGTTACGAATGCCTTTGGCTTTTCTTCCTTCAGGTCACCTAGTCTGCTACCCAAGCCAGCCGCCAGAATAACCGCAGTGTCAATAGACTTGATCATTGCTGAATAAACTGCATCAATCTTTCTTTCACTTGATAAGGCTTCACGGACGGACGTCCTAATTCCTTGGCAGAACCTTTAGCAATCCGCAGGTGAAGAAGTGTAAGTCCGCCCTGCATTTGCCACTTCACAATTGACTTCGTGAGCTCATCCAAACCATTCACTTGCTGTGCGGCAGGATAACAGACTGAAGCAGCATGCTCCACAAAGTCAATATTGTGAGATACAGTTGCCTGTCCCCCTGTGGAGTCGTGAGTATTGTTGTCAAGAACAATGTGCAACAAGTTGGTTGGTTGATAATACGCATTGGTTGTGAAAGAGCCCATGCGCATGATGGCCGAACCATCTCCGTCAATAACAATTACTTTCTTCGAGGGTTGTGCCATGGCTAGTCCCAGGCCAAGTGAACTTATACAGCCCATTGAACCAACCATATAGAGATGATTTGGCTTATCTGCTACCTCAAATAATTCCCTCCCGGTTTTGCCAGTAGTTGCCAATAATATTGTGTTGCCCTCCGAAAGGTCAACTAACGTCTTCAGCGTTTCTCGCCTCGTTGGCAATTCGCTTTTTTGCGAAGACTTTATTTTGGTTTTATTTTGAATGGTCCTGAGTTGTTGATCCTTCAACTTAACTTCATCGAAGGTGCCCTTCTTTACCACGAAAAAGAACGTTTCTTTTTTGGCGATGAGCTTATCGGCCTTTTTAAGTTGCTTTCTCGCCTCCTTCATGTCATCAGAAAGATAAGCCCACTTCACCTTCATCAGCTTTAACATTTTTTCGGTGATCTGCCCCATTAGCTCGTGCTGTGGCTCATCACCAAGGCCAGCTTCACCTCTGAGACTTACAAAACCAAGCACTGGAAGTTGAAAAGTATAGTTGAGTGACGTTAAAGGTGAGGTCGCATTGGTCAATCCGGAATTTTGCATCAGCACCACCGACTTCTTGCCTCCAAGATGTGCACCAGAGGCAATCGCCACTGCGTCACCCTCATTTGCCGCCATCACGTAATCGCACTCGTTGATGGCGTAGTTGATTAAGTATTTTAAAAATGAACATGGCACACCGGAATAAAAGTCATATCCCAGCTTCTTTAGTTCATTGCCAAACTCTTGTGTTGAAAGCATACTCGAGATTACAATCTAAGTTTACCTGCGTTTTGGAAGTCCATCAGCGTGTCCACATCCAACCATGCTCCACGAATATATTTTACCGCTATGGTTCCCTCCTTTGCTATTTCATTAAAAAGATCAGCACAGGTCATCTTTTTGAAGTCCGGATGTTTTGACAAAGTCTCAAGCGCTTTGTGAACCATATCGGCACCATTTTTATTCACCTTCCACAGCCCTATAAATTCTCCGAATATCCTATCTGCTGATAAATCAGAAGCCATCTGCTTGAAAGTTGCAAGACCTTGGTAGTTCACACGGTTGTACATCTCCGAGGCGTGAACGAAATCTTTGTCGGTCCCACTTTTCTCGCAATCGGCATCAACGATTATAGTAATGTTGTTTTGGTCATTCAGTAATTCATTCAATACAAATCGTTTGAAAATGATATCACCGTAACTGACAACTGTATTTTCTTTGATCTGGTCTTTGGCCAGGTAAAGCGAATACAACTCCTTCGTATCCGCATGCAGATCATTGTCACGGATCTGGATGTTGTTCATCTTAATTTTCTCCTTAGCAAACCCCCTAACTACTGTGATGTCTTTTATGCCAACCTGGTTGAATTCATCGATCTGAGTTGACAGTAAAGATTTGCCATTCACCTCAAGCATGGTTTTAGGAGTATCCTTTGTGAGTTCACCCAACGACCCCTGGCTAGCTGCCAAAATGATGTTATTGACTTTTTTGCCAGTAGTTGGTAAATATCTTTTTTCTGCTTCTTTCAGTTCGTCAGCACCTTGCAAGCGAAATACTTCGCTCACGCTTACAATTTTTCCCTCAACATTGATTAGAGACTTCTCTTCGAAGATTCGCTTCGTGGTTTCCTGCATAGCCTTGATGGAAACGCGAATGTTGTGGTTAGCCCAAATAATAGTACTCACTCCCAGATCAGCAAAATGTTCCGTTGGAACTGAGTAATACTTCGTGGGAACAATGATCACCGGACCACGATTGCCCCACTCTTTCATGAAGGCATCAATATCTGTTGAGTCAGCTTTTTTGCTATGACATAAGATCGCGTCTGCTCCGGCCTTGTGATATGCCTCAGCTCTTCTCAACGCTTCATCCAATCCCCACCCCGCGATAAATGCCTCAAGCCTTGCTACTACCACAAAATCATCATCAGCTTGTGTGTCTTTCGCTGCCTTGATCTTGCCACAAAACTCATCGATGTCAGCCAAGGGCTGGCTCTCACCACCAATGAATGAATTCGTTTTTGGAAATAGCTTATCCTCAATACAAACACCGGCTATGTCGCGTTGCTCAAGCTTCTTCACCAACCGTCTCATGTTATTGAAATTGCCGTACCCAGTGTCACCGTCCAACAAGATGGGAATGGTAGTGGCATCGCTCATAAATTCCAACACATCAAGCACCTGAGTCCAGGAGGCCTCATTGTTGTCTCGCACACCAAGAGCTGCTGAAATCGAGAGTCCGCTTCCCCATATTCCCTGAAAGCCAGCCTCTTCCACAATCTTAGCCGAAAGGCCATTGTGTGCTTCCATCAGGTAGGCCAGTCCGGGCGACTTGATCAGAGTAAGAAGTTGAGATGTTTTCTTCATAGAGAGGGAACAATTGCAGCTAAAACGGGGGCAAAAATAATGATTAATTCAACGGTAATTAATTTTCATATAATTAAGTCTTAACTTTCGGGTTTGAATTCAACAGAAGACCGGGCATGAGGGAATATTCGTACAGGTGCCATGATTTCTCACTTCTTACTCCAGGTTTTAAGAAAAGGTTTGTAGCTCCACTACTCCCGTTTGTACCCTGGGTGATCCCCGCGAACATCATTACAATCATTTCAAACGTTTTCGTTTACCTAGGCTTTTTCGTATCACTGTATTTTCACGGTCCAATGAGCCGGTTATTGGTAGCGGCCCTGCTATTCCTTTATCTGGTAGGCGACCACCTTGACGGGATGCAGGCGAAACGCACCAAAACGGGTTCTGCCCTTGGAGAGTTTTGTGATCACTACCTGGACGCATTCAATAACGGAATTATTTTATTCACAGCTTTTTTAGTTTTTAATATCCATAATCCCTTGGTTGTGGCCATTGTATTGGCTACCTCCTATCTGGCGCACATGTCGGTCTTTTACGAACAATTCAAAACGGGCTGGCTTACCTTCGAAAAACTTGGGAGCCTAGAAGCTGTGCTGCTCACGTCATTGATCGTTGGATTTTCTTCAGTTGATATTGTGTATGGTACGTTGACTGCACCTGCCTTCATGGGCTTTAGCTGGATCGAGCTTATATTTCTTTCCTCTGCGATCGGTGCTATCTCGACATTCATTACTACAGTCAAACGAACACCCAATAAAGGGATAGAAGTATGGCTTTTCGTTGCCGGAATTGTTCTAATGACCTCAACCTCCTACACCATCTTTAGCAGCATGGAGCTTTTTGTGCTGATAACACTTTACGCGAGCTACTATATTGGAGTCGTGATGCGTGGACATTTAGTAGATGGAGTTGAGAGACTACCTGATTTTGTATTGCCCGTATCACTTTTGCTATTCTCTTTGTTTGACTACCCTTCTTACGGACTTTTTTGGTTGTTATCCATCTACATCTTTATGAGGATTAGTGTGTTGGTATTCCAAACGTTCAGCGTCCTTAAAGTTTTTTGGGTTTGGTCTAATCCACGTGCCTGAGATAAATGAAAAAAATTGATAGAAAAATTCTCCTGAACCCAGGTCCGGCAACGACTACTCTTTCTGTAAAAGAGGCGATGTTAGTTGAGGATATTTGTCCACGCGAAAAGGACTTTGGAAACGTTCTTGACAGCATCAAGGAGGACCTTGTGAAGGTAGTACATGGAGAAGGGTCACACATCTGCGCATTGTTTGCAGCCAGTGGAACCGGAGGCCTCGAAGCAGCCATCACCTCAGCAGTGCCGAAAGGAAAAAAGCTGTTAGTTGTTGACAACGGGGCCTATGGCAGTCGTATGGTCAAACTTGCAGAGACGTTTGGTATTGAAGTAGTTCGATATCAGATTCCTTATGGGGACTACCCAGATATCGTTGGCATTAAAAGATTAATCGCGTCAAATAAGGAAATAAGTCATCTGGCGGTGGTGCATCATGAGACGACTACAGGCATGCTTAATCCTGTTCAGGAAATCTGCGATGTGGCACACGCTGCCAACATTGAAGTGATCGTGGACTGCATGAGTTCATATGCGGGTATTCCCATCGATATCAAAAAGTGGGATGCGGAATACCTGGTGTCATCATCTAATAAGTGTATTCAGGGGATGCCTGGAATGGTGTTCGTTATTTTTAAGGAATCGCTATTGGAGAAAATAAAGGATACGAAGCGCTCTTTTTATTTTGACATCTACAGCCAATATACCGGCTTCGAAAAAACCGGGCAGATGCAATTCACGCCTCCCGTTCAGGTGGCGTATGCATTAAGGCAAGCAATTGACGAGTACTTTGCTGAAGGCGAGCAAGGAAGATGGGCAAGGTACGTTGCCAACTACGAAACTCTTTATACTGGCTTAATGAAACTCGGCTTTGAATTTTTACTGCCCGATGAACAACAGTCAAATATTCTACTTGCGATAAAGGAGCCCAGCCATCCCAATTACAATTTTGACGCGATGCACGATTACTTATACGAGCGGGGATTCACGATCTATCCGGGAAAAGGAGCCAAAGAAGCCACGTTCAGACTTTCAATTCTTGGTGATTTGCATAAGGAAGATATTTCATCTTTCCTCGAATGCCTCAAGGGATACTTAGAGAGTAATAAGATATTTGGTTAATGACTAACAGGTAAACCCTGGCTACTCCACCCGTTGTAACCTCCATCGAGCTCGTAGATTTTTTTAAAGTCGTTTGACTTCATCAGTTCAGCTGCCTTACTGCTGCGACTTCCTCCAGCACAATACAAATAGTACGTCTTGCCCTTGTCCAGTTGTTTGATCTTCTCGGCAAAATCTGGAGCACGAAAATCGATATTCACCGCACCCTCAATCTTTCCACCGGCTACCTCGTCAGGAGTCCGTACGTCCAGCAACACACCGTTTGGATCTTCACTCAATCGCTTTTGAAATTCATCTGCCGAAATAGTCTCAGAAATAATCGGCTCGGCCGACACCTGTGCTTCAGTACTCTCGGTCTTCTTTCCACATCCCAACGCCACTACCAACAGAACAAAATATATTCTTCTCATAACTTTTACCTGATCAATTGCACCCATCCTTTACAAAGTGGCTCGTTTTCGATTTCAACTTCATAGTAGTATGTCCCTGCTTCCAATCCTTCCGCTCCCCAGTCATCTTTATAGTCACTGCTTTGGTACACTATCTTCCCCCAACGATTATAAACAGACAGCGCCACTTTCACTCCTGCTTCGGTTGTAGTCGGGCTATCGGCCGCTGGCCCATACCTGATTCTAAAGGTATCATTTTTTCCACTACTCGTTGCATCCGTGTTTCCAGGCGTGAGCACATTAGGCACTTTGATGGTTATAAACGGCAGGGTTACTACTTCTTCGAAGGTGCAAAAGTCACGTTTGCCAACAAGTCTGATGTTGTAAACACCGTCATTCTCATAATTATAGGTCAGTTCACGCTGAGTTGAGTTGTTACCATCTCCCAGATCAAAAAACTGTTCGAAGTCTTCCGATGACCTGTTGGTGACTTGTAGCGCAGCTCTTGAGTAACAGTCCGATACTTTTTGATAATCAAAACGCAAATCTATTCGGGGCACCACGTCAACTTTGACCGTATCCTTCACCACACAGCCATTTGCGTCAGTAATTGAAACGAAGTAGGTTGTAGTGTCTTTGGGAGTAACCGCAGGCCTGGCCAAATCAGAAACAACTCCCTCTGGCTTAGTTCGCCACTCATAGATGGCGCCACCACCAGCTTCAAGCTGAATGGAACTCCCTTCACAAATCGCTACATCATCTCCTGCAAACCCGGTTGCCTGATGAACCCTCACTGTCGCGAAGTCAAAGTCTTCACCCACACAAGTACCCTGATCAACAGCCCTGAGTTTGATAGAGTAGGTGCCTGTTTGTTTATACTCATGAATAATAGCCGCTGTATCTGGTTTTGTCTCGTTGGTTCCATCTCCAAAGTCCCACTCATAAAATTGTCCTCCAGTACTTCTGTTTTGGAAAACTAATTTATCAGGTAAACACACGTCCGCTATCCCAGGACGATCAAGTGCAAGTGTGTTAGTAACAATTCGTGCATTGAGTGAGGAGAGATCAAACTTAAAGGCAGCATTGTTGCAGTTCAAACTATTGTTCTTTGTGCTCCATGCATTGGGTGTTGTGGGAAAGTCAGAAGAAGCCATGCCTGTAGCATTGTTTACATTACAACCTGAACAAACAGCGTGGTAAACAATGCCACTTTTATCAAATCGGCTTGTGCCACCGTCAACATGCGTCAAGGATTGTGTCCCACCCAAATATGTACCATAAAGAAACTGACTTGCATCATCTTTCAACACAATAAAATAGAAATCGGAACCCAATGTCGTTTTCTGATATGCATCAGGAGTGACCGGCAAATCCATCGTACTGCTGGAATTGAGTAGTGGTTTGCTAACATTAACATTCACGAGCCCACCCCATCCAGTCATATA
>JBFWZR010000136.1:0-8989 GCA_050185175.1 Cyclobacteriaceae bacterium
TATGACTGGAGAACATTTCCGAGAACAAGGGCCCACCATATCATATCAGTCTCTTCTCGCTGCACACCTGTGGCCGTGCCAGCGTTGCTCATATAAAAATCCATCATCAACATCCCATAAATCAGCCATCCCAGTAAGAAGAAAACGACAAACCCTGCAAGGGTTGCCATAATGCGTTTTTTAGCGTCCATAGGTTGAATTGGTTAAAGGGTTAGTGACGGAAGATAGCCATTATTTTGACCTTGATGACGGCTGAAGACTATCAACTTCATCTAGAAAGGTGAAATTCACCACCCACGCTGGGGTTCTCGGCTGCGCAAATTGGTTTACGAACATGTTTTTGTACTCATTCCCGATGTTGTCCTGCATTATCAAGAGCATTTGATACACGTGATTTGAGACTTCTAAACCTGTTTTTTTTATGAAGCGTAAAACTTTTATCAAACGAACCGTGTCCGGAATCATCGGTGGAGTTTCGGCCCTGTTCTTATTTCAACAATGCTCTGAAAGCGATGATGCACCTCCGGTGTCAACCACACCTGATTGCCTTGAGAATGGAGCTAAGCAATCTTCCATAAGCCTCAACCATGGGCATACACTCACCATCTCCAAAGAAGATGTAATGAATGGTGTGGCCAAATCGTACATCATCACTGGCACAGCTTCGCATGCACATGAAGTGGCGTTGAATGAGGATCACTTTGCCAAACTAAAAAATAATGAGATTGTAACGATTGAATCTAGTGTCAACTCGGACCATTCCCATCAGGTGGTGGTCAAATGTGCCTAGACCTCTGAGTTAACTTCTACCTTTTGTGTCGTGGAGTTCAGCAGTGCCTTTCGGTAGGCGGTGGGAGTAGAGTGATGTACTCTTCGGAAGGCATTGTTGAAACTTACCTTGTGGTTAAAGCCGGAGGCATACATAATTTCCTTGATCAGTTTTTCTCCCTTCACATCTTGTGTCATCAGCTGCACGGCCGCTTGCACCCTGAACCCGTTGACGAATTGATTGAAGTTTTGGTGAAACGACCTGTTGATCGTTTCTGACAACTGCCTTTCAGAATAACCTGTCTGTTGCGCCATTGACTTCAGGTCGAAATCAAATTTCAGGAATGGCTGGTGCTCATTCATGAATTGTGTGATGGCGTTGGCCACTGGCGTAGTCCCTGCTGCGAGGCGCGCTAGCAGCTGAGGACGCTGTACCAGATGCCTGAAGTTGTTAATAAGGAAGAGGATAAACAGAATGGTGAACGGAACCTTGAAAGACAAAAAGATATCGGGATAAAAATGGTTCGCATAAAACACTGGCAGATAAATGCTGAAGATGAATCCGAACCCTATGAGGTACTGCATCAACCAGGCCTTTTGGTTGGGATCAAGTCGGTGAGAGTGTTGATGTGTTTGCAACGCAGCTAACCCGATAAATAAAATATTCCAGTAGTACTCGACTCCCGTGAATTGAGTAGTGATGTTGTTGACGATATAAAAGAAAAAGAACCCTGATGTGATAGTGGTGGCAATGGTGATTCCGTTTGCCTTTGCATCCGGTTCTATTATAGTCCTCACCATGAAGTAGCTTAGTGGTCCATAGCTGGCCAGCGGCAACGCGAAGATCAGGTCATCAATTTCCAGGTGAAAGATGTTGGTCAGGGTGAGCAGAAAGAAGTTCAATGAGAGTAATGCAAATGTCAATCCGTGGAGCAGGCCGGTATTTTTGGTACTGGGCTTGCGTAGAATGTAGATGCTTTGCAAAACGGCCAGGATTGTGAGTGAGATCTCCAGGCCGTTTTTGTAGATGTAGACTTCTTGCAGCAGTGACATCAGGAACTGTTAGCTATTTAGCGATGCCGTCACCGTTATTTTAGTGTTGAGTAGTTTTGAGATCGGGCAGTTCTTCTCTGCGTCAGCCACCAGCTCATCAAACTTCTCTTTGCTAATTCCTTTTACTGTTGCATTCAGCGTAAGGTGTGAGTTGGTGATGCTGCCACTTTCCAATGTGATGTCACATTTGGTTTCCAGTTGATCCGCCACGAAACCTGCTGCGTCAATATTAAACGAAAGTTTCATGCTGAAACAGCCCGCATGTGCAGCGGCTACAAGTTCTTCTGGGTTGGTACCGGTGCCTTCTTCAAATCTTGACTTATAGGAGTATTGCGTTTGACTAAGGATATTACTCTGGGTGGTCAAATGTCCACTACCTTCTTTGCCGGAACCCTTCCATACGGCTGTTGCATGTCTTTTCATGATAATTGTCTTTTAGTTGGTAATCGTAGTTAGACTACCAAGTTAAGACTCAATGCCGAATCTTCCAGATTCTACTCAGGATTTGTGACGTGCTATTTCTTATTTAGGTAAGGTTAGCCTTATATGATCATTGTGATTATTTCACATTTCTGACAATTATTCCATTGGGCCGCACCAGGCCACCTGACTTGCTGGGCACAATATCTTTAATCAAGGTAAGCTCAGGCGTGTACATTTTGATTGCACCTGTTCCGCCATTGCCAATCAATACATTTCCATTCTCCATGAAGTCGACACCTTCTACCTGACTCAAACCTATGACGGCATTTTTCACAAAGTTGCCGTCAGCATCAAACTCGCGAATTGCACCGCCAACGAAATCATTCACCAACAAATGTCCGCTTTCGTTGAACCAGATGTTCGTAGGCCCATTGAGATTTGAGCTGATAAAGTTGCCCAGGTCTTTCCCTTCGGAATCAAATTTTCTTACAAAGCCGTTAGCTCCATTGTTGTAAGACGAGACATAGAGATTGCCATCGGCATCCCAATCGAGACCGATGCTATTGTTGACACCCACACTGGTAAATTCGTCTACAAATGTTCCATCCAATTGATAACGTCTCACTTTGCCATTGCCCTGCCAGAGCACGACATAGAGTAGGCCGTCTCTGATTTTCATGCGAGTAGGGGAGCCGATGCCTGTGGCGAAGTTGCTTTTCAACTCAAAGGTCTCAATGTCGTAGCGCTGGATAAGGCCGGTAACAAAATTAGAAACGAGCATCTCGCCACGATCTTCGAGGAAGATGATGTCTTGCGGCCATGAAAGACCAGCACCAATTACCGTTTTAGGGTCTCCGCCTTCGGCATTGTATTGGATTATTTTCCATGGGCCTTTGTCAAAATTGCCAATATCGATGACGTAAAGTTCAGTGCGTGGAACTTGCGGACCTTCGTTTTCATCCTTACAACTTTCAAGAACAGGCGTGGCGGAAATGAGAACAAGCAACGCAGACAATAAGTATAATTTCTTCATAACAGGTTTAGAGTTTACTCTAAAATAAGTCTGCGCCTGTATGTGTTGTTTAGCTTATGTTGCTTAATTATGTTTTAGGGTTATAAATACCTAAAAAAGCAATAAGTGAATCACCCATTTGCAGGGAGCAAGAAGGTAAATGCCAATATAGGGAATTTCTCTATGCTAGAAATGACCGGTTGATCTCTGCAATGGTTTTAGCACCTGCTTGACCCATTACCATCTCCAGTTCATCTCGTAAAATTTGGAGGACAGCTTCAACACCGTCTTGTCCGAAAGAAGCCAATCCCCAGATGTAGGGCCTGCCCACACATACCGCATCCGCACCAATGGCAAGCGCTTTGAAGATATCTGTTCCACGTCTGAACCCACCATCGATGAGCACCGGTATCTTTCCCTGTATCGCATCCACCATTTCCGGGAGGCAATCAAGAGTTCCTCTGCCGGTTTCACTCGCGCGGCCACCATGATTACTAACTACAATTCCATCAACGCCATGCTTCAGACAAAGGGCAGCGTCTTCAGCAGTTTCAATTCCCTTTACCACCAGTTTCATTTTGGTCGTTGCCTTGAGTTTGTCTACATAATCCCAGGTCAACTTCTCTTCAAACTCGATACCTTCAGCGTTGGATACCATAGGCTTGTGTTCAAAGCGATTGGCAGAATGACAATTGTTGCACTGCCGCGTGTCCAGTCGTTTCATTCTCTCCAGCGTAATTCTGTTGCTGCCGGCAGCGAGATCTACAGTGAACACCATCACTTCTGTACCTACTGACTCAGCCCGTTGAATCATGTCTTTAGTTGCCTCCCAATCGTTCAAAGCGTAGAGTTGATACCAAATCGGTGCACCTCGTTCCGCGGTTACATCTTCAACTGAAGTTGTCGTTACAGTAGAGAGTATTTGTAAATGATTTTTGGATTTGGCTGCGCGTGCTGTCGCGAGTTCACCTTCAGGGCGAAAGGCGCGGTGACTGCTCACCGGACTCAGCACGATAGGTGTGGGCCATGTTTTTCCAAACAAAGTTGTGCTCATGTCCACCTGCGTGGGGTCAATGAGTCTTCTCATTTTCAGTTTCACATTGGAGATCGCGTCTCTGTTCGCCTGAATGGTAATATCATCGTTAACACCGGTAGCGAGATAGCCCCAGTGTGCGGGAGGTAATTTACTTTGCGCCACTTTTTCAAAGTCAAACACATCAAGTGCTTGTGATGGATCGGTGATACCATCGAATATCTTTTCGGCCAGTTCTTTTTTCTCCGCGGGAGTAGTGCAGAAGGTGAGTCCCAGCAGCGGGCTGCCGAGCATAAACTTCAAAAGTAATCTTCGATGCTCGAGGTGCGAGGGTGACGACATAGCTAGAGGGATTGGGTTACCCAAGGTAATGCATTAACCAAGGCATGTCAACATAGATAGTTGACTGGAGGTTGGTCAGTCTTCGTCAAGCCAATGGACCACATTGAGCGCCAGTTGGGCATTGTGCTTTGCATTTTCGTGGTTGAAGCCCATCTTGAAAAGCTTCTGTGCTATCTGTGCGCTGAAAGAAGCGGCTTCACCAAACACGGCCACTTTACCTTTGCCCAAGTTGAGTGTGGCACCCTGGTATTTTCCTTTTCCTTCCAACTTTGGGGTATCGTCATTGAAGACCCAGGCTGTTTCCGGCATTAGCATGTAAAACTCTTCATCAAGTGCCAGTACAGGTTGTGCTTGAGGAGGAATGTCAAAGCCCTGTCCCGTAAAAGTGCGAATTGAGTCAATGCCCGCTGTCACTTCATGCTGCTGTAATCTGCGATTAGCATAACAGAAAAGATCTGGAGCGAACACCACATGTTCAGTCAATGCAAATCCATTGTAAAACCTAAATCCGAAAGCCGCAGCCAACTGCTCCGCGTTTCCCGGAAAGGGCATGTGATCAGCAATCAGGAAGAGCGAACCACCACCATCAACCCACTTCTTCAGTGCTTGTATTTCATCATCAGTAAATGCTGACGGGGTAGGGAGCGACCAGTCAGTAAGGTTCTTTTCATTCAGTGCATTGGAGATTACCACAATGTCTGTCGTTTTCAGATAGTTGGGTGTGAAGGGTTGTTCACCTCTCAAGATGTTGTATCCGTCTCTTTTCAGAAGCAGGGCAAAGGGTTTGAAGCGATTTACTGACGTGTGGAAATTATGATGTGCTTCATCGATCAAAACTTTCGGTCCCTTGCCTGGTGGATATTTTGGTGCCGTTGTGACTGGACGAAACAAAGTGTCAGGAACTTGCTGAGCCAATGTAACAATAGGGGCGAGGTAGAGAAGAGCAATAATTGCTATGTAAAATAACCTTTGTCGTTTTATTACAATTCCAGGCTTAGTCATGCCGCTAGTTTTGTGCATCAAACAAATTAAAATTTAAAGCATGATAACAGCAAATTTGAACAAGATTGAACTGAACGAATTTATAGGATTGGATAATCCGGAGCAGCACTGTAAGGCCACTTTCCCTCTGATTGGAGTACACGGGGCAACGGATTTGGCAACGGTTTACTTTGAAATAGAACCGGCTGACCACCTGGGACGTCACACGGATTCTGCCGAAGAATTGCTGATCATCCTGGAAGGAGAAGTGGAGGTGGAAATCGATGGTGAGAAGGAAGTGGTAAGCGCGGGCAACATAGCGCTCGTGCCAGAGATGGTGCCGCACAACATTACAAACCTTGGCAGCCGAAAGGCAAAGGTGCTGGGTGTCTTTGGGGGCAAAAACAACATTGTAGCAACATTCGAAAAGGAGTGGCTGCCAACGTATTCGAATGTGGTGGATACCAGTCAACTGACTTGATTCATAATCCAGATGAAATTTATGTTTATGAAAAGCATGATTAGATACCTGGTGCCTGTGATGTTAGCAGCGTCTGTGTCCTGCGTAAGTTCAACTTCTGCCAATAACAGACAGCTCACTCATGTGCTGCTCTTCAAGTGGAAGCCTGAAGTGACCGATGCGAGAATTATGGTGCTTGGTGATTTGTGGAAAGACCTCAATACTGAGATCGGTGGTTTTGAACAATATGAACTATACCGGGTACAATCGGGTGGCTATGATCATGTGGTAGTACTTGGTTTTGACAGTGAGACAGCCTACCATGAATATGTAAATCATGAGAGGCATTTGAAGATCGCTGAATTGGGTAAAGACATGGTAGATCAATTTTACTCTTATAGTTATTGGAAATAGCGTAACCCAACCTGGGACGATGACGTATGCCGAGTAACATGGAGAATTTGCTGAGAGAATTTGCGCCTGCACTGGCTGTTCGACCCTTTGTGCAAACCTATTGGGCAGGTGATTTCAATATCAGCAATCAAAAAAGGATGAATCAGCTCGTATTGCCTAATGGCTGTATTGAGCTGATTATTCACCTATCCGACTATCACTGTACATTATTGAAAGATGGAAGGGTGTGGACCTGTTCTCCCGAATTCACTTTGTTGGGTATTCATTCGCAGCCATACCAGGTGCAATTCTTCAACAACATCAAGGTATTCGGTATTCGTATTTATCCAGATGGATTCAGGAATGTGTTCGGCAAGGGACCGTCAGAGTTCATGTCAACATTCGAAGATGGTGTTGATGTACTGGGGCAGGAGCTCAGAGAGTTTTGTCTGCGGATAAGAGAAGCAAATGATTTTAAAAGCCGGGTGAAGATGGCCGATACATTCATAGTTCGCCAGCTTCATCACCACGCAAGATCCTATGATTATGCTCATCAGGCGATGCAGGCCATTCGCAGGCAACAGGGTAGAATGGATTATAACAGGCTGACCCATGAGATTGCTATTAGTCAGCGACAATTGCAACGAGAATTCAAGCAAGTATATGGTCTTACGATTAAAGATTACATGCGAATTCTTCGGATGAATGCAGTGATTGACTATATGCATTCGTCATCAACCAGTTTCACTGACTTATCGTATGATCATTACTTTTTTGATCAGTCACATTTCAATAGAGAGTTTAAGCATTTTGTCGGATTGTCACCTAAAAAGTACCTGAGCGAGCAAAAACAATCTATCCTCAACAAAGGTTTTTAATCATTACTTCGATCTGACTAAATTCACACTTCATTTTAATCCAAATGAAAATGAAAAGTCTTTTTTCTCTCATTGTTGCTCTTGGCGTGTTACTATCGATGAAGGTTGCCGCACAAGATCAGCCTGTGCACCAGTTGCGTATCTATGAACTAACGAAGAAGAACAAGGAAGTTTTTCATGAACGTTTTAAAACAGAAGCGATGCGCATCATGAAGAGGTATGATTTCAATATCATTGCGATTTGGGAAACAGAGTTTGAAGATAAAGTTGAGTTTGTCTATTTGCTTCAATGGGAAACGGAAGCCGCGCTAAAAAAAGGATGGGAAGGTTTTATGGCAGACCAGGAATGGAAGGACATAAAGAAGGTAACGAGTGCAAAGTATGGTAACTTCGTAGAGAAAATTGAAGATCGCACGTTGTGGATGCAGGACTATCTCCACAAAAGAAGTTTGATTGAGACGGACAAGTATCGAATTCGATACTTTGTATATTTAGGCCATGAGTGACGCGCAGTCCCCTGTCAAAAGATCATATCTGGCGGAAGCCCAAAGTATCATCTCCATCTCATACCTGATCGCCATCGGGATTGGGATGTTGTTTCGCTACAAGCGATTCGCAGAATTTGAAATCAATATTTTTGATTACGCAGACGTGTTTGACTTCATCATCGCGCCATTCTCGGATACTCGGATTTTCTACTTTTCGTTGCTGTCGGGACTTCTTTCTGTTGGCATCATTCGCCTTGATGCGGCATGGCAGGCTCGTTATCCTAAATCATATTCCAAGATGGTATTTGGCTGGGACAAGAAACCGTGGTACAGTGTGGTGAGGTATGTTAGTTTCGTGTCGGTCTTTATCGCGTACTTAAATCTGTCAGCTGACATCTACGGAAAATTGTCAAAGGAAGACGTAATGAAACAGGCTCCAGTGACTGTTCGGTTCGTAGATAATGAGTTAAAGCAAGGTAAGGTGATCGGCAAAACACAAGACATGCTTTTTATGATTAATGGAGAAAAGATTGAAGTTGTACCGCTAACCTCTCTGGTGAAAGAAGTAATCGTAGGTAAAAAGAAAAAATGAGTACGACCAATGAAATTGGCAAGTACGCGACTAACGCTTCATCCTGTTTCCGTCAGCGAGCTACAGGTTTTTCATGATCTTTTGACTGATCCATTTATCCGCAAGTACCTCTGCGATGATCAAGTGTTTTCTGTTGAGCGGTCGCGCGACTTCATTCTGGAGAGCCAACAGACATTTAAAGAGAGACGGCTGGGCTTGTGGCTTCTTCGTAATACAGAGCAGACCGTTATAGGTTTTGCCGGACTCAAATCTTTTTTTGAGGAGTCGCAACCACAATTACTCTACGCGCTACTTCCCGACTACACCGGCCAGGGGCTTGCTTTAGAGGCAGCTGCAGCGATTGTCCGGTACTGCTTTGAGGAGTTGGGTTTCGACTATTTGGAGGCAAGTTGTGATATCCCGAACCTGCCATCACAACGCGTGGCCGAGCGGATTGGGATGAAGAAGGTCGAAGAAAGAACTGTCGATGATAAATCGTTGGCATTCTATCGGATAGAGAATGAAAAACGAGGCAAATAGGATTTTGTTAAGAGACGCAACAATAAACGATTTTCCAGTGCTCACTC
>JBFWZR010000137.1:0-8874 GCA_050185175.1 Cyclobacteriaceae bacterium
AACTTCTAATTATGAATGTCTCTGAGACGATAGGTTTGGACGTTAACAAAATCAGAGATTCATTTCCCATTCTTCATCAACAGGTAAATGGCAAGCCGCTTGTTTATTTTGACAACGCGGCCACTTCACAGAAGCCGAAGCGCGTAATTCAAAAATTGGTTGAGTATTACGAAGGTTATAATGCCAACATACATCGTGGCATTCACACGTTGGCAGAAAAGGCAACAAAGTCTTACGAAGAGTCACGAGAACTTGCCCGACAGTTTTTAGGCGCTCAATCCACAGACGAAATAATTTTTACGCGTGGAGTCACAGAAAGCATCAACCTGGTAGCCTCCACTTACGGCAGAAAATTTTTGAGTAAAGGTGATGAGGTAATAATCTCAGGCCTCGAACACCACAGCAACATTGTGCCCTGGCAAATTGTATGCGAAGAGAAAGGTGCGAAGCTGATCGTAATACCTGTAACCGACACTGGTGAGATTGACTTATCAAAATACAAATCACTACTGAGTGACAAGACGCGCATCGTTGCTACCAATCATGCAAGCAACAGCCTGGGTACTATCAATCCAGTTGGTGAGATAATCAAGTTGGCTCACGAGCGAGGTGCCGTGGTATTGATTGATGGGGCGCAGGCGGCAGCTCACTTGCCCATTAACGTGGTGGATTTGGATGCAGATTTCTATTGCGTCTCTTCTCACAAAATGTATGGCCCTACCGGAGTGGGTGTGTTGTATGGAAAAAAGAAATTGCTTGAAGCCATGCCTCCTTACATGGGCGGTGGCGAAATGATCAAAGACGTGACATTCGAAAAAACAACGTACAACGATCTGCCTTACAAGTTTGAAGCGGGCACTCCCAATATCGCGGATGTGATTGCGTTTGGTGAAGCGATTGCTTTCATCAAAGAAATCGGCAAGACCAACATTGCCAGATATGAAAATGAGCTACTCGAATACGCGCACAAAAAACTTCAGGAAATTGAAGGAGTGCGATTAATTGGAACAGCAAAAAACAAAGTAAGTGTTGTATCATTTGTGATCGATGGTGTTCATCCGTTTGACATCGGGCAGATGTTGGATGCCCGGGGAATCGCGGTTCGCACGGGCCATCACTGCACGCAACCTCTTATGGATCGATTTGGTATTGAGGGAACGGTAAGGGCCTCTTTTGCTGTTTATAACACAAAAGCCGAGATCGATAGTCTTGCTGATGGAGTAAAGCGAATTGTTAACTTTCTAAGTAAGTAATGAAGTCCATCAAAGAAATTCAGGAAGAGATAGTCAGTGAATTTAGTTTGCTGGATGGAGATCAGGAAATGACTGTCTTCTATATTATGGAACTTGGCCAGAAGCTTGACGAGATGCCTGAGGAAGATAAGATTGAGGAAAATATTGTAAAAGGTTGCCAATCGAAAGTATGGTTAACAGCCCACCTTGATGGTGATAAGGTTCTTTTCACCGCTGACAGCAATACAGCGATCACTAAAGGTTTGGTAAGCCTGTTGCTTAGAATATTCTCAGGTCAGACGCCAGATACAATTCTGAATGCAGAAGTTGATTTCATGCACAAGATCGGAATGGAACGATTTATCGGAACACAGCGTTCCAATGGCTTTGCAGCCATGATGAAACAAATCAAGCGATATGCCCTTGCTTTTAAAACACAAATAGAGGTGGGACAATGAGTGAACAGGCAAAAGAAACCGAAACTGAAGTCGCAACGGAAAACTTAAGAGACAAGGTTGTTGCCGCAATCAAGACGGTGTATGACCCGGAGATCCCCGTTGACGTTTTTGAATTGGGTTTGATTTACGAAATCAATGTGTACCCTGTAAACAATGTGTATGTGCTGATGACCTTGACCTCTCCCTCCTGCCCGTCTGCGGAGGTTTTGCCTGGTGAGGTTGAACAGAAGATAAAAGCTGTCGAAGGCATAAACGATGTTAAGGTAGAGCTTACTTTTGACCCGCCTTACTCGCAGGACATGATGAGTGAGGCTGCTAAGTTGGAACTCGGCTTTATGTAAATATTTCAAAGTTTAAGGTTCAAGGTTAAAGGTTCAAAGTTAATCTGAACTGGGACGTGGAACCTGGGACTTGAAAGATGGAGCTCGGAAACTGAAACATTGAACTTGGAATATTGAATTTAGAACGTTGAATTTTAAAACCTAGAATTAATATGTACCCCGAAGAACTAGTAGCCCCCATGCGGACCGACCTAACCTCCGCTGGATTTAAAGAACTGAAAACACCCGAAGAGGTGGATGGCGAATTGAAAGAACAAAAAGGAACCACTTTGTTGGTTATCAATTCTGTGTGTGGTTGTGCGGCAGGCGCAGCACGTCCAGGTATCAAATGGGCCTTGCAAAAAAGCGATAAACGTCCTGATCATTTGACGACCGTTTTCGCTGGTGCCGATGTCGAGGCTGTCGCGAAGGCAAGGCAATACACACTTCCCTATCCTCCATCGTCACCATCAATCGCGTTGTTCAAAGATGGTGAGTTGGTACACTTTGTGGAGCGACACCATATCGAAGGAAGAAATGCGCAGATGATTGGCGAGCACCTCGTTGAAGTGTTTGACGAGTTCTGCTAGGCCAACTTCAAAATAAAAATTGTAAAGCCCTGACCCATCAGGGCTTTTTTGTTGGGTTTTTTCTCCCCCAAGGTGGCTTAAAATCGGTCTTCCTGACAGGATATTCAACATTTTGAGCCACTTGTGCCGCATTACCGAGCAGTTATTTTATTTACATTGACAGGATAATACCCTCAAAACACAACTAACTATGGAACTACCTATTAACTACATGGCCATCCTCATCGCTGTAGTGGCCAACTTCGTTCTTGGATTTCTCTGGTACACACCTCTCTTCGGCAAAGCCTGGGCAAAAGAAATGGGCTTTGACATGAGCGTAAAACCCTCGGGAGGCGAAATGGCAAAAGGCATGATCATTATGGTGATCGGAAACTTTCTGATGGCCTACGTCTTCGCGCACAACATGGCTGCGTGGACATTCGTACCGGGAATGAATGAGATGCCCAAGATCGGCACCATCATGAACTCCGCTATTTTTACATGGCTTGGCTTCTACCTACCAATCGACCTTGGTGCTGTAGCATGGGAAAAGAAATCATGGAAGTTATTCGGGATCAACACCGGATATCATCTGGCTATGCTATTAGTGGCTGCGGCGATTCTCACTTACATGGCGTAAAAACTAGCGGTTCATAAAAAGAAAACCCCGGCATCACCGGGGTTCGCTTTTATGATGAGATCAACCTCTATCAGCAAGTTTAAATATGATTGGTAAAACCATGCGCTGACGAACCGCCAGACCGCGTTGTTTGGCGGGCTTCCATTTTGGAGCACGTTTTAGCACCTCCACTGCCTCCTCATCGCAGCCCGCTCCGATCCCTTTCACAACGACAAAATCTGTCAGCGTTCCATTTTTATTTACTACAAATTCAACGAACACTTTTCCTTCAATGCCCATTCTATTTGCCTGTGCTGGATAATGGATGTTTTCAGAAACGTATTTGTAAAATGCCTGAACTCCCCCTTCTGGTTCAGCAGGATTTTCAACGACAGTGAAAATGGTTTCAGTGTCCTCTTTTTCGATTGCGGGCATCGCTGGTTGAATCATAATCTGGTCAATTCTTGTGTCCTGATTCATCTCAATGTCAATCTTGATTTTGACCTCCTCTATGATCTCTTCCTCGTCCGGCACCTCAACAATTGAAGGCTGAGTGACCACCGCGGGAGGTGGAGGGGGTATGTCGGTAGGCGGCACTTCGGCTAAGATTTCAAAAGAGTTTACTCTCTTGTCCTGAAGATCTGCAATAGCTTTATCATAGCTTTTCCATTCGAAAGCTGTGATCATCATTCCCATGGTTAATGCCAGGCTGAACCCAAAAATGAGTCCCCGGTATTGACCAAGGTCGGCTTTAGGGTATTTTTTTATTTCGAGGCCCATGACTAAAAGGGTTAAAGGTTAGGTGAAACTATCCCCGATCTCATTCAATTCTAATGACTTACATCAGGGCCTGGGGTAATTATCATCAACCGGTCTCCACAAATCTTTCGAAAGTCTATTTACCGATCGAAAAAATCAGGCTGAGCAAATAAAGACCACTTAGTATCTTGGCAAGATCGCTATGAAGTACCTGCAAATAGTCCTGCGTGTGGTAAGAAAATACAGGGGCTATACCTTCATCAACATTTTGGGGCTCACGATCGGAATCACCAGCAGCTTGTTGATCGGGCTGTACATTGCTGACGAGCTTAGTTACGACAAATATCACCCGGATCGTAACCGGTTATTCCGGTTAGTGACGACAGTCAGCGACAAAAACTCAAAGATAAACACAGCCCTTAGCCCATCTGTTGTTGCTAAATCACTAAAAGAAAATGAACTGGTTGAGGAAGCAACAAGGTTTGGTGCCTGGAAAACGTTTCCCATTACCTCCGACACCACAAGCTACACCGAAGACTACCTGCTGCTCGCGGACTCCAACTTCTTTCAATTCTTCAACCTTAGTCTTATCGCAGGTGACCCAAGCCTTGTCCTAAACAAAGAGAGAAACCTAGTGATCACTGCCTCAGCAGCGAAGCGCTACTTTGATTATGAAGAGGGTGCCGAAGAGGCGGTACTTGGCAAAACGATTCACCTTGCTCAGGGCTATGAGGCGACAATTTCAGGAATTGCGGAAGACCCACCTGTGCAATCACATTTTCACTTCAGTCATATTCTTGCCATTAAGTCGTGGTCTGACGGGCTGGATGGGCCGTGGCGAGTTCCGAGAGTTTATACTTACGTGCGATTAAAATCCGAGAGTGAGTCGTCACGATTTCAAGAGCAATTGGATGAAATGGTGAAGAAAGGTATTGCTACCGAAGTAGTTGACAGCTTGCAGGTTGACCTACCATCTTCAGTCAGTTTGTCGCTGCAACCTTTTAGCAGTATCCACCTTCGGTCAGCGCTCGAAGATGAGATTGAAAAAAATGGAAGTATCGGCAACCTGTATATCTCAGCAGCCATCGCAGTATTCATTGCGCTTCTCGCTTGCATCAATTTTATCAATCTTGCCACAGCGAGATCGGCCAACCGAAGCAAAGAAGTAGCAGTACGCAAAACAGTAGGCGCAACTTCGAGAAGACTGTTACGACAGTTCTTTTTTGAGTCCTATTTCTATATCACGATTTCATTGTTGCTTTCACTTTTTGTGATTGTCACTTTCCTCCCAATTTTTAATTACATCTCAGGGAAGTCCATTGAATACTCCTACCTGTTTCAACCGCAGGTATTAGCAGGGCTTCTGCTCATTGCAGCCGTTATAGGACTTGTAGCCGGATTCTATCCAGCCATATACCTATCTCAATTCACCCCGATTGAAGTGCTACGCGGTAGCCTGCGAAGTAAAAGAAGGAAGTTTGGCATCAGGGGTATTCTTGTCGTGTTTCAATTCTTTATTGCCAGTATGATGATCGTGGGCACGTTGGTCGTGTATAGCCAGCTTCGTTTTATGAGCAATCTCGACCCTGGCTTTGAGCAAGACAATGTGCTGAACCTGCTTCACACGAAAAACCTGATGCAGAATGGGGACGCATTTAAGAAAGACCTGAAGAAACTCAGTGGAGTAATCAACGCCAGCTACGTGAACAGGCTTCCTCCTTCCGTTAATTGGGAAGCCAGGTTCTCTGTCGACTCAGGACGACATGATCTTCACATGTTTGTTTATGAAATGGATTTTGACACACCGGATATCCTTGATTTGAAAATGGCGCGCGGACGGTTTTTCTCAGAGGAACATCTAGAGGATACCACAAGTATCATTCTTAATGAAACTGCAATGCGCGCACTCGGGTGGTCAAGCTTCGATGGAAAGCAAATATATTCTTATTACGATCAGCCGGGAGGAAGACAACGCAAGGTGATCGGTGTGATGCAAGATTTCAACTTTCAATCGGCCAAAAAACCCATCATGCCATTGGCCATTATTACGGGCAGCACTCCTAATTGGGAAATGGCTATTCGCATAAGAAATCATCATACCGATAGCGTAAAAACAGCTATTCAAAAACTCTGGAGCAGCTACACTGACAATGCACCTTTCGAACTGCAGGTGCTCGAGCAAAACATCAGACAAGACTTTGATGCAGAACGAGACATTGGATCATTATTTCTGGTATTCACTTCGCTGGCCATTGTCATCGCGTGCCTGGGGCTTTATGGACTAGCATCATTTACCACACAAAGACGGAACAAAGAGATAGGGATCAGGAAAGCCATGGGCGCTAATATAGCGTCTGTCATCTACCTTCTTAATAAACAGTTTCTATTGCTGGTCATTGTCGGAAACGTTTTAGCTCTTCCGCTGACCTGGTGGCTGCTCAACATTTGGCTGGGGCAATTTGATCAGCATGTCTCTCTTTCGCTGACCTATTTTATTGGAGCTGCAATGATCACAACTTTGGTTGCCATTCTATCTGTGAGTCACCAGGCACTTAAAGCAGCAATGTCGAATCCCGTAAATGCGTTGCGAACCGACTAGACGGTTTCGAGGTCTATCATCAACCGGCTTTCTTCCAGGTCCAGTTCATGCTCTATCCTTCGAAGTACTTCTTCACTGATCCTCCGCTCCCGCTTCATCCTTCTGATCTCATCTCGCTCGCGCTTAATGAGGTCATGCTGAATTCTCAAAAACTCCCGTATTTGCTCTTCGCTCAACTTGGCCTCATTCACGTCACGCGTGAGGCGATGTATCCGGATTTCATACTTAGTTTTTATTTGATCCAGTACAGCGGCAGAAAGGCTGAGTGAATAGTTGGACTCAATGTGCTCAATTACAGATGAGGCTATCTTTAGCCTTGCTGTATGATCGTGCTCTTTTTCTGCGGAGTTATCATCGGTAATTTTAAACCAGCGAATGAGTGTCGGCAATGTTAGACCTTGCAACACCAATGTGGCGAATATCACACAGAAGGTGAGAAAAATGATAAGATCCCGATTGGGAAATGGGATACCCTCACCGACTGTAAGCGGCAATGCCAGTGCTGCCGCCAGCGATACCACCCCGCGCATACCGGACCAACCGACTACGGTGACGGCACCAAACGTTGGACGCGCTTCATTCATGCGAATTCTCTTACTCATCCAGCGTGGCAGGTAGGCACCGGGGTAAATCCAAATGAGACGAACAACAATAGTTGCCAGGCTTATAATGCCTCCGTAAATTATTACTTGCCAAAGCGAATGCTCCTGAATGTTCGCCAAAATCAGTGGCAATTGAAGGCCGATGAGAATAAAAATGATTCCGTTGACCAAGAAGATTAAGGTTTCCCAAACGGCCACGGCCTGTATTCTCGTCCGGTGATCGAAAATTTCAGACGAGTAGAAGCTCAGAAACAATCCACAGGTAACCACAGCGAGCACACCAGAAGTATGAATCTCTTCGGCAACCAGGTACGCTGTATAAGGAGCCAGCAAAGTAAATGTAGTATCGGTTATGGCGTTGTCGGGTGTGATTTTATGAATCCACCTAAAGATCACTCCGATCACAAACCCAATTGCGATGCCTACCACGGCAACGTAAAAGAAGTTAATGGTCACCAGCCACCAAATAAACGAACCCGTGGCCACCGCAGACACCGCATAGCGATAGGCGATCAGTCCGGTCGCATCATTTACCAGGCTCTCCCCTTCCAATACGGTCACAACTCTCTTCGGCAGTTTTAATCCTTTTGTGGCGGCAGTTGCTGCTACTGCATCGGGAGGAGAAATTATGGCACCCAACACGAACGATTCCGCCCAACCAAAGCCGGGAATAAAATAATGTGCGGCACACGCCACCAACGTAGTTGTGAAAAGGACACAACCAATTGCCAACATTGAAATAGGACGAGCTGCATCTTTAAAGTCAATCAGTGATGTATTCCATGCCGCAGAGTACAGCACGGGTGGCAGAAAGAGCAGGAACACCACCTCCGCATCCAGTGACACAATTGGCAGACCGGGGACCAGCCCGATGATGATCCCCGCAATCACCAACATGACCGGATAAGGCATACGAATCTTGTCGGTGACCTGAGCCAGGGCTGTGACTACCGCTAAGAGAAGGATGACTGTCGTGATATTACCCATGAAGTACCATTAGCACAATCAAGCGCAATTAATACAACTTTTGACAAGGTTTTTAATCTTAAATCCCGATTTTTAATGATTAAAGCTAACCCTAAACTGGCCAAAAATGTTTTTTCGCTCGCTCTCAAAATTTTATTTGTCCGCGGCCATTACGTGTGTGATAATTTGCAGCGGTCAGTTTGCCCAGGCTCAAACTGTTAGCGCTACTAGCCTTGGCTCAAGCAACGTTGACATTTATAAAACTATTCGACAGAGAGTTTATGGCTTCCGTATCTCATCTACAGGAGGTAGCTCAACACTTACGGCTTTAACAACACAACCAACAGGCGGCACATACACCGCATCCGACATTATTGACTTCAGTTTATATTTTAACACTGCAGATAATTTTGCCTCAGCAACATTGGTAGGAACGTCAAGCGCATCAGCAGGTACAGGTGAAGCCCTTAATTTCAATTCATTTTCCCAAGTCATCGCTGACGATGGATTAGACAAGTTTTTCTACATCGCGGCCAATGTAGCAGCAAGTGCAACTTCAGGCGCGACTCTTAGCATCCCTCCCTTTAACGTTAGTAACTTTACCTTTTCAACAGTCGTCACCTTCAGTGGTTTATCCCTCGGCCCTTCAGGAACCAAAACCATTCAAGACCAGGCACCCTTCATCACCACATGGAAAACCGACAATCCAGGAACCTCAAATGATGATCAGATTACCATACCAACAACAGG
>JBFWZR010000138.1:0-8829 GCA_050185175.1 Cyclobacteriaceae bacterium
CTCGTAATCCACGTTGAATACCTCCCTTAGTACGAAAACCGCCCTTTCCAGGGGTTCAAGCTTGTGGTGAATCACGTTGAGGGCTGCCTGCATGTCGACATGAAGGTCTATCTGGCTGAAATCCAGCTCTTTGAACTTAGTAATGAGTTCTGGCAGATGAATATTTTCAAGGTACTCCTCCTTCTTTCTTTTTAATGCTTCCAGGTGATTAAGGCAGTTGTTGGTCACCGATTTGATCAGGTAAGCTTTCGTATTTCTGATCTTCTCAGTGTCGATGGATAACCACTTCAGAAAGGTATCCTGAACAATGTCCTCAGCGTCTGCTTTACATTTCACAAACCGCATGGCGATGCGATGAAGCATCGGATGGTAGAGCGCTATGGTTTGGGCTTGAGTCACTGCAATAAAATTACCACAAAGGTACGGCTAAGTAGTCATTATCCCAACCAAGTTGCGCGGGAGGCCATTGTGTCACACCAACGGTTGAAAATTGGCCGTTTAGCCCATTCTTGTTTCACAATGCATGATTTCCACCTTATATTGACTGGAAACGCCTTAATCATGAAGAACATTATCACCCTCCTTCTAACACTAAGCATTTGTGCCGCCCTGTATGCGCAACAAACCCAGAAACCTGTCTTGCACGGCAAACACTGGATGGCTATTACGGGTAAACCATTATCCGCCACCGCAGGAGCCATCACCTTTCAAAAAGGTGGCAACGCAGTGGATGCTGCTTGTGCGATGCTGGCGGCAGGATGTACGATGTGGGATGTGTTGAGCTGGGGTGGTGAAACGCAAGCGTTGATCTACAATCCCAACACCAAGAAAGTGATTGCCATCAATGCGCTTGGTGTTGCTCCTACTGGTGCAACTGCTGACTTCTTCAAAGAAAAGGGCATGAAATATCCTCCGCAATTCGGTCCATTGGCAGCGGTGACACCCGGTACACCGGGAGGTTTGATGACCATGCTGGCAGAGTATGGTACGATGAGTTTGAAAGAGGTGTTGGCACCCGCCATGCAGATGGCTGCTGGTTATCCCATCGAAGCACAAACAGCAAATTCAATTGAGAGATCAAAAGACAGAATAAAGGAGTGGCCCTATTCAAAGAAGGTATTCCTTCCTCACCTTGGTGAAGAACGTGAAGCCCCTGAGGCCGGTGAGATATTCGTACAACAGGATTTGTTGAACACATTGACCAAGCTGGTAGAAGCAGAACAACAGGCGCTGAAGAAAAAGAAGAGCAGAAAGGAAGCCATCTACGCTGCCTATGATCGCTTCTACAAAGGTGATATTGCAAAAGAGATTGTGCGTGGCGCACGCGAGCAAGGTGGCTTGTTCACAGAAGAGGACCTTGCCAACTGGAAGGTTAAGATTGAAGAACCTTTGATGACAAACTACAGAGGCATTGATGTGTATAAACTACAGCCGTGGACACAAGGACCTGTGATGCTTCAAACATTGAACATACTCGAGAATTTTGATCTCAAGAGTATGGGTTACAATACCAGCAGATACATCCACACTGTTTATCAGGCAATGAATCTCGCTTTTGCTGATCGAGACTTCTACTATGGCGATCCTGCTTTCGCACCGGAAGAGCCGATGCAAGGACTTCTTTCCAAAGCTTACGCAAAAGAAAGAATGAAACTCATCAATGCCGACAAGAACGATCCCAACATCAGTCCTGGTGACCCCTATCCTTTCGAAGGCAAGAAGAATCCTTATCTCGATCTGTTGAAAGACTGGGGCAAGAGTCAGGCATCAACAAACGACTACAAATCACGGATCCCCACACTTGATGATCAATACATTTCTGACTTCACCGCGGGTACAACCTCAATCGAAGCAACAGACGCGGCAGGATGGGTGGTGTCTATTACGCCAAGTGGCGGTTGGGTACCCGCATGCATTGCTGGAAACACTGGTGTAGGTATGAGTCAACGCATGCAGTCATTCGTTTTGGATCCAAAAGAAAATCCTTTCAACGTTGTAGAACCTGGTAAAAGACCTCGCGTGACACTCACTCCCAGTATGGCGCTGAAAGATGGAAAACCCTTCTTGTCTTTTGCGAAGCAAGCGGGAGATGAACAAGATCAAAACCTTATTCAGTTCTTTTTAAACGTTGTGGAGTTTGGCATGAATGTGCAAGAGTCAGCAGAGGCTGCTAACTTCAAGACCTACCAGATGTATTCCAGCTTTGGTGATCACGAACGCAAGGCTGGTGCACTTACTTTGAATTCTCAAACGCCAGCGTGGACGCGGAAGGACTTGAAAGAAATGGGTTATCACCTCACATTTGAAGACCGCACCAGTGGACCGATCAACGCTATCTTCTTCGACTGGAAGCACGGAAGCTTCTGGGGTGGATCAAGCAACCATGGAGAGGACTACGGAATTGGATGGTAGTTTGAAAGATTTGAGTGTTGAGTTAGAAAGTTTTGAGTTGCTGCAGACTACTTGAGGACTAAGGATAGCACTCGAACAACATTTCCGCCAGCCACTTTTGCGACCTCTTCCTTTGAAAGGCCTTTGTCTTGCAGCGCGCTTAGCCATTTGGGCAACTGAAGGTAACTATCGAGCACCGGTTTGTAGTTGCTGTCCATGTCAGTGCCGAGGCCAACGTGATCAACACCAACTGTATCAATCAGCCTCATGATGTTGTTGATGTAATCATCAAAGCTGGTACTAAAACCTGAAGGCCAGGCTCCGATAACACCACCTGTTGATGCGACCAGTTTCGCATGCTCTGGCGTGATGGCACGAATAGATATAGGCCTCTCCTCCGGTAATTTCAAAATGCTGTGCGATAAGACAATCGGTTTGTCAGTTGTATCCACCACATCTTTTACCGTATCGTAAGCGGCATGCGCCACGTCTACCAACATACCCAGCTCGTTCATTCTTTTTACAACACTCTTACCCGTTGCAGAAAGGCCGTTGTGCTGACTTTCATAAGTCTGTAAGTCGCCTAAGGGATTGGGAGCATAGTGCACAAGTTGAACTGCACGAACCCCGTCATTATAGATCTCATCGAGTTGATCTGCACTCTCCAGAAAATCTCCCCCTTCACAGGCAAACACAATTGCTGTCTTACCAGTGTTACGATCAGTTATCTCCCTTAAGGTTGTTGCCTTTCTCATCGGCATGATGCCGCACAACTCATTTAGCTCCTTCACTTGGCGCCTGTATTCTCTCCATGCCTCGCCTTTTTCGAACTCTCGCGCTGGCACTATACCTGTATCCGTCCTCTTATTGACCAGCCTATCGACAACTGTACTGACGAATGCTGCAGTAAGTCCACCCTGATTCATTTCATTCACCGTCTTCCGTATTCCTTCATCACCCGGGAAGTCTTTCAAACCCCTGAGGTAGAATACACCGGGATGTGCATGAAGATCTATGATAGCAGGGGAAGATTGAAATGACGGCAACCATTTGTGCTCTAATGAATCAAATCCCAGCAATGCCGATGCTGCACCAGCTGCTGTAATTTGTCGAAGGAAATCTTTGCGTTTCATGGACTCATCATTTAAGTATCTCCGCCTTCAATTTCTCTTCAACGGCTTTACCATTTTTCACACTTACGAAATAGCAATTGTATTCCTCACCAAGTGATACGACTTTAAAGGGTTTGCCATTCTTGAAAATGATCCCTGAATAGTCATCCATGGCATATCCCTCTTTGAATATTCCGTTTTCGATATTCTTGTGGTACAACGGTCTGCGATACTCCTCGCTGTGATAATGAGGTGAATGGCTGAATGGCAAAAAGCCAAGCCCTTCAACTACGCTTAGTTCTTTCGGACGTGAGTCCGTAGTTCCATTTACAAACCAACAAAGAGAACCAGCACTACCACCAGCAAGGACGATTCCTTTCTCCAATGCCTTCTTCAGCACCACATCAATTCCCTGTGCTTTCCATATGGCTATCATGTTCAGGGTATTTCCACCGCCTACCATAATGGCGTCCATACTCAACAGTATTTCTTCAAATGACTGTTTCATGTCATACGAGTTGATCCATACCTTCTGAACATGTGGCTCTACAGAAAGATCACTTACCAAATCATACCAGCGAATAATACCTTGTTCACTATCACCAGAAGCTGTTGGCAAATAGCAAATACGAGGTCGCTCCTTGCCAGTTAACTTGATGATCTCCTTGACAAATAACTTATTAAGTCCTCCTCCAAATGGAAATATGTATTGGTCTTGAGCAATAGTGCTGAGTGTAGTCATAATCAATAACAAAGATGTAATCAGTGATCTCATAAAAAATAGTAGTTGATGTGGCACCTGTACGGTCAAACGTATCCGCACAACATGATAAGATACTCTCTTTACTCTGCTTTGACAACATCGTGAATCCAGATTGGAGTCGATTAATAATACTACCTATGCGAACAGTTGTAAGGCGCGGTGCTCTCCCGTATTACGTGATATATCAGCCATTTTCATCATTATGTTTTGAGATAAAAATCAAAAAGTCGTATAATTCAGGTTATAAATTTTTGATGTCTGACCTAAACAACCGAAAGATGAAAATCAAATTACTCGTTCTATTTCTCACTGCCTGCTTTGTGGGTAATGTTGCGCGTGCGCAGGAGGAAGAAATTAGCGATGAAGATCTAAAGAAGTATGCCGTGGCAATGGATTCGATAGAGAATATGAAATCAACGCTCATCGAAACGATTTCTGACATGGTGAAGAGCAACGAAAATGTTTCTGCATCGCGTTACAACGACCTATCAAAGATCGTTGATGACGAAGCTAAATTGCAGGAGGCAGAGGCTACACAAGAAGAAATCGATTTTGTGAAGTCAGTAGCGGCCAAGAAAGAAGAAGAGACTGCCAAGATCAATGAGGCATTTCAATCTCTCGCAAGGGACTACATTGGTGCCAAGACCTACAATGCAGTGAAAAAAGCATTGAAGGACGATGCCGATCTGAAAGCGAAGTACACGGCTATGATGGAGGAACTTAGCAAAGAAGATACCGAGGACGGAGGCAAGTAACATTCCGTTAACATTACCTTTATAAAGGAAGCAATATGCTTCCTTTATTTTTTTGCGGGCAGTATTGACTATTTTTGTCGCGATTTTTTAAGCCATGGTCTACGTCTTCCCTAATGATTTTGCATTTGGTACCAGCACGGCTGCCGCACAAATTGAAACAGCCTTCGAACATGACTGGCAAGGCGTAAAGTCGTTGGACGGATACATATTCGACAGAACGACAGACCACGAGCTTCGTATTCGCGAAGATGCCGGAATCATTGCTTCACTTGCACCTCACTATCGTATGGGTTTTCTGTGGAGCAAACTTCAACGCAAACCTTTCGATAAGCTTGATGAAGAAACTGTGGCACACTACATGCAGTTCATTTTAGACCTTCGCTCCCGCGGGGTTGAGATTATGATGGTATTGCATCACTTTACCAATCCCAAATGGTTTGCTGAAATGGGAAGTTGGGAGAAAGAAGAAAACATCCCAGCATTCGTTGACTACTGTACCAAGGTAATCGATGAATTTGGTGAACATGTCACTTTCTGGAATACGTTCAACGAGCCGAATGTTTATGCAAGTTATGGTTGGATAACAGGGTTCTTCCCACCTTTCAAAAACAATCCCTACCTGGCGGGTAAGGCAGTGAAGAACATGGGCAAGGCTCACGATCAGGTTTATGATATCATCAAATCAAAATTCCCACAACACCCCATTGGCATTTCGCACAACGCAGTAGTATTCGATTCCGAAAATGTACTAGGTTGGTTTCCCGCCAACCTGAGCGACTGGTGGTTTATGGAGTATGTGCCGAGCCATTTCGAAAAATCGGATTTCTTCGGCATGAGCTACTATGCACGTGTTACACACGACCCGATGCCTATCACATACATCCAAACTCCAGAGAAAATCAAAAAACTGGGTGTTCCACATGATGATATGTGGGAATATCACCCGGAAGGTCTACGTACATGTATCGACCGCTATTGGAAAAAGTACAAAAAACCCATCATCATCACGGAAAACGGGGTGTGTGATGCCAGCGATGATTTGCGGCAACGAGCCATCCTGGATTACGCCAAGGTGCTCCACGAAGCACTTAAAGATGGAATCGACATCAGAGGATATTACTGGTGGAGTACGTGGGATAATTTCGAATGGCATCTGGGACCAACCAAAAGGTTTGGTCTTTACTCCTGCGATTTAGATACGAAAGACCGTACCAAAAGAAAGAGTGCGGATATATTCAGCAGGTTGGCGCACTACCGAATGATAGAGCATGCAGATGAAGCTGCTGCTATCGAACAGCCGCTGTAGGCTATAGTTCTAACTCGATCGTCTCCCCTACACCAAACGCTTTTGAGTTTTTGTCAGCTGCACTTTTCTTACCGTTTGGTTTTACTTTTTCCTTTTGGCTTTCCTTTTGGGGCTGGCTTTCCCCGAAGAGGCTTGCTTGCTGATTTTTTTGCTTTTGGTCGGCTTTTGACGTTTGTTGCTTTTGCTGGCCGTTTTCCTTTGACGGCTTTGCCTCTGGCGCTTCTGATTTTTTTTTTAGCGATGGAGATTCCTTCTTTGTCTTGGATTCCATCACTTCCTCGTCTTGAGCCTGTGTTGAGTCACTTTCTTCCTCAACCGGCCTCAGCTTTGATACCTTATGAGGTGACAGTCTATTGCCCATGGCCTTCCACCCCTTCACGTCAATCAACTCATCCAGTGCAACGACTTCCGTCTCTTTAGTCTTGCTTTTACCCTTGATCAATTCTAATTCTACTTCGGGACTGTCGGCAGTAGATGCAAATTCAAGTCTTGAGCCAATGGACTCAGAGATAAAACCAAAATCCTTGTCGGTAGTGTTGGTCTCAAGCAGGAAACGTTTTACAAAATACTGCTTGCTTTCACCATCTATGTACACTGCGGTCACCGGCTTCTTAGGATTAAACTTTTCGACCAACAGTGTCTTTTCATCCGGTTCAAATCGAGTATTGAGGTCGAAGCTTGTTAGTTTATAATTGCCACTTCTGGTTATCGACAGTATTAAGTCATCTCCATCAAACTTGCCCACGTGCTTGCCCCTCTTCTCTTTGTTGAGCCTTCCGGCAATGGGATCAAACCATAGATCCAATCCACTCAACGTTGAAACACCAGCTTGCAGCAGATCAACTTTCCGAACAGGATATTTTGTAAGCGTGTTTCCACGCGCGCCTCTTCCTTTTACTTCCAGTTCTGCAAAGTCGAATTCAAATATTTTCTTGCGAGCCGTGCTGGCTGCCGTTAGTTTCACTTCTACCACCTCGGCTTCTCCATTAGGATTGGCACTTAAGTAATGAAGTTTACTATTCGGGTTGCCTTGGGTAAGGTCATACTCTTTATCGCGAATAATCGCGGGCATAGTAAAACGTTTCACGAATGACTTGCCCGTCTTCCCATCTGAGTAAATCGCATTGTACACCATCCGCTCATCTCCCTTCTTCCAGACTCCAGCATACAAAATGTCTTTACCCATAAACACTTTCTCGGAAATTCGGGATACGATCGCCTTCCCATCTTTTCGTATAGCAATGATGTCGTCAATTTCAGAGCAATCACAGATGTATTCGTCTCTGCGAAGTCCCCAGCCGATGAAACCATCAGCACGATTCACGTACAGTTTTTGGTTGTTAGCAATTACATCAATCGCTGTCACCGTTTGGAAGCTCTTGATCTCAGTCTTGCGCTCCCGACCCTTTCCATATTTGGTCAGTAGATTTTGGAAGTACTCAATCGCAAACTCGGTAAGGTGTTTGAGATTATGCTTCGCCTGTTTCAGATCATTCTCCAGGTTCTTGAGCAGCTCGTCTGCCTTAAACGAATCGTATTTCGAAATCCGCTTAATTCGAATCTCTGTCAGCCGGATGATGTCGTCCTGAGTAATCTCGCGATAGAATTGCTTCTTGAACGGTTTGAGCCCCTTGTCAATCGTGCTGATCACCTCCTCAAAGGTTTCGCACTCCTCGATGTTCCGGTAGATCCGGTTTTCAATAAAGATCTTCTCAAGGGACGAGAACAAAATCTTCTCCATCAACTCATCCCGCTTGATCTCGAGCTCACGCTTTAGCAGGGCAACAGTTTGTTCAGTATTGTATTTGAGAATCTCGTTTACCCGCATGAAGCGTGGCTTGTCTTCGACAATCACACAGGCATTTGGCGAGATCGACACTTCACAATCCGTGAAAGCGTACAAGGCATCCATCACAATCTCAGGTGAATGACCGGGCTGTAGATGCACGAGCACCTCCACATCCTTGGCCGTGTTATCAACAACCTGGCGCACTTTGATCTTCCCTTTCTCGCTGGCTTTTACAATAGACTCTATTAATGATGTAGTTGTAGTGCCAAACGGTATCTCTTTGATAGCCAGCGTTTTCTTGTCAACGATCTCAATCTTAGCTCTTACCTTAATTCGACCTCCTCTTAGCCCTTGATCGTACTCTGTGAAGTCAGCATACCCTCCTGTAGGGAAGTCTGGAAATATCTTTGGATTCTTCCCCTTAAGGACATCAATAGATGCTTTGATCAACTCGCAGAAGTTGTGAGGTAGAATTTTGGTCGAAAGTCCGACAGCGATACCCTCAACTCCCTGAGCCAGCAACAAAGGAAATTTCACCGGTAAGGTGACCGGCTCCTTCTTGCGGCCGTCATATGATAGCTGCCATTCGGTAGTTTGAGGGTTGTAGACAACCTCTAATGCAAACTTCGAAAGTCTTGCCTCAATGTATCTCGGTGCAGCTGCACTGTCACCCGTTCGAACATCTCCCCAGTTACCCTGCGTCTCCAGCAGCA
>JBFWZR010000139.1:0-8741 GCA_050185175.1 Cyclobacteriaceae bacterium
TTGGAAGGTTTGGGCAAGTTGCTTAACACCATCAAGATTATCCAAACCCGGCTTAATCCAAAACTGGAAATAGAAGGTATACTTCTTACGCTTTACTATTCCCGAACATCACTAGGTAATCAAGTGGTGCAAGAGGTGAAGACGCACTTTAAGAATATTGCATTCAACACCATTATCCCTCGCAACGTTAAGTTAAGTGAGTCGCCCAGCTTTGGGTTGCCTGCCATTGTACATGATGCTGAGAGCAAAGGAGCAGTTAGCTACCTGAATCTGGCACACGAGATCTTGAACAAAAACGGTTTATCAAAATGAGTAAGAAGAGAGTTGCCTTAGGACGTGGACTTAGTGCGCTACTCAGTGATACACCTGAGTCGGAGAAGCTGGAAGAGGCAGGCGTGCCTGCTCAGTCGTCCGGTGTAAACGAAATACTGCTCACCGAAATCTCAGTAAATCCTTATCAGCCCAGAAAACATTTTGAGCCAGAGGCATTGAAAGAGCTTTCTGATTCCATCAAGGTTCATGGCATTATTCAGCCACTCACGGTTCGCAAACTTTCCTCCAATCAATATCAGCTTATTTCAGGTGAGCGAAGGTTTCAAGCGGCTAAACTCGCTGGACTGAAGGCGGTACCTGCCTACGTTCGTTCTGCGGATGATCAGCAGATGCTTGAAATGGCATTGATCGAAAACATTCAGCGAGAAAATCTTAACCCGATTGAAATAGCTGTCAGTTATCAGCGGTTGATTTCAGAAATTAATCTGAAGCAGGAAGAACTGGGAGAGCGTGTCGGCAAAAACCGGTCTACCGTTACGAACTACCTGAGGTTATTGAAGCTTCCACCCGATATTCAGATTGCCCTTCGCGATAACAAAATATCAATGGGGCATGCCCGTGCGATTATCAATGTGGACAGTCCGGATACACAGCTCTTCATTTACAAAAAGATACTTTCAGAAGATCTCTCCGTTCGTAAAGTGGAAGAGCTCGTGAGGCAACTGGTTTCTCCAGGCAAAGAAGGCTCCAAAGCTGCCGCTGATAAAGTCAGTGCCGGGCCTTCAAAAGAAATTAAACAGCTACAGTCCACCCTTTCCACACACTTTGGCACGAAAGTGAATGTGAAGAGTGACGGTAAGAAGGGAGAAATCAAGATTCCCTTTTACTCCATTGAGGACCTTAACCGCTTATTGGAGATCCTCAAGGTGTAAACCCTTGAAGCCAATGCAAAGAATCGTTTTTGTAATCGTTTTATTTTTGTGTGCCTCAGCGCAGGCGCAAAACCCGGACTCTCTCCGATCACTTTCTTCCGACACGTTGCGTTTGGAGCGGGGTAAAAGGGTGATTACGATTGACACTTACGCAGATCGATTCAATCCCCGGAAAGCTATTCTTTACGCAGCGATACTTCCTGGATCAGGGCAGATCTACAACAAGAAATATTGGAAGGTGCCTCTGGTGTATGGCGGGTTCGCTACCGGTATATTTTTCATCGACTTTTATCAGGACAGATATTTAAAATTTAAAAACGAACTCTTTCAGATCTTAGAAGACGGCACCGACCGTTCGGTCTCTGGATTCAATGAGTCACAACTTCGAAACATTGTAAATAAATCAAAACGAGAACGAGACTTCTTCACCATCGTTACCGGATTTTGGTACATACTTCAACTGGTAGATGCGCACGTGGATGCGCACCTTAAAGAATTCGACCTCAATCCTCAACTCCAGGTTCGCATCGAACCGATGATGGAAAGCAACCCGATGACCGGAAGAAGCACCGGCCTCGCCCTTAAACTAAAGTTCTAATGGGTTTAAAAATCGCTTTACTCGGTTATGGCAAAATGGGGAAGGCTATTGAAGGCTTTGCGTTGAAGAGAGGTCACCATGTGGTGGCCAAGATTGATCTGAACAATGCCAGCGAAATTGATCAAATCAAAACTGCAGATGTTGCTATTGAGTTTTCCCAACCGGATGCCGTTGTTGCAAATCTCCACGCCTGCTTTGACCTGGGTGTTCCGGTGGTCTGTGGCACTACAGGATGGTTGGGAAAAAGCGCAGAAGTTGAAGCCTACTGTAAACAGAAAAATGGAACCTTCTTTTATGCTTCCAACTACAGTCTAGGCGTTAATGTTTTTTTCAAAGTGAACGAATTTCTTGCCAGGATAATGAATCAATATCCTGCCTATGACATCTCAATTGATGAGATCCATCACACGCAGAAAAAGGATGCACCTAGCGGAACAGCGATATCCCTGGCAGACGGCATAATTCAACATATCGATAGAAAGTCGAAGTGGACCATGGATTCACCTAACAAAGATGAGATTCAAATTACCTCCTCAAGAATTGACCCTACCCCTGGCACACATACCGTGAAATACGCGAGTGCGATCGATGATATCGAAATAAAACATATTGCTCACTCTCGGGATGGCTTTGCGTTGGGCGCTGTAATGGTGGCAGAATGGCTGGCTGGCAAAAAAGGCATCTACACCATGAGCGATTTCCTAAAATTTTAAAGAATTCCCCTAAAATGGTTTTCTTTGCAAGCTTTAACCCTTAAGACACTGTGACGGCCATACTTATTATACTGCTTATCTTCCGTATAGGCATTACCATTGGATACTGGAAACTTTTTGAGAAAGCGAACATTAAAGGATGGAAGTCCATAATTCCGATCTACAGTGAATACTGGCTGATCAAAATTATTGGCAAACCCAACTGGTGGGTGCTTTACTTATTCATTCCTATTCTCAACATCTTCACCTTTTATGTGTTGCTTTTTGATCTGCTGAGATGTTTCGGGAAGAACTCGTTGATGAGTCAGTTTCTCATCATCTTCGTTGGGCCGATTTATATTCCTTACATCGGGTTCAAAGATGACGTAAAGTATTTAGGTAAACTTGACGAACTCGAGGAAGAAAAAAAGTCTGCCGTATCGGAATGGACGGAAGCAATTGCATTTGCAGTTGTGGCCGCTACGCTAATCCGTTGGTTGATCATGGAGGCCTACACCATTCCCACTCCTTCCATGGAGAATTCACTTTTGGTTGGTGACTTCCTATTCGTAAGTAAATTCCATTATGGCACGCGCACACCAAAGACGCCATTGCAGGTGCCGCTCACGCATCAGAAAATATGGTTTACTGATGTTCCATCTTATGTGGATTGGGTTCAACTTCCGCAATACAGACTTCCAGGTATTAGCAAAGTGAAGCGTAACGATGTGGTAGTGTTCAATGTGCCGCCAAGGGATTTGAATGAAGGAAAGGACTACCCCGTTGACCTGAAGACTAACTACATCAAGCGATGCGTTGGATTGCCTGGCGATGTGCTGAAAGTTGTCAACCGCCAGTTGGTCGTGAACAACGAAGCTCAACCGAATCCACCTGAGATGCAGTTCAGCTACCTCGTAACTGCAAAGGATGAGATCAACGAGCGCAACCTGATCAAGCTCGGGATTGATCCTGATGATTATAATTATCTCGGTCGACCGGAAGAAGGCAAAGCCGTGTACCAGATGTACATACCGGAAGAAAAAGTAAATGAACTTAAGAGTTTGCCCTATGTTATTTCTGTAGGACAAGACTACCGAATGAATAGTGGATTTGACCCGCGAATTTTTCCGAGATCAAAGTACAGCCGATGGAATGCTGACGAATACGGTCCACTAACTATTCCTGCCAAAGGGATGACTATTGATATCAATGATTCTACGCTCGCGTTTTATGGCAGAACCATCCAACTTTATGATCACAATGACAATGTAGTAGTTGGTGATAGCACATTAACTGTCGATGGTCAGCAGGTGACACAGTATACCTTCAAACAAAACTATTACTTCATGATGGGAGACAATCGTCACAACTCGCTTGACTCTCGTTTTTGGGGATTTGTGCCCGAAGATCACATTGTTGGAAAGGCATTCTTTATCTGGTTGTCAATCGACAAGTACGGTTCCTTCTTCGACAAGATCAGATGGAGAAGGTTCTTTAAGATGATTGATTGATAGTCGATAGTATTTAGTCCATAGTTGACAGTCAGTTCACCAGTCGATTTCGACAAGACCTTTGCTCTTAAGGTAGTCGTTGGTTTTGCTAAATGGTTTGCTTCCAAAGAAGCCACGGTCGGCTGAAAATGGAGATGGGTGTGGTGACGAAATTACGAAGTGTTTTGAGCGATCGATGACCTCACCTTTCTTTTGCGCGTAAGCGCCCCAAAGAATAAAAACGATGTTGTTCTTTTCGTCTGAAATTTTTTTAATGACTGCATCCGTAAATCGTTCCCAGCCTTTGTTCTGATGTGATGCGGGTGAGGAAGCCCGAACGGTTAAAGTTGCATTGAGCAACAACACGCCTTGCTCGGCCCAGCGCTCCAGATTACCTGTGGGAGGAAACGGTTTGCCCAGATCACTTTGAATTTCTTTGAAGATATTGACCAGGGAGGGCGGCATTTTTACCGTATCACGTACGGAAAAACACAAACCATTGGCCTGGCCTGGACCGTGGTAGGGATCCTGCCCGATGATCACCACTTTGACCTGCTTAAAATCACATTTATCGAAAGCATTGAATATCTCAGAACCGGGAGGGTAAACTGTATGCGCTTTGTATTCAGCTTTTACGAAATCGGTAAGTTCTTGAAAATAAGGGCTTTCAAATTCATCTTTAAGCTTTTCTTTCCATGACTGTGCAATTTTTACGTCCGCTCCCATGTCACTAATTTTTGGCTATTGGGCTTTTTATTAAGAGAGTAAAATAGAAAAAATTGATATTTTTGACTGAATGGTAACCGAAATAACTCAAGGTATAAAAGTGAGCGTGGAAACGGAGTATCAACCTTCCTACTCTAGTCCAAGCCAATATCACTATGTGTTCACTTACCGTATCACCATTGAGAATCAAAGTGAGTTTACCATTCAACTATTAAGAAGGCATTGGACGATTTATGATGCCGGGTTTAGTTCACGTGAAGTAGATGGAGAAGGTGTAGTAGGCCAGCAACCTGTGCTGGAGCCGAACCAAACCCATCATTACGTATCGGGCTGCAATTTAAAATCAGGCATTGGCAAGATGGTAGGTTCATACCTGATGGAGAGAGTGGTTGATGGTGCCCGATTTGAAGTGGCCGTGCCCGAGTTTCACATGATTTCTCCTTTGCGCCTCAACTGATTGTTGAGAGAAACAAACTGACGCTATAACTGCCCGCTTGAAAGCGCAAAGAATTAAATCGTTCATTTCCCATTGGCTTAATAAGGTAGACGAACATTCCATCCACTCCCCCTACTTTTTTGATTTTTACAAACAAGTCATAAAGCCGGCACAAAAAGCAAAGGGCGACCAGGCACTTGAGAAGTTAAGGGAACGCTTGCTGCTAAATAATATGCCAGTTCAGATGGAAGATCTGGGCGCAGGGTCGTCTGTAGGCGGGCAGAAAAAATCATTGGCCGACATTACGCAGATCAGTGTCAGTCCAGCAAAACTCTCTCTGCTCTACTTGAATATTCTCAACTATATCGATGCTAAGTATGTAGTAGAGTTAGGCACATCGATAGGTTTGAACACCTTGTATCTCTCACAAAAAACTGATTGCAGTATTTTCACTTTTGAGGGAAACAAATCACTTATCAATATTGCCCTCACCCATTTCGAATCGTTGGATAGAAAGCATGTTCGATTGATCGAAGGAAATATCGATCACACCCTTTCCGAATTTCTTCAAAATACTACTAAGATCAACTTCGCCCTGATTGATGCCAATCACCGCTACGAACCTACCCTGCGGTACTTTAACATGCTAGCACGCAGGATGAATGAAAAGAGTATTCTGGTGATTGATGATATTCATTGGTCTGCCGAGATGGAAAAGGCCTGGAATGAACTGCACCGTCACAGTCTCGTATATGGCAGTATTGACCTTTATCGATGCGGTATTTTATTCTTCGATCCAGCGCTTAACCGCCAACATTTTACGCTATCCCTCTAGTAGTCCCAGAAAAGCTCTATTTTTACACCCCGAAAAACATTGAACAATGAGCGAGGCGAAACCCAATCCTGTCGAACCTAAGAAAGCAAGCAACAAAACGGCTATCATCATTGCCTTGCTTTCCATTGTGGTCATTATTCAAAGTATCAAGATCTACCTCGACTACCAGGAGAAAGTAGAGACAAACGAGCAACTGGCGGTTACCGAAGAAGACCTGGCATCGACCATGCAGCGGCTCAATGAGATTCAAGCAGAGCTGAATGAGAAGATTTCCGAGATTGAGAAGTTGGGTGGTGATATTACGGAATTGCAAAAAGCCAAGGCAGAGGTGGATGCAGAACTAAAGAGAACCAGAAGCCGCACGAGTAGAAATATTAAAGAGTTGAAAGATCGCGTGGAGGGATATGAGCAACTACTGAAGTTGAAGGATGAAGAATTGGAAAAACTCAAGTCTCTTAATAAAGAGTTATATTCTGAAAACAGAACATTAAAAACCAAGCAGAACGAACTGAGCGATTCCATCAATCGCTTGTCGAAAAGCTCGGACGAACTAGCCAACAAAGTTGCAATTGCATCTCAGCTAAAAGCAGAAAACATTCAAGTGGTGTCTGTGAATAGCCGAGGAAGAGAAAGAACTTCACCGTTCAGAAGCAAACAACTTGAAACGCTGAAAGTGGAATTCAATATTGCTGAAAACAAGGTAGCTCCGATCGAGGGCAAAAAGATCATGATCAAAGTGACGGATGAAAATGGCCAGGTGATCTTTGATGTGGCCAAGGGATCGGGCACGTTTATGCTTGATGGCAAGGAAGAATTTTATACGGCTGCCCAGGAGATACTGTTTGATAATACCCGCCAAAAGCTCTCTTTCCTCTACGAAAAGGGGTCTGAATACGCGTCAGGTAACTACACGGTGGACATCTTTACCGATGGGTACAAGATGGGTCAAATGTCGTTTAGCGTAAAGTAGCCATCGAAAAGGCCTCAAAACAGGTCAAAAACAGCCATTTAAGTCCCACCTGGGGTTTTGTAGAAATAGCCGTTTTACTATCTTTGCACCTCATTTTTAAAAACTTATCACAAGAATGAAAAATTACGAGACAGTATTCATTTTGAATCCCGTTTTGTCTGAAGACCAGGCAAAGGATACTGTCGATAAGTTCGTGAAGGTATTGACAGACGGCAAAGCCGATGTCATCAATGTGGAGCAATGGGGCCTGAAAAAACTGGCCTACCCAATCCAGAACAAATCGACTGGATTCTACAACCTGATCGAGTTTTCGGCAGATACCCAAATTATCCAGACGCTTGAGACTGAGTACAGAAGGGACGAATCCGTTATGCGCTTTTTGACCACTGCGCTTGACAAGCACGCGGTAGAATATAACAGCCGCAGACGCAAAGGAGAGTTTAAGAAGAACAAAGAAAAACGTGCTGCTAAGGAGGAGCTACCTGCATGACATTAATGAATGAACCCATCAAGCGAGCAGAGATTAAGCCTAAGTACTGCCGCTTCAAGAAAAACGGAATCAAGTATATCGATTACAAGGATCCGGACTTTTTGATGAAGTTTGTTAACGAGCAAGGCAAAATCCTTCCTCGCAGACTTACAGGAACGAGCTGGAAATTCCAGAAGCGTGTGTCACAAGCTGTGAAGCGCGCACGTCATTTGGCTATCCTCCCTTACCTTGGCGACTCATTGAAATAACCGAAAACCTGAAAAGAATATGGAGATCATTTTAAAACAAGATATTCAAGGGCTCGGCTATAAGAATGACATCGTGAAGGTGAAGTCAGGCTACGGAAGAAACTTCCTTATTCCGAATGGAATGGCCATTATCGCCAACAAGTCAAACCGTGCCATGATTGAGGAGAACATCCGTCAGGCCGCGCACAAAGCTGAGAAACTGAAGCAGGATGCACAGGCGCTTGCAGAGAAGATTGGTGATTTGACTATCGAAGTGGGAACCAAGGCTGGTGAGAGCGGAAAGATTTTCGGTGCTATCACCGTAATTCAGATCGCTGAATCATTAAAGAGCAAAGGTTTCGACATTGATCGCAAGAAGGTGATCATGAAAGATAGCCCTAAGCAAATTGGAACCTACACTGTGACTTTGGACTTGCATAAAGAAGTGAAGCACGAAATCACCCTGAGCGTAGTAGCAGAATAATATCTGAGTTTAACTCAAACAAAAAGGTGGCCAACGGTCACCTTTTTTTATTTTTCTTCATCGGCATTTTCTCCTCCTGTTCAATTTGTGTCACCAGCTCTTTATACCACGCCTTGCCGTACTTTCTGATCAAAGGCTCTTTCAGAAATTTGTAGAGCGGAATACCCAGCGACTTACCCAAAGCGCAGGCGGCAGAGCAAATAGACCACTTGTGATAATTGACAGCTTCAAAATCCTTCTTCTTCGTAATACGAATCGGATAAAGATGGCATGAGATGGGCTTTCTGAATTTTGTCTTACCATCCAGATAGGCTTGTTCGATACCACATTTTAAAATGCCTTGCTCATCATAGATGGCGTATGCGCACTCGCGGCCTCCAATAGTAGGGGTGGAGTAGTCGCCATCTTCGTCCAGCACATAAGCTCCTTGTCTTTTGATCGCCTTTAAACCATCACGTGTCAGGTAGGGTTTTATATCCTCCTGAATCTGCTTCATGATCGGGAGTTCATCCTCCTCAAGAGGAGCACCCAGTTCACCTTCCACGCAGCAGGCGCCTTTACATTTTTCAAGGTTACAGACAAACTCTT
>JBFWZR010000140.1:0-8730 GCA_050185175.1 Cyclobacteriaceae bacterium
TTATTTAACAGTTATAAAGAAATTCTGTTAAGCCAGTTTTTGGTAACCAAACGCCAGCCATTTAGCCCATGAGAGTCATTGGAAATCTTGTACACCCGTAGTGCAACATCACTTTTTTTCATTGGAACAACCGGTACCTTATTAAAATAGAATCGGGTTCGCTCGAACAAACTTTTAAGGTGCAGGAGTATGATCTCTCCGGTGAAGAGGACTTAAAAAAAATTGTTTCGGAGGAGTTCATAGATGACTGCATGAAACAATTTGAGACCATGGCCTTGTCCCTGAGGAAATCCGTTGAAAAGCTCTAGTTAGGGGATTATATCTATATTTGAGGTTCCACCTGTCTATCTGGTTGATGGAGATTGTTGAAAAGAAGAATAAGAATATTGGGTACGAGCCTATCCTGGATGGAATACCAAATTGGCCTGTATATCAACTGAGTAAAAACCGGAAGGAGTTTCTCGAAGAGGTTATTCAAAAGTCTCTCGCCAGAATTAAAGAGCTACGCCCCACCCGTAAACAGTTGGTAGAAGAACTCGAGGCCACCGTTTACCGTGAGCAGAACAGGATAAAACGCAATCGATGGAGAGTTGATCCCGCTGACGAGCCCAATTTCTGGTCGGGAATTAAGAACGCGCTGGTTGAAGTAAGTAAAGACGACACCGGGATCACAAAAAAAGAGGAAGAGATACTCAGGCGCATCGTCCACCGCTATGCCTATGAGATAGCCGGCAATTTCAAACCGAGCTCATACAAGTTTGCAAGAAGCTTCATACAATTTTGGTTCAGACGACTGCTCAATGGATCCAGGGTAAAGAAATTCGGTGCCATCTTTCGCAGCAAATATGCTCTGCGCGATAAAATTCATATCGTAGGAAAAGTAAAGATGCTTCGCAAGTTGGCGAAGCGTGGTACTGTGGTGATGGTGCCTACTCACTTCAGCAATCTTGATTCGGTGTTAATCGGTTGGGTGATTCATGCGCTCGGGCTTCCTGCATTTATCTATGGCGCAGGCCTCAACCTGTTCAACATTAAGATCATTGCGTATTTCATGAACAGCCTTGGGGCGTACAAAGTAGACCGAAGAAAAAAGAACCTCCCCTACCTTGAGACATTAAAAATGTATTCAAACATTGCATTGCAGAAGGGAGCACACAGTTTGTTCTTTCCCGGAGGAACGCGATCACGGTCAGGCGCTATTGAGTCAAGGCTTCGCCTTGGTTTGTTGAGTACATCTATCGAGGCTCAACGAAATTTATATCTCGACAATCCTGAACCCGGTGCCGATGTAAGAAAGATTTTTGTGGTTCCGGTAACGCTTAACTATCATTTCGTACTTGAAGCACCAGATCTGATTGAGGATTATCTTCATGTTAAAGGTCAAGACCGATATTTTCCAGAACAGGACAACTACGGCAGTTTTCAACTTCTGAGATTCTTATTCAAATTTTTCACGAAAGGATCGAACATTTCGGTTTCCATTGGACCGGGCCTGGATGTATTGGGAAATTATGTGGACAGTGATGGCAACAGCCTGGATGCACAAGATCGCATCATAGACACACGTGACTATTTTATCTCCAACGGCAAGGTTTGTATAGACCTTCAGCGTGAGGATGAATACACGCGTATGCTCGGCAACAAAATAGTTGGGGAGTACCATCGCATCAATAGGGTGTTTGCCAGTCACCTGGTGGCGTTCATTGCTTTTGAAATGCTTTTAAAGCGACACCCAAAGCTGGATCTGTTCACCTTTCTGCGACTTCCGGAAGAGGAAATGGAAATAGACTATACCGCTTTTCGTGAGACGTTTAAACGTGTGAGAAAGGAACTCTACCGGATGAAAGACGAAGGCAAAGTGAATTATGCTACACACTTCAAAGGCAAGGCTGATGAAGTGATCAAGCATGGTCTTGACAATGTGGGCATCTTCCACCTGAATCGGCCTCTCCTCAAAAACAAAAAGGGCAACATCATCACACGCGACCTCAACGTGCTCTACTATTATCACAACCGCCTGACCGGCTATGACCTCGAGAAATTTATCTGACAAACCGGTAGGTGTAATCGGAGCTGGAAACTTTGGGTCGGCAATTGCTAACATTCTCGCCATTCAAAATAAAGTCATCCTCTATGCCCGAGACAATGAGGTGGTGCAACGGATTAAAGAGACGCGAGAAAACCGTGGTCACAGGTTTCATGAGAATGTGACGCCAACGAATGACCTTGAGTCATTGGCGAAACAGTGCGAGGTTATCTTTCCTGTTGTTCCTGCTGCCCACTTTCGCCAGATGATGCGAAACATTTCGCCTTACTTGTATCCATATCATATTTTAATTCATGGCACCAAGGGATTTGACATCACCTTGCCGGAAGGAAAGACAGTCGAGGAAGTAAAGGTGCTAAGCCGAAACCAGGTAAAGACCATGAGCGAAGTGATCCGCGAGGAAAGTGTGGTCGTTCGGGTCGGATGTTTGGCTGGGCCCAACCTCGCAAAAGAGCTGGCACAACGGCAGCCTAGTGCCACAGTGATTGCGAGTCATTTCAAAGAGGTAGTAGAAACAGGCAAGAGGCTCCTTAGAAACGAACGTTTTCAGGTTTATGAAAACAATGACCTTGTGGGTGTAGAAATGGCAGGCGTCCTAAAAAACATTATCGCTATCGCGTCAGGTGCTTTGAGTGGACTTGGTTATGGCGAAAATGCAAAAGGCCTGCTGATCAGTCGAGGCGCTGTGGAGATGATTTATCTCGGAAGAGCGCTTGGCGGAAATATTAAAGCGTTTTTAGGATTGGCAGGTATTGGTGATCTGGTAACAACTTGCAACAGCCCGATGAGTCGAAACTTTACTGTGGGTTATAGGCTGGCACAGGGGGAAAAGTTAAATCAAATTCTGATGGACATGTCAGAAGTAGCAGAAGGTGTGAACACCGTCAGAATCGTGAAGAAATGTGCTGACTACTACAAGGTTCGGGCTCCCATCACCGAACGACTTTATAAAGTTTTGTTTGAAGGCGTCACTGTACAGGATGCACTGGAGCAATTAATGCGCTATCCATTGGATGTCGATATTGACTTTATACAGGACTAGCCAGGCGTGCAATCCTCTCTCCTTCCAAAGTAGTGTAAGATCCCATTGCATCAGCGGTAAGGCAAGCGTGCACAGGTAGTACAAGAATCACATCTCCCACTTTAAAATCATTTGATGGCACATGCACAATGCCATGTTCCTGGGAAAGTGACTTGATATACGAGCCAGTTGGTGAAGTACTCCATCCTTCATCAGTTTTCTTTACTACCTCACCAAAACATGTTCGATCACCATCAGTCATTGAATCTTTCGAAAAGTGTACACCTCCACCGTAGATGATGGCTTCGTTGCGTTCCGGGTAAACCGCCACAACGGGGCACGCCATCGCCAGTGCAATTTGGTCTTTGGTACATGAGCCAATTCGCTGTTGCACGAGATCAAAAAAAACAAGATTGCCCGGCCTTATCTCACTCATGCCTTCAAACCGTTCCAACACGCTGGCTGAGGGGGTGTCTCCAACTGAAATGATCAAGTCCTTGAATGCAGGTCTATACTTTTTTCCAAGACCAAGCATGATGTCCATCTCAATTTTGTGAATGCTCTCAATCTCCCCTTTAGATCTGCATTTGTATGTATGTCCTGCATGACTTAAGAAACCCGCGAATCGCAGGAGCGAAGAACGGTCGATTAACTGAACAGCCTCATTAATTTCTTTGACATTATCAGGGGTAAAACCTGTCCGATGATATCCGGTATCGATATCGATGAAGGCATTCACTTTGTTTTCAAGCCCTGATTGAATTAAGGGAATTGATTCGATGGAGGCTATCAGAATGTTGAGTGTAATTTCAGCGGCTAGTCTGTTGATTACCTCTATTTCATGATGGTTAACGGGAAAAGCTACAGTTATGTCATTCCAGCCATCTTGAAAAAAATACTCTGCCATATGCAAAGACGAAACCGTGCATTTATCAACGCCTCGGCTTCTAAACCACCGCCCTATCTCATGACTTTGGTGAGTCTTGAAATGAGGGCGAAGTACAACATTACTTTTGTTTGCTTTAGATACTATCCGGTCAATGTTTGTGAGACACTTTTTTCGGTCCAGCAACAAAGTGGGTCGAGAGATTTGAACCACTGACTTTACGAATTATAAGCTTTGGCAATCTGACTTGCTACAGCACCGAGTTCACTATGTGAGGGCTTCAACTTTGGTCTTGTGAAATTAATATCGTCCATCGTGTTTAACGGTACCAGATGAACATGAGTGTGGGGCACTTCCAAGCCAATGACAGCCACACCAACCCTCTTGCAAGGGACAGTTTCCTTAATCGCTTTGGCCACTTGTTTGGCAAACACGATCATCGAAGACAGCGTTTCATTGTCATGATCGAAGATATAGTCAACTTCTTTTTTCGGAACGACAAGCGTGTGACCAGGCACCAATGGCATGATATCAAGGAAGGCAATGAACTTATCATTCTCAGCCACAATGTGGCCCGGTATCTCACGATTAATAATCTTGGTGAATAACGTAGACATAACTATACAGCGATGTTTACAATTTCAAATTCAATTTCTCCGGCAGGCGTTTTTATCAACGCAAGATCTCCCTTCTTCTTTCCCAATAAACCTTTTCCTATTGGGGACTGCGTTGATATCTTACCTTGTTTCAAATCGGCCTCTTCTTCCGACACTAAAGTGTAAGTGAAGGACGCACCGTTTTTCTTGTTCTTGATTGTAACTTTTGAAAGGATAGAAACAGTAGACGCATCCAATTTGCTTTCATCAATCAGTCGTGCGTTCCCAACGAGTTCTTCCAACTGTGCAATGCGGGCCTCAAGATGACCCTGCGCATCTTTGGCTGCATCATATTCTGCATTTTCACTAAGATCTCCTTTATCGCGGGCCTCTGCAATCTGGCGTGCGATATCCGCCCTGCCCTTTGTCTTCAGGTCGTTAAGGTCGTTCTTCAGCTTCTCCAGACCTTCTTTTGTATAATAGGAAATCTTCGAACTCATAACCACTTTTTTATTCTCACTTGTTTCCGGGATTCATTAAAAAAGAAACAACGGCTTCGAGTATGAAACCGTTGTCCTGAACTTCTTTACAAAAGTATATTTTTATTCCACTAAATCAAATATCAGAATCGCCTGATCAACTCCCCACCAACTCCGGAATATTCATTTTTATTTCATCAAACAATTCATCATCAAACTGCGCGAGGTATAATGTTTTGGCCTTGGCGAGTTGCTCTATAGTAAGGCCCTTCACACCTCTCAGGTCGGCTTTGTACAGGCTGGCGTTCTCCAAATCAGCTCCCATGAGATAACTGTTTTTCAAATTTGCCTCCATCAGAAAAGCATTCCTAAAACTGGTCTTGATCAGAAACGCACCTTCGAGCTGTGCTTTGATAAGAAAAGCATCGTTGAAGTTGGATCCGCTCGCATAGGCGCCTCGCAAATTCACCTGGTTGAGATTTGAGTTTTCGAGATTGGTTTGATTCAATCGGGTGTTCTCAAGGTTGGATTCAATCAATGAAGAGTTAGAGATATTGGCTGAGTTGAGATTAGAACCTTTCAGGTTTACGTAGTTAAGGTTTGTGCGCGCGAGATAACAGTTGACAAGATTGATTTCGTAAATACCGTGACGGTTCAATCGCTTTAGGTTACCCACCGTTCTGAATGCAGCTTCATCTGATTCCCACAAACGAAAGTCATCTATCTCATCTTTGTACGTTCTTATCCGCTGACGGATTTCACCATTTTGATTTAACCAGAACAACAAGATACCGATGACTGCAATGTCAAAAATCATTCCGTGTGCTTCGGCCAAAATCTGCGGCCAGAATCCATCAAAATCATTGAGATAATATCGCAGGCTTAGTCCACCAACGATGACGGTGATTAATACTAAAACAATTACGGATGTGAGTAGTGGCTTCTCGACAACGTCATTATAGAAGGCCTGAAACTTTGCGAATATTTTTTCACCGAATCGCATTTTTCTAAAAACTCATCAAAGCAATTTATCCCAAAAATCGACTAATTCAACTCCGGGTTTAATTGAATTTTAACTTTAAACTTACATCCACGCAATAAAAACTTCGGGGCAGAAACCTGTTCCCTAAAGCATGAGGTGAATCGTCAAAAAATAGATACCCAATCCGAGAAGGTCGTTGATGGTCGTAATAAACGGGCCAGATGCCAGGGCAGGATTAAAGCCAAATTTATTAAGTACTAATGGAGTGACGGTTCCAATAAAAGAAGCAGCAACGACTACCGTAAACAATGCGATGGAAACGACAACAGCAAGTCGATCGCTGCCTGCGCCAAACAGGAGATTCGCGCCAAGCACAATTAGCGCAAGCAGAAATCCGTTGAGCACGGCCACGAGAAATACTTTCGAAAGCCTCTTCCACAAACCGTCTTCGACAAAACCAGGGTTCGCCAAACTCTGCACTACAATCGATGAGGATTGTATTCCCACGTTTCCACCAGTGGCCTGAATCAAAGGAATAAAAAATGCGATAGCGGTGATCCGAAGTAAGTCACCCTCGAACACGCCTATGAACTGCACGCTAATCAAACCTCCGATAATGCCAATCACAAGCCAGGGCAGTCGTGCACGTGTTAGCCGCCAGATGCTGTCGTCCTCCTCCACATCTTCGCTGATACCCGACATCAACTGACGTTCTTCCTCAGCCTGCTCCGTGATCACATCGACTACATCATCGATGGTAATTCTCCCCACCAACTGACCGTACACATTTACAACAGGCACTGCCTCCAAATCATACTTCCTCATCACACTTGCCACCTCGGTGTCTTCCATGTGCGTCTCTACCGAAATCAGATCGGGATCGTATATGTCTTCGACTTTTGTGTTTGAATCTGTAAGAATGAGTTTTTGCAACGGCACACGACCCAGCAACTTATTCTGATCGTCTACCACATATACTGCATAAAACTTCGAAACATTTTCGACCTGTTTACGAATTTCATCAATGCATTGAACCACCGTCCAATTCGACTTGGCTTTGATAAGTTCCTTCGCCATCAATCCCCCTGCTACGTTCTCATCATAGCGAAGCAGATCAATGACTTGTGAACGAAGAACGGCATCCAACCCTGCCAACACTTCTTCCCGGGTCTTGATGGGTAACTCGTTCAGAATGTCAGCTGCGTCATCGGAGTCGAGTCGGTCGATGATTGCAGTAAGTTCTTCAGGTTGATAAACCTTTAAAAAGTTTACTCGTGCATCACTGTCGAGGTCGGTGATGATCTCTGCACGAATATCAATGTCCAGCAGATCCAGGACATACTTCGACTCTTCGCTATCAAACTCATAAAGAAGCGAAGTAATATCAGCAGCATTAACCCCTTCTAGATTTGACTGGATAAACTGACCATCTCTTTCATCCAGGGCCTGCTGAAAGCGATCTCTAAATTCTTTGGTAAGTCCGAATGATACTGGCTCAACCATTCGATTTCTGTATCTGCTGTGTTAAAAAAACAAAATCATTTACTCCCAGTTGTTCCGCCCTCAAATCGAGCAAGGGCAACGACACTATTGAAGCGGGCAAATTTAGCCTTTTGAGCGCGTTGCGCAACGTTTTGCGTCTGTTTTGGAATCCTTGTTTGACAATGGTAACAAACATCGTTTCATCACAGTCCAAACTTCGAGTTTCATTCCTTTTCAGTCGTATGACAGCCGACATCACCTTTGGAGGTGGAAAGAAAACTCCTGGTGGAACTTTGAATAACATTTCCACATCATAATAGGCTTGCAGCAGCACACTGAGAATGCCATATACTTTATTTCCCTTTGGTGACGCAATTCGATCGGCCACCTCCTTTTGCAACATGCAAACGACCTGATCGACTTGTTGGCGGTGGTCAAGGACTTTAAAAAAAATTTGTGACGAGATATTGTAAGGGAAGTTGCCAATCACGTTGAAGTTCTCATCAAACAAACCATTCCAGTCATAATCCAGAATATCACCCTCAATAATTTTATTACTCAGTTGTGGGAAATGTTCTTTCAGATGGGCGACTGAGTCACGATCAATTTCTGCCACCTTCAGGTTCAATTCCTTCTTTAGCAGGTATTGCGTAAGCACTCCGGTACCAGGGCCGATTTCCAGAACAGCCTTCTGCCCCTCGAGTTGAAGGGCATCAACGATTCGTTGAGCGATCCGTTGATCGGTGAGAAAATGTTGCCCAAGAAATTTTTTTGGCCTGACCATTAAACACAATAATTGAATAACCACTTACTTCCCGAACAAACACCTGAAGTCAGGCCATTCCTATTTGTAAAAATTATTAACAGTTGAAAATTAGCGTAAATTGCGCATACCGTCACATCAATCGATGACATGAGTAAAATTCATGATAAACCAAAAGTCGGAATAACACTTGGCGACCTCAACGGAATAGGGCCGGAAGTGGTAATCAAGTCACTGGCAGATAACAGGTTGCTAAACATGATCACACCGGTGGTGTATGGTTCTACAAGAGTATTGTCGTTTTATCGCAAACAAATGAACCTGGAAGAGTTCAACTACAGCCAGGTAAAAAGTAAGGGTCAATATTTTCCCAAAGCCATCAACGTGGTTAACTGCTGGGAAGACGTAATCGAAATCAACCCTGGAAAGCCCTCGAAAGAATCCGCAAAATGCGCATTGCTCTCAATAAAAAAA
>JBFWZR010000141.1:0-8550 GCA_050185175.1 Cyclobacteriaceae bacterium
TTGCTCGTCCGTACTCGCGGATTTTGGAAGGCTGCACTTCGCCACCGCTTTGGTGTGCCATAAGTTGAGCCCCATAGCATACACCCAACACCGGAATCGAACCAACTACTGAAAGGTCAACATCTGGAGAACCATTGTCCCGTACAGAGCACGGGCTACCGGAAAGGATGACGCCTTTGATGTCTTCATTCAGTGGCGGCACGTGGTTAAAAGGATGGATTTCGCAATACACGTTCAGTTCACGTACTCGCCTGGCTATCAATTGAGTATACTGAGAACCAAAGTCTAAAATCAAGATTTGCTCCGGCATGCTGCAAAAATAACCCGATCCCGGCACAGAACAAGCGAGCCGAAACTAACTATTGAAACGTTTATGTTTTACCAATCCAGTACCACAAAGCCGATCTGCAGACCTATAACACTAAGTGCGCCTAAATCCAGCTCTTCACTTTTAGCTGAAGAATAATCGTAGTGCAATGCCGCTTGAAACGCCCAGGAAGAATTTTCGCGCAAGCGATAAAATATGCCGGCTTGCGGGCGAATCAACACACCCCAGCTATCCGACTGACCAGAGTACACATTGTAATATTGATGAAACCGAAGAAATGAAGCTCCTACACCAAGCCCGGCATAAGGCATTAACTTCTTCTCGGTATTCAGAAAATAGTCGAACGTGAGAGTAGCACCATAGTTATAAGTGTAGTTATACAAATCAGTTGTGATCGCGCCTGATCCATTGGTGTAGGTCTGTCTTGGTTTGTACTCAGTGAGAGTAGAGTTTGTAAGATCCAGCCCACCAAACAACTTTTCACTAATCATTTCACGGTACATAAATCGAAAACCGCGCGCGCTGACATTATCGACATACTCCGTGTTGGACAATGGAGTGGTTACGTCAAGTGAGAACCCATAGATTTTGTCAAAGTATTGACCAAAAGCCGCGTTACTAAAACCGAGCAATAATATGGTAACCAAGATTTTCATACTACTTGCCAATCGCTGAGGTTTGCGCGAAAGCCTGATCCACCGCTTCAACTGATTTATTTAAAGGGTCTGGAGAGGCGATGATATCTCCGATATAGCAGGTCCAAATTACTTTGAACTGATTTTGCGAGGTCTTCTGATTCAGATCAACTAGCTGTACGATCAGAATACCTGAATTGGAGGCGTATGTATTTACAACCGGAAAATAATAACCGTAGTAAGGTGAATAGTATCCTCCGTAATAGTTGGGGTAATTAATTGTCTGAAAGACATTGAAGTTATTAACAACAAACGCAGTTAGCCCAAGATCAGGGGACTGATCCTTCTCAACCCAGGAATAACCCCGACTGTCCATATTTGACTTCAGTCGTTGAGTTACCATTTTTGAATATTCTCCTAATAGAAGAGTGTCATTTACACTATTGGAAATCAACCCCAAAGTGTCAAGCGGCATAGAGTACGTGTTGTAGCTCTTGAAGTTGATCGTTTCATCAAAGGCAGTTTGAACCACAAGATTTTGATTCAGTTCCTCAGCGCTGGGTGATGGTTCACATCCCGCAAATAATAAGGCTATGCCCGCCAGTAAAAAGTAAACTCTGGACATGATTAAATAACGACTAGGCTTGTTCATTATTATCAAAGTGATGGACACATCACTAAAACGAAATCCGGTTGTTTAAAGTTTGGCTACTTATTCAAAGTATAGCAACGCTCTTTCAGATAACCACCCGCATCATCTTCACCACTATAAAAGGCTCTCGCCAAAAAACGGCAACCCTCCTCCAAACGATCCAACTCAACCAACGCCATTCCTTTGTAAAACTGGGCATTGATATTCTCCGGATCAAGTTTCAACGCTACATCTAAATACTTAAGTGCGCGATTATAATCTGCTTCTTGTAGACTGAAGCTTCCACCATAGAGGTATGCAGGCAAGTACGTTGGCTCCAGTTCAATGGCCTTGTTTAAAGAAATAAACGCACTGTCAGCCTGTTGCAGGTTGTAGTAAGCAAAACCGAGATACATTTCCACCTCGGGATCATCTTGAATGGCCTTCACATACTTCAGGTCTTCTTTCACTTTTGCGTACTCGCCTTCTTGCAGATAAACTCCGGAACGCCATTTTATTAATCCTGGATCACCAGGTTGGATCGTCAGCGCATTGTCCAATGCCTTTAGCTGGTTTTCCGCATCGTCCATGTCGCGATAGATAAACGCCTTAAGCAAATGAGCCTGATACAGGCTGGGATACTCTTTCATGAATGTAGCAAGATCTGCCAGCGCTTCATCAAATTGTTCAGTAGAGTAAAAGCACACTGCTCGTTTGTAAACCGAACCGTATGACGACTTGTCCTTTAGCTTGGAAGTCTTGATAACTTTCGAGTACAATTTGATTGCTCCCTCAAAATCCTGGCGATTCATGAGGGTATCTGCCTCCACTTCATATTTTTTCCACTTAGCCTCCTGTGCAAATGATGCCAGTGTGACCAGGGTCAAAAGAAATGGAAAGCAGTGTCTAAGCATTAGCAGTCATTTTGTTGCGCTCGCGTTTTCTGTCATTCTCGTTGAGATATACCTTCCTCAAACGAATCGACTTGGGTGTTACCTCAACGTATTCATCTGATTGAATATACTCAAGTGCCTCCTCAAGGGAGAACTTAATGGCAGGAGCGATCTTCATTTTCTCATCTGAACCTGATGCCCGCACGTTACTGAGTTTTTTTGTTTTGGTCACATTCACTACCAGGTCACCGCTGCGGCTGTGTTCTCCAATTACTTGCCCTTCGTATACAGGATCGTTAGGGTCAATAAAAAACTTACCACGATCCTGTAGGTTGTGCAAGCTGTAAGGGATAGCCTCACCTTGTTCCATGCTGATCAACGAGCCGTTGATTCTTCCCGGAATTGTTCCTTTGTATGGTTGGTATTCCTTAAAGCGATGTGTCACTACTGCTTCACCGGCTGTTACGTTGAGCAGGTAGCTTCTCAATCCAATAATGCCGCGAGAAGGCATCACAAATTTTAAAATCATGCGATCAGCCTTAGGTTCCATGTTTATCATTTCACCCTTGCGCATTGACACTACCTCGATTGCTTTTCCAGATACATCCTCCGGCAAGTCGATCGTCAACTCTTCCATCGGCTCACACTTCACGCCATCGATCTCCCTGTAGATCACTTGTGGCTGTCCAATTTGCAGCTCATATCCTTCCCTTCGCATCGTCTCGATTAAAACCGACAAGTGCAATACACCGCGGCCAAAAACAATAAAACTATCAGCAGATCCTGTTTCACCTAAACGCATGGCCAGGTTCTTCTCCAATTCCTTATCCAACCTTTCTTTGATATGACGAGAAGTAACAAACTTTCCCTCTTTACCATAGAACGGAGAGTTGTTGATCGTGAAGAGCATACTCATAGTAGGCTCATCAATGGCAAGACTCTTCAATGCCTCTGGCTTGTCGATGTCTGATACTGTATCTCCAATTTCAAAACCTTCCAATCCCACAATGGCAGCAATCTCACCAGCCTTAACCACATCCACTTTCATTTTCTCAAAACCTTCGAACGTGTACAGTTCTTTGATCCTGGTTTTTACAATCGTCTGACCGTCTCTTTTTACCAAGGCCACTTGTTGGCCAGGCTTCAACTCACCACGATGCACTCTTCCGATTGCCACACGACCGATATAAGATGAGTACTCCAATGAAGTGATCATCATCTGGGTTGATCCTTGCTCAATCTTTGGCGCAGGGATATGTTCAATGATACCATCCAACAACGCAGTAATATCTGTAGTCGGTTGTTTCCAATCCGAGCTCATCCATCCTTGCTTCGCAGAACCATAGAAAGTAGGGAAGTCGAGCTGGTTCTCAGTTGCGTCAAGCGCAAACATCAAATCAAATACAGCCTCATGTACTTCGTCAGGTGTACAGTTTTTCTTGTCCACCTTATTTACCACCACGATAGGCTTCAGTCCCAACTCCAATGCTTTCTGCAATACGAATCGGGTCTGTGGCATCGGGCCTTCAAATGCATCAACCAACAACAAACAGCCATCGGCCATATTAAGCACGCGCTCTACCTCACCACCAAAATCGCTGTGGCCTGGCGTGTCGATTACATTGATTTTATAATCCTTGTAGCGGACGGAAACATTTTTCGCCAAAATGGTGATACCTCTTTCACGTTCGAGGTCATTACTATCCATGATCAGTTCACCTGGATTTTCATGGTCCTTGAACAGGTGCCCGGCATGGAGAAGTTTGTCCACCAAAGTTGTTTTTCCGTGGTCAACGTGGGCGATGATGGCGATATTTCTAATCTTATTTACGTCCATAAAAACGCGTAATTCTGTGCTAAAGTCAGTTTTGAGGCCGCAAAGATAGGGTTAATTTGATGATTAGTCAGGCAGCCTTCCAAATTAACTTCTGAACCTCAAAAAGGTTCCCATTGGCAGATGCATCTGCGAAGCCGATCTTAGGTAGAATTCCCCAAACTCTGGATCAACATTGCCAAAATGTGAACGAACAACGTTCAAACCAACCTGGGCTGATAAGCCAACGGCATACATGCTTAAGATAAAGAATCGATTATCCTCTTCAAGCAACTCGCTACTTTGCTTTACCAGTTCGCTGAGCTTTTCTTGTAGGGTCCATTTTTCACCGTCAGGTCCCCGACCGTAAGGTGGTGGGTCCATGATAATTCCGTTGTAGCGGTTACCACGTTTCACCTCGCGCCTCACGAACTTGAGTGCATCCTCATGCACCCACCGGATGTTATCTTGTTTGTTAAGTTGCATGTTTTGATTGGCCCAATTGAGCCCCGGACGAGAAGAGTCAACATGAGTTACGTCAGCACCAGCCACTCGCGCCACAACAGATGCGGCACCAGTGTAGGCAAAAAGATTGAGTACACGCCCCTTGCCCTTCCAACTTTTCACAGTGTCGAAAATAAAATCCCAGTTATTGGCCTGTTCTGGAAAAATGCCAACGTGGCCAAAACTGGTTAATGCAAGTCGTAGGGTAAGTGTGAGATCTTTGTGAGTATAATTAATGTTCCAACTGTCAGGCATTTTGGATTTCTTCTTCCACCCACCCTTTGCATCATCGCTAAAACGATATCTGTCTTTCTGCTCCCGATCGAAACGCGCGTCAGCTTTGCTCCACTCACTGGCAGGTAAGCTGGCGTCCCAGATAGCCTGAGGTTCTGGACGAACTAAAATATAGTCACCAAAACGTTCCAGTTTTTCAAAATTGCCCGAGTCGAGCAACTCATAGGCCTTCCATCCAGATGGATCACGCATTAACATTATCGAAAGGTATTGGTGATTTAATAAAGTAACAAGCGACTAAGCACGCTTGATGGTAAATGAAAAGGTAGAGCCCTTACCTTGTTCACTTTCCACTGTTACTTTTCCATCGTTCTTTTCAACGAACTCTTTGGTCAACAACAACCCCACACCCATCCCCTTTTCATTAGCAGTTCCAGACCTGGAAAAGTGGGCACTTGAGTTAAACAATTTTGGAATATCTTCACCGCTGATCCCCATACCATCGTCCTTAACAGATACTTTTACCATACCATTTTGATCGGACATGGATAACTCGATCGTCCCCCCTTCTCCGCTAAACTTTATGGCATTTGAAATGAAATTCCGAAGAATAATCCGAACATGGTTAACGTCCGCCATCACGTACGTCACCTCTTTGATTTTATTTGTGAGTGATATGTTTTTTGCTTTCGCGGTAGTCTGAAAGAGGTCAACAACATCATCACTCACAGCCATCAGGTCGAACTTTTCCGGCTTCACGTTGAGCCCCTGAAGTTGGGATTGAGTCCATTGAAGTAAATTACCCAAATCATCATATACTGAATCAAGCTGACTTCCTATGCGCGTGGTGAGTTTCGCAAATTCATCGGTAGTTACATTTCCGCTCTGGGCAATACTGAGCATACCTCGCAAGCTTGACAAAGGACTCCTGATATCATGGCTTATGATCGACAATAATTTGTCTTTTGTTTTATTGATGCTGCTAAGCTGTGCCGCTTGCATACCCACCTCTTCAGTCTTTTCTTCAAGTTGTTGATTTACTTTTTTGATTCGTTTGTTACTGTAGTAGAGGATAACTGCAATCATTAAACCGACAATAAAAAATCCAATGTAGATGTATCCCCAGGCTTTCTGACTGCTGAGCTCCTCCTCTTTGATTTTAGATTCTTGGGTTAGTAATTCGATTTGAGATTGTTTTAACTCAGATTCAAACTGAGCATTGAGTAACGCTAACTGCTCGCTGGTGCGTTGGTTGATGAGACTGTCATGGATTTCAAGGTGTCGCCTCAGATAATCGAAAGCGAGATCTTTTTTATTCATTGAGTTGTTGATGTCGGAAATCAACTTGTACGTTCTCTCCAGTTCATCAGCATACCCATTCTCTCTCGCGATTTTTACATTTCGGTTAAGTACTTCAAGTGCCCGGTCATAGTTCTTTTGTTGTGTGTACACCCTCCCAATACGATGAAGCGTTGATGCCATGATGAAATAATTATCAGTGTCTTCGCTGATCCTGACGGCCTCGGTGTATTGTTTTAATGCCTCCTGAAGATCGCCCTGTTCGGTGGCTATGTCACCCAGAATCCGATAGCTGAATGCAGGCATATAACCCTGTCTGTTGATATGACTATGTCCCAAAGCCCTATTAGCATAAAACCGAGCAGAATCAAGGTTCTTAAGGGACAGGTAAGAAAAGGCTACGTTATTTAAACTCCGTACCACAGTCTCCTCATCTCCCATCTGTTCGGCCATTGTGTAACCATTACTGAAATGGCTGATTGCCTCCGCATACTGCCCCTTCTCATAGCTAATGGCCCCCACGTTGTTAAGGCAGCGTGCCACAGCGACAGAGTCCCCAAGTTGGTTGTTGATATCAAGGGCTTGTTGCGATAATTCAAAGGCATTGGAATAGATACCCCTGCGATAATAAATCCACCCCAGGTTTTCAAGAGCCACAGCCAAACCCTTGTCATAATTCAGTTTTTGGGCCAATGTGCGCGCCTCAGTTCCATATTTCACGGCCGTATAGATGTTTCTTTCTCTTAACTGGGTTGTGATTTTGTTGAGCATGTCGACCCGGGCTTCACCTGCAGGCAAAGGCTCCAACACTACCCTAAGGCTATCAACATCTTGCGCCAGGACAAGCACGGTAGCGGAAAAAAGGATTAAAAATATATAGACCTTCAAGCCCATCTAGCCCAAAATACAAATAGAATTGTCCGAAATTTACGAAGCTTTTGGCCTTTATTGCAGGCCTAAATAGAGTAATCGCAGCCATGTAGTAAAATCTGCGAAAACCTTACAAAAGACCTGATGAACCCACTTTTAACCAGCACCAGCAATCCAAAGATCAAGCAGCTGATGTCATTGGAGAAGGCACGGGAGCGTAGAAAACAGGATCAGTTTATTATCGAAGGCCAGCGCGAACTTCACCTTGCTAAGTCTGCAAATTACCAGTTTGTAAATATCTTCTACTGCCCAGACATCATTGAGGAATCCGAATTGCTCAAACAGGGGTTCAACCAACAGATCATGATACCGGTAAGCCACGGAGTATTCGAAAAGATTGCCTACAGGGGAACAACAGGCGGAGTGGTGGCCGTAGCCCAACAAAAACAAAATCGACTTGAAGACCTAAAGCTTGGCGCCAACCCATTGATCCTGGTGCTTGAATCCATTGAAAAACCGGGCAACCTTGGCGCGGTGTTGCGTACTGCAGATGCTGCCGGTGTTGATGCTGTGATCAGCTGCGATGGCGAAACAGATTTTTATAATCCGAATACGGTTCGATCAAGTCTTGGTGGCGTGTTTACCAATCAGATTGCCTCTGCCTCTTCATCTGAAACGATTGCGTGGCTAAAGAAGCATAACATTAAGATATACTGTACTTATCTTGAGGCGTCTGTTGATTACACCAAAGTCGATTTTAATCAGCCGTGCGCTATCGTAATGGGAAGTGAAGCACAAGGCCTGACTCGAGCATGGGTCGAAAACTCAGATACCAACATTATCATTCCCATGAAGGGAACCATCGACTCGATGAATGTATCAGTAAGTGCAGCTATCGTTGTGTTCGAGGCACTAAGACAGAGAGCGGATTAGTTTTTACTCAGCTAACTAATTGCAGAGCGCAACCTTTATCGTTTCGATTCGATCACGATAAGTAACTACGAAGATAATCGGCATTTCCGACTGGGAAAAATCAAAATTGTAGGTCTTATCGTTTTTCACTGAATGTACAATCGGAATGGTTCTTCCTACTAAATCAACGACATGGATGGCCTTAATCTCTTCGGTGAATCTAATTTCGAGACAATTGCGCCCTATTACCTGCAACTGCGGTGAATCTACAGGATCATTCAGGTCACCGGTTACAAAAGCAGATGGCAGATCAGGTCTGTTTCTTAAGATACTGTCTCTCATTCTATCCTTCTGTCCAGCCGTAAAAAAATTCATACATGTATCATTTGATAAGTCCATGAAGTTCTGAACCATATCTAATGAACCACAGC
>JBFWZR010000142.1:0-4347 GCA_050185175.1 Cyclobacteriaceae bacterium
GGGAATTGAAGGGGCAGCCATCGCGACAACAGTTGGCCGCGGTGTGGCTGTCGTCATACAGTTGTGGATGCTGTTCAAAGTAAGTAAACACATCCGCGTGATAAAGTCTCAACTCAACTGGGATGCAGCAGTGCTGTTGAATATTTTGAAAACATCTCTCGGAGGGATTGGTCAAATGATCGTGGCCATGACTTCGTGGATTTTTTTAATGCGAATTCTGGCGGATGTAGGAAGCGAAGCTGTTGCTGGCTCCACTATTGCCATCAGGATAATGATGTTTACTATGATGCCAGCATGGGGTCTCAGCAACGCAGCCGCAACATTAGTTGGCCAAAATCTGGGTGCAGGCCATCCTGAAAGAGCCGAGTCGGCTGTCTGGAGAATTGGCTTTTACAATATGATCTTTCTCGTTGGTGTCTCTTTCATTTACTACTTCTATTATGATGAGTTTATGAGGATTTTTACGGAAGACGCGAACGTAATCCGCATAGGTGGTGAGTGGTTGCAAATACTCTCCTATTCTTATTTTGTTTATGGATGGTGGATGGTATCTAGTCAAGCGTTCAATGGCGCTGGTGACACGAACACGCCTACCAAGATCAACTTGGTCTTTTTCTGGCTTATACAGATTCCGCTTTCCTATTTTCTATCGATAGAGTTGGGATGGCAACACTCGGGTGTTTTCTGGGGTGTATTTATTTCAGAGACGTCAGTAGGATTGTTTACACTGTGGTTATTCACGCGTGGTGGCTGGAAAACCTTCCAGGTATAGTTCCACTCATCAAGAAAAATCATCTTTTGCAATCGGTATAGTTACCGCTCAGGCTTAAGCTTTTTCAGTCATCTGAAACAAAGGTTCACTTTCTCTCCTTTTTGAATATATTAAAGAGTTTATGCGTAAGGTGATTTTCACATTGACCTCGATTTTTGTCCTTCTCACCCAATTTGTGTTGAGGGCACAGGATTTGTCGGGAGATGGAAATCAGCAACAAATCACTTTTACAAAATGGTTTGAAGACCAAACTAACCATGCGCTAAGCAGAATCTACAGCGGAGACAGCTATCCACAACAAGCGGCCTCACGATTTGGTCACCAATTTTTTGAGTCAAGGCAGTGGCGAAACGGTAACGTTTGCCTTGGTGATCAATGGTACTACGACCTGCCACTCTTGTTCGATCTTCAGAATGAAATAGTCGTCACCAGACAAACGGGGATTGGCATTGGGAGCGGTATTATAATAGAGAATCAACTGATTTCGTATTTCAAAATTGAAGACACATCATTCATTCCTTTGCAGCATGATGGCAAAAAGCACTTTTTTGAAGTCATTCTTGAAGGTGAAAAAATTGATCTGTTAGCCAGGCATCAAAAGCTTCAGCGACTAAAATCGGATGGGTATCATTTTGAAGAATCGGTGAAATACTTTCTGTTGGCCAACAGCGAGTTGATCCCACTTGCCAACAAAAAATCTTTGCAACAACTAACGCCCGAAGCCAAGTCGATCGCAAGTGAAATCAAGACTCGTGAGGCGAAATTCAACTTGAGAAAAAGAGATCTACTTGTAGAGTTTGTTAGAAGATTCGATGAGAGATTACGCTAAACTATTGCTACTGTTCATGGTGGGAACTCTATCGGTATTGAGTTCCTCCAATTGTCTTGGGCAATCGCAAACGACTTATTCTTTCAGGTTCAATAATACCAATGCTATTGATGCACTTAAGTTGATTGATAAAGAAACTGATTTGTCAATATTCTTTAGAGAAGAATGGCTTGATAGCCTTACGTTCACTGGGAACTACGAAAATCTGAAATTGGATGATCTAATCGATTCACTACTATCACCTTTAGGTATTAATCACATTGTTCTCAACAATTCAATTATTCTTACCGGTGACGTAAGAATAACGAGCTCCCTTACATTCGATACGCTATCATCAATCCCCCAAACTAAATACCTATTTGAACGCGAGTACATCGAAGGCCGACAGGAAACCGTACCGATTGGAAATAGATCGTTGATGAAATTTGGCGGTACGGCACAGATTGCTGGCTATGTAAAAAATACGTCTACTGGAGAAGCAATACAGGGAGCGCTTGTATTTGAAGAAGGTTCAGATTCCCATGCAACAACGGACTCAGAAGGGTTTTATTCTCTTCGTTTATCCACGGGCGATCATACACTATTGATTCAGTATTCAGGGATGAAAGTCAAGCGACAAAATATTATACTTTTTTCAAACGGTTCATTAAACGTTGAATTGGAGGAGGAACCTCGGCTACTTGAGGAAGTGATAATTTCCTCTGATCGCAATGCGAATGTGAGTGGTACGCGAATGGGTGCGGTAACACTCAACATGGAAAGCCTGAAGAATGTACCAAAAGTGTTAGGTGAAAATGATATCATCCAAGCCGCGCTCACCCTTCCCGGTGTTCAACAGGTCGGAGAAGGATCAGCAGGCATCAACGTGAGAGGCGGAAAGACCGACCAAAATCTTATCCTTCTCAACAATGCCACAATCTACAACCCTTTCCACTTCTTCGGATTCTTCTCAAGCTTCAACGCTGACATTACCGGAAGTTCAGAACTGATTAAGTCAGGGATACCGGCAAGCTATGGAGGAAGGCTCTCTTCACTATTGAATATGAAAATGAAAGTGGCTAACAAGGAAAAATTCTCCGCCAAACTGGGCCTCAGTCCTGTAACCACAAAGGCGACCATGGAGATTCCCATAATCAAAGAGAAAACTTCTTTGATGGTAGGCGCCAGAACCACCTATTCAGACTGGATCATAAAGCAAGTGCCCAACGAGACACTTAAAAGAAGTAGGCCTTCCTTTTCTGACTTTGCGGCCAACCTTCACCATTCCTATGGCAAGAGCAATTCAATTAGCATTAGCGGCTACTACAGTGAGGATCAATACAAGCTATCGACCGATTCAACAAATCACTATACTAATCGAAATGCCTCACTTGAGTGGTTCCACCTCCTTCACGAAAAGTTTTCATCCACTGTCAGTGCCGGGGTGGGAGCTTATGAATTCTCAATCGACTACGAGGCAAATCCGGAGACCGCATTCAATTATGGTTTCAAAATCGAGGAGCAGTTTGGCAAAGTACTGCTCAACTACTTTCCTTCTGAGCAGCATGATATTCAATTTGGCCTTGATGCTAAGTTGTACACTCTTCAACCTGGTGAGTTGACGGTACCAAGTTCTTCCTTGATCACACCAGCCAAGCTGCAAACAGAAAGGGGCTTGGAGAAAGCATTTTTTGCATCGGAAGAATTTAAAGTCTCCCCAGCTCTCACGTTGTATGGCGGACTGCGATATTCATTTTTCACAGCATTTGGCGCCAGAATTATTAATTTTTATCAGCCGGGAAGTCCGAGAAATAGTAATACTCAAATTGGTTCAGAGTCATTTAACGATGGTGATGTGATCGACACGTATCATGGTCCGGAGATTCGTTTGTCTGGCAAGTACTCGCTTTCAAACCAGTCATCGATTAAAGCTGGAGTTACGCAGATGCGACAATACATTCACGCCCTTACGAGCACGGTTTCTGTTTCTCCAACCGACACCTGGAAACTATCTGATCCCAATTTCGCCCCGCAAACTTCTGTACAATACTCGTTGGGTTATTATCGTGACTTGCCAAAAAATAATCTGGAGTTCTCGGCCGAGACCTACTACAAGACTCTGGACAATATTCTCGATTATAAAATCGGGGCTGACCTGGTGCTCAACGAATCTCTAGAAACAGGTGTAATCCAAGGTGTAGGTCGGGCTTACGGGCTTGAACTTTTGCTTAGAAAACCGAATGGAAAATTGAACGGCTGGATTGGCTACACCTACAGCCGATCTCAGCAAAAATTTGATTCTGAGTTTTCAGAAAATCGAATCAATAAAGGCAATTATTTTTCATCCAACTTCGAAAAACCTCACGACCTCAGCATCGTGGCCAATTTCAAAAAGACCCGGAGGATTAGCTTTTCAATGAACGTGATCTATACCTCGGGCAGAAAAGTGACCTATCCCTCGGCAAGGTATTCCCTCAATGGGGTGCAGATCACGCACTTCTCCGATCGCAACAGCTACCGGATACCGAACTACTTCCGGGTTGACGTTAGTATGAACATCGAGGGATCACACAAACTGAAAAAAATTGGTCATGCATATTGGTCACTGTCGATCTACAATGTATTGGCACGAAAAAATGTCTACTCTGTCTTCTTTACGAATACGAATGGAAGGATAAAGGGGTATCAGTTGGCTGTGCTCGGCACCGCCATTCCTTCAATAACCTATAACCTCACATTTTGAAACAGGTATTGAACCATATTCTCC
>JBFWZR010000142.1:4447-8399 GCA_050185175.1 Cyclobacteriaceae bacterium
CTACTCTGTCTTCTTTACGAATACGAATGGAAGGATAAAGGGGTATCAGTTGGCTGTGCTCGGCACCGCCATTCCTTCAATAACCTATAACCTCACATTTTGAAACAGGTATTGAACCATATTCTCCTTCTGTCTATACTCGTACTGATGAGCATGTGCCTCACTGAAATTGATCTGGAGCAGATCGACACTGAGGATTTGCTCGTGGTGGACGCAAGGCTTACCAGCGACCCGGAAAAACAACTGGTTATTTTATCGCGAACAAAACCATTGAATAGCATTGATGCCGCGGAACCTGAAACCGGTGCAACTGTTTGGATTGAATCTGAAAACTCAAATCGTCTCAACTTTCAGGAATCTTCTCCCGGATATTATGAAAGCAGCAATCCTTTTGCTGCACAACCGAATACCAACTACAGCTTACACATCATCACCAGCGATGGAGATGAGTATCAATCTGATCCCGCTGCGATGGTTCCAACTCCCGAATTCGATTCTCTCTACGTGGAATTTGAACCTGCACCAACACCAACCAACCAGTTTGCCGGCTACTTTAATTTCTTTATCGACTCGCGATCCAATCCAGACCAGGTAAAATATTTCCGCTGGGAATGGACCTCAACATATCAACTTGAAGTTCCTAATCCGTCACGATGGCAGTGGACCGGAGGAAACAATTTCGTGATTCGTGAACTTGGTTCGCCAAACGACTCCCTTCAGGTACAGATATGTTGGAGTTCGGATTCGATCAAAGACATTAACATCAAAGCTATGCTCGAAGGCGAAAATGAAGTTATTCGTCAGCCGATTCATAGGTTTCACTCCGATAGTGGCTTTATGAAAATGCGTTACAGTATTTTGGCAAAACAGTTTGCATTATCAGAGGAGTCATATCGTTTTTGGAATTTAATTGATGAAAGTAACAGCCAAGGATTCCTTTTTGATATACAGGTCGGTACAATTACAGGCAACATTCACAACGTAGCCAACGCAACTGAACCCGTTTTGGGATTCTTCGATGTGGTACAAGAGAGAGCAGTAAGGCAATTCTATGCCCCACGCGATTTCCAAAAAGATGGATACCGTGTGCTTGATCCATTTATTGTCAACTGTTTTGATGAAGAAGCGATATTATTACCCGCGGACCAACTGGGAGAGTTCATGGAACGAAACCAATTTGCTTATAGCTTGTGTTACTTCCTCTCTCCTGCAACCGCGGTCTTTTGCAAAATCAGGTGTGCAGATTGCACTTATCATGATGGCTCCAATAAAAGACCTGACTTCTGGGAATGAGAAATTCAATAGGGCTTTTAACGCTATATGTAATTATGGCTGCGTCAGAATCGCTGTCGGCACAGTATCCTGACCCTACCAATCTCCCTCAAGAAGAGCTTGTAGTTTTCTTGAACCGATATTCATTTATTCCGGGTGAGGAATTAGAAGTCGCCATTTCAGCACCTGTTTCTTCTCCACAATTTCTAATCAGTCGCGTAGCTTATATTGAATTCCTTGATCCAAACAAACAACCTGTACTTCAACTGAAAGCTGAGTTGTATGAAGGAAAGGGTTCGGCCACACTCTATCTACCGTCTTATTTGAAGTCGGGAGTGTATACCCTGCTGGTGTATACTCAATGGCAACGAAATTTTGGACTTGCCGCAATCACGCAACAAAAAATCACACTGTTAAATCCTTATGTGGCCATTCCAAAGAGTTTATTTGAAAAAACTAAAAGCCAGGATTCGCTTTTTGCACAATTCTTTTCGAGAAATAGTGAAAGTGAATCAATAGCCTATGAAATCAAAAATCAGGAAGGTGAAATTGTTCCCGCGCAGCTGAAAATTGTTAATGGATCCGAGACGCTAGTCGATATTAAATCTCAAGACGGATATGGCACAATTAACTTCGCTCCAAAACCAGGTATATCATATAGTGTAGCTCTGATTGACAACAAAAATAATGTGCACTTATCCAATTTTGAAATCGAAGCACGGGTCTCACTTGGGAAAGGTATCGATAGTATCAACAGTCTTAAAGCAAGTTTGTCGCTAAACAAATTAACGTTCAAACCTCGCGAGGAGATTAAGCTGACACTTAGTACTGACGAGCCGATTGCTGCGACACTTGTTATTCAAAAGAAGCAACCACTGGAAAATGAGGGTCACAATCTAGTAAGCCATTTCTTTGGCCCCACAACTCCCTACATTATGACACGGTGGCCTTTGGATGAATCAACTCGAAATTTTCTATCAATAAAATCTGGTAACAGTGATCAAGAAACACCCAGTCTAAAATTTCTACCCGACTTTAGAGGAGAGTTAATCGAAGGGACTATGATAAGTCAAGATGGAGCGACAACTGCTAACCATAGATTTCACTTGACCACAGTTGGAGAGTCGCATAAAGTCTATTCAGCGGCCACCAATTCAGACGGCACTTTCAAAATTTCTCTTGATCCTCGGTATCCAGCTGACCAGTTGATCTTCTCCGGAACAAACAACTTCACCGTGAGTTTGGATTCTTCGTTTCTCTTTAATTACAATTTTGTCGAAACGGAAACTCTACAACTCCAAAATACCGATATACAATCCTGGCTCGTGGAGAAAAGTCAACAAGTACAAATTCAAAGCATTTATGAGGGAGTAAAATCAGAATCCTCACAAATAGCAGGTTTCTTTGCTGACAAGGATAGGCTAGTCTATCGCCTGGATGATTATGCCAGATTCCCAACGATGGCGGACCATATCATTGAATATATCCCTGTGGTCACCATTAGAAAAACGGATAATCGCAGGGAGCTTCTTATCCGAAACATGGACAACAGAACGGGCGATATGAACCGAACTTTGATCGCCCTGAATGGTATCGTATGCAGCGATGAAGACATCTTAAATTTTGATCCATTGAAAATAGAACGCATCGAAATTTATCCACGACAGTTTGAGGCTGGTGGTGAAATTTTTACCGGAGCCATCGGTTTCTTCACTTACTCGGACACCTACTTGCCTGCGGATCAGTTTGGATCAACTACAAAATCATATTTACGGGTTCATCGCAAAAAACCATCCACATCATCTAAACCTCAAGCCAACACTCGACCAGACATGAGAACCCAGTTGGCCTGGGAGCCTCACCTTCTCGTCAGTCAACAGGCTACTTCGTATACATACTATGCATCCGATGTCCCGGGAACCTACTCCGTCACACTTGTAGGCGTGGATGGTAACAACTATGTATTTGAAACACTGGAGTTTACCGTTGACGATAAATAGATCAGTTGTGAGGGAAAACTAGTAGCCCCGACAGGAATCGAACCTGTATCTTCAGAATCGGAATCTGAAATACTATCCATTGTACTACGGAGCCAAAATTCTTTTCAAATATTCTTTCCCTGATCCACTCTTATAATACTTTTCTTGTTTTCGTGCCGATAGCCAATCCGGAAAAATCTCTTGATGAACTAGTCGCCACGGACGCAAACCCTTGGTATATCTGTTTTTCCCTTGACTATGATCTCGTAGTCTAACCTCGACTTGTTTGCAGATACCCACGTACAGGTCGCCATTTAATTCGCTCTTTATGACGTACAAATATATCATTACTCCCATCAGAATCCCTGCCTGCCGGCAGGCAGGGGAATCTGAAATACTATCCATTGTACTACGGAGCCAAGGGAAAGTGCAAATTTAACTATTCCTGATTTACACAAACAGGCAACCAGGACTATCTGACAACTAATTTCTGAACAGAAATGGATGAACCTCCAGCCAAACGAATGATATAAACCCCCGTTGCCAACCTTTCATTCAGGCTTATTTGTAAACTCTTCGACTTTTCCAGAGATGATATCTGCTGGCGGAAAACAACTACCCCGGTTGATGAAACAACCTCAATGCCCACCGGCCCATCGAATTCACCGGAAGCGTAAATATCAAACTCTCCGCCCTCGGAA
>JBFWZR010000143.1:0-8002 GCA_050185175.1 Cyclobacteriaceae bacterium
AATATTGCCTTTAGTGCCTGTTCTGAAATTTCCTTTCAATGTTTCAACAGGGCGAAAAGCCGACAGAAAAAATGAGGTATAACTACCTGCGAGCAAACCCACCAGGATGGTAATTAACACCATGGCGATCCACGCCATATTATTATTAAACAAACCGAGATGTTTCCCGCTAAAATCATTGACCGTAGGCAGAAGAAGATAGGTAAGCCCCAAGGAAAGCACCATGGCTACAAAGGCCATCAGAACGGACTCGCTCAAAAACTGCCCCACCAGTTGCTCACGAAATGCACCGGCCACTTTGCGCAACCCGATTTCTTTGGCACGCATGGCTGACCTTGCAGTAGCCAGGTTCATAAAATTGATGCAGGCTATCACCAGAATAAAAATGCCGATGATCATAAAGATGTAAACATAGGAAGCTTTGGAGTTCGCTTCCATCTCAGATCTGATATTTGATTGAAGGTGTATGTTACTAAAAGGAATGAGCGAATACTCTTGTTTATAACCTGAGTAGTCTTCCTGATCGGCAATGTATTTCCTTGAGATAAATTTGATCTTGTCCTCAAGGGCAGGAATGTTAACACCCTCTTCTAATTCCAGATAGGTATAGAATGAATAGTTCCACCAACTGGTCAGGTGATAGTTAAGTGTCTTGAGTGACTCAAATGAGAGCATGAAGTCAAACTTGAGGTGCGTATTCGATGGATAGTCTTTCATCACGCCCGTGATTTTCACAGTAACCGTATCTTCAGGGAAATACAATGTCTCACCCAACACATCTGTACGGTTAAAATATTTTTTGGCCATGCTTTCGGTGATCACCATTGTCAAGGGTTCTACCAATGCGGTCTCAGGATTGCCAGCTAAAAGAGGGAAAGTGAAGACTTTAAAGACGTTAGAATCTGCAGCCATCACTGTCTCATAAGTTCTCGCATCATCACCCGGCCGCTGAATGACCTTGTTCTCTATCTTACGAAAACGAACTGCCTGCTTGATTTCAGGGTAGTCCTTAACCAGCATCTCTCCGACTATGGGTCCACCAGCAGCATACACTTCAAAACCCCCGTTGTTGGGAAGATGATAACCATTGTTAAGACGATAAATGACATCCCGTTTCGCATGATTGTGATCATAGGTCAGTTCATCGTAAACGAAAAGAAAAATGATCATGGCACACGTGATACCGATGGTCAGTCCAAAGACATTCAGAAGTGAATAGGCGCGATTTTTCTTAAAAGACCGAATAGCGATGAGGAGGTAGTTCTTTATCATAATCCTGAGGTTATGAAAAGGAATACTCGGTGATCAGCTAATGGTTACACTCTCGTCTTCGCGGTAGGAGTAATAATGTAGAACAGTCTCGATAGCCTTTCTGATAGCCACATTAATGGGGAAAAACTGGTTGCTTAGTTCCCAATCCACTGCGCGCAGTTTCATATAATAGTCACGCATCAAAGGGATGGGAGAGCCAGCTACTACTTCGCCATAGGCTGCAAGAAACTGACCCGGCTGTTCAGTCTTGATAACCTGGCAAGTCACCAATTCCTTATGACCGTATTTGTTCATTCGAGCTGAGAAGCCAAACAGACGGCAAATCAATCCGCGTGTAGCGTACGAAGAGCAATGGCCATTTTCCAGGTTGGTATCGACAATAGCACAAATAGAATTGTTCAAGTTGGGATTACTCAACCATTCAATGGCTTTCCCTTCTTTGTACAAGTGGTAGGCAAAAGGAATAAACTCAAGGGTGGTAGCCTCTATGTCAGGCTTAAGGCAGCATTTACCGCACCCGGGTTTGCAGTGCAGCCCGGACGAATGCCTGAAGTTGGATATCTCTTCGTCCAGGGTGAGGTACACCGCCTCTACTTCCTGGACCAACTGCGTTATGTTCAATCAGAGGGTCAATAACGCAGCAAATATAGATGGCGGCTATGCCAGTTGATTTCGGGGCTGTCGGAATTATTTTTTGGGTTCCAAGCCTTCCTTTTTCCTCATTTTCTTGATGAACTCGGGACCAAACGAAACCTTTTTGGCCAAAGGTGACTTTTCATCGGCCATACGCCAAAAAGGGGCTATCGACTTCAAAGGTTTTCCGGATTTGTATTCTTCAAACGCAGCTTCTGCAACGATTCTCAAAAATATTCCACTGGTGACGGGGCAGGTATATTCCGCTCCGTATTCAATCGCCAGGTCATTACGCATGGTTTGAATTGAGGACTGAGTGCCGGTTGGTATGTTGCGAACATACCCATCCACTATTTTCGGAGTGGCGATTAACATTTTACTGTTGGCTGGAATATCTGCAAACTTCTTGTCAGTAACCTTGACTTCAAAGACAGCTTTGCCGTCAAGCTTCTCCTTCCAACTCTTTTTCTTGCTTGCTTTAACGGCCTTGGCTGATTTTTTAGTTGGCTTAGTTCTTTTCCCTAGCTTCTTTTTATTCATGGCTTTCACAATTTTTAAATCACCTCATAGTGCAGGGACACCAAACCGCTGGGATACGGTTTAGATGCGATCAGTTTGGTCTGAATTCGTCCATCAGTTTCAAACATTGCTTTACCCCTTCCTAAAACAATCGGATGCACTGCGAGCAGCAACTCGTCAACAAGCTTGTGATTGAGAAGTGTAGTCGTGAGGGAAGCACCACCAAAGAGCCAAATATCTTTCCCTTCGCTTGCCTTGACCGATTTCACTTTGGCAACAACATCACCACTTACCACCTCACAACCTGAAAATTCAGCCACACTGTTAGTGAAGACATAACTCTTCTTTTGCTGAAATGGATTGGCACCATCACCTGTGTTCATCATCATTTCATAACTCTTCCTTCCGTAAAACACTGCATCAATGCGGTTAAGGAACTCTGTCATGCCGTAGTCATCGTCAGTGAAGCACCAGTCGTACTCACCCTTAGGCCCTTCAATCAATCCGTCAAGGCTCATGGCCACGTTTAGTATTACCTTTCTCATGACTTCTGAAAATATCTAATTGTAAATCCAATTGTAACACTAAAGGCGAGTATTTGGAGATATCGAATACCAATGGATTCAAAATAGAACCAGCCGTCCATTTTCGCAAACGGAACTAAAATTACCAGGTCCAGTACCCAATTAAGAGATAACAAAAAGGCCCCTATTATCCAGCTCCATTTCACAAATGAGTCTTTCACACCTTTGAACAGGCTAAAGAGAACCCAACCTCCTACTACTGATGACACCACAATCATAACCGATTTAAATAAGTCTTCACTGGTGGCCAGGCTTCCTGAACGATCATAAAACCCGAAGGAAACGATGAAGGGTATGAGCCAGGTCAAAAAGCCAAGCCCCAGCCATTTTAGGTTGATTTTCATAGTTTGAAGCAATTAAGTTGTAAACCTAGTAGTATGAGTGATTCGTATTCTCACTCAAAGCAAGCGGCCTCTAGGACAACATTATGTCAGCAGACAAAAAGACTCTAAAAAATTTTAGGAAGGATCGGTGAGCTCGTTGACCTTGGAGTAGTGCAGAAAAAGTTCTTCAGCTCGCCTGCTCACCAGCGTTTTGAGCTCTTCGGGTTCTTCTATCTCCACGCTAGTACCAAACATAAAAAGCCAGCGCACGGCATGGTCCAGGTTATCCATAAGAAAATCCACCTGAACTCTGTCGCCAAGGTCCTTCTCATTGATTGACCCGTAGAATGGCCGGGATGAGAGTCCTTGTTTATCAAAAGTCAACCTTACCTTGATCAATCGCCTATTGCCATCTACGTCAGCAGTTTTGAAATATTCTTGTAGAGAAAGCAGATTTTTTCCGTCAAAATTATTCCCCGTCAGTATCATCTCTTTGATCTGGTCGGATCGGAAGTCACGATATCCTTTGCGCAACCTGCACCAGCCGATCAGGTGCCAGGCCCCGGAATAAAAAAACAAACCGATTGGCTCGACCTCGCGCTCGGTTGTTTCATTTTTAGAACTGAGGTAAGTGATTTTAAGTACGATCTTATTGGCGACAGCCTTTTGAATGTCAGTCATGAAATGGTTGGGCAGCTCAGGTGTCCTCGTCCACTGACGATAGTGCACATGCACTACTTCGTCAAGGTGCTCGAGGTGATCTTTTTCAGATTCCTTGAGCACGGCTCTGATCTTATTCATGGCTGATTCAAATGCCTGCCTCACTGACTTGTCAGTCATCTTCTCCACCAACTTACCCGCGAGCAACATTGAACCTGCTTCCTCCTCGTTGAACATGACCGGTGGAAGATGATAACCATCCACAATAAAATAACCCTTGCCAGCCTCTGAACCGATAGGCACCCCTGCCTCCATCAACGCTTTGACGTCTCGATAAACGGTACGAAGAGAAATCTCAAAACGATCAGCCACCTCTTCCGCTTTCACAATGCGCTTGGTTTGCAGTTGAATGAGAATAGCGGTAAGACGGTCAATCCTGTTCATCAAATTCCGTGATTGTGGGTATGCAATTTACCAGATCGAAGTCAAATTTCATTCGATCAAGCGATGAACTCCGCGGGCTGTTTTCACCTCATAGATTTCAGGTTCGATGCCGAACCGATTTTTATATCTCGAGAACACCAACTCCGAAAATGAATCTTGTTGAGCCTTTGAAACTAAATTAATTGTGCAACCACCAAAACCACCACCCATCATGCGGGAACCAATCAAACCAAAGTCCTTCGCGAGATCAACCAAATAATCTGTTTCAACACATGAAACCTCATAACTCTTACTTAGCCCCTCATGACTTGAGTACATCAAACGCCCGAATCCTTTCAAATCACCCTTACCTAAAAGCTCAACCCCTCTGCTCACACGCCCCATTTCGCGCAACACGTATTCGCATCGATTAAAGGTAACCTCGCCCATCTCTGTTCGAACATCGATTAGCTGCGCCAAAGAAGCATCTCGAAGTGAGTTAATTTTGCCGTATCGACTATTGAGAATCTTAACACCTTCCTCGCAGGATTGTCTTCGATCGTTGTACGCGGAATCCGCCAGACTGTGTTTCACTTTGGAGTCCACGAGAAGAATATTAAATATCTCTTGCTTGAAAGGAATGAGTTGATGATCCATTGATCGACAATCCAAAAGGAGCAGATGGTCAGGTTCTGAGAACAGTGAAGCGTATTGATCCATTATTCCACACTTCACTCTGGCAAACTCATGCTCAGCGAACTGCGCTATCTCAGCGATGTCTTTCCGACTAAGCTTGAGATCGAAAATTTCATTGAGTGAAAAGGCAAAACCACAACACAATGCCGCGGAAGAAGAAAGGCCTGCTCCCTCCGGAATATTTCCACCGAAAACACAGTGCACACCACGAATTTCAATTCCGCGGTTCTTTATTCCCTGAACCACACCTTTGAGGTATGTTAACCATCCTCTTTCCGGAACGAGTTCGCTGATTTTGAAACTCCGTGATTCCCGAAGATCAAAGGCGTTAACTGAAATGGAGTCTGTGTTGCTGGCACAAGTGACAAACTGAATTTTTTTATCAATCGCGGACGGCATCACCTGACCGAGGTTGTAGTCCAGATGTTCTCCTAACAAATTGATACGACCGGGAGCGTTGACTACAATAGGCTCACCCTGATAATTTTCGCGAAATACCGAGAGCAAACTCATCGAATGAACTAGGATTTTTTGAAGCTCCAGCCCAAGCTGCCGAGCAGAACCAACAGCAATAACCATGAAGAAGCAAGCACAACTTTGTCACCTATCACATATGCCGAAGGTTCAAATCGGAATTCTATGACATGCTTACCCGCAGGAATCTCCAAGGCACGAAGGACATAGTCCACTCGCAATATTTTAGCTTCAGCACCATCGATGGTCGCCTTCCATCCTTTGGGATAGTAAATCTCAGAAAATACAGCAAGACCATTGGAGGCTGACTCTGATTCGTATTTCAAATAGGGCGGTTGCATCTTTTTGAGTTCGATGCGTGAAGCGCTATCATAGCCAAATTTTTCTACCTGGAATTTCGAATTATCAATCACCGCAGCCGTGCGGGTATTGATGTCGCAGACTTTTGCAAGTTCTTCAGTCGGTGAACTTACATTCATGAGCTGACTAACGAACCACGCATTACCGTTGGCTGCTGGATTGTCGATGATATTGTTCTTGTCTGGTCCGAACACGATGTACTTTGTATTGAGCATGTTCAGCACACCGTATTTATTAAAGTCAAGCCCACCGGTTTGCGCGTCTTGAATAAACTCATCTGTTTCGCTACTCAAACATGAATCATACAAATCCTGATACCTCCGGATTTTAGCCCCGTGATAACCTCCAAGTGAATTGTGGAAATAAGAAGTGCGAGCCTCCTGACTAAAAGATTCCTGAAGACTATACACGCGGTAGTAACTTTTATCTTTCAGAATCTCCTCGTCTGCAGCGGTGGGAGTAAAATTTGCAGTCCTTCTTCTTTGATAGTTGGATGAATCGAAGTAGCGCCTGTCCACTACAGACATATCGATCGCCACCATGAATATGAGGAACGCATAAAAACCAAACGGAGAAATCTTTTTGCGAACGTCAAGGTATAGTAAGACGAAAATTCCAAGTATAAAAGAGAACGATCGGATGGCATCACCACGGAACAGTTCCCTTCTATCCTCACGCAATGCATTAGTAAACCAGGCAGGCAACTGCCCTTCACCTTCTCTGAGAAAACTTGCCATCCCGGCAGAAAGAGCGGCAAGAAGGCAGATGCCTCCGGTGGCCGCGAATGCAATCAGTAGCTTCTTTTTGGTGGCGGGATTGATTCCTTCTTCAAATAATTTTTCGAGACCAAGCATACCGAGCAATGGCATTGCAAAAAGTGTGATGACAATCGCAAAGGTTACTGATCGAAACTTGTTGAACCCCGGCAGGTAGTCGAACAGAAAATAATTGAGAGCCTGAAAGTGTCGACCCCAACTGATCATCATACCCAATACGCTGATGGTCACCAGCCACCACACGTATTTTTTGTCTGCAAACACAATTCCGATCACGAACAGAAAACAAATGATGGCACCACCATAGTAAGGTGCAGTATATGCTTGCGGGCCCCAATAGGCAGAGCTAAATCTTGCCAATTGGTTTGCAGTGTTGTTGTCTCCACTTTGCATTAGAGCCTGATAGGTGTTGCTCTCTTCATCCTGCACCAGATAGTCGGAGCTACTGCCACCGTACACATTAGGGATCATCAGTGTAAATGACTCCAACATTCCGCTGCTATGGAAGAACGCGTAGTCGCGATCGAGACCTCCCGTACCCTCTCCGTTGGACGCAAGCTCAGACTTTCCGCGAATTGAGAATTCACCGTACTCAGCAATTGCCCACATAGGACCAAGAAATGTTCCTACCGCAAGCACCACGGCAGGAATCAGGACGGCAATATTCTTAAAGAAATCCTGTATCGACTTCTCTCGCAGTGCGGCAATCAAATAAACGATGCCGTACACCAGCACGATCAGCATCATATAATAGGTGATCTGCAAGTGGTTCTCACGAAAGTGAAGTGACAATCCCAGCGCAGTAACCACAAAGCCCATCAGTCGCTTACCGGAAAAAGCCAGATGAATACCTGCGATAACCAATGGCATAAATGCAATCGCGCCCACTCTGGCGTTGTGCCCGGCAGCCATTCCAACAATCAAATAGGATGAAAGACCAAAAGCGAGAGCGCCCGCAATAGCCAGCATAGGCCGCACTCTGAAAACGAGGAGAAGAACATAATAACTGAGAAATGCCCAATAGATATTAACCACTGGATGAGGAAGGCCAACAGAAAATACCTTTTTTATTGCAACAATGACTCCGTTGCTCCAGTCCATATTAATCAAATAGGCAGGCATACCGCTAAACATTGAAGGTGCCCAAAGACCCTCGTCCCCTGTTTCTGTGCGATAATCTCTCAAAGCTTTCGAAGATGCTTCCCACTGCTGGATATCACCATGACTGAGTGCCTTGCTGACGAAGAAAACGGGGTTGAAAAAAATTATGGTGACAACCAGA
>JBFWZR010000144.1:0-7888 GCA_050185175.1 Cyclobacteriaceae bacterium
AAATTACACTACACCGTGGGACATCAATCGCCCGATGGAAACACCTGACGGACTTGCCGATCCCAAAAGAGCCGTTGACTTACTAGTTGAGGCCGCCAATGAAGTTGAGAAAACTTTTGGATCACTCGATGTGGCATGGGGTGATTACTATCGAATCGCCTATGCTGGCAAAGACCTTCCTGCCAATGGCATTGATGGCGCGATGGGTGTGTTCCGAGTAGCATGGCCGGGTGGCGGTGATGAGAAGCACAGCTATGTGGGTGGTGGTGACTCGTGGGTAGGTGTGATTGAATTTGGCGATAAGCCAAAAGCAAAAGTACTACTCAGCTATGGCAACTCCACTCAAAAAAACTCACCGCACTTTGGCGATCAACTCGAGTTATTTTCCAAAAAGGAACTTCGTGATGCGTGGTTCACGGAAGAAGAAGTGGAAGCACACACCGAGAAAGTGGAAGTGCTCACAGAAAATGGATTTGTTGAAGAGCAGAACAACTAGTCATTGTCCCCGCGACTAGGACGTAATCTTGCGCGCACCATTCCCTTTACTATCATCTGGGTAGTAACAGGGTGGGTGTTTCTGGCGGTGGAGATGGCTGCCATGGGGGGCGTTGATCCTTCTTTGCCAACAGCCATCAGGTTAGACTGGTCCATTTTTGCTTTTGCCACTATCGCGATTGCGATTGTTGGTTTGCTGATCGGAACTCTCGAGATGGTAGTACTCGCAGGACTTTTTAGCCAACGAAGCTTCGCCAGAAAGATCATCTATAAGTTCCTGTTCTACCTCACCGTTATGCTTGTTATTATCACAATCACCTTTCCAGTTGCAGCGAGCATGGAAACAGGATTGTCGATACTTGATGCGCATGTCTGGAAACGCTTTGAAGAGTTCATCTTCAGCATCACCTTTTTGAGCACGATGTTGCAAATGAGTTTTTCATTGATGTTGTGTCTGATCTACTCAGGGATAAGCGAAAACCTCGGGCACTCCGTGCTCACCAATTTCTTCACCGGGAAGTACCACTCACCAAAAGAAGAGGAAAGATTGTTTATGTTTCTCGATATGAAGGATTCCACTACGGCAGCAGAGAAACTGGGCCACATCCGGTATTTTGATCTACTCAAAGATTACTATGCCGACCTTTCCAATCCCATCATCGATCATGAGGGAGAGGTCTATCAATACATTGGTGACGAAGTCGTCATTTCATGGAGCCTTCAGAAAGGAATAAAAAACAACAACTGCGTAGAGTGCTTCTTCTCAATGAAATCCGATCTTCAGAAGAGAGCACGTTACTATGAAAACAAGTATGGTTTCATACCGACATTCAAGGCAGGCCTTCACTTCGGTCATGTCACCACCGGAGAGATCGGTGCACTCAAGAAGGAAATTATTTTTACGGGAGATATTCTGAATGCTACCGCCAGAATCCAGGGGCTCTGCAGGGAGCACAATGTGGATCTGCTAGTATCAAACGCACTAAGCAAAAAGCTTTCCCTCACGAGCAATTATATAGTCCACTCGCTTGGGAAAGCTGAGCTTAAGGGTAAGTCAGAGTTGGTTGAATTAGTTTCCGTAACCAGAGTGTAACGCTAGATTGGAAACTGACAAAAGCCCAATGCTGTAACTACCACAACCGATCCGTTGACCAGTATCATCCCAATCTTTGATCTTTGCAAATAGTAATCGACAGACAAACGACCGCCTCCTGTTGTGATGAGCGAAATGGCCATGCCCGTCCACAACAAAAAGAACTCGTATCCCTCACCAGCCTGATTCCCAAACCAGTTCATAAAGAATCCATTTGGTAAATGCACATTTAACACGATGCCAAAGGCCAGACCAATAAAAAGTGCAGACAGCAGACGAGTAGTTATACCGAGCAGAAGTAATATCGCTCCAAAAAACTCCAAGAGTATGATAAACAGACCAAGCCCCCAGGGAAGTCCAACCGACTGAGTGAAGTAACCCATTGACCCCTCAAATCCATAACCACCAAACCATCCAAAGAGTTTTTGTGCGCCATGAGCCATAATCACAATTGAGAGAAATACTCTCAACATCAGAGGTGAAAGTGATTCAGACCAACCAAATGATGATGTATTCATAGTAGTATTCATTATTTAGTTGCCGTAGAAAAATTGTTCTTTCACAATCTTGCCGTCCTTCCATTCCTGCACGGACACCTGCGTGTAATTTCTTTCTCCCCATTCTTTGTGTGTGTAGTCATAATGCCATTTCACCATAGTTACATCTTCGCCAACAGTTACTTTCAAGGGCTTGGCACTTCTGAAGGAGGTTACAGACGCAAAGAATTCTTCTTCACGCTTCCTGTTTGCATCTTTCCCTACGGTAGGGGCATTGTCGTTTTCTTGCATTACCACATCTTCGTGATAATACCTTTCAAAGGCTTCCATTGCTTTTCCCTGGATCACGAGGTCGTTCAAATCGCTTAGTTTTTCAAGTAGTTTTACCATAACATTTTTGTTTTGAAATTGTATGGCAAAGGTCATCTCCTGCCTGCCCTCAGGGCGACAAACAAGGTTAAAAACGCAGGTTGAAAAGGATTAAGGAAAAATGTTAATGTAGATTAACATCATTGATCTGAGATCAGTTGGCTTCTCACTTTACTTAGAAATTCTTTCGTCATCCCGAGATAGGAAGCGATCATGTATTGTGGTACGCGCTGTTCTATGGCGGGGTATTGTTTACGAAACTCCAGGTATCGGTCCTTGGCAGACAAACTCAGGTTGCGCACGATTCTTTTCTCTGAGGAGACAAACGCTTTTTGAATGATGATCCGGAAGAACCGTTCCAGCTTTGGTATCTTCTCATACAACAGCTCCAGGTTCTCGAAGGGAAATTGAACGACTTCCGTGGCTTCAAGACATTGCACGTTATAGAATGCCGGACTCTGCGACAGGTAACTGCCCAGATCAGATATCCACCAGTTTTCGATCGCGAGCATTACAATATGCTCTTGTCCCTCGTTGTCCACATGGAAGGCGCGGGCACATCCGGTCAGAATAAAGCTTTCAAAGCGGCACACATCACCTTGCTGCACGATAAACTGGTTCTTTAAATACTTCCTTACGGTAACCTGGCTGGCCAAAATACCTTTCTCTTCCTCCGTCAAGTCAACGAAGCGATTGATATAGGTGAAAAGAGGACTAAGGCTTGAATTAGAAGGCATATCCAAAGTTCTCAAAAATTAAGACTCGCAATATTCGGACTATCAGTCATGCAACAGAAATAGTATATATTAACGAGTCAATGTAATGTTAGCCTAAGCTAGAAGCCCAGAACTGGACATTTTCAAATATACAGCTGTTGCCGCAGACCTTATGTTTAACATTAAATTGTATATTTAAAATGAACCTAAACAAGTGAAGGTCAACGAAAACATAATAATAAGTGAGGTTAAGAACCGAAACAGGGATGTCTTCAAGGCCCTGTTCAACGATTATTATTCTGATTTAACACGATACGCTGAAAGGTTTGTTTTCGGCAGGCAAGAAAGTGAAGATATCGTTCAAGCTCTGTTTATCTATATCTGGGAAAACGCTGAACATATTAATATAACCGGATCGCTAAAATCTTATCTGTTTCAGGCTGTCAGAAACAGGTGCCTTAATCACCTCAGAGACCTAAAAGTTTCCGATAAGCATAAGCTCTTATACCTGGAAGCAACCGAGGTTAACGATGGAGAACTTGCTGATAACGACCCCGAAGTGGTTGAACCAATAAAGCACGCGCTTTGCCAGTTGCCCGAGGAAATGGCAAAAATTTTTGATTTAAAATACATCCAAGGCAAAAAGCAAAGAGAGATCGCTGATAGCCTTCATATCTCTGAAAACACAGTAAAAACTCAACTTTTAAGAGCCAAAAAAAAGCTCAGGGAAGTTCTTTCCCAGTTGTCCTCGCCAATTCATTCTTTGTAAAAGGAGAATCCTTGTCACCCATTTCGGGTCTTTTGGTGTCATTACACACAACGCACAGTAATGGATTTTGAAATTATTTGGAAAAAGATCAATGGATCTTTATCGCAGGAAGAGGAGCTGGCATTTAACACCTGGTTAAATGAGAGTGACGAGCATAAGAAGCTTTTTGAGAACGCAAAGAGATACTACCGAGAAGGCTCCAATTTTGAGAACTGGCCAGCTAATACTATGCAGGCATGGCAAAAAGTTGAGCAGAGTATGGGCACGAAGCAGGGAGTTGGATCAAACAGAAGATGGATCACTTGGACAACCAGTGCTGCGGCCGCGATTGCTCTGATTGCAGTGGCTGGAAATTATTTTAGAGAAACACCGAAACCGCAACCTGAGACCGCTCATACACAGCCTGCAACGCTTATCTCACCTGGTACCGATAAGGCTATCCTAATACTTGACGACAGTTCCACCTATGAATTGTCCGCTGGACAGAATTTGTCACTCAATGCTGGAGGAAGCAAAATCAATAGCCAAGGGACATCATTGGAGTACACGCAAGGCGAGGAAACGCCAAGAGAAGTTAGATATAACACGCTGAAGATCCCACGCGGAGGAGAGTTTGCACTGACCCTTGCCGATGGCACTAAGGTATGGTTGAACTCTGAAAGTTCTCTTCGCTTTCCTGTGTCATTCGTTGGCGAGACGCGAGATGTCGAGCTTCAGGGAGAGGCATATTTTGATGTCGCAGAAAGCCAGATTCCATTTCGTGTGATTTCATCGCAACAGGTTGTACAGGTTCTAGGCACAGAGTTTAACATTTCATCTTACAAGGAAGATTCTCTTACTGTCACAACTCTCGTTGAGGGAAAGGTAGATGTGTTTATGAGTGAGAACCCTGGTATCAGACAATCATTACACCCGAATCAGCAGAGTTCTCTGGTTAGAAAAGACGGAAGAATTGTAAAGCGTGATGTGGACCCTCATGAGTTTATTGCATGGAGAGAAGGCCGGTTTGCATTCCGGGCTCAATCACTTTCGAGCATTATGAAAACACTTTCCCGCTGGTATGATATTGATGTCACTTTTGAGAATAAAGAAGCTCAAAATATCCTATTCACGGGAGACATAAAGCGGCATGAAAACTTTGAAAATATCCTTGAACTGATAGAAAAAACCCATGAAGTCAAATTCACAATAGAAGGGAGGTCTATTATGATTAAATGACATAGAGTATTAAAAAAAGGGGGGAGTGTTCGCAGCAATCCCCCCCAACATCTAGTTAAAATAAACCAAATGTTTACCAAACCCCGAACCTATGAAAAAAACCCTAACCAAACCACATTCCCCTGTGGGAGGGAAACTGTTTTTCATTATGAAACTTACATTTCTGATCAATTTGGTGGTACTAATGCAAGTATCAGCCAACGTGTACTCGCAGGACCCTTTCCTGACGATACAAATGAAGCAAGCAACACTGGAAGAGGTGTTGACCAGAATTGAGGGTCAAAGCAAATTCCGTTTCCTCTATCGCTCCGACAATCTCAAGGGATTGCCGAAAGTAGATCTTGATGTAGACAATTCTCCTGTTGAGAAAGTCCTTGATCAAATTCTACTACCCAATGGACTCACTTATGAAATTTCCAACGAAACAGTTGTTATCAGAAAGAGGCCTGCCGAAAAAGCTCAGGCGGTAGTCACCCCAGCGGAAATAAGAGTAAGTGGAAAAGTTATCGATGAAAGCAATGTCGGACTACCCGGTGTGAATATCCTTGAAAGAGGAACCACGAATGGGACGATCACAGACATTGATGGTAATTATGCCATCACTGTGCAAGACAACTCTGTTCTTGTATTTAGCTTTGTTGGATACCTCACTCAGGAAATATCAGTAAACAGCGCGACTGTAATCAATGTATCTCTTCAACCTGACGTTCAGGCTCTTCAAGAAGTCGTAGTTATTGGATACGGTACTGTTAATAAGAGTGATCTTACCGGATCGGTGAGTTCACTTCGATCAGGTGACCTTAACCCAGGGGCCAACGTTTCAGTTGATCAAATGATGCAAGGTCGTGCTGCGGGTGTTCAGATTTCACAAAGTAGTTCAGAACCAGGCGGTGGACTTTCTGTTCGCGTACGAGGATCTAGTTCGATTAACGCGAGTAACGAACCATTGTATGTAATCGATGGATTCCCAATCGATAACAGTTCGAATCTTTCTGGAAACGGCTTGAATGCAACGCCAGAGGATGCTGCTGCAGGTGGCGGATTTAGTTTGGGTAATAACATCAGCCCAAGAAACCCATTGAACTCGCTAAACCCCAGCGACATTGAGTCAATCGAAATTCTGAAAGACGCTTCCGCAACTGCTATCTACGGCTCACGCGGTGCCAATGGAGTGATTTTGATTACAACCAAAAAGGGCAAAAGTGATAAGATGACCGTGGGGTACAACACCTACATGGGCACTCAAAGCATTGCAAACAAAATGGATGTAATGTCCACTCAACAGTACATCCAGTTCCTCAACGATGTTTCGGTTGATCAGGGAAATGGCGTAGTATTCACACCTGCTGACATCGCAGCGATTGGCGCTGGAACAGACTGGCAAAATGAGATATATCGCACAGCACCAATTTCGGACCATAATATCTCAATCAATGGTGGAATGGGGGGATCGAAAGTTTATGCATCCCTGGACTATTTTAACCAACAGGGTATTATCAAACGTACCGGTATTGAGAAATACATCGGCCGCTTAAATCTTGATTCCAAGGTTAGCAAGAAAGTGAATATGGGTTTTAACCTCAATGCCAGCTTGATCAACGATCGCAATGGTGTAGACGGTGTAAACACTAACGAGAGTGCTGGCCCAATCTATGCATCACTATTGTATGATCCGACAGAACCCGTTTATCAGGCAGATGGTACACTGACTGATTCACAGCTTCTAACTGTTAATAACCCTGTTAGTTTGGTGGAAGGAGTAACAAGCAAGAGCCAAACCACGAGAACCCTTGCTAACTTCTACACCCAAGTGGAAATCATTGAAGATTTGACGGCAAAAATCAACCTTGGAAGTGATATCCAAAATTCAAGAAGAGATGTTTATGTAAGTCGTCTTACCAGAAGGGGCGGACCTCAAAATGGTTACGCAGATGTAACTTCTTTAGATCGCTCTAGCTACTTGGCTGAATACACAATGACTTACAAAAAGGAGATCAACTCGAACAACAAGTTTGATGTACTGGGCGGTATTACCTACCAAAAGTTCAACTTTAAGGTATTCAATGCTAACATCCCGGGCTTCCCAACTGACGCGATCTCCACTAACAACTTAAGCCTTGGTGATACCAATAACGATAACCTTTTCAGCAATAGAGAAGACAATACATTGCTGTCATACTTGGGACGCTTCAATTACACACTCTTTAACAAGTTTTTGTTAACTGGATCAATCCGAGCCGATGGCTCATCTCGCTTTGGTGCAAATAACAAGTTTGGTTATTTCCCATCATTTGCATTTGGGTATAAGTTGTCCGATGAGTCTTTCGTACCAGACTTGTTCGAAGAACTAAAGCTAAGAGCTAGCTGGGGAAAGACAGGTAACCAGGAAATCGCAAACTATGCGTCTCAGTTAACGTTTGGAACAGGTCCATTTGCGGTGTTGGGTGGGTCTGTCGTGGGTAGTGTTCAGCCTCTGAGGATTGCCAATCCCGACCTTAAGTGGGAGACCACTACGCAAATCAACGTAGGCGTTGACGCCAGTATTATGGCCGGTAAGATCAGCGCGACCATTGATTACTTCAAGAAGAATACAACGGATCTTCTCTTCAATTTGCCTCTGCCAGCATCATCAGGATTTACTTCTGTGTTAACCAATATTGGTGAGGTTGAAAACAGTGGATTCGAATTATTAGTCAACTCAACTAACATAACCACACCAGATTTTTCGTGG
>JBFWZR010000145.1:0-7817 GCA_050185175.1 Cyclobacteriaceae bacterium
CTTTCGATGTGACAAATTCAGGCCAGCATCTGGATGCCATATCTTTTAACAAACTCGCAAGTGACCCTGAAACGGTAATTGTAGATATGCGAAATCACTACGAAAGTGAAGTGGGTCATTTTAAAAACGCCATTCTACCTGATGTTGATACATTCCGCGAGTCATTGCCAGTAGTGGTGAAGATGCTGGAGGAAAAGAAAGAGCAGAACGTGATCATGTACTGCACCGGAGGCATCCGTTGCGAGAAGGCAAGTGCATGGATGAAACACAACGGTTTTAAGAATGTGTTCCAATTAAATGGCGGCATCATTGAGTACGCACGCCAAGTAAACGAGCAAGGACTAGAAAATAAATTCGTGGGAAAGAATTTTGTTTTTGACGAGCGCCTCGGTGAACGGATTTCTGAAGACATTGTCAGTGTGTGTCATCAATGTGGAAAAGCTTGTGATGCACACACCAATTGCAAGAATGATGGCTGTCACCTCCTTTTTATTCAATGTGAAGAATGTGCATCGAAGTTAAATGGCTGTTGCTCTGAAGAGTGTAAAGACATCATCGCGCTACCAGAAGACCAACAGAAAGAGTTAAGGAAAGGAATCAACAAAGGTCGACAGGTATTTAAGAAAGGTCGATCAGAAAAGATATTGTTTAAAGTTAAAGCTTAATGACTGCCCGAATCGGTATAATCAACGTGTCAGATCGGGCCAGCAAAGGCATCTACGAAGACCTTCCAGGCAAAGCTATTGTCGAAACACTCAATGAATATTTGAGAAGTGATTGGGAGAAAGAGTATGCCATTATTCCCGATGAGCAAAATCTGATTGAAGAAGCATTGATTGATATGGCTGACAACAAGGGGTGTTGCCTCATCGTGACTTCCGGTGGAACAGGGCCAGCCTTACGTGACGTAACACCAGAAGCAACAGAAGCTGTGTGTGAAAAGATGATGCCTGGGTTTGGTGAACTGATGAGATCAGTGAGTCTGCAATATGTTCCAACAGCAATTCTATCAAGGCAGACTGCAGGCATCCGAAATAAGACTTTGATCGTAAATCTACCTGGGAAACCAAAAGCGATCAGGCAGTGTTTAGATGCAGTGTTTCCCGCAATCCCCTACTGCATTGACCTTTTGGAGGGACCATTTTTGGAATGTAATGAAGACATTATTAAACCTTTCAGGCCGGCAAAAGTATAATCTGCTATGGCAAGGATAAAATACTACTACGATACTGAAACTTGTAAATATGAGCGTGTAAAGACCACTACGGGCGATATCATTCTCAATACTTTGGGAATTTTATCACTTACGTTGATTATGGCGGTGGGGCTTCTCTTGCTCTATACCACTTACTTCGAGTCTCCCAAGGAATTGCTTTTGAGAAATGAAGTACGAGAACTTGAATACTACTACGATAACCTGGATCGTGAAGTAAAAAAATTGGATGCCCTGCTCACAGAAATGGAGCATCGCGATGACAACATTTACCGCGCGGTATTAGGTGCTGAACCTATTGAGAGTTCTATCAGAAATGCGGGAATCGGTGGTGCTGATCGCTATCAGGATATTCGCGACAAAGACATCATTCATGAAGATGTGATTGTAGAGCTTAACGAGCAGGTAGACAGACTTCGTAGGAAGATTTACATCGAATCAAAGTCTCAAGATGAGGTAGTTCAAATGGCGGTGAACAAAGAACAATTATTCTCAGCTATCCCTGCGATACAACCAGTAGCGAACAAAGAACTGATAAGATTATCTTCAGGTTTTGGCATGCGCTTCCACCCGATCTATAAAGTGAAGAAGATGCACCCGGGCATTGATTTCTCCGCGCCAATTGGCACACCCATTTATGCTACAGCAGATGGCGTGGTTGATAAGGTAAGCGTGAGCTTTAGCGGATACGGTAAAGTAATTGAGATTGATCACGGTTTCGGCTACCGCACAAGGTATGCACACATGCACGGATTCGCGGTAAGCAAAAACCAAAAAATTAAACGTGGTGAACTAGTAGGTTACGTTGGAAACACCGGTCTCTCTACCGCGCCTCATCTTCACTATGAAGTATTCATCAATGGACGTCATGTTAACCCTGTTCATTACTTCTTTAACGATCTTAATCCTGAGGAATACGAGAAGATCGTTGAGTTGGCTTCTGTGGAGAACCAGTCGCTGGGAATGTAACGTGACGATAACAATCGATTAATTAGAAACAAGGTTGAATATTGGAGGATAAATCTTGAATTTGCGCCATGATTCGATTTTTCATAGGCGCGTTCTTGGTTCCGCTGGCGTTTCAGGCTGGTGCGCAAGGATGCAGTGATGCTGGATTTTGCACCATGGGTGCAATGAAACCAGACCAACCCTTCAATAAAAAAGTTGAGTTCAAACTTCGCTCCATGGAGTTCAGCTTTTATCGGGGCACCACCACAACCTCTCCCATCGTGTATGTTGCTACTGCCGATCTCAATTTCAGCATCAACCAAAAAACATTTTTCCAGGTCAAGCTTCCCTACCAGGCCGTAAACGGAAACTTCGGCAGCACTAGTGGACTTAGCGATATCTCACTAAGCCTTACCAGGACCATCAAGTCAACAGACAGATACGACATCAATGCGACTATCGGTGGTAAGATCCCGTCAAACAATGCCGACCTGTCTGATCCTACCCGAAACAATATCGACTTCCCCATGTATTATCAAACCAGCTTAGGGACATACGATGCAATCGCTGGCATCTCCTTAAAAACCCGGGACTGGTTATTCGCAACGGGAATTCAACATCCATTTAATAAAAACGAGAACACATTCAAATGGGAGGAGTGGCCTCAACCTGACATTTATCCTGACTCCCTTTATGTGAGAACCTATAGCCAATCTAATCGATTAAAGCGAGGTACTGATGTCATGCTACGTGTAGAAAGAAACTTTCGATTTGCCCAATACAACTTTTCACTTGGCGCCCTGCCGATATTTCGGATAACGAAAGATGAGATAGAAGATCCTAATACTGGACTGAGAACGAAATTGGATGGTACAACAGGTATGGCACTATCTATCATCGGTACATTTGGGTACAGTTTAAATGTAAGATCTGGAATTCGGCTATTAATGGGCGTAAAGCTCACCGACCGGGAAGTCAATCCGGATGGGCTAACCAGAAATATGGTTTCAACCGTTAGCTACTACTACAGATTCTGATGAGGATACATTTAACTTTCATATTGTCGCTAATCTGTGGATGCGTAGCATTTGCGCAGGATGTGAAAATCAAAACACTTGATTCGCTCCTTCTTAACTCGAACTATGATCGCGTAATCCAGTTAACCGATGGTGATCCTGCAACTATTAATGTAGAAAATATCGATGCCCTTTGCAGACGAGCCCAAGCGTTGATTCGAGTAGGAAACTTTAATGAAGCAAAGACACTAATTTCAAAACTAGAAGCGGCTACAGTCGGGCTAACAACTAAAAAAGACTTGGCACTGGCTATGGTGTTGGCAGCGAAAGGTGCGGTTAGTCTTAACGAAGGCCGGAATGACCTGGCACTCGAATCTCTTCAGGCATCTATTGAAGCCTATGAGCGATCTGGCAACAGTAACTCACTGGATGCTGCTGACGCTATTGCCACGCTTGGCATTATCTATAACGTGACTGGCAAGACACAGCAAGCCGAGGAACAACTTTTAAGAGCTCTCTCCCTGAGAAAAGAACAACTTCCTGAAAACCACGAACTGATGGCCGCTTCGTACAACGATCTGGGCCTGGTGTATACCAACATCGATCCAGATAAGGCACTGTCCTACTACGATCAGGCACTTGAAGTGTATCAGGCACTTCATGAGTCCACACATCCGAAGATTGCAATTGCCAATACAAACCTGGGCGTGATTTACAGGGAACTCGAATTTTATGGTGATGCGGTTAATAGTCTGGAAACCGCTTTGACGATTTGGGACAAAGTATATACCCAACCCCACCCTTCCAAAGCGTTTGTATTGTCAAACCTTGGTCGTACGTATTTGAGCATGGGTGATGCAACGGCAGCCGAGGGATACTACAGCAGAGCATTGAAAATGTATCGTGACAGCTACGGAGCACGACACCCCGACATCGCTTCCACACTGAATGCAATCGGCAACATAAAAGTATCGCAGCGGAAGTACGATGAAGCATTGCAGCTATATCAGCAAGCCATGCAAGCAAACATAAGCGGCTTCGATTCTGGTGATGTAATGGTGAATCCGCCAGTTGACAATTATTACAATGGCAATGTACTTCTCTACTCTCTGCTCTTTAAGGCGCAGGCATTCGAGTCAAGGCATTTTGGCAAATCTTTGAAGTTTGCTGATCTGTTGTCGAGCATGGAAGCCATCAAAAAATGCGATAGTCTCGTTGAAAATCTTCGCAACCAAATCACAAACGAAAGCGACAAGATCGCCTTAGGTGTAGTTGCCAACGAAGTGTACTCAGATGGTGTGCGTATTGCCTACACGCTAGCCGAGAATGCGTGTAAGAATCAACCGTATCGTGAGATGGCCTTCTACTTTGCTGAAAAAAGTAAGTCTGCCGTTTTACAGGATGCTATCTCGGATTCCAACGCAAAATCATTTGCGGGTATTCCAGACGAGCTATTGGAAGAGGAGCGTTACCTGAAAGCTTTGGCCGCCTATTGCAATCAACAACTCGCACAAAAACCGTCACCAGAAGAAGAGCAGTCGTTCAGAGATATTCTTTTTAAGGTCAACCGCGACTATCAGGTCTTTGTAAAAAATCTGGAAGAGAAATTCCCCGAATACTACAACCTGAAGTTTAACTCCACCTCCCCCACCATCTCACAGATTCAGGCCAAACTCGCTCCGCAAACTGCGGTGATTAGCTACTTCATGGATGAAAAGAACAATCGACTCTACACCTTCATCATCACACGAGATAAATACAGCATTGAAGATCGTACTATTCCCGAAGACTTTGACAAGCAGATCACCGGCTTGCGCAACAGTTTGTTCTATAATGAGATCAATGTCTATAAATCAACGGCCGAAAAACTTTCAGAAGCAATCGTACCAAAGATTCCAAAAGGGATTAGCAATCTGGTGATCATTCCAATGGGAAGAATGGGTGTGATACCATTTGAGGCGCTGTTCACCGGGTCGGTTAAAGATATCAACGAATACAGCCAGTTGCCTTATATGCTCAATCAATACAGCATCAGTTATGAGTTTTCTGCCGGCTTGATTTTACAAAAGAATATGGATGAGAGTGGCTACGGTGATAACCCCTCGATCCTACTTTGTGCGCCCGTGGAGTTTAATCCAACCACAAACCTGAACACACTACCAGGTACGGAGGTGGAGGTTAACGAGATTGAGGAGCTTTTTGCCGCGCGCAATCTGAAAAGTCAGAAACTATTGAAAGGCGAGGCGGATGAGGATCAGATCAAATCAGGCTCAATAAAGAACTATCAATTCCTCCACTTTGCTACTCATGGTATTGTAGATGAGGAGAATCCGGAACTCTCCCGCATCTTCCTGAGCCAGGGTGATAGTGAGGATGGAAATCTGTATTCCGGGGAAATTTATAACCTTGAACTCAATGCCGATTTGGTGGCACTTTCCGCCTGTGAAACCGGTCTCGGAAAGATATCAAAAGGCGAAGGCGTAATAGGGCTTTCCCGAGCTTTGGTATACGCTGGGGCACGAAGTATTATCGTATCATTTTGGAATGTTGCAGACGCGTCAACATCGAAATTAATGACCGATTTTTATGGCTTTTTATTGAGCGGAAATAGCCGTGATTTTGCGGGTGCTTTGCGGGCTGCAAAGAGAAATATGATCCAGCAAAAAACGTATGCTGCGCCCTATTATTGGGCACCCTTCGTAGTACTGGGTTATTAAAGGGCCAAAAACAAAAAACCTCAAAATCAGCTTGATTTTGAGGTTTTTTGTTGATTTCTCACCTGACCATCCAGTAGTTAGTGGGGATACCACTCCTACTGTGAAGGGTCAGGTTCACACAGTTTAACGCTATGGCAAAAAGCTTATTGACTGTGTTTTAAGAGAACCCTAAGATAGCCGCTTCGGTTTCAATTTTCCTACAAAAAATCTAAAACTTTGTTTAACCTGAAAAATTGGCCTTTTTTGCGACAAATTTTCATGGTAAAGGACGACTACAAGCAACGAGGCCTCAGAAATAAACTGGTCAAAAAACTGCGTTTAAAGGGTATACAGGATGAGCGGGTTTTAGAGGCTATCGGACGGGTGCCCAGGCACGCTTTTTTTGATGATGCTCTGCTCTTCCACGCGTACGAGGATAAGGCCTTTCCCATTGGCGAAGGCCAGACCATTTCCCAGCCCTTTACCGTGGCCTTTCAGACCGAAAAGCTTATGGTGAGGCCGGGTGACAAAGTCCTTGAAATCGGTACAGGATCTGGCTATCAGGCCTGTATCCTGATGGAAATGGGTGCCAATGTCTACACCATAGAGTACAACAGGGTACTTTTTGAGCGTACCCGGGCATTTTTACCTAAACTCGGGTATAGCCCCTATTTCGCATTTGGAGACGGCTCAAAGGGGATGCCTTCAAAAGCACCCTTCGATAAGATTCTGGTGACAGCAGGAGCACCCGTAGTTCCTGATGACCTGATAATGCAGCTCAAAGAGGGCGGAACACTTGTCATTCCCGTGGGTGATCGAGAGCGTCAAAAGATGGTACGCATCACCATCAAAAATGGTAAGCCGGTGCGCGATGAGTTTGACTACTTTGCGTTTGTTCCTCTACTGGGCGACCAGGGTTGGAAGTGATCAATTCTTTAGTAGGAATTCTCTAAATTCTTCAAACGAAGAACTCATTTCAATTGATCTCTTTTGACGTGTAATTAAGTTACTCAACCTTTCCGGCAATTCAATCTTTCTTCCTATTGTCTCCTCTACCACCTCTCTAAATTTTCCGGGGTGTGCAGTTTCCAGAAAGACACCTTTCACTGGTTTGGAAGCCTGATATTTTTTAAGACCGAGATACCCCACTGCTCCGTGTGGGTCGAGTATGTACCCCGATCCTTTGTCAACTGCTTTCATCGCCTCACGGGTCTCATCATCAGTGAAAGCATAGCCCTTTATCATTTGTGACATTCCATGATAATCATCGTGGAAGAGCGCAAGCATCCTCGCAAAGTTGCTCGGGTTGCCAACATCCATCGCATTGCTGATGGTTTGAATTGAAGGACGCGGGTTGAACTTTCCATTGTCAAGATAGAAAGGCACAATGTCGTTGACGTTGGTAGATGCAATAAACTGATGAATTGGTAAACCCATCTTCCATGCAAGTATCCCTCCTGTAAGGTTGCCAAAGTTGCCACTCGGAACAGAAAATACGACTGGTTCATCCAAGCCTAGTTGACCCACTGCAAAAAAGTAATAAAACGACTGTGGAATCAACCTGGCAATGTTGATTGAGTTGGCGGAGGTTAGCACTAGTTTTGATTTCAGATCAACATCTTGAAAAGCTGCTTTTACAAGTCGCTGGCAATCATCGAAAGTGCCATCAATCTCCAGCGCAGTGATATTATCGCCAAGCGTAGTAAACTGTTTCTCCTGTAGATCACTTACCTTCCCTGACGGATACAACACAAATACACGGACTCCGGGTACCTTATGAAAGCCATGAGCAACTGCACTGCCTGTATCTCCTGAAGTAGCAACGAGAACGGTAATCTCCTCTTTTTCACTTTTTGAAAAATAGCCCAGCAGCGATGCCATAAACCGAGCACCAAAATCTTTGAAGGCTAAGGTCGGTCCATGGAATAACTCAAGTGAGTAAAC
>JBFWZR010000146.1:0-7732 GCA_050185175.1 Cyclobacteriaceae bacterium
CTGGATCGTTCACAGCATCCGCAGGTCAGGTGTCTTTCAATGGCACATCAACTTTTTCTGGAACAGCGAATTTGTTTAATGTGAGTTTGGGAGGTGGCAACACGCTCACCATGGGTACATCTGCAGTGTTGGGAATCGCGGGGACTGTGACGTCAAGCGGAACATTTAATCCATCCACTAACGTACCGAATACTGTGAATTATAATGGTGCAGGTGCTCAGTCCACGGTGTTCACCACATTTAACAATTTGACCTTAAGCAATGGTAATACGAAAACACCGTCTGCCGGATTAACGGTGGGAGGTAATCTTACCATTGGGGCAGCGACTACTTTTGCCGGAGGGACCTTCACCCATTCCGTCAGTGGTAATTGGGTGAATAATGGAACATTTACTGCAAGTACTTCAACGGTTCAATTTGTAGGTAGCACCGACACTTCACTAACTGGCGCTACCACATTTAACAACCTTACGATCAACAAAGGCTCTGCAGCCAATGTACTTACATTGGCCAACAATATTTCAGCAGCCAATGTGGCAATGACGCAAGGTAAGATGTTGACCGGTTCTAATTCGGTCACGATTACGTCCACACGCACAGGCAATGGAATCATTATTGGTACAATTACCCGCACGCATGCTTTTACAACCGGTACCAATTATGCTTTCGAAGGCCCCAACAATTTTATCAACTTCTCCAGCATCACCTCTGGAACGATTTCATCTATTACTGTGATAGCTGCGATTGGCCCGGTCACAAGTTTCCCCGCAGCCTCCAGTGCCAATAGATCATATAATATTAGCGTTACTGCAACGGGAGGCACGACATATGCATCGACCGTTCGCCTTCATTATGAACAAGCTGAGATCAACGGTAATGCAGAAAGTGCAATGACATTTTGGAATGACGGTGGGATCGGTTCGTGGACTGACCGCAGTAAAAATAGCAACAACGTATTGGAGGACTGGGTGGAGAAAACTGGCGTCACAGATCTTTTGAACACCTGGACACTCTCAGAAGGACTTATCAAGTTTAGCTGGACGGGTGCTACAAGCACAGCATGGGGGACATCAACCAACTGGAGTCCTAATGGTGTTCCTTCGATAACAGATGTGGTTCATCTTGGTGATCTGGTATTTACAAATCAGCCCGTCATTAGCCCAGCTGCCCAGGTGAAGAAAATGTATTTCGATTCAACAACACCTGTGACGCTCACATTGTCAGGTGGAGGGTCCATCACGGTACAGGGAAACATTGATGGTGTGTGGTCAGCTGATGCAGTACATAATATTAACCTTGGGACTGGATCACTTACAACCTTCAGCGACATAGTAATGAGCGAAGGGACTGCCAATCGTAGAATCAACATCAGTGCAAGTACCGGTATTATCAATGTCAACGGATCGCTTACACAGTCAGGTGGCGCAAACCTCACTTTTACTGGCGGGGGAAGTTTGAACATTGGAGAAAACTACAACTACGTTAGTGGAACGTTTACCCCAGGAACAAGTACTGTTACATACAATGGCATTGCTGATCAAACAGTAGCTGATGTTACTTACTACAACCTGGCCTTTGATAAGACAAGTGGTATTGCACTGGTAGGAGGTAACACCGCGGTGACTAACAACCTCACAACGGCTACGTCAGGGGCTGTCAATGTCACTGCCAACCTTGACATAGACGGAGGAGTCAACATCGGAGCTGGAACCGTGATGAGCGTTGTTGGCACTCCAACCATTAATGTAGGTGGCGACTGGGTTGAAGATGGTTTGTTTGTGCCGGGGTTTGGATCGGTGACATTTGATGGCACTGGCGCGCAATCCCTCGAACCGACTTTGCTAAACAATATGATTATTAACAAACCTTCAGGTACACTAACGCTCGGAGGTAATTTAGGCATCAATGGAAATATATCAGTTCAAAGTGGTACAGTCGATGCAGTCGATTACACTGTGACACGGTCTGTGCTCGGAGGAAGTGCTTCCATGTCTGCCGGTACGACTATTCGTTTTAGTGGAAGTGTACTTCAGATTTTTGATTTTGCAGCTGTCTCCATCGATCCAGCAAGTACGATTGAGTACTATGGTACAAATGTTACCGCTATTCCTCCTGTCACGTATGGTAACCTTGTGATTTCAAATGGAGGTTCAAACGCAAAGAATATCGTGGGGCCAACAACCGTTGCTGGTGATCTCACCATTAACTCTGGAGCTACTTTGGCTACACCTGCGACAACACTTATACTTCAGGGCAGCCTTATCAATAACGGTACTTTTGACAGTGATTTGGGATCCTTGGTTCTTGAAGGAACTAACGAGACCATTACTGGAGGTTTTATCGCCAATGATTTAATTATCAGCGGAAGCTATGACGTACTTTCTGGAAACATTGAAGTAGTTGATAGAGTAGAAGTGACCTCGACTGGGGATTTTGACGCAGGAAGTTCAACAGTCACGCTTCATGGTGATGTTACCAACAATGGAAACTATTCTACGGATGGCATCACAATATTCAGCGGCACACAAACTCAGGTTATTCAGCTTAATAATGCGATAAATTCTTCCGCTACTGGCGTAGTAAACTTCAACGGCACTGTGGCTCCTGAATTTAACAGTACAGCAGCTCCCATACTTGCTACGGTAAATATCAACAACACTGCAGCCATCGTCCCTTCTCAACCCTGGACTGTGTTGGTAGCCATGAACATCGCCTCGGGAAGTACTTTCTCCGGAGGTTCACTCAATCATAATTTTGGCGGTAACTTCAACAATGCAGGGACTTTTAATAGCAGTGGAAAAACCACTTTCAACCCTTCAGGCTCGGTAAATGTTGTGTTAGGAAATAACTTTAACAATACCGGAGTTGTTGATTTTAGTGGCACTGGTGTACTCAATCTCACAGACAACACACCAACCTTTCAATCAGTGAGTATCACCAATACAAATGGAGCTGGAATTATTGCTGGGTCTGACTGGGTTGTAAATCAAAATGTATTCATAGGCCCGGGAGCAGAGCTCCATGGGGGATCAGGAACAAGTCATGCTGTTTCTGGTGGATGGACCAATAATGGGCTTTACACCGGGGAAACCTCGTCCGTGATCTTTAACAGCGCTGCAGGTATTCATGAGATTGGAGGAACCGGTATTAACAATTTCAATAACATCACTTTTGCTTCAGGAGCCCAATTCGGAATCGTAACTGACATAGTTGTATCAGGCAACTTAACCAATGATGCGACTTCACTCAGTCTTGTAAATGGAGAGGTGACTTTCAACGGCAATGCGTTATCTGTAATCGGAGGATCAAGTGTATGTACATTTGGCGATATCGTGGTTGACAAGACCGCTGCTACCGTTCGGATGGACAATGATGTGAACGTGGCAAGTACACTTACACTCACCAATGGGGTGCTTTCACTTAACGCCAACACAATTTCTATCACAAATCCGACAGAAGATGCCGTGTTTAGAACAAATGGATACGTGTTAAGTGAAGACGTAAATATGGATAGCCGATTTAATTGGGCTATAAACAATAACCTTTCCATACATGAGTTTCCTTTCGGAAGTAATGCGGGTGACTACATTCCATTTGTGTTTGAATTATCTACTGGAGATGCCGGTACCGTTTCTGTCGCGACTTATTCAACCCCTGCGAATAATCTTCCTTTGCCACCGGGTGTCAATCACGTGCAAGACGAGTTTGGCGCAGACAATAGTATAAACACCGTTGATCGCTTTTTTCAAATCGACATATTGGGTGGCACCAGCCCAACCGCGAACATCACATTCAACATGACTGCAGCTGAAGTCGGCTCAATAACTACACTTCTCGGCCAGCGATGGAATGGAGCCTCGTGGGATGTTCCAATCCTTGGTCAAACCAGTGGAGCGACCTCAGTGACGGTACCGAACGTGACACAGTTTTCACCATGGGCTGTTTCAGGCAACAGCACACCGTTGCCCATCACACTGGTTGATTTCAGTGCCAGACAGGTGGCGAATCAGATTGTGTTGGGTTGGACAACCGCTTCAGAAAAAGACAACGATTATTTCCAGATCGAAAAATCATATGATGCCAAAAAATTCATCTCCATTGGCACAACGAAGGGTGCGGGAGATTCTGATCTGGTAAAGCACTACAGTTTTACCGATCGCGAATTGAAGGAAGGGATCGTGTACTACCGCCTTAAGCAAGTGGATTTTGATGGCAAGAGCACGATGAGTCACATTGTGAATCTGAATGTCAGCCCAGCGGGTGAGATTGCACTTCAGGTATTTCCAAATCCGACAACTGACTTTTTGAATATCAGCTATGAAAATGGATTAGAAGACAACTTGTTCGTAACGATGCTTGATGGTTCAGGAAAAGTGGTGATGAGGGGAGAGGGTAAGGGAACCCATGAGCCGCTCAAAATAGACGTGAGCAATTTACATCCGGGAACTTATATGGTTCAGGTCATTGCCGGGCGAGCCTCAAGAGTATTCCGGGTAGTAAAGGCAGAGTAGACTACCGATTTTGACTTTCGTCTGGCGGTGAGTAGGTGACGGTGCGCTCTTCAGATTCTTTGGCAACCTTCTTTAGATTCTTAGCATATCTGCGCTGAAGATCCCGCGCTTTTTTTTGCACCATTTTGTCATGCTTCAATCCAGGTTTTGGACAATCCCACTCCTCTACATTCTTTAGTTCCTTCGTCTTATAAGCCGACTGTTGAAAATAATCAATGCTGCTGGCAGCCTGGGCCTCCCTCATCTTTGCCATTTGGTATTTCATACGATGAGCCTTTGCTCTTCGCAGCTTGACTGCCTCGGGGGTAGGGCAGGCAAACGGGTTCACCTGACAGGCAAACAGGCTCGCGAGAACGACCAATGAGAGGATGCGAGTGATCATGATAACAGAACTGTTAATTTACTCAATTAATTCCATCTATTAAATTGATTTATAGCTGTTTATAGAGGTGTAATTCAACGGGATTTCCAAGTTCCTCCTTCCAACACATGGGTAGTACCCTTTTTGAATTGCATCCACTTTTTAAAAATCGCTACATTTCTATTGTGAATAACGAGTTCAAGTACGACTTCGTGTATTATCATCACCCTCTTAAAAAATAACCCAATGGGAACATTTACATTGAATCTAAACGGAGATCAGGTCGAGGTCGAGGCCCTCGATGATACTCCTTTGCTTTGGGTCCTTCGTGATCATCTTGGAATGACGGGGACGAAGTACGGATGCGGAAAGGCTCTGTGTGGCGCCTGTACCGTACACCTTGATGGAGACCCTGTACGGTCGTGCTCCGTTCAGATTTCGTCTGTGCAAGGTAAGAGCGTGACGACTATTGAAGGAATATCTAAAACCGAACTACATCCGGTGCAAGAGGCATGGATTGCTGAAGATGCACCTCAATGTGGCTATTGCCAATCGGGACAGATCATGAGTGCGGTGGCGTTGCTCAACAGCAAGTCGAACCCCACGGATGAAGAAATTGAATCTGCCATGTCTGGAAATATATGTCGATGTGGAACTTATGTTAGAATCAGAAGAGCAATTAAACGCGCAGCGAAAGGAGGAGCATCATGAGCAACGAAAAATCTAAAATATTTAAAGTTGACCGTAGAAATTTTTTAAAGACTACATCAATTACGACAACAGGATTGCTACTTGGTATGCAATTCAGTTGCAGCAGCACAACAAAAAAACTGTTGGGTGATCCACAGGCAAACTTTTCACCCAGCGTTTATCTCAATATCAATGGCTCGGGTGAGGTGACTATCATTGCCCACAGATCAGAAATGGGTACGGGCATTCGCACTAGCCTCCCACTGGTACTGGCTGATGAGTTGGAGGTGGATTGGAAGCAGGTGAAGGTGGTACAGGCGGTGGGTGATGCTAAGTATGGAGATCAAAACACCGATGGGTCATATAGTGTCAGAATGTTTTATCCCGTGATGCGAAAAGCGGGTGCCACTGCCAGGATGATGTTGGAGCAAGCTGCCGCCAACGAATGGAAAGTAGATGTTTCTGAAGTCAAGGCAAAAGATCATGGTGTTGTTAATGCAAACGGAGATGTGTTAGGTTTTGGTTATCTCGCAGACAAGGCTGCCCTGTTGGAGATTCCTGAAGAAAGTAACGTAAAACTCAAATTACCAGAAGATTTTAAATTCATTGGTAAGAAAACGAGCATCGTTGATCTGGAAGATATTGTAACCGGCAAAGCCATCTTCGGTCTTGACTCCAAAGTGGAAGGAGCCAAAGTTGCGGTTATCAGACGGCCACCCGTGCCCGGTGGTAAGCTTAAGTCTTATAATGCTGACGCTGCTTTGCAAGTGCCTGGTGTTTTAAAAGTATTTACCCTCGACTCTCCGGACTTTCCGCTACAACTTCACCGGCCATTAGGAGGCGTAGTAGTTGTGGCAGACAATACGTGGTCCGCCATCAAGGGTCGCGATGCATTGAATGTAGAGTGGGATAAAGGAGTAAACGGAGGCTACGATTCTGTTGAGTATGTAGAGTCGATGATGAAGCGTGCGAAGGCAAACGGCACCGTTAAAAGGGAGCAGGGATCAGCTAGTGGTGAATTGGCAAAGGCAAGCCAAAAAGTGGAAGCCGATTACCGTGTCCATCATCTGTCACACACGCCTATGGAAACGCCTTGTGCGATCGCAAACTTCAAAGATGATAAAGTTGAAATATGGGCGCCCACGCAGGAGCCGCAGTGGGCAAGAGCTGCAGTGCGCGGCACGTTAGGACTTAAGGAAGAAAACGTGACCGTAAACGTTACCCTTTTAGGTGGCGGCTTTGGAAGAAAATCAAAACCTGATTTTGTTGTTGAGGCTGCATTGGTATCCAAAGAATCCGGATTTCCTATAAAATTGCTATGGACCCGCGAGGATGATGTGCAACACGACTTTTACCATGCAAATTGTGCTCAACACATAAGTGCAGGTATTGATGAATCTGGTAAGGTGAACGCGTGGCTTCATCGCACAGTGTTTCCATCTATTGGTTCTACTTCATCTGCTGATTCGAACCAACCATCCGGGGCTGAATTATCACAAGGTGTATTAGACTTTCCGTATGATATTCCTAATGTTTCATGTCAGACTAACGAAGCCCATGCGCAGGTTCGCGTGGGATGGTTGCGTTCGGTAGCCAACATCAACCACGCCTTTGCCATTGGTTGCACACTGGATGAAATAGCCGAGAAGAGAGGAGTTGATCCAGCGCAGAATCTTATTGACATGCTTGGCGCAGATAGAAACATTGATCTAGCTTCCATGTCAACTGAATTCTGGAACTATGAAGAAAGTCTGGAAGAATATCCATGGAGCACCGCTAGATTCAAGAACGTAATTGAGCAAGTCAAGTCCATGTCAGGATGGGGCAAAGCAATGCCTGCCGGATCGGGGATGGGTATTGCCGCTCACCGTAGCTTCCTGACTTACGTGGCGTGTGTTGTTGAAGTTGAGGTGAAAGATGGGCGAGTGAAAATTCCCAAAGCGTATTATGCTGTTGACTGTGGAGTGGCTGTAAATCCAGAACGAATCAAAGCTCAATTTGAAGGGGGTGCTGTATTTGGAACGAGCATCGCATTGAAGAGTAAAATTACGGTACGACAGGGCGCTGTTCAGCAAAGTAACTTTCATGACTACCAGGTGGCAAGGATGAATGAGTCCCCGGTTGAAACAGAAGTGTTTATCGTTCCAAGTAACGAGAAGCCAACTGGAGT
>JBFWZR010000147.1:0-7660 GCA_050185175.1 Cyclobacteriaceae bacterium
GACAAAGGAATTGGTAATGGTATCAGTATGCTCATCATGATTGGTATCGTATCGCGCTTCCCTGCAGCAATCTACCAGGAGATGGATTCCAAGGGAATGAACGGAGCGTTGTTATTCATCATTGAATTGCTGGCGTTGTTCTTTGTGGTGGTGGGTGTGATTGCACTTACACAAGCTACGCGCAGGATACCAGTTCAGTACGCGAAGCAGGTGGTTGGAAATAAATTGTACGGTGGTAAGCGCGACTTCATTCCATTGAAGTTGAACTCTGCCGGTGTAATGCCGATCATCTTTGCTCAGGCTTTGATGTTTATTCCTCCTTTGGTAGCTGGTATCTGGAGAGACAGTGATTTGGGTGCATATGTGGGGTCAACTTTTGCTGACTTTACCTCATGGCAATACAATTTGTTGTTCGGTATTCTGATTTTGTTGTTCACCTTCTTCTACACAGCGATTACGGTACCCAGCAATGACATTGCGGATAATTTGAAAAGAAATGGTGGTTTTGTTCCGGGTATTAAACCTGGAAAGGAGACCGCTGAGTTTATAGACAATATTTTGTCAAAGATTACTTTACCGGGAGCCATCTTCCTTGCGATTGTAGCCATCATGCCTGCATTTGCGGTGCGTGCTGGAGTGACGCAAAATTTTGCTCAATTCTACGGTGGAACCTCTCTTTTGATTTTGGTTGGTGTTGTTTTAGACACTCTCCAGCAAATTGAGAGTTACCTGTTGATGAGGCACTATGAGGGGATGATGAAGTCTGGTAGAGTGAAAGGACGTTCTCAGTTTGCTGCGGCTTGAGTTGGATGATCCACTACAAGACAGCAGATGATATTCAGAAGATAAAAGAGTCAGCCCAAATACTTGGGCAAGCTCATGGGGAGGTAGCCAAGCTGATAAAGCCTGGTGTCAAAACCGAAACTCTGGATAAAGTCGCTGACGAGTACATAAAGGACCATGGAGGCTCGCCATCTTTCAAGAATTACAACGGCTTTCCGGCTGCGTTGTGCATCTCAGTAAATGAAACTGTAGTGCATGGGTTTCCAGGAAAGTACGAGCTGAAAGAAACCGATATCATTTCGGTTGATTGTGGCGTGTTCTATCAGGGGTTTCACAGTGACTCTGCTTATACCTATCCATTGGAGGGTGTAAGTCAGGATGTGCTCGATCTTTTGGACAGAACTTACCACTCGCTTGACCTGGGCATTGAACAGGCAAAGGCGGGAAATAGGGTTGGAGATATCAGTTTCGCGATACAACAATACGTAGAGCAATTCGGATATGGAGTAGTTCGTGAGTTGGTAGGTCATGGTGTTGGAATGAACCTTCACGAAGATCCCGAAATACCGAACTACGGTAAGAGAGGAAAAGGGGTGAAGCTGACACCGGGGATGGTTTTCGCGATCGAACCGATGATCAACATGGGAACGAAGAATGTGGTGCAGGAGCGTGATGGTTGGACCATTCGCACGGCCGACAGAAAGCCATCGGCTCATTTTGAGCACACGGTGGCGGTTTTAGAAAATGGAACAGAAGTCTTAACGACTCATAAGTATATAGAAGAAAACTATAGTTATAAGTGGCGAAACAAAAGTCGATAGAGCAAGACGGTACAATTCTGGAAGCGTTATCCAATGCCATGTTTAGGGTGCAGTTGGAAAACGGCCATGAGGTACTGGCTCATATCTCCGGTAAGATGAGGATGCACTACATCCGGATTCTTCCTGGCGATAAGGTGAAGCTCGAGATGTCGCCTTATGATTTGACTAAAGGCAGGATAACATTTAGGTATAAATAGACAGATAGTATTGAGTCATTAGTATTTAGCCGTACTCAAGACTCACTAAAGACTAAGAGATATGAAAGTTAGAGCATCCATAAAAAAACGCAGCGCTGATTGCAAGATCATCAGGCGCAAGGGCAAATTGTATGTGATTAACAAGAAGAATCCGAGATATAAACAAAGACAAGGATAATTATGGCACGTATCGCTGGTGTTGATATTCCCGACAACAAAAGAGGTGAGATCAGTTTGACCTACATCTATGGTATTGGCCGTAGATCAGCTCAAAAGATTTTGGATCAGGCTAATGTAGGTTGGGACAAAAAAGTAAAAGACTGGAACGATGATGAGTCGAACGCGATTCGTGCGATCATTGCCGAGCAGTTTAAGATAGAAGGTGTGTTGAAATCTGAGGTGCAATTGAGCATCAAACGCTTGATGGATATCGGGTGCTACAGAGGTTTGAGACACCGCAAAGGTCTACCCGTTCGTGGGCAGGGCACAAAGAACAACGCCCGCACCCGCAAAGGAAAGCGTAAGACGGTAGCGAACAAGAAGAAAGCAGTTAAAGGTTAATCAATAGCAAAAGACTTTTCAGATGGCGCAAGCAGAAAAGAAAAAGGATAAAAGCAAAAAGCGAGTTGTAACGGTAGAGCCGACTGGCGAAGCCCACATTCAGGCTACGTTCAACAACATCATCATCTCCATCACCAACTTGTCGGGTCAGGTCATTTCCTGGGCTTCGGCTGGAAAGATGGGATTTAAAGGTTCAAAGAAGAACACTCCATATGCTGCTCAAACAGCAGCCCAGGAGTGTGCTACGAAAGCCTATGAACTGGGACTCAGAAAGGTGGAGGTTTTTGTAAAAGGACCAGGGTCAGGACGCGAGTCCGCTATCCGAACAATCCAATCAGTAGGTATTGAGATCACTACTATAAGGGATGTGACTCCTCTTCCTCATAACGGATGCCGCCCTCCAAAGAAAAGAAGAGTATAACAACAAGAGATTTTAGTAACCATGGCAAGATATACAGGTCCGAAAACGAAGATATCCAGAAGGTTTGGTGAGCCAATCTTAGGCGACAGCAAAGCCCTTCAAAAGAAGAACTATGCTCCCGGTCAGCACGGCCGTGGTAAAAAGCGCAAGCAGTCTGAATATGCCGTTCAGTTGGCTGAGAAGCAAAAAGCCAAGTACATCTACGGAATTTTGGAAAGACAATTCGAAAACATATTCGATAAGGCTTCCAGGAAGAAGGGTGTAACTGGTGAGGTTTTGTTGCAGATGCTTGAGGCCAGATTGGACAACACCGTGTACCGCCTAGGTATTGCGCCTACACGTAGGGCAGCACGTCAGCTGGTAGTTCATAAGCATATCCTTGTAAACGGTGATGTTGTGAACGTGCCATCATACACGTTGCGTCCTGGTGATGCGGTGGAAGTAAGGGAGAAGTCAAAGTCTCTCGAGGCAATCACCGACAGCCTTGCTACGCAAGCAAGCAAGAGATACAACTGGTTAGAGTGGGATTCATCAGAGTTGAGCGGTAAGCTGATCAACTTGCCTCCACGCGAGGATATCCCTGAAAACATCAATGAGCAGTTGATTGTCGAGTTGTACTCCAAGTAATTCATAAATTAAACAAAGTAGCTATGTCAATATTAGCATTTCAAATGCCGGAGAAAGTGGTAATGGAGAAGTCTGATGACTTCCGTGGATTATTCACTTTTAAACCGCTGGAAAAAGGATACGGAGTTACCATTGGTAATGCGCTGAGAAGGATCCTGCTTTCTTCATTGGAAGGCTATGCCATTACTGGCATCAAGATCCCTGGTGTATTGCACGAGTTTTCTACAATAGAAGGTGTCGTTGAGGATGTGGCTGAGATCATTTTGAATCTTAAGCAGGTTAGACTGAAGAAGAATTCAGACAATTTTGAAAGCAAGGTTACTGTTAACATCAAGAAGCAAAAGCAGTTCACTGCTGGAGATATCGCAAAGTTTACTTCAGGATTTGACATCCTGAACCCTAACCACGTGATCTGCAACCTTGATGAGTCAGCTCAGTTTGAAATAGAGCTTACGATAGAGAAAGGTCGCGGGTATTTGCCTGCAGAAGAGAACAAGCCTACTGAACAAGTATTTGGCTTCATTCCTATCGATGCCATCTTCACTCCTGTGAAGAATGTGAAATACAGTGTTGAAAACACACGTGTAGAGCAAAAAACTGACTACGAGAAATTGGTTATCGATATCGAAACTGATGGTTCAATCCACCCTGAGAAGGCTCTGGAAGGTGCCGCGTATATTCTGATTCAGCACTTCCGTCTGTTCTCTGATAAGTCTATCGAACTAGAGACTGGCAAAGACAGCGAGATTGAGCAGGTAGATGAGGAGATGCTACACATGAGAAAACTGTTGAAGACTCCTTTGCATGATCTCGACCTTTCTGTACGCGCTTACAACTGCCTCAAGGCAGCTGACGTGAAGTCATTGGGAGACCTCGTGAGACTTGAGATCTCTGACATGATGAAGTTTAGAAATTTTGGTAAGAAATCACTGGCTGAACTTGAGCAGCTGGTAGCAGAAAAGAACCTGACCTTCGGGATGGATCTTTCGAAATATAAATTAGAAGAGGACTAATGAGACACGGTAAGAAAGTTAATCACCTTGGGCGCAAGTCTGCACATCGTCAGGCGTTGCTTTCCAACATGGCTTCGTCACTGATCCTGAACAAGAGGATTACGACAACAGTGGCAAAGGCCAAGGCTTTGAGAAAGTATGTTGAGCCCTTGATCACAAAATCGAAGAATGACACCACACACTCTCGCAGAGTGGTGTTCTCATACCTTCAAAACAAGGACAGCGTGAGCACCTTATTTGGTGAGGTGGCTTCCAGAATTGCCGATCGTCCGGGTGGATATACGCGTATCATCAAGCTGGGCGATGCCAGATTAGGTGATAGCGCTGAAATGTGCCTCATGGAACTGGTAGATTTCAACGACATCTACAAGAAAGACGGTGCTGAGAAGAAAGCCAAGACCAGACGCGGGCGTGCCAAGTCGAAGAAGGCGGATGACGAAGCAGAAGTGGTAGATGCTGCAGCGACAGAGGAAAAAGAAGAAAAGAAGGCGCCAGCGAAGAAGGCGGCCAAAAAAACGACTAACCTGCCTGCCGGCAAGGCAGGGAAAAAGGACAAATAATAGTGTTCATTTTCAACAAGATAGGGGACCAGGAATCAATTCTGGTCCCCTTTTTTATGTGCACTCGATTGCGGCCGATTTTTTTGAATTATATCCCATGATCGAATATCAAACGTCTTATTTTTGTCAAACCAAAACGCACAATGAGTTCTAAACCCAAGGCATACCTACTCTTAGAAGACGGACTCTTAGTTGAAGGAATAGCGATTGGCAAGAAGGGAACGACAGGAGGAGAAATTTGCTTCAACACCGGAATGACCGGTTATCAGGAAATCTACACTGACCCATCCTATTATGGCCAGATTGTGGTGAATACCACCGCCCATATCGGCAACTATGGTGCGCTCGATATTGAACAGGAATCCGATGGGCCTAAGATCAAGGGCATCGTGGTCAACGAGTTCTCCGAGGACTTTAGCCGCAAAACAGCTTCTTCAAGTCTACAGGAGTATCTTGAAAACAATGGCGTTGTAGGGATAGCAGACGTGGACACCAGGATGTTGGTACGCCATATTAGAAGCAAGGGGGCGATGAACGCCATCATTTCTTCAGAGCTGAGTCCAGAAGAACTAAAAAAAGAATTGAAAAAAGTGCCGTCAATGGACGGCCTTGAACTCGCTTCAGTCGTCAGTACCAAGAAGCCGTATTTTGTTGGTGAAGAAGATGCGCCTTATAAAGTGGCGGTGCTTGATGTGGGAATCAAGAAAAGTATTCTTACCAACCTTGCTTCGCGTGGATGCTACTGTCAGGTATTTCCCGCCAAAACTTCATTTGCAGAAATGGAAAAGTGGGAGCCGCATGGCTACTTCCTCTCTAATGGTCCCGGTGATCCAGCACCAATGGATTACGCGATCAACACAGTAAAACAAATATTAGCGGCAGACAAACCTATTTTCGGAATCTGTCTCGGTCATCAGTTGTTGGCGCTTGCCAATGGCATCTCGACCTACAAAATGCACCATGGCCACAGAGGTTTGAATCACCCTGTAAAAAATCTGATAACAGGCCTTGGTGAAATGACCTCACAGAATCACGGCTTTGCCGTAAGTGAAAAAGACATTGAGGAGAATAAAGATGTAGAAGTGACACATGTTCATCTCAACGACAAGACAATCATGGGTCTGAAGGTCAAAAGTAAAAAGGCATTTTCAGTACAGTATCACCCTGAAGCATCGCCTGGTCCACATGATTCCAGGTATCTGTTCGATGAGTTCGTAAAAATGATCAAGTCGAGCCAGCTTGTTGAGTCGAGGTAGCCGTCAACGTCACAGAATCCAAAAATCTAAAATAAGACAATGAGTTTAATTGAAAGCGTTCACGCCCGTCAGATACTAGACAGCCGTGGCAATCCTACTGTAGAAGTTGATGTGTTTACTGAGTCTGGCGCATTTGGCCGGGCTGCGGTACCTTCTGGAGCGTCTACTGGAATGCATGAAGCTGTAGAGCTTCGCGATGGTGACAAGAAGAGATTCATGGGCAAGGGTGTGTTGAAGGCCGTTCAAAACGTGAATGGAAAAATAGCAGAGGAGATTGTGGGCTTCGATGTTTTTGATCAAAACTTGATCGATAAAATTATGATCGAGTTAGATGGCACTAAAAACAAAGGTAAACTTGGTGCCAACGCAATCCTTGGCACGTCTCTCGCAGTCGCCAAGGCAGCAGCCATGGAGTCAGGTCAATCACTATATCGCTACATCGGTGGTGTAAACGCGAATACTTTACCTGTTCCGATGATGAACATCCTTAACGGAGGAAGCCATGCTGACAATTCAATCGATTTTCAGGAATTTATGGTAATGCCTGTTAAAGCGGATACGTTTTCAGAAGCATTGCGGATGGGAACTGAAGTGTTCCACAACCTGAAGAAAGTACTTCATGATAATGGTTTGTCGACAAACGTAGGGGATGAGGGTGGATTCGCACCCAACATCAAATCCAATGAAGAGGCGATAGAAGTTGTGCTAAAGGCAATAGAGAAGGCTGGTTACAAACCTGGTGTCGATATCTTCATCGCAATGGATGCTGCTTCGTCAGAGTTCTACGATGAAAAAACAAAAACCTATCATTTCAAAAAATCGTCTGGAAAGAAGTTGAAGTCTGCTGAGATGGTTGAGTACTGGGCCAAGTGGGCGAAGAAGTATCCAATAATCTCCATTGAGGATGGAATGGCCGAGAACGACTGGACGGGATGGAAACAATTGACTGATAAAATAGGTGACAAGGTTCAATTGGTGGGTGACGATCTGTTTGTTACCAACGTTGAATTCCTGCAAAAGGGAATCGACCAAGGTGTCGCCAACTCTATTCTTGTAAAGGTCAATCAAATTGGTTCTCTGACTGAGACCATTAATGCTGTAAACCTTGCCAAGCGCAATTCCTATAAGAGTGTGATGTCGCATCGTTCCGGAGAAACTGAAGACTCCACGATAGCGGATCTGGCTGTGGCGTTGAATACTGGGCAGATTAAAACAGGGTCAGCTTCTCGATCTGACAGGATGGCAAAATACAATCAGCTAATTCGCATTGAGGAGGAGCTAGGCGAAACAGCTTACTTCCCAGGAACCAAGTTTTGATCCAATTTCTTGATTGATACTTCATCTTATCTCTAGATTGAGATAGGATGAAGCTTTTGAAAAGCCAATATCAGGACATAGTCGGATTGGCAAACTCCTTTCAT
>JBFWZR010000148.1:0-7610 GCA_050185175.1 Cyclobacteriaceae bacterium
TTAAAACAAAGGTCAATCATTTAATGACCCAATACCATCCGGAAAAGTCCCTAATCCTCTATACGTAATTTTCCATGTTGGTAATGTGATTCCGTCTCTATAATCAACGGGTTATCGACAAATCGGGAATTCTGGGGTAGAAAGCACCCCTTTTTTCAATGCAACGAAATGCATTGTGCCTATGGGGACGATCTCAAAAAATGATTTTCTAATCTTTTTATTACATCCACTATCCGGCAATCTGCGGACTTGGCTTTTTCATTTTGCTGATCCACCACTCGGCAAACAGCAGGTTTGGAACCCAGCAAAGCCAGGCGATCACGCGATAAGCCTCAATAAAATCAAGATGGAAAACAGACTGGGATAGAGGTAACCAAATACGGAGAGTTACGGCCGCAAAACACAACGCATAACTTCGGATCATCCAGCACTCATGATTGTAAACGTCTTTTTGCTTAATAGCCTGATAAGCAAGTGTTGATGTCACCAACCAACCAATAGCTAAGCCTCCAAAACCAAATGAAGAAATTAACCCGCCATTGGCAAACAGGGCGAGATAAAATCCAGCCACGCCACTAAGACTTATAGAGATCAAATAAATTTTTCCCAGCGTACGATGAAGGTTCAGTTTCTTTGCTCTTAGTTTTTTGAAAACTGTGACCATCCCGAAAGCATCGCAACGCCTCCAAACGAGATATGAGCCACAAAAGCCAACCGCCATAGGAAGTCACTTTGTAATTCTGTCGGCTTCGAGCTTGGAAAAGCATACTTCCAATCAATCAGCGCATACATTACAGGGTATAACCCAATACTGATTGCACAAACAATGAAAAGTGTCCAAAGCAGTTTGTTCATGTTACCAAGATCGGAATTTTTGTATTTAGTTTATTTGCAACATGACCGACAGGCAATTCTCTTTTTGGCAAAAATGGCTTACCTACGCCAACGTGATGACCGTAGGCGTAGGGTTGGTTGTCGCCTTCGCAGGTAACTCCTTTTTTCTAGAGATACACAATACTTATACCCGTCAAGTATTTTTTGACAGCCAACCGTTTTCAACTGAGGTAATGGCTTTAAAGAATTGGCTCTTTGGTATCATTGGTGGAACGATTGTAGGCTTCCATGTTCTGATGATCATGATTTCTGAGTACGCTTTCAAACGCAAGGAAAAATGGGCCTATAACGCGCTGTGGTCGGGACTCCTTTCCTGGTTCCTCATCGATAGTTCCGTTTCATTTTATTACGATGCACTATACAATATAGTGTTGATCAACCTGGTGGCTTTACTCTTAATTGGCATTCCCTTGGTTGCCGCACGCAAGGAGTTTTCAACCCCTGTCGATCGAATTCTGTAGATTAAACATCTGCAGTCATTGACGCAAAATGTCATTTGGTCTTCCCTGTAACTAAATCCCGTAACCTGGCGGATTCATCCGGTAACGGTAAAAGCTAATTTGCTTCTGTTGAGGGATGAAATATGAGACTGCTTCTATTCATAAGTATTGTACTGCTTTGTTCCTGCCACACGGCTGAAGAGGAGCCACCGCCACTGCCAGGTGTTCCGACTTCAGAGGACGCTGACCTTCGTGTGCTATATGTTGGAAACAGCCTCACTTTCTTTAATGATCTTCCTGCTCTTGTATCGGAACTCGGAGCTATGGATGGCGTTGGTATTTATTCCGAGTCGATAGCCAAACCCAATTACTCACTGGAAGATCACTGGAACGAGATCACGGTCAAGACTGCTATTGAAAGCAAGAAGTTTGATATCGTCATCGCACAACAGGGTCCATCGGCACTACCCGAGTCACAGGTTTTATTACTCAATTACGCTACGCTGCTTGCCAACCATTGCAAAGACAATGACACCCAACTAGCCATGTATATGGTATGGCCTTCCAAAGAGCGATCATTTGATCACGACAATGTAATCTATTCCTACACGCAAGCTGCGGAGAAAACGGGCTCGTTGCTTTGTCCAGCAGGGCTGGCCTGGAAGTATGCCTGGAAAGTTGATCCTGATCTCCCGCTTTATACTTACGATTTCTTTCACCCCGGTGTGATGGGAAGTGTGCTTGCCGCCATGACGATCTACGGAGCACTTGAACAAAAAAATAACTTCGACTTTGTAGATAGGAGCAGGGCATCGTGGAAGGACGAAGTGCCTGAAGATGCGTTGGCCATTCTGAAGGAAGCTGCTATCAAAGCACTGGCGGAATAACATTTCCGGCCTTTCATCTATCCCCTCACTTGTTCACCTGTCGGATTGCTCTATATTTAGAGATCAATCCAACTGACTTTAACCATGATGAAACGGCTGATAATACTCTCGCTGGCCAACCTACTCTCGGTTGTGCTATTCGCGCAAATAACACCCGATGCAGAAAATGCGATCAATCAGGTGAGCCCCGATCACATCAAAGCAGATATGACTTATCTCTCGGATGATTTGCTGCAGGGTCGCCAACCCGGCACAGAGGGTTTTGCACTTGCGTCCAAATACGTGGAGACGCAGTTTATGTCTATGGGGCTACTGCCCGGTGTCGATGGCAAATCGTATGTACAGCCAGTGACTTTGAAAAAGGGTATAGTTAACGAAAGTGAGAGCAGCCTGGTGTTGGTATCGAAAGGTGATCGCACTGCATTGGTATACGATGAAGACTTTATGGTTCAACCGAATTTGGTTAGCGCCATGTCAGAGGTGGCAGGTCAGCTGATCTTTGTGGGTTACGGTGTGCACGCACCCGCGCTCGGCTACGATGACTATCAGAAGATTGATGTGAAGAACAAGATCGTGGTGTTTTTCAATCAGGCGCCAGAATTTTTTCCATCCAATGAGCGAGCGTATTTTTCTTCGGCACCAGTAAAGTATGAAGAAGCGGTAAAGCGTGGAGCAATAGGAGCCATCACCATGCAGTTGCCGGGCGAACAGCGAACCTCGTGGGAGGCTGCGGTGAGAAGGTCTAAACAAGGCATATCCCGTTGGGCAGATGCAACGGGTCAGGCACAAAATACTTTTGAACAACTCAAGGTGATCGCCACCTTCAACCCTGCCAATGCGGAGAAACTCTTTGTCAATTCAGGAAAGAAGATGGACGCTATTGTTAATAGCATCAAGAATAATAAACCACAATCACTGCCACTAAACCTCGAAGCTCGGATGAAAGTAAGCAGCGAGACTTCAAGTATCGCCACTTCCAACCTTATCGGAATAATTCCTGGCAGCGATCCTGTATTAAAAAATGAATACGTGGTCTATGTTGCACACGTGGATCATTTTGGAATAGGGGTGCCGGTAAAAGGCGACTCTATATATAATGGCGCACACGACAACGCATCCGGTACCTCCATCGCGCTGGAGATTGCAAGAACTTACAAAAGATTAAAAGAGCCTACCAAACGATCTATTATAATAGCCATCGTTACGGGAGAAGAGTCGGGACTCCTCGGCTCTGATTTCTTTGCAAGCAATCCAACTATTCCGCAGCAGAGTATGGTAGCAAACTTCTCGATGGACATGCCGTTCTTCTTTCATCCCGTGTTGGATATCGTACCATATGGTGCACAACATTCAAGTTTGTCAAAACCCCTGGGCGAGGCAGCGAAATATCTTAACCTGGGCATAGGACCAGATCCGTTTCCAGAACAAGTAGTATTTATCCGGAGCGACCACTACAGTTTTATTAAGAAAGGCATTCCTTCACTCTTTATTAAGAGCGGCTTCAAAACGGTTGAGAGTGACAAAGTAGATCGTAGTGTAGCGGATGTAGCATGGCGTAGAACAACCTACCATACACCCCAGGATGACATGTCGCAGGATTTTGACTTCAACGGGGCTGCTACTCATGTGAAAGTAAATTTCCTCACCGGCTACCAGGTTGCCAACGATCCGCAACGTCCCACATGGAACAAAGGAGATTTCTTTGGCGGAAAATTCGGACCGAAAGTGACAATCGAAAAACGCTAGTAACCAGTCCGAATTGAAAGTTATTATTGAGCGCTACAATCCTGACTGGGTAGACAAGTTTGGGCAGGCGCGAAAAGAGCTTGCGCGATGCTTAAGCGAATTTCATCCTTCTATAGAACACATTGGCAGCACAGCTGTACCTGGATTAGGCGCCAAGCCAAAGATCGACATACTGGTTGGGCTTTCTGATGCCAGTCAATTGGATAGGGTTGTGGCACCGATGCAATCGATCGGATATACGTACTTTAAAGTATATGAAGCTTCGATGCCCTACAGGCGACTGATGGTGAAGCTACTTTCATTGCATGAAGAGAGGATTCCTAATATGATAGACGAAGGTGAATTTTACGTAGACGGAGAGCAATTCCGATCATTGGTTCATGTGCATGCAATGGAGTTTGGATCAGAGCATTGGACCAGACATATCGCCTTTCGTGATTACCTCCGCAGTAATGATGATGTACGCGACCAATACTACGACCTTAAGAAAAAGCTATCGGAAGTGGAGGTACGAGATGGCAATGAGTACAACAAGCTAAAGAACGAATTTATCCAGGAGATACAGGCGAAGGCGGTAGAGTGGTTCAAACGCAGATGATAGATGGCGCGGAAATAACTTCTGCGTCAGTCCATGAAGGCAAGCCTTTGTGTCTCTTTGAGTCTGCTTTGTGGTTCTCAGTGTCCAGCTATTCCACAAAGGTTCGCCAAGGAGGCACAAAGGACCTCAAAGGATTTTTTGTAAGATGAACCTCCCCCGGCCAATACCCCAACCCCTCTCTTAACCGCTTATCAGTCCAGCATCAGATCGTTTCGCTGGGCTCCCTTATATTCGCCACGCAAAACCTGAAAAAGATGTATAGAATCCTTACCCTTTTTACTTTCCTCCTCACTGCTGGCACTCTCTCTGCCCAGACTATCGATGACGAGTACAACAAGAAAATCAAAGAATATACTACCGACCCGCGTTTCCTGCCCGCCTCGGTACTCAATCTCGTAGACGATCCCAATGTGCCCTCGCCCCGTAAGCACTTTGGGCAGATCATTGGTACGCCTGGCATCATGCACCGCACCAGCGAAATCTATGGCTACTATGAAGCACTCGCGAAAGCATCGCCTTTTGTTTCGGTGCAACGGGTGGGTACTACGGAAGAAGGCCGTCCCATCAATCTTGTGATCATCGGCAATGACGAGTCCATGAAAAGACTCGACCATTATAAAGACCAACTTTCAAAACTTGCTGATCCCCGTAAGGTGAGCAGTGATCAAGCTGATAAGATCATCACTGACAGTAAACCCATCTTCTATCTTAATGGTGGACTGCACTCAACCGAGATGGGCTCACCCGAGATGCTGATGGAACTGGCATATAGATTGGCTACCAGCCAAACTGCCGATATCAAAAACATTCGTGACAATGTAATCGTACTGATCAACCCGGCTTCCGAGCCTGATGGTCGCGACAAGCAAGTAGACTGGTACTATCGCTATAGCAAAGCCCGCAAAGAATATGACGATGGATTTCCACGCTCCACTCCGTACTGGGGCAAGTACATCTTCCACGACAACAACCGTGACGGTATTCAGGTGTCGGCTGAGCTGACGAAAGCCATCTTCAAAGTGTACTACGAGTGGCATCCTTCTGTGATGCTCGACCTACACGAGTCAGTACCCCTTTTGTATATCAGCACTGGTACCGGTCCTTACAATGATCACATGGATCCCATCGCCATTGGCGAGTGGCAGATTATGGCCAACCACGACATTACAACTCTCGCATCACAAGGGATGCCCGGTGCATTTACGTGGGCATTCTTTGACGGATGGTGGCCCGGCTACGCGATGTGGGTGGCCAACAACCACAACAGCATCGGTCGGTTTTATGAAACATTTGGCAACGCAGGAGCCAACACCTATCTGCGCGATCTCTCCAAACAAAAATATGCAGGCGACCCTGCTACCAGTCGTGAGTGGTACCGCCCTGCACCACCAACACAATTGGTAAACTGGTCGCTGCGCAACAATACCAACTACATGGAAGCGGGAGTGCTGGCATCACTTACTTATACTGCCGACAACAAGAATCTGATCTTGCGAAACTTTTACCAGAAAGGTGTGAACAACATTAAACGTGGTAAGGAAGACAAACCTCGCGCATTCGTCATTCCTAAAAAGCAGAATGATCCTGCCATGGCAGCCTACCTGGTCAACCAACTGCGCGTGCAAGGACTGGAGATCAACAAATCGAAGGAGGGAGACTATGTGATCCTGCTGGATCAGCCGTATCGTGATTTGGCTGTGACTATGCTTACCAATCAGAATTACCCCAAGGAAGCAAAGTTTCCACCTTACGATGACATCGCCTGGACCCTTGGCTTGAACTATGGCGTGGAGGTGAAGGCAGAGGACAGTGTAAAGTACAACCTGAGCGATCTTACTCCGGTGACCGCTGATGTGAAGTACTCTGGGACCATCGAAGGCAGTGCCGGCAACTACATCCTAAACTACAAAGCACAGAACACGGTACTGCCTGCATTCTATTGGGTGAAGGGACAAAACAAGAAAGCCCGCGTGTCCGTGCTGGACGAGCAACAAGTAGTGGGCAGTGACACGCTGAAAGCTGGAGGTGTGGTGTTCCGTGACATCACCAAAGCACAAGCGGATCATATTGCGAAAGAGTTTGGACTCGACCTGAAGGCTGCTGCCTCTGCACCCGGAGGAAAGCAACATGATGTGAACCTACCTCGCGTAGCTATTTACCATAGCTGGTTTAGCACACAGGACGAAGGATGGTCGCGCTACACTTTCGAACAACGTGGCATTCCTTATACCTCGATTGACAAGGATGACTTGAAAGCCGGTGACCTGCGCAAGAAGTTTGATGTGATACTGGTGCCACGCATGAGGGGTGAGGCAGCTGATTTCATTCATGGCGTGGATGCCAAGTGGGGACCGATGCCGTTCACGAAAACGGCCGAGTATCCTGCCCACGGCACACCTGACGCTACCAATGACATGACCGGTGGACCGGGACTTGACGGACTGAACCAGTTAAAGGTGTTTGTAGACAATGGCGGTGTGCTGGTGACATTGGATAACTCCACACGCATGGTGGCCGAGACGGGTATTGCCAGGGAATTGGAGAATTACAATGCGCAGGGCTTGTTTCACCCCGGCTCGTTTGTGCGGGTTAAGGCACGCAAGCCGGGCAATCCTGTGTTCTATGGTTATCCTGAGGTTTTCCACGTGTTCAGGGGCAATGGACCGCTGTACCAGTTGGACAAATACAACCGCGACATGATGTTGTTGCAATACGGTACCAAGCCTTTGAAAGACGAAGAACCCTATTTGGGCCCAATTATGGGTATGCCGGATCACAAGGCGTCCACCAAAAAGGCGGATGAGAAGAAAGACCCTCCTTACGTTCTATCGGGAATGGTGCGAAATGAGCAAACTATCATAGGGCATGGAGGAATTTTCAATGTTCCCCAGGAACAAGGCAGGGTAATTGCTTTTACCTTTGATCCGCTACACCGATATTTGAACCACCATGATGCGCCACTGGTGTGGAATATCCTGATCAATTGGGATCACTTAGGGAATTAGCCATAAATTTTTGAGCCAAATGAAGGAAGGGCTTCCGCGA
>JBFWZR010000149.1:0-7526 GCA_050185175.1 Cyclobacteriaceae bacterium
CCTCGATATTTTAGGTTCTATATCCAATGATATAAAGGTGAGCGCTAGATCAATCAATTTCATAAATGTAGTCGATACAAATTTTAGCGAAAGTCTAGAAATAAATTCAGAAGGGAATAAAAATAGCGAGATCACAATCCGCGATGATGGAACATTCTCAAATCAAAATGGAAGCGTAAATGTTCATCAACCTCATTTACTCAAATTCTTAGTTGATGGGATTGGAGTCAATAAAATTAATTTGAATAAAGTGAGTACAGTCAACTCCTTGTATGTTTCAAACACCAAAATACTTGAGGAGCTAGACTTAGCTGGGGTCAAAATTTCGAAGTTAAGTTTCAATATCCTTGACATCTCTAGGGCAGATTTCAAAATTCACCGAACGGAATTTGAAGATCTCAAATTAATTAATGTTAAGTGGCCTCAAGAAAATAGAGCATACGAACTGGAAGATCTAAGTCGAAATTATGATGTTGACGATTATATCTTCCAACTCAAAAATTTAAAGGAGAGCTACAGGGAATTGAAAGTTCATTTTATAAGTCGTCATAATTTCTTTGATGCGATGCTTTTTGCCACAAACGAATTGAGAATCGAAGAGAAAATTAAGTCGGCAGAAACATGGCGCTTTCAATCCCTTTCAACTTTTTGGAAGAACTTTGGGGATTGGTTCGTCCTTTGGAGCAACAAAAAATTTAGCAATTTTGGACTGAGTTGGCAAAGACCACTCTTTTGGTGGCTTTTGGTGTTCCATCTGATTCCCTTTTATCTTATCGTTTCCTTCGCTGACAATATTGGAATTGTTCCATTCGTTGACGTTCGAAACCTTCAAATCCACTCTATCGATCTAAATGCCACATCAGAAGGGCTAAAGCTTTACCTTAAATTACTCTTTCCTATTCACGACAATATTGTGACTATTTACCTAGGTCAAAAAGTCTACAAACAAGATTTATGGCAAGGGGCTCTTGGCTTTCTCGACTTCATGCTTAGAGTTTTTGCTCCTTACTTTATTTTTCTATTTATCCGAGGAACCAGGAAATTCAATTTCAAGGTGGGATGAACAAAATCTAAACTCAAAACCACTTCTTGGCAAGTTCGTGTGCTCACGAACCCAAGACGTCACTTCTTCAATCTCATCATCAAAATCGGATACGGCCTTCCTGAGCTATCAAGAGGGGTTCGGTCGTATTGCTCAAAACCAAAATGTTTGTAGAAGGCTACCGCATTGACATTTCCCTCATTTACGTCTACCTCAGTCACATTCAGCTCATCTATCGCAAATCGGGTCAGTGCCTTGCCCACTCCTTTGCCAATACTTTCAGGGTCCAGAAAAAGCATTTCCAGTTTGTTCCCAGCTACTCCAAGGAAACCCAGCACCATGTTGTCCGACAATGCGAGTCGCACATCAAATTGATTGAAGTCTATGGTTTCTACTATTGCTTTGAAAAAATCAATGTCCCCGGGTATCAAAAAGTCATGCGTAGCTCGAACAGATGCCTCCCACACTTTCAGCACCTGTTTGCGGTACTGATCACTATATTTTTCAATAGTAAAGTCCACAGTTAAGAAACTGCCTGCCTTTGTTCGCCCAACTCCTCGATACCCAGCTCTACCACGTCACCGGGCTTCAGGTAGCGGGGCGGGTGCAGACTATGACCTACACCCGATGGTGTTCCCGTACTGATAACATCACCGGGCAACAAGGTCATGAACTGGCTGATGTAGTGGACCAAAAACGGCACTTCGAAAATCATGTCATCGGTATTATTGTCCTGCATCATTTCTCCGTTCACTTTCAGCCACATCTTTAGGTTGTTGAAATCCTTGATCTCATCGCGTGTGGTAAGGTACGGCCCCATCGGTGAAAATGTGTCTGCCCCTTTTCCCTTTGTCCACTGCCCGTTGCGTTCCAGTTGCCATTCGCGCTCACTGTAGTCATTATGCAAACAAAAGCCAGCCACATACTCCATCGCATCTTTTTCCTCTACATAGGAAGCTCGTTTACCCATCACAAAGGCCAACTCAACTTCCCAGTCTGTTTTCTTGCTTCCTCGTGGAATAATCAATCCGTCATTCGGGCCAACCAATGCAGAAGTAGATTTGAAAAAGATAATCGGCTCGGAAGGCAACGGCATCTTCGTTTCGAAGGCGTGTTTGGTGTAATTCAGACCTATGCAGATAATTTTTGAAGGCCGCTGAAAACAGACGCCAAAACGTGTTCCTTCTTTTACCAGCGGAAGTGATGACTTATTTTGATCGATCCATTTTTTCAAACGGTTCAGTCCATCCGATTCGAAGAAGGCCTCACTATAGTCTTCACCAAATCCAGAAACGTCATAGTGTTTATTGTCAATGAGAACACCGGGTTTCTCTTTTCCGGGTTCGCCAAAACGAAATAGCTTCATATTTATTGATTAGGTTATTTAACTGTAAAGGCGTTGAGACACAAAACGGTCTTGTTTGGATAAACCAACATTGGGTCATCATTATCTCCCCTATCTCACTTTTGTCATATTTATAAAAAATCAACCTGCCAATTTTTTCACGCAAAGAAATCGCAAAGGAAATCGCAGAGAGCGCAAAAAAGGGTATTGCCAATTACTTTGCGGACTTTGCGTTTCATTCTGCTTCGCGCGCTTTGCGTGAAACTAAAGTAGGACTAATTAACAAATTAAATCAACCTGCCCAACCCTCACGGTCAAGGCTCCGATATTGAATGGCCTCCGCCAGGTGTTCAATTTTGATTTCTTCGCTGGCGGCAAGATCTGCAATAGTGCGTGACACTTTAAGTATCCTATCATAAGCTCGCGCTGACAAGCCGAGTCGCTCCATGGCGGTCTTTAGCAGCGTGCGTCCCGCATCATTGATCTGGCAAATATCCTTTACCATAGCAGAGGGCATCATCGCGTTGCAATGCACATAGGCTTCTTTTTCAAATCTTTTGGACTGAATTTCTCTTGCTTTCACCACACGCTGGCGTATCACATCACTTGATTCAGACTGTCTTTGCGCTGTCATCTCATCAAAACTCACAGGCACCACCTCCACATGAAGGTCGATACGATCCAATAACGGACCACTCACTTTACTCAGATAGCGTTGTACTACACCCGGAGCGCATACACATTCTTTTTCCGGATGATTGTAGTATCCGCAAGGACAGGGATTCATGCTGGCAATCAACATGAAGTTGGCCGGATAGTCAATTGACACTTTTGCGCGCGAGATGGTCACGCGCCTTTCTTCCATGGGTTGGCGCATTACTTCCAAAACGCTTCGTTTGAATTCCGGAAGTTCATCCAAAAACAAAACTCCGTTGTGCGAAAGAGAAATTTCTCCGGGTTGAGGATTACCGCCTCCTCCTACCAGGGCCACATCAGAGATGGTGTGGTGAGGTGAACGAAAAGGTCTTGTCGTAAGCAGCGTTGCATCCGTTCCGAGCTTTCCTGCCACTGAGTGAATCTTGGTGGTCTCCAGCGCTTCGTTTAATGTCAAGGGTGGAAGAATGGAAGGCAGTCGTTTCGCCAACATGGTCTTTCCCGCTCCAGGCGGACCAATCATGATGGCATTGTGTCCTCCGGCTGCCGCGATCTCCAATGCACGTTTGATGTTCTCCTGTCCCTGCACATCACGAAAGTCGCTGTCGTAATTGTTGAGCTGATCGTTAAATACCTCTCTGGTATCGATGACAAGTGGTTTAATCTCAACCTTACCCTCGAAGAAATCTATCGCCTCCTGAAGGGTGTCGACTCCAATAATCTCGAGGTCATTGACAATCGCAGCTTCGCGTGCGTTAGCTTTTGGTATTACAAGTCCTTTAAATTTTTCCTTTCGTGCTTGAATGGCTATCGGCAGCGCGCCTTTGATGGGGCGAAGCAGACCATCAAGCGAAAGTTCTCCCATAATGACATATTGATCCAGTGTGGTCGTTTCAATTTGCCCTGAAGATTGAAGAATGCCCAGTGCAATGGGCAAATCATAAGCTGATCCTTCCTTGCGCAAATCAGCCGGAGCGAGGTTCACCACCACCTTCGTGCGTGGCATATGATACTTGATTCCTTTCATGGCCGACTCCACCCGATGCTGACTTTCCTTCACCGCATTGTCGGGCAGGCCGCTCATCCAGAACTTATTTCCTTGCGAGATATTCACCTCCACCGTAATGGTTTGCGCATCTACGCCATGTACTGCACTACCGAAGGTTTTTGCTACCATAGAAAATCAACCCTAGAATGATGTGATTATAGGATTTTTAAGACTGACAAGCAAATAAGGTGATCAAGCAAGCGCCTTCTCGATCAACAAGATGAGGATGTGAATGACCTTGATGTGAATCTCCTGGATCCGGTCGGCAAAGCCATTGTGTGGAACTATGATGCTTACATCCGCGAGAGGTGCGAGCTTGCCCCCATCTTTTCCCGTAAGGGCAACTACCTTCATGCCTTTTTCCCGAGCTGCATTTACAGCGTGCAGCACGTTGGCAGAATTGCCGCTTGTGCTGATGGCCAGCAGTACGTCTCCAGAATTTCCCAGCCCCTCTACAAATCGGGAGAACACAAAATCAAAACCATAATCATTGCCAACACAAGTGATGTGGGAAGGATCTGATATTGAAATCGCAGGCAGCGCCTTTCGGTCGTTTCTGAATCGCCCCGAAAGTTCTTCAGCGAAATGCATGGCATCACATTGCGAACCTCCGTTGCCACAGGAAATAATTTTACAGCCAGACCGCATTGCGGAAGTCATGACGGCTGCCGCTTCTTCAATCGCCTTCAAGTTTGATTCTGAAGAAAGAAATGCAGAGAGGACCTGTGAAGCCTGTGTTAATTCTTCCTTAATGGTTCGCTGAATGTCCATAACACTATTGCGAATCTTGCTCTGGCTGGCTGCCTGTCGTGGGCTTTGCAGCTTCCTGAAGGTCGTACACTTTTGCCTTCAGTGTGTTGACTTCAAACTTCAGGCTCTCCGTTTCTTTTTCAGCCATCTTTCTTTCACGCCACGACCATACAAAATCAGTGATGAACAATGCTATCCCCAGGAACGCTCCATACTTAAACAGGTGTATAAACTTATACATGCTGGTAAGCACACCAAGGTCTTGTTTTTGTACATCGATGTAGCTGGTGAACACGAAGATGACCAGATGGTACACGCCAAAGATGACAAAGAAAATGAGTCTTCTTCTGTTCATTCAAAATCGGTTAGTCAACAAACTTAGGCTTTTTGCCATAAACGCAAAATGCAATTATCCCGAAAACCTTGCATGGATATTGACCCATAAACGGGTCGAATGTTAGTTATTGTCGGTATTCTGAAAATCGCTGAGCTTACGGTACACGCCACCGTGGCGTGTCAGCTCTTCATGTGTCCCGCGCTCCACAATCTTGCCATCCTGGATGACAATAATTTCATCTGCATGTTGAATGGTACTTAACCTATGCGCTATGACGATCGAAGTGCGGCTCTTCATAAGGCTAAACAACGCCTCCTGCACCAGCTTCTCCGATTCGGTATCCAATGCACTCGTAGCTTCATCCAAAATCAAGATTGGCGGATTTTTCAACACAGCCCGCGCGATGCTCAGTCGCTGGCGTTGTCCTCCGGAAAGCTTTGATCCGCGCTCACCAATTACGGTATCATACCCCTCGTCTGATTGCATGATAAAATCATGAGCGTTAGCCACCTTAGCTGCATGGACCACCTCAGTCTCGGTCGCCTCAGGCATACCAAAGGCGATGTTGTTAAAAATGGAATCATTAAAGAGAATAGACTCCTGCGTAACAATACCCATGTGCTGACGCAGCGATTTGATTTCGTAATCCTTCAATGACTTACCGTCTATCCTTACTTCACCCTGAGTAGGATCGTAGAATCGTGGAACGAGGTCAGCCAATGTAGACTTACCTCCACCGGAAGGGCCGACCAACGCTACCATTTTTCCTTTTGGTATCGTGAGGTTGATGTTTTTTAATACTGGCTCCGAATTGTAGGCGAACGTAACATTAACAAAATCAATTTCGCTCTTGAACTCAGTTAACTGGATCGCATCAGGTTTGTTTTGTATCGCGGGCTGTGTATCTATCACCTCAAAAATTCTGGCTGCTGAGGCTGTTCCTTTTTGTAAGGCCGTTATGCCATTCGAAAAGGTTTTTGCAGGCTGAATAATCATGGCAAATATGGCAAGGAACCCAAGGAAGACTTCAGGCTTCAAAGTCGAGTCTGCGCTCAGCACCATGTTGCCGCCAAAAAAAATAATCGCAGCCACAATCATCACACCCAACACTTCAGAAACTGGAGATGCGAGTTCATTCTTGTAGGACATCGATTTATTTACCTTTCTATAGTAGTTTGACTCCTCTTCCATCTTTTTGATGATAAAAGGGCGCGCGTTGAATGCCTTCACCACTCTGATACCCCCAAAAGTTTCATCAAGAATATTCACAATCCTGCCAAGAGACTCCTGACTTTGCTTGGCCTGCTTTTTTAAACGCTTGATAATCTCCGCCAAAACACCACCTGTGAATGGCAACACCAACAGTGTAAAGAATGTAAGCTTAGCTGAGATGGTGAACAAAATCGAAAAATAGACGATGATCGTGATCGGCTCTTTAAGCACAGCCTTCAAACTATTCATCACGGCCTGCTCAACTTCTTGCACGTCATTGGTGAACCTTGAAATTAAATCACCTTTTCTCTCACTGTTAAAAAAGCCGATGTGAAGTCGGGATACGTTGCTGAAAATTTCCAGTCTGATATTTCTTACAAGATCAACCCGAACTTTGGTCGCTACCACACGTTCCAGAAACCGAAATACATTGGCGAGAAATACACAAGCCACAATAAGCCCGCAAACAAAAATTAGTGCATTAAGTCTGCCGTAATCATGAATGATGAGATAAAAATAATGATTGAAAACACCTGTTACATAGTCGGCTGATAGAGTGAATTGGGGAATGGAAGGTACATCAACAACATTTCCGCTGTTGAACAATACGGTCAACATAGGAATCACCAACACGATATTAAATGCTCCGAAAATGATACCCAGAATAGAAAACGAAAAAAACCAAAATAGCCTCGAGCCCAGATTGGGGGTGAAACTTAATATGCGTTGGAAAGTCTTCATTAGTTAAAAATCATAGAGCCGCTGCCCTATATTCCAGCGCAAAGCTAGTGAAGTTATGGTAGTATTTGTTCTTTGAGAAATGGCGTCCGCCTTTTGATCTCTGCGAATCACCTTCAGGTCAACAAAAATATTGTGACGCAGCATATAAGACGCTGTGAAATCGGCATAGAGAATTTGAGTGGCGACTCCTTGCCCGATGAAATTCCCGAATTCCCGCTGTCGTGTGGAGTTACTCTTCAACAAATCACTGCCCCAATTTGAATTTAATGTATCCCTTCCCACCTCAGCATAAATGGCCTTGGCTATCAGGTTCAACTTTGGCAGGGGTTGGTAACGCGCAATAGCTACCACCTCTTTGAAATTTGCACCCAGCGGATGCGCAAAGGGTTGGCGATAG
>JBFWZR010000150.1:0-7523 GCA_050185175.1 Cyclobacteriaceae bacterium
GTTGTTGCTGAGTAATAATGCTGAGGCCTATGCATTAAAGCGAGCGGCTAAAGCCAATGTGCCGGCAAAAGTTTTTTCGAGACAAGAATTTAGAGAGGGGATAGTGTTGCATTGGCTAAAGGAGGCCGAGATAACTCACATTGTATTGGCTGGCTTTCTCTGGCTGATACCCAAGGAATTAATTTCAGCCTATCCTAACAGGATCATAAATATTCATCCAGCGCTGCTACCAAAGTATGGAGGCAAAGGCATGTACGGATCGAAAGTGCATGAAGCTGTTAAAGCAGCTGAAGACAAGGAAACCGGAATCACCATTCACCTTGTTAATGAAAAATACGATGAGGGAAAAATTCTCTTTCAGACTTCGGTGGCAATCAACTCGACCGATACGGCAGATGAAATTGCAAACAAAGTTCATCAGCTTGAGTATGCCCATTACCCTGAGGTGATTGAGAAATGGATTTTAGGAAAACTATAATCTAGAGGAGTTGGGCATACGCCCTTACGGGAAATGTGCCCATGCCCCTCACTTTTGGAGGCACAGCATTAAATAGAAATTCGGCTCCGTTCGGAATTTTGTCCAGGTTGCACATGTGCTCTACAATCAAGATCTCCTCACCTAGTAGAATTGAATGTACAGGCCTTCTCTTTGTTCTGGTGTCATCAACGTTGTATGAGTCAATTCCAACCAATCGGGCGCCCCTATCTCTGAGAAGTTTAGCAGCATCCTCCGTCAAAAAAGAATGGTTCTCATAGTAGGCATCAGTATTCCAGTGGACACACCAATTTGTTCTCACCAAAACAGCTTTACCGAGTACATCAACTCCCTTAAAGTGATCCGGTCCTATCTCTATGCCTTTAGTGAAGTGTGCATCGACAATTACTCCTGGTAGGTTGGCGAATTTCTGCAGTTCAGTTTCACTAATATCTTTTCCGTCACGATATCTGTGAAACGGGCAATCGATGTATGTGCCGGTGTTCGACACCATTTCGATCTTGCTGATATTGAATTCAGCGTCTTCGTACCTCGATTTAGAATCATCAAAAGACAAGTAGTCACAGACAATTGGAGGCGGAAGCCCTTTGTATGTAACGAGCCCATGCTCAATGGTATGACTCAGATCGATTAGCGACATTATTTCTCTGTAGTGATAAATTGAAATTCGGAGCTTCTGGGAAATGACCTGAATATATCTTTTACAAACTCAGGGGGATCAGCAAGTTTCCGTTTTACCAGATCAAGCCAAGCTCCATCCATGTTAATGATTGCGGCTATTGTCTGATCTTCCTTTAGGAAATTGTGTCTCAAGCTCCATCGCGAAAAGTCATCGCGCGCTGATACCATCTCCACATCAACGGTAAGCTTGTCTTCAAGCTTCAACTCTCTGCGAAACTTTGCCTCTTCACGGAACAAGATAGGGCCAACCTGTAGTTCTTCCATTTTTTCGGTGGTCAGTCCGAATTGATTGAGATACTTCATCCGCACCATTGCACCGTAGTCGTAGTATGCTGAGTGGCGGAGGTGGCGATTCTGGTCAATATCCGACCAACGAATCTGAATGGGAACAATAAATTTATCCAAGGCTTAAGGTGTGTTGACTTCGTTGAATGGTTCCGTAGACTCATCCGTCCAACTCATCGGATAGTTCTTATCCAAAAACTCGAGCGAGTCTTCTGTGAGGTATAAGGGTCTGAAGGTATCAATCATCACCGCCAGTTCGTGGGTTTCCTTCGCTCCGATACTTTTTTCTACTGTTCCCGGATGAGGGCCATGTGGCAATCCCCCGGGATGTAGGGTGAAGGACCCTCTTTCAATTCCTCTGCGGCTCATAAAGTTTCCTTCAGCATAATACAGAACCTCGTCTGAGTCGATATTGCTGTGGTTGTACGGAGCTGGAATCGCCTGAGGATGATAGTCGAAGAGTCGGGGTACGAATGAACAAATCACAAAATTGTGTGCCTGGAAAGTTTGATGAACTGGCGGTGGCTGATGAATTCGACCGGTGATCGGCTCAAAGTCGTGAATTGAAAAAGCATAGGGCCAGAGGAATCCGTCCCAACCTACAAGGTCTAACGGACTGTAGTCATAGTGGTATTGATGAAGATAACCTTGCTTCTTAATCTTCATCAGATATTCACCGCGTTTCGTTTCAGTGATCAATTCGTGGGGAGGTCGTATATCTCTCTCGCAATACGGTGAGTGTTCCAGCAACTGGCCGAGTTGATTTCTATATCTCTTAACGGTTTCTACTGGTGATGCGGATTCGGTTATCTGAAGGCGCAGCGGACCTTCATTAAATTCCAGTTTATAAATGACTGTGCGTGGGATCACAACATAATCTCCCTGTTTGATTTCCAACTTGCCGAATTGCGAGATGAGTACTCCACTTCCATCATGAATGAAGAGCACCTCATCACCCTCAGCATTTTTATAGAAATAATCCATCTTCCGTTGCTTTGGCGAGCAGATAGAAATCGAACAATCGCTGTTCATCATCAGCACTTTTCGCGCGCTTAAGTAGTCATCACCTGTGTGTTCAACCTTGGAGGTGTTTAAGTGTGTCTGCTTCAATGCATAGTCCTTGATCATCTTCGGGCCATACTTCACAGGATCTCCTACTGCCTTTACACGAGTAGGTGCATTGATATGGTACAGGTTGGAATAGATTCCTGAAAAACCTTCAGAGCTTACAAGCTCCTCCTTGTAAAGGCTTCCATCAGGTTGGCGAAACTGCGTGTGTCTTTTTGGTGGAATTTTCCCTAAGCGATGATAATACATGTCTAAGTGCTTTGAATCGTTGCAGATTCGAAGTTAGCAAATTCCAAAAAGAAAAATTGGGGACGACCCGCTACATCTTCGACCTGTCAGGCACCCTGTCAAAAAGCTGAACTGCCTGCTGCAGTATCTCGTTGGTTTCATTGAAGATGGGATAGAAACTTTCGCTTCCCCAAATCCTTCGTGCAATATTGGCTTTAAGAAATGTCTCAAATACAGCCTTGTTCTTTTCAAGATCCGCAAGGTCTGACTTCACGTTATTGCGTTCACCTACCTTTGCAAGGTCGTTGTACATTGATCTTGATACTTTGAAATTGTGCTGGAACTCTGGGAACTCCATCTTTTCCAGCTTCTCCTTGTTTTCGATTGCGTAATTGAAGGCATACTCTTGGAAGGAATTCGAATTAAACAATGCGTTCAGGTAAGGACTATTTAATGTAGTGTCAAGAGGGACAAAATAATCTGGCATAATGCCACCACCTCCATATACGGTCCTTCCATTCAAAGTCAGATACTTTAATGAGTCATTGAATTTGATGCTGTCAGCATGAAAAAATTCGCCATGCTTATATCGTTTCATGATGTCCCGCGCATACTCCTGGCCGTCATCATATGGTTTCTGAATTGATCGACCGCTTGGTGTATAATATCTGGAAATAGTAAGACGAAGTTCTGATCCATCATCCAGATCAAAAGGAGATTGAACGAGACCTTTGCCATACGATCTTCTTCCTACGATCAAGGCCCGATCGTTATCTTGCAACGCGCCTGCAACAATTTCTGAGGCTGAAGCGCTTCCTTCATTGATCAGTACAATCACATCTCCTTTTTCAAATTCTCCGCGATTGGTTGAAAGCGCGTCAGAGTTGTAGCGGGTATCTTTTCCGTTGGTGAAAACAATTTTTTCACCTGCTGGAAGAAAATCATCAGCAAGGTCAATGGCCTGATTCATATAGCCGCCAGGATTGCCTTGAAGGTCTAGAATTAGTTTTTTCATCCCCTCGCCTTTCAGCTTATCCATAGCTTGCCGAAACTCCGAGTATGTAGTTTGCGAAAAGCGGCTCACTTTGATGTAACCGATCTCGGGATCGATCATATAGGATGCGTCTACTGAGAACTGCGGAATCTTGTCGCGGATGATTGAGAACTGGATAGGTTCTTCCGCGTTTGCTCTTACCACTTCAATCTTCACTTCCGTCCCCTTAGGGCCCTTCAGTTTTTTTGTGACCTCGCTATTGCGCAGGCCTATACCGGCAATATTCTCTCCGTCAACTTTTACAATGCGATCTCCTGTACGAACTCCGACCGCTTCCGATGGGCCACCACTCAGTGCAGCTACCACCACCAGGGTATCCTGAAATATGTTGAATTCAATTCCAATGCCTTCAAAGTTTCCCCTCAGATCTTCGTTCGCCTCCTCCCGCTCTCTGGCAGGAATGTATGCCGAATGGGGGTCAAGTTTCGCCAGCATGTGCGAGATGGCATCGTCTACCAGTTCATCCGTTTTTGTCTCATCGACATATTCAGTCTTGATGAGGGAGAGCACCTCCCTGAATTTTTGTACATCGCTCCCGATATCGTCAGTGGCTGTTTTCGAATTGATACTGGCACCTATCAGTACACCGCCTGCCAGGCCAATGCAAAGGATTAAAGGAAGTCGAATTTGATATTTTGAATTGTTGGGTTCGTTCATAGTCAGAAAACCGTGTCCAGTAGGGACTTAACGTTTTAATTCAACTTAAAGTTATACGGATCAAAAAAGGTAAAAAAGGCTCATAATCCCAATTCTAAGCACGGTAGGCCAATAATTTAACCTTGGCTTACGTTCAGGGTATGCCTATATTTACCCCTTGTATGGATAAAACAGCCCTGAAGGATAAAAGAATCCGTGACCTGGTAGATCAGGATAGCGTGAGAGCCTATGTGCTCTACTATTTCGGCATCAGGTTTTACGAGTATTCTGAGCAGACGCTGGAGGAGGCGTGTGCTGAAAAAGGGTTGAAATTGGAACAAGTCCTTAAAGAACTGGAGTCACCAGGTGAGAATTTTCAGGAAGCCGACCTGCCCTTAATTTCTTATCCCATCGACCTGATCATTGAATACCTCAAGCATGCTCACTTTATCTTTGTAAAGCATAAGCTCCCCTATATTTCTCGATTGGTTGAGTCATTCAAGGCGGATCATAATGACTACCAGGGTGTGGAAAAGGATCTGAAAGAATTGTTTCCTCTTTTTCTTGAGGATTTTATTCACCACATCTACGAGGAAGAGGACACGTTATTTGGATACATAAGAATTCTGGAGAGGGCGTCACGTGGCACTTACAATCCTTCTCAACTGTATTACATGCTGGAAAAAAATTCACTTCAGAAATTTGCCATGGAGCATGAGGCACATGATGACGAAATGGAGGGAATCAGAAAAATTACCAGGGACTACGCAATTAACAATACTACTCCACTTCACGTTAAAGTGATCTACTCCGAGTTGGTTGCGTTTGAAAAGAGCCTGAAAACACATGCTCGGATTGAAAATGAAATTTTGTTTCCCAAAGCCATGATGCTGGAAAACAAGGTTCGCCAAATCTTTGATGAAAAGGTTAAGTACAACTGACCTGAATTACAATAATTTGTGGGTCGGATTCTAGCCATTGATTACGGCACCAAGCGTACTGGACTGGCAGTTACAGATCCATTGCAAATTATTGCTACCGCCCTTGAGACGATTCCCACCGAAACTTTAGTCACTTACTTAAAAAACTACTTTCAAAAGGAAACGGTGGACGAGATAGTCATGGGATTGCCCAAGCAAATGAACAACACAGACTCTGCCATCGCACCAGAAGTTCGAAAGATGGCTGACCTCTTGACTGCTGCATTCCCCAAGATGTCGATTAAATTTGTGGACGAGCGATTCACCAGCAAGATTGCAATGCAAACGATGGTGACTGGAGGGATGAAAAAGAAGAACAGAAGGGTAAAAGGAAACGTGGACAAGATCAGCGCTACACTCATCCTTCAATCTTACATGGAGGCCAAAGGGCGCTGAATCAGTCGCTTGCCAGCTAAAATCGCTAAATTTGTGTCTCGATAAATTGACTTAGATGATTTACCCCATTGTAATGTATGGTGACCCTGTGCTTAGGAAACGCGCTCAGGATATTGATGAAAGTGCAGATGTAAAGACGCTGGCGCAGGATATGTTTGAGACTATGCATGCAGCTCAGGGTATAGGACTGGCCGCTCCACAAATTGGCAAACCCATTCGGATGTTCGTTGTAGATGGTACTTCTCTGGATGACGAACCAGGGATGGAGAATTTTAAGAAGGTGTTCATCAATGCAGAGATAGTGGAGGAGGATGAGGAACATCTGGACATGGAAGAAGGTTGTCTCAGTATTCCGAACATTCGCGAGAAAGTGGGCCGACCTGATGCCATAAGAATCAAATACTTTGATGAAAATTGGAATGCCCATGATGAGAAGTATGAAGGCATGCAGGCAAGAATTATTCAGCACGAATACGATCACATCGAAGGAGTACTTTTTATCGACTACCTGTCACCTCTAAAGAAACGCCTGCTTAAGGGAAAACTCAGTGACATCAGCAGGGGTGACGTGAACACGGAGTACAGGATCGCTGCACCACTGCGTAAGTAGCATGGAAATCCAGTCACGTTTGCCGGACGTTGGTACCACCATCTTCGCAGTGATGTCGAAAATGGCGTTGGAAAATCAGGCCATTAACCTCTCCCAAGGGTTCCCAGACTTTCAGGTTTCAGAACAACTTATTGATTTGATTTACCAGCATATGAAAGCTGGGCGCAATCAATACGCACCAATGCCTGGCACTTCGGAGCTGCTAGAGGCGATTGCCAGCGTGGTCAAGGCTACTTATGGTCGCGAGGTTGATGCGATGAAAGAAGTGACCATAACAGCAGGGGGAACAGAGGCCATCTATGCGGCAATTTCCGGATTGGTAAAAGATGGTGATGAAGTAATCAAGTTTGATCCCTCGTACGATTGTTACGATCCGGCCATCCGGCTTAACGGAGGCATTCCAGTTACTATTGATTTGCGGCCACCAGAGTTTGCTATTGATTGGAACCTGGTTGAGAAAAAAATCACTTCAAAAACCAGGATGATCATCGTCAACACACCACACAATCCAAGTGGCGCGGTGTTGTCAGAAGCGGACATGAAGACCCTTGAGGCTCTTGCCGAGAAGCACGATCTGATTGTGCTGAGTGATGAGGTGTACGAGAGAATCATATTTGATGGGAGAATTCACCAAAGTGTTTTGCGATTCCCAGCCCTGGTAGCCAGAAGCATAGCGGTGTATTCGTTTGGAAAAACATTTCATGCCACCGGTTGGAAAGTGGGATACGCGATTGCCCCCGAAGCCATTACTCGCGAAATCAGAAAAGCACATCAGTTCATCACCTTCAGTGTGAACACGCCCGTTCAATACGCACTTGCAGATTACATGAAGGAACCATCGCACTATCTCCAGTTGTCAGATTTCTATCAGGAGAAGAGAGATATGTTTCTAAACTTGATTGAGAAGTCATCCTTCAAACCGTTGCCGTGCTATGGTTCCTACTTTCAATTGCTGTCATACGAGAAGATTTCAGATAAATCGGATATGGAGATGGCGCAATGGCTGACGGTGGAGCATAAGCTTGCCTCAATACCGATCTCCGTGTTCTATAAGGACAAGACTGATAACCGGATTCTCCGCTTCTGTTT
>JBFWZR010000151.1:0-7358 GCA_050185175.1 Cyclobacteriaceae bacterium
AAGCGTCTACGAGATTCCATATGCTGATGAAAAAATTGATCCCACACTAGATTACAAAATTGTTGTGGAGGTAGTGCGTGCCATCGAAAAACCTGAAGATGTAAACTGGGCATTAAATAATGTCGCCAGGCTTTTGAACCTTCATGCCATGGCCGGTGTGCCAAAAGAAAAACTGCATGTTGTGCTCGCGATTCACGGAGGTGCAGCCTTTACCGTGATGAACAACGAAGAGTACCACAAAAAATACGGTGTTGACAATCCAAACCTTCCGTTGTTCAAGGCCTTTGATCAGGCAGGTGTCAGGATTTTAGTTTGTGGGCAATCCCTGATCGCTCGCGAAATCAATAAAGACAAGATGGCACCTGAGGTCAAAATTGCTCCTTCTATGCTTACCACGATGACGACCTATCAGTTGAAGGGGTATGCGCAATTAATTTTTTAATTTTTTCGATTAAACCTTTAGGATACTCGCAAGTCTAAGTTTTCAGGCGAAATCCGCCAAATTGTTAATTTACAACTGTGAGAATCCTGTCTTGCCTCTTTTTGGCCGTTTTTTGTGGCTTTTCGGCCTCCGTCTATGCCCAAAGGGGTAAAATCACCAAACCTACCGTGGGGACCACAGTGCTGGATCCCAACCAGGATGGCTATGTGTCTTTGACACCGTCTGGCTTTTCCAATGATGGATATTATGTTGATGAGTTTGAGACGCCCATGTTTGGAATACCCATTTTTGAAGATGGGGAAGTCTTAAACGACATACAGGCTGGCGCCTCATGTGGTGTTACCGAACTCACCGTAGATTCCAGAGGATTTACAGTGTATGGAGTGCTTGCCACATCCGGAGATTTGATATTTCGATTTAGGATAGCCAATGACAAGCCTAGTGTCGAGGCCTACACAATTCTTATCGACACGGACGGGAAGGTCGGAACGGATGATTCTAATAGCATTGGTGATAATCCTGGATTCGAGATTGACATCACATTAATCAAAAACAAGTCTAAAGGAGTTTATGTCTACAACATAGATGGCATTGACAGTTGTCCTGGAGAACAATTGTTTTACTCCTATGATAGTCACTTCCAGATTGCGGTGGCGGATATCGTAAGTTGCGGTAACCCTGACTACTTCTACGACTTTTATGTTCCGTTCGCTGACCTGGCCACTACCTTTGGAATAACCGACCTGACTGAGCTAAGGTTTGCAGCGCTAACTAATGTGTCAGCGACTTGTGCTTTAGGAGGAAAAATTTCTGATATCGGTGGCGTGGATGACACGGACTACCTCGATTGCACCTCTTGTGCATTTCTTGACTTAACGACCAATCAATGTCCTACTGCTATTTCAAATTTATGTCCAACGTGTGAGGGATTTTTGTCGGGGGTTACACCAAAGCCCGGATTGAACGTCCCATTGAAAGGAGGCGAATTGGAAGTTAGCGGAACATCTGTTCCTGGAAATGTTTTTGTGGACGTGTTTAACTCTGCGAAAATTTTAATCTCTCAAAAAACAACAACAGTGGATGGAAACGGAGAATGGCTTGTAATTCTTGATAACGTATTACAGTTAGGCGATTCAGTAACCGCAAGAGCGCAGGGAATTGGGCAGTGCCAATCCGGGTCAATCAGCTCGGGGGCTTCATTTGCAATTGTAATACAAAACCAACCACCAGTTGTTTCGGGTACCAGTTCATCACCAGTAAGCTACACAGAGAATGCTGTTCCAGTGGTGCTGGATAATTCTTTTGCTATAGCCGACCCTGATGATATCGAATTGGAGTTTGCAACAATATCAGTAGTGGGTAATTTCCTTTCGGGCGAGGATATACTTTCCGTTCCCTCTTTACCACCCGGTTTATCGGCTTCATACAATAGTGGATCGGGTGTTTTGACTATTAGTGGAACGGCTACGCTTGCAACTTACCAGTCGGTGATAAGAACAGTGAGATACGCCAACTCAAGCGATGACCCGACTACAACTCAGCGTACAGTGAGAATTATTGTCAACGATGGTCTGGACGATAGTAATGTTAGAGATATACTAATCAACGTTTTGGGCGTCAATGATCCTCCTGAGATTACCGGACGAACCACACCAGTGCCTTTTTCCGGTGGTACGATTGTCATTGATAACACACTCTCAGTGATCGATGTTGATAACCTCCAATTAACCGGTGCCACTGTTACCGTGTCATTAAATTATCTTGACACAGAAGATGCACTTGGTTTTACGAACCAGAACGGTATCACCGGATCCTTCAATTCCGGAGCAGGCATTTTGACTTTGACAGGAACAAGCTCTGTCGCAAACTATGCGACTGCCCTGGCAAGTGTTGAATTCACCAACAATAACGGTACACCATCTCCACTGACAAGAAGAATTTCTTTTGTCGCAACGGATGGCATTGACAACAGCCTTACTTTTAACGTCTTCATCGATTTTCCTGGCGCCAACAACCCACCGCAAATTGTTGACGGTGATGGAAATCCGATAGATGACCTTTTCTATACCATTGACGAGGACAATACACTCGATGCGTGTATTAACGCCATTGACCCTGATGGTGATCCGGTAACGATCACCGATATCAATAGCTCAACCAACAACGGAAACTACACCATCACTGACGACTTATGTTTTTCATTTGTTCCCAATCTTGATTTCAATGGAACAGAGACTGGCGTAATTGAGGTTTGTGACCAAAATGGTTTGTGTGATCAGGTGAATATCACCATCACGGTCAATCCGATCAATGATGCTCCAGTAATTGTTGTTACACCTGTTGACGTGGAGGGGAATCAAACTACAGAGGTTTGTATTTCTGTGACGGATGTTGAGGGGGATCCAGCAATAGTATCTTCTGGGTCAGCGGATGTTGGAATTGTGGTTGACGGTTCAACGGGAGATTTGTGCATCGATTATACTCCTCCAAGTGGATATGATGGCCCTGACGAGATTGAGATTATTGTGTGCGATGCAAACGATGCAAGTGTTTGCTCTAGCGCTGTCATTCCAATTACAATAGCCCCACCAGTTAATAATCCTCCTGAAACTCTTATCAACGGTGTGCCTGGAGGAGTACTTACGGCCTCAACACCTGAGGATACACCGATAGTAGTTTGTTTTGAATCTGTTGATCCAGACGGAGATGACGTTAGCTTAAGCTCTGTTACCAATTTATCGGGTGGTGGATCGCTTGCATTATATGATCAGATAGAATTCTGCTTTGAATTTATTCCAGAAGCAAATTTCAATGGCCTTGTGCGGTGGGAGGTAAACGTTTGTGATGATCGATCACCGAGCTTGTGTGGAACTGTAATATTGGAGATAAATGTTGAGCCCGTTAATGATCCCCCAACTGCGGTGCGAGATTCGGTGAATGTTGACCCGAAAAAGACCATTACAGGAAATGTATTGGACAACGACTTCGACATTGATGGTGATTTAATTACTGTAAGCGGATCATTGATTACACTTCCCGCCAACGGCACAGCTTTGGTTTCGCCAGATGGTGAATTCACTTATGTGTCGAATGCAGCATTTAGAGGAATTGATTCACTTGTTTATGAAGTCTGTGATTCAGCTACACCGACAGCCTGCAGTGAAGGAACGCTTGTAGTCCTTGTGAGAGAATTGCCTCTGCATCCATATGAAGGACTAACTCCCAATGGAGATGGCAACAATGATTATTGGCAAATTGATGGTATTGATTATTTCCCGAGTAACGTGGTAAGAGTTTTCGATCGCTTTAATAACAAGGTGTTTGAGATGGCAGGGTATAACAACGAAAACAAAGTATGGAAAGGTGAGGCCAATCACGGCATTGGTTCGGGCGGACTTCCGGAGGGCACTTATTTCTATAATATCGACCTCGGGGATGGCAGTAAACCTGTGAGTGGTTTTGTGGTATTAAAAACGAAGTAAATGGTTCGATTTCTACCGCTTGGCTTCCTTCTTGTTCTTTCTTTTGCTCAAAATGCTGTGGCGCAACAACAAGCCACCTACGCGCAATACATGTTCAATGGTATGGCCATCAATCCTGCCTACGCTGGAAACCACGGGGCGCTTAGTGCAAGTTTTCTCTCCCGATTTCAAAATGTTGGACTGAACGGAGCGCCAAACACACAGACATTTTCAGCTCACTCACCATTGGTAAATCAGCGGATGGCAGTCGGCTTCATGGTAATCCACGATAAAATCGGTGTGATTGGGCAGACAGGTATCAATGGAGTCTACGCCTACAAAATTCCGGTTTCAGAAGATGCCACCCTGTCATTTGGTTTGCAGGCTGGTATTGGGATGTACAATGCAAGATATTCTCAATTGGACCTGTACAATCAAGGTGATCAGGTTTTTACCGATGACGTTCGTCAGACACGGCCCAACTTTGGTGCAGGCGTCTTTTACGATCACAAAACCTGGTTTGTGGGGGCCTCAATGCCTCACATGGTGAATAATGTTTTCTCCAGATCGAATAATTTAAGAACGATAAAACAATCTACACCAATTATCCTCAGTGGCGGATATGTATTTGAACTCAACCCGATGTTCAAAATCAAACCTAATTTCTTATTTAAGATGGTAGACGATCGGGTTGTTGAATTTGATTTGAATACGCATCTCTTGTTCGATGAGGTATTGTGGGTTGGTATGTCTTACAAATTCTCCAATGCATTTACCATGATGACTGAGCTGCAGGTGACAGATCAGCTGAGATTTGGATATGCCTATTCCGTTACCACCGGGCCTTTGCGTACTGCCGAACTAGGTTCGCATGAGATTCTTTTGAATTACCGTTTCAAGTTCAACCTAAAAGGAGTGGTGACTCCGAGATATTTCTAGTCATGAGAAGGGCTATCGTGCTTGTATGTATTGTAATGACTATAGGGGAGGCGTTGGCGCAAAGCTCCAATATCTCAACGCTCTTCATGAGTTCGTTTGAAAAGGGGGAGAAGATGTACCAACATCTGGCCTATCGAAATGCACTTGAACTTTATTTGTACGCGGTAGAAAGGGACCCCGAAAATTATGTAGCCAGGCAAAGAATTGCAGATTGTTATTATCGATTGGGAAATATAGAGGAAGCTGAAAAGAGATATGCCGAATTGGCCGCATCTGAAATGGCAGATCCTGTTTACAAATATCAATATGCTCAGGTACTAAGTGTGCAAGGCAAATATGGTGATGCCGAAAAGTGGTTTTCTCTGTACAATGCCGCACAAAAGAATGACGGAAGGGGACAGGAAAAATTAAATTTCATTTACTCACTGAGTTACTATTTCAGGGATTCAGTCCTCTACACCATCTCGAATAAAGATTTTAACAGTGACCAGTCCGACTTTGCGCCCAATCTCCATAAGAACGGAATTGTGTTTGTGTCAGCTCGCGACAGGGATTTGTTTATAAAAAAGAAGTCTTTATCTGCGATTGATGAAAATGAGTCTCATTTAAACGTATACATAGCGCCCATTGACGCGACATTGGATGAACAAGTAAGGCCGTTTTATCATGACGGGATGAATACCATTCTGCATGATGGACCCATTACATTCTTTAATAATGAGCAAAACGTTGCCTTCACGAGAAACAACACTCGAAATGGTAAGCCAATTACAAATAGTAAGGGAAGAGTCAACCTCAAATTGTTTTTTGCAAGGCTGAATGAAGATGACCAGATGAGTCATTTCAATGAGTTTCCGTACAATGATGATGACTACTCTATAGGGCACCCCTTCGTCTCCGAAGATGGGTTGCGGCTGATCTTCGCATCAGATATGCCAGGTGGCTTTGGTGGCGTGGATTTGTATGAATCAGTTCGCCAAAATATAAATGACAAATGGTCTAAGCCAGTCAACCTTGGTTCGAACGTAAATACACTCGGTGACGAATTTTACCCACACCTGGTAGGCTCCACACTCTACTTCTCGTCAAATGGACATGGTGGTCTTGGAGGCCTTGACATATTCTCAAGCTCATATTCTTCAGACAGACTTGAGTTTCCAATCAACCTTGGGTTTCCATTGAACACGTCTTCAGATGACTTCTCATTGGTTCTTGATAAATCTGGTCGCGATGGATTCTTTGCATCTAACAGACCTGGTGGCAAAGGTTATGATGACATCTACCAGTTCAAGGTCAATTCGTTCTTTTTAACCGTCAAGGCTGTTGAGCGGCAAGACTCACTTAAAAGTATCAGCAAGGCAACTATTAGCTTGCTAGACGAAAATAAAAACCTGATTGCAGAAGAGATAAGTGACGCTAGTGGGGTCGCAAATTTCGATTTGGATTTTGATCGCGATTATTTCATTAAGGCTGCCAAAGAGGACTATAGTTTTGTTGACACACTAGCTTATTCAACTCGAACAAGACATCTGGGTGGAGACAGTGTGCTCGCCCCGTTGTGGAAGCAAAGCTTATTCGCAAAAGGTTCTGTCTATAGCAACGAATCACAAAGTTTATTAGAGGGAGCAACTGTCACCATTGAAAATGTAATAACAGGAGAGAAACAAGCCGTGACGGTAGATAGTAGCGGAGTTTATGATTTCAAAATTCAACCGAACACACGCTATCGTATCTCCGCTGCAAAGGATGGGTTTTTGGGTTCTGGGTTCAATCTCAACACATCAAATATTTTTGATGGAGATCTTGTTAACGACTTTTTGCTAGAAGAGGTCTTTGTCGAAAAAGCAGTGGTTCAGTTTGACTTCGATAAGTCACAGCTGATTGCTGGAACTACCCAACAACTAATGCCGATGCTAAAAGAACTAAAACGCAATAAGTTGGCAACGTTAAATATAGGTGCTCATGCTGATTCTTATGGAACGCATCAATACAATAAGTCACTGTCAGAAAGAAGAGCCAACGCAGTGTTGTCATTTTTTACTTCAAATGGAATATCGGCATCGCGGATTGAAGCTACCGGATTTGGTGAAGAGTTACTCTTAAATCGCTGTAGCAACGGAGTTGAATGCTCGGAAGAGGAGCACTCGCTTAACAGGCGAGCTGAGGTGAAGGTACAGCTACCTCAATAGGCCACATCAGTTGTCAATCGCATAGCCGACAGTCACTTTAGTAGGCATTTCTTCCTATTTTGCAATCCTAAAAGGGATTTCATGAAGAAAATTGATTTCAAAGAAGATGTATTGCCACATCTCTTGGCTGTTCTGGTATTTCTGGTTGTCACCATCATTTTTTTCAACCCCGTTTTCTTCGACAGCAAGGCACTCAGTCAAGGTGATATCCAGCAGTGGGAAGCATCTTCGAAAGCTTTGAGAGATTATCGCACAGAAACAGGGGACGAGGGTCTTTGGGCACCTTCAATGTTTAGCGGTATGCCTGCCTATTTGATTAATATGGAC
>JBFWZR010000152.1:0-7192 GCA_050185175.1 Cyclobacteriaceae bacterium
ATTATTTCTAAGAAAGTAAGGGTGTTTCAGTTTGAATATGGAAACATAAATATTACCAATAAGGTGTTGTTGAGGGATTTTCATATCTTTTTTGAAGATCACGGATATATGGTGGGTAAGTTGTATACCAAAGGCGTTGATTTTAGACGGTATGAATTTAAACACGAGGACTTTATTGGGCCAAACTTTGTAGCGATTCGTGAAGATGATGAAGAAATGAGAAGGTTAATAGGTATTTAAGCGTGGTTAAAAAACTGATTCAGAATTGGCTGTTGTCTATTGCATTCTTGTTAGCGTACCCTTCTATGCTATTTTCTCAAGAAGGAAAAATACTAGTCCGCAATGGGGTCAGCAACTCAGAAGCGAACGCAAAGATTCAAATAAAATGGTATAGTCAATCTCTGGTTTATCCGGATGGTGTGAATATTTATCGGAGGGGGAATGGAAGTCAACTATGGCAGAAGCTAAACACAACACCAGTGAGAGTTCAAAGGCGCGCAAGTGCTGATATGCTTCAAAGAGATGAAGATATTGAAGCCTTTTTGGAGATGGCGCAGAATATCAATTCAACTTCTGAAAATGGTTTTCTGTTACTCAATCTGTTTATTAAATCGTTTCAGAGCGAAGACTTATCCAAGGTAATCGGTATACATTGGGATGACGAGACTGCTAGCTGGGGAGAGTCCTATCAATACAAGGTGACGCGGTTCAGCGGTAGCCGCGAGGAGGATGTTGGAGTTAGCGAAGAAATTGCTGTAGGGACATATCAAGCGGATAAACCTGTTAAGGGCTTTGAGGCTGTTCTTGATTCTGCAATTGTGAAAATGACGTGGCAAGCTGAGGAGGGAAGGTTTTACGGTACCAACATTTTCAGGAGAGATGCCATCGACACCACCTGGGTCAAACTAAATAAGAATCCTATTGTTCTGTCGGAAGCCCCAGGAGCCGCCCCTGAGTCAACTGTAATGTTTCAGGACACTCAGGTAAAGGAGGGAAATACATATCAATACAAAATTACAGGCCTTGACTTCTTTGGCGCGGAGACCGAAGAGAGCAAAGCCGTTATAGTTGAAATTGAGGATATCACACCTCCTCCAACGCCTTATGGTCTTTCCAAGAAAGTGAGCAACCAGGTGGTTCAATTAACATGGGTCATCCGGGAGACTGACGATATCAAGGGCTTTTACGTGTACCGAAGCATTAAAAGCGAAGGCCCCTTTATAAAGTTAAACGAGGTACCTTTTGAAAGAACAAACTATTCATTTTCAGATAGCGTTTCTGTTGGATTTTACTATTATTATGTTAGTTCTACAGATTTAGCCGGAAATGAATCGCCTTCCAACCCGATTCTGGTTGAAGTTCAGGATACTACCCCACCAGCTCCGCCATCACAGTTAATGGCAAAAAGTGATACTGGAAAGGTTGTTTTGTTATGGAAGCAAAATATGGAAGCTGACTTAGCCGGGTATCATGTTTTCAGGACTAGTGCTGATAGCATTTCAAGTTTTCTTCTTGTGAATTCGACTCCCTTGAAGGATACTACTTACACACAGGTTTTGCCGTCAAATGTCGGTAATACATTTTCCTTCCATGTTGTAGCTGTTGACACTTCCTTTAATCGAAGCCGACCTTCTGCGGTCGTGGCTGTAAAACTCCCTGACGTCACAGCGCCTGTTCAACCATTTATAAGCAGCTTGCGTCAAAGGGAAGACTCCGTCCTTATTGAATGGCTTCCAAATCCTGAGACAGATTTGAAGGGCTATCGGTTAAGACGAATGCAAGGTGAGAGCCTTGACAGTCTGATTGAGGTCAATTTACCGATTAATGCCACCCGATATGTAGATTGGCTGCCAGAAAGGGGGAAATATCGATATGATTTGACAGCCATCGATACTTCAGGCAATAAGTCCCCTGTTTCTATTGTACACCATGTTACATTTTCGCAGCAATTGGCTGGGGATTTTCTTAAATTAGAAGCTAACTATTCAAGAAGGAAAAAGCGACTTCAACTTGAATGGGTTGTTGAAAGGGGGAAATTCGAGGGTTTTGTTGTATTTAAAAAGGATGAAAAGGATATCTGGCGGCCGGTTTCCGGCCTACAGCCTGCGTTAAAATTTGAACAGAAGGATGTCGATGAGAAACAGAAGTTGATTTATCAGGTACGCGCGTATTCAAGGTCTGGCGATGTGGTGTTATCGCCAGAAGTCACCGTGAAGAAGGGAAGATAAACAGAGAATGATGACCAGTAAATTCTTGCAATGCAGACTTTCTGCTACGAGGCTTTTCTCGGCCGGTATATTTCTATTGACTTTAACGTGTAGTTTAGTTCGAGCACAAGTCACGGTTACCAACACTGGTGAGGTTTTGTATTTCACAGGGACTACAGTCTATATCAATGGGAACTACGTAAATGCCCCCACTGCCCCCGCATCAGTTGCCGATCCGCAGATTTTTCTAAATAGCCCGCTATATGTGAACGGCAATGTTGTTAGTAACGGAGCGCTAAACCTTATTGACGAGGACAACAGTGGTGGTTTTCTTGAACTATTTGGTGGCTCCGGCTCCTTTGATGGCGGTAGTCCTATTATTCTAAACCGACTTCGGGTAAATAGGACTAATGGTTTGAATCTTAATCGCAATTTGTCCATCGCAGCAAATAGTCTTGTACTTAACCCAAGCATTGAGCTGCTAGCTGGTAGCATTGATTTACAGTCTTTTGAAATCGACCTTGGTGAGTCAGGTTCTTTAGTAGGTGAAAATGATGTTAACAGAGTTTTTTCCGCGTCATCCGGTACGATAGCATATGTTTTGAACATGTCACCGACAATAGGTGACAACCCAGGAGGGCTTGGATTCCAGCTTGAAGGTTCTATTCTTGGAGGAGTTGAGATAAGGCGCGGTCATGCCACGCAAGCCACCGCAGGTGACGGAAGTATATTACGATATTATGATGTGAATTTGAATAGCGGAGATGTTATCAATTCCGTTAGATTTAACTATCTCTCTCCAGAGTTGAACGGGATCACTGAGAATGATCTTCGCCTTTACGTTTCGTATGACGCTGGTGCTTCTTGGGTCAATATTGGTGGAAGTGTGAGTGCTACCTCTAACTATGTCGAATCAACAGGACTGAGTCTATCTGCAGACTTTAGGATAACTTTATCGGACAAAGATTGTGCTGCACCTCCAATAGTGGATTTGGGATTGCCCACGCAAAATCTTTGTTCAGCCATGCCGCTCAATCTGGATGCCGGAAACCCAGGTGCCAGCTTTCTTTGGTCAACAGGGGAGACCACTCAAAACATATCGGTTTCGACAGCTGGTACATATTCAGTGACAGTGACTGATGCGAAAGGATGCATCGGTTTTGATACTGTTGATCTTATAAGCAGGCCATCTCCTACGGTCGCTTTTACCAATTCAATTTCGTGCGAGGGTCAGATTATGAATTTCACTAATGGTACGAGCATAGCCACCGGAACTGTAACCTATCAGTGGGATTTTGGTGATCCAGCCACCACGTCAGATGTTTCCACGGACACTAATCCAAGCTACACATATGGTAGTTACAGTGTGTATCCAGTTACCTTAACGGCTACTTCCGATTTTAATTGCGTTTCAACCCTTGTGAAAAATGTGACTGCATTTCCTATCCCTTCAGCAGATTTTTCTTTCACGCCTGGCTGCCTTGGCTCTGCAACTAGTTTCGCCAATCTCTCTAGTGTGCCAATTGGCGGGATGACCTACCAATGGGATTTTGGCGATGGCCAGACTTCAACGTCAACCAGTCCCTCAAATACTTTTTCTGCTGTGTCGACTTACAATGTTTCCTTGGTTGTGACGTCAAATGCGAATTGCGTGAATTCTATTAGCAAGCCGGTCTCAGTAAATTATACACCAGTCGCAAATTTTTCGGTGAATAATCTCTGCGAACAAATTAACCTGAACTTGGCGAATAATTCAACGATCGCCTTGGGCTCGCTGAATTATGCCTGGGATTTTGGCGATGCCTCATCGTCAACAGACCCATTGCCGGTAAAAGCATATTCGAGTTCAGGAACCTATAACATCACTCTTACGGTGACATCGGACTCCAACTGCACTGACATGGCATCGCAACCCGTTGATGTTTTTGAAAAGCCGGTGGCATCATTTTCCATTACAGATGATTGTCAAAACAAACCGTTCGATTTTGTAAACAATTCTGTGTCCGGGCAAGGTTCAATGAGTTTTCTTTGGGACTTTGGAGATGGTCAAACCTCATCGAGTTCCAATCCATCAAAATTATATTCGAGTCCTGGGCTATTTGATGTCTCGTTGCAAACAACCACGAGCTTTGGCTGTGTTGACAGTCAATTAACGAGTATTGAAGTATATCCTGTGCCAAACTCTGATTTTGCATTCAGTGACGTTTGTCAAGATGTGGCGGCAATCTTCGCCAACAATACAACGATTGCAAATGGCAGCTTTACGTCACAATGGGATTTTGGTGATGGAAATTTTTCTAGTGTTGCAAATCCTTCTCATAACTATTCGACAAGTGGAGATTACGATGTTGAGTTGACGACAACGTCTAATCTCGGGTGCGAGAACACTATTGTCAAGACCGTGGAGATTTTTCCTCTTCCTGTTATTGATTTGGGAGGCGTGATCAATACCTGTGGTGTGAGTTATCTACTTGATGCTCAAAATCCGGGAAGCTCCTATCTCTGGTCCGATGGATCAACTTCACAGACGCTAACTGTTACTGAAAATGGAATTTATTCTGTGACGGTTACAACAGGCAACAATTGTGCTTCATTTCAGTCCGTGGATATAACATTGAAGGGGGAGGTGGTTCCAAACCTTGGATCGGACCTCGTGGTTTGTGGGGGAGTAATATTGGATGCAGGATTTCCGGGCAGCACATACCTCTGGACCAATGGAGTGACTAACCGTATCCTTGACGTGTCCACGTCTGGAGTGTATGGAGTAACAGTAACTGATCAAAACGATTGTACCGGTTACGATGAAGTTTCTATTGTTGTCAATCCAAACCCATTAGTTGATTTGGGGCCAAATCAGGTTGTTTGCGCAGATCAGAACGTTGTTCTCGATGCCGGGGCAGATGGGGCACGCTACAGCTGGTCGAATGGAGAATCAGATCGATTAATTGATGTTACAACTTCAGGGACTTATTCAGTAAGTGTAGTAAATATCTTTGATTGCGAGACAACAGATCAAGTAGACATTACAATAAATCCTCTGCCGACCGTTCCATTTAATACGCTTCTAAGCACTTGTGATCACATTACACTTGATGCAAAAAATGATGGGTCAACTTATTTGTGGTCAGATGGTTCTACTGCTCGAGAACTTGATGTTTCGAACTCTGGTATATATGAGGTGGAAATTACAACAGCAGAGGGGTGCAGTATTGTAACCTCAACCAATTTAACGGTCAATGAGAGCCCTCAAATTGACCTGGGGACTGATGTCGAGTTATGTTATGGTGAGAATGTCACACTTGACGCTGGGGGTCAGGGAGACTCTTATCAATGGTCGACAGGAGCTTCTGATCAGATGGAAACTGTCTCTCAAAGCGGAATTATTTGGGCGGAGGCAATCAGAAACAACGGATGCGTCACGAGGGACTCTGTTAAGGTGACTGTTTTTCCCCAGATTCAAAACACACTGGTGCCGGCATATGTGCTTTGTACGAATGCTCCTTTGACTTTGGATGGTCTTTCGCCTCAGGGAGTGAACTATGTTTGGCGCTCTGCATCTGGTATTCTAAACAATAGCAGCTTGTTACAGGTAAATCAACCGATTGTTGCATGGCTCACAACGACCGATGTGATCGGCTGCCAGGTTGTTGATACGGTAGAAGTAAATGTTGATCCGGATCCAATTGTTTCAAGGTTTTTAGTGGCTTCCCTTGTCAATGTGGGTGATTCTGTGAAGTTCATTCATTTTGCGGCACCAGATCCGGTCTCTTTTTCATGGGACTTTGATGACGGTTTGACCAGCATTGATCCCGATCCAACGCATATATACTTAAGACCTGCCGACTTTAATGCCTCGCTTACTGTTCAAGATCCTAATAACTGTGACGATACAGAGACAAAGGCGATTACTGTGCGACTCCTACGTGACGGTTCAGAGGAGGAAATTCAATTCCCATTTGTCGAACTGATTAATACAAAACTATATCCTAACCCAGCGACTGACGCTTTCAGCTTTGATCTTGAGCTTAATCGCAGCGCCTACGTAACAGTTGGTCTATTTTCGCTGAATGGAACGCTTGTTATTTCGCATACATTCGAGGCGCTAAAAGATACTTTGGAGTTTGATCTTAGGAATATTCCCTCAGGTGTCTATCTTCTAAAGCTGTTTGTAAACAATCAGACTCGAACGATGAGATTTGTTAAAATCTAATCTCCATCCTTTTTGAAGAAGATTATTCCAATCTTACTTGTTTTTGTAGCGAACCTCACCTTTGCTCAGAAGCGATGCGATTCTCAATTCTTTGGATCAATTCCCAGACAAACTGAAGTAAGTCAGCGAATTAAGGAACTGGATTTGGGACAGATAATTCTAATTCCAGTAGTTGTTCATGTTGTTTACTCTAGTCTCGATCAGAATATTTCTGATGATCAGATTCGATCTCAAATCGAGGTACTAAACGAGGATTTCAGACGAACCAATTCTGACGCTGTAAACACAATTCCTGTTTTTGAAGAATTAGCAGTAGACCCAAGAATAAATTTTTTTTTGACGAAGAAGGATGAATTTGACCTTGAAACATCTGGCATCTCCAGAACCAATACAACTCACGGACCGTTTTCGAATGATGACATGAAATTCAGCGACTTAGGTGGAGTTGATGCCTGGAACCCTGAAGAGTTTTTAAATATCTGGGTTTGCGATTTGGCGGAGGGAGTATTTGGCTACGGCACACCTCCAGGATCGGAAAAAGCTTTGGATGGCGTTGTCATCGATTTTGAATATTTTGGTACGCTTGGAACAGTTAAGGCTCCCTTCGATTATGGACGTACAGCTACTCATGAAATTGGACATTATTTCGGACTGAATCATTTATGGGGTGCCACGGGCGGCTGTAGTGATGATGATGGTATAGAAGATACACCTCTACAGGCCGGACCGAGCTCAGGATGTCAGCTCGATAAGACAAGCTGTGGTTCATTAGATA
>JBFWZR010000153.1:0-6940 GCA_050185175.1 Cyclobacteriaceae bacterium
ACGATTTATGGAAACAGCGGAGAAGATGCCGTGGTTCAAAAATACTTTGTTTGTATTTACTGCTGATCATCCTACTGCAGCCATCCACTATCAGGAGTATAATTCAGCGTGGGGATATTATTCGGTACCGCTCTTCTTTTACAAACCCGGAAGTGACTGGTCAAGCTTTTCGCAAGAGATCATTCAACAGATCGACATCATGCCTACCGTGTTGGGTTATCTGAACTATGACAAACCGTACGTTGGCTTCGGTCGGAATATCTTCGATCCTGAGACCGAACCGTTTGCTTTCAATTATTCTGACAATGTTTACCAGGCTTTTATGGGAGACTATCTCCTTCAATTCGATGGCACAAAGTCGATAGCACTTTATGATTTCAGACGCGACCTTAGACTAAAGGAGAATTTGTTGTCTAGTCAACCCTCCGTTGCGGAGAAAATGGAGCGCAAACTCAAAGCCTTCATCCAGCAATACAACAGCCGCATGGTAGATGATAACCTCACCATGGAAGGGCCGCAGTCAGGGTCGCTGGGGGCTGGTAAATAATTTTTCATTTAAGATAGGGGGATCACTGTAGGTGGTTGTCTTTAAGGCGAAAACAACCAAAAAACAGTGTTTATGAGCTTTATTAAGACTTTTAACCCTTTAATCGTAATAGCGCTTGCATCCGTTATCGCCTCCTGCACGATCAATGAAGACCCAGGACCCATCCAGTACAACGAACAGCCTTTTGCCGTAACGGACTTCGACCGGCTTGATATTGGCGATGCCATGTATGTGACTGTTACCCGTGGCAACTTATACAGTGTGCAGGCCCGTGGCGACAGGAGGAACCTCGATGACCTGGAAGTTTCAAAAGTGGGCAACACGCTGGTGGCGCGTTTCAGCAAGAACCGCAACCGGAAGCATACTACCTATATAAATATATCCATGCCTGAGCTGGTGTCTGCCAACTTTTATGGCGCGACCACTTCGGCCATCAGTGGATTTGAAACCGAATCTTTTTCCATGAACTTGTCGGGGGCTTCTGTGTCTCAGTTGGATATCGTAGCAAATGAAAGTTCATTCATACTGTCAGGCGCATCCAACCTGAGCTTGTCAGGGTCATCAGCAAAAGTATCGGTGAATATTTCGGGAGCCTCTTTATATAAGGCGTACAACCTGGAAGCGGAAGATGTAGACGTCAATGCATCTGGCGCAAGCCATGGATACGTGCGGGCGAACCACACACTTGTAGCTGAAGCGAGCGGAGCGAGTTCTATCCTCTATCGTGGAGATGCAACGGTATCCAGCAGCGTGTCAGGCGCCAGCACCATCATGAAAGACTAAATAAATAGGAGTGACCTGCTATGCCAGGTTGTGATACACATTCTGAACATCATCGTCCTCTTCGAGGGCGGTGATGCACTCCATCACTTCATCCAGTTCTGCTTCCGACAATTCCTTTGTCGTGGTCGGAATATATTGCAGCTCCGAACTCTTAGCGTTGATCTCTTTTGCCTCGATAAACTTCTGCATATTGCCGAAGTCACTGAACTTGGTGTACACTACGATTTCCTCTTCCTCCTGTTCGATGTCTTCTGCACCGGCATCAATCAGATCCAACTCCATCTCTTCAAGATTGATTGAACCTGGTGCAAACTTGAACACACCCTTACGCTCAAACATAAACGCGACCGAACCGGAGTTACCCATGTTGCCACCATTCTTTGAAAAGTGAAGTCTCACGTTAGCCACCGTGCGGGTGGGGTTGTCGGTAGCGCACTCTACTAGCACGGGCACACCGTGCGGGGCATAACCTTCATAGGTTACTTCTTCAAAATCCTTTTCCTCGCGTGAGGAGGCACGCTTGATAGCGGCATCCACCCTGTCTTTGGGCATGTTTGCGCCCTTGGCATTCTGAATAGCAAGGCGGAGACGAGGATTGTTTTCCGGTAACGGTCCACCTTGTTTTACAGCGATGGCAATGTCTTTACCAATTCGGGTGAAAGCTTTGGCCATCCGGTCAAAGCGCGCGAACATCTTGTGCTTTCTCTTTTCGAAAATACGTCCCATGACTACTCAGTGAATATTTAGAAGGGGTCAAAATTAACGGTATTGGCGAAAATTGAAAACTCAGCATTGACCAACTCAGTCAAAATTGCGGAACTTCTCGCTACAGAATATCCTCGATTGACATCACAGAATGGCCGGTTCATCCTTTCCGTTGGGCTCGAAGCTGTAAACTTATTTTATTGCTTTCAAAGCCACGCTTATGATCAAGAGCATCCTTATCGCTTCGTTGCGAAACCTCATTCGAAACCGCACTTTCAGCCTGATAAACCTCATTGGCCTCTCCATCAGCATGTCGCTGAGCCTACTCATTATTATAATGGTGAGAGAGCAGTACACGTTCGACAATTTTCATGAGGATTCAGAGCTTATTTACCGTGTGAACACCCGGGCACTGAGAAAATCTGGAGAGCCAGAGCCCTACGCATCGTCACCTATGCCACTGGGTGCTGCGCTTAAGGAGAACTATACTTTCGTTGACGAAGTCGTGAGTCTGAATTCCAGGTTGCGCGGTGATGTGAAGTATGAAATGACCACCATTCCTGCTTCTGGCTTTTTTGTTGATCCTGGTTTCTTTAAAGTTTTCAATTTTCCATTCGCGAAGGGAAGCCCGGTCTCCGCACTATCGCAACCCAACGACCTTGTGTTGTCACAAACCTCTGTTAAAAAGATTTTTGGGGATGTAGACCCGATGGGGAAGTCGGTTGAGATTGCAGGACTTGGGGAATTTATTGTGAAGGGAGTTTTAGCGGAGCCACCAGGGCGATCACATTTTGATTTTGATATGCTGGCTTCTACAACCTTGTTACCTGTACTGGAGAAGGAGGGGACAACTTCAAATCAAACGGAGAACTGGAATAACTACTACAGCGGATACAATTACATCAAACTCAAGCCCGGGGTGTCGACTCTCGAAGTCAGCAACGCCTTACAGGATATTGCAAAAGAGAAATATGCCAACCTTGCCCTGGAGGTTAGAGATAGAGGCTATGAATTTTATCTCCACCCTCTTTCTGAAATTACACCCGGCCCAATCCTTTCCAATCAGCTAGGCAAAGGTATGCCCGAGCTTCTTTTGATTTTTCTGGGCGTGCTGGCTGGGCTCGTTATGATTATGGCGTGTTTCAACTATACCAACCTGATGATTGCCAAGTCGCTGACGCGTGCACGGGAAATAGGAGTAAGAAAAATTAATGGTGCCACACGACTTCAGGTGTTCATGCAATTTGTCGGTGAGTCAGTAATATTTGCGTTGTTGTGTTTGGGTGCATCCTACCTGATGCTACAGTGGATGAAGCCTGGCGTAATGCAATTACACATAGCAGATGAGTTCACCATTGCACTGCTGGAAGATAGGGTGGTATATACAGTTTTCTTTTTCTTTGCTGTTTTGATTGGAATACTCGCAGGATTAATCCCTTCACTTTACCTATCCTCTTTTCAACCTTTGAAAGTGTTAAAGGGTGCTGGCGATCTGAAAGTGTCCTCTCGACTTACCTTCAGAAAAATTCTTATCACAACTCAATTTACCTTCTCTGTCATTTTTGTGATTGTGGTGATTGTTATCAATAGTCAGGTGCGATATGTGCTGGCTGCTGATTATGGTTTCAATCAAGACCGATTGATGCACGTATTCTTGCAGGGAAATGACTATAGTAAAGTGCAACCCATTTTATCCCGTTTGGCGGGAGTGGAGCAGGTGGGTGGCGTGTCGCATAGCCTGGGCACCTGGGCCGATGGCTCCGATGATTACAAAAGAAATGCAGAAGATGAACTCTTCGAAGTGCGGGACTTTTATGTCGATCCAAACTACATCTCTAATCTTCAATTGGAGTTTCTGGCCGGAAAGAATTTTCAGGATGTCGCAGCAAGTCGCGCACACGTCATACTTAATCAAATGGCATTGGTGAGTTTTGGTTTTAGTGACCCTCGCGATGCAATTGGTCAGAATATTTATGTGGGCGATACCACCATGCTAACGGTAATTGGAGTAGTGAAAGATTTTCATTTCCGTCCTTTAAACTATCAGATCGGACCTCTTGCATTTCGCTACGATCCATTACAATTGTCAATGGCAACCATAAGTTACAATGGTAATCAGGTAGATCTTGAAAATGCGATAGCAGAGGTATGGCCAACGATTGACGCAGTTCATCCTGTGGAAATGAGCACGATGGAAAACGAAATCGACAATGCCTATGTGGCTTCCGGCTTCTCAGATGTGATCACAATAATCGGCTATGTCGCCTTTCTTGCTGTTACCATCGCTTGTCTGGGAATGCTGGGCATGGCGATGTACACGACACAAACCCGTATCAAGGAAATAGGATTGCGCAAGGCGTTAGGTGCTTCAGTCTCTGGGGTAGTTTTTCTGCTTAGCCGATCGTTTCTTTTCCTCATCGGAGTCGGAGTAGTTATCGGAACGCCAGTCGCGTTCTTCCTTTCTGATCTGTTCATCAGTAACTATGCCTACCGAATTACTATCACGCCATGGATGCTGTTGTCCGGCATTGGATTGCTCGTTGTTTTAGGTGCAGTCACTATCTCTTCTCAAACCATCGCAGTTGCAAGAAGAAGCCCTGTGAAATCCCTGCGACACGACTAACAACTTAAAACTAACAACTCAACACTAAGCACTCAAAACTCAAAACTCAGCACTCACAACTATTTAAGCCTAAACGCCTCATCATACTCCTGCTCTACTTTGTTGTTTAAAATCCTGTTCGCCACATAGTCGCCCAGAGCCGGACCGTGTTTGAAACCATGTCCTGACCCTGCACAAACAAACCATACATTCTTCATGTCCGGGTGCTGGTCTATAATAAAATGCTCGTCTTTGCTAAACGTAAGCTGACACACGCGCGTAGATACGATGGGTTGGTTCTTCAATCCCGGAAAACGGAAATTCACATAGTCATGAACCTTCTTGGTAATGTACGGATTCACCATACGCTCATCGGTGTCAGGATCGATTGTGTTGTAGTCGGGGAAAGGCGCTACCTTCAACCCCTGTCCCCGTAAGTCAGGCATACCGTACATGTTGCCATCCAACCACACGGGGAAGTTGGGATACGCATAACGGTCGTCACCGGAAGGCGAACCGACAAAGTATACCTCCCTGCGATATACCTTCAGTCGGGGCGCAAACAGTTCGGGAAATACTTTTGCCATCCACGGACCGCAGGCAAAAATGTATTTGTCAGCCTTCAACGCTTTTCCACTACCAATATCCACAAACTCCATGTTACCGGATGACGACTTCCCGGGCTTGGCATTGCCGATCACGAGCTTGCCACCACCTTTTACAAACGCATCGGCTACCGCATGGCATGACTCACGTGCCATCACCGTACTGCCTCCCGCTCCTCCGGAGAAATATAATCCCGTCTCTATGTCTTCCACGTTGATCTGTGGCCAGCGGTATTTCAATTCATCGTGCGATAACACTTCGCCTTTTACTCCAAAGCCTTCGAGATCCTTTTTCACCTTTAGTGCTTCATCGCGATACTTTGCATCCCCCAGTGTAAGCCTGCCCGTAGAATATATAAAGGGTTTGTTCCATTCTTTCTCCCACTTCAACCACAGGTCATGTGCCTTGTTGTTCATGCGTGTGTACATGAACTGCTCACCATACTCTGAGCGGATGATGCGTGACTCGCCACCGGAACTTCCACGTGGGTTGCCCGGACCATAGGCATCCACCAACGTCACACGCGCACCCAGTTGCTGCATGTAGAATGCCGACCACAATCCAAATACACCCGAACCAATGACCACGATGTCCTGATCGATGGTGGGCAGGTTAGGAGCCGCGGGCTTGGAAGATATTGCAGTGGAAAATGGCGCTGCAGCAGTGGTGAGCAAACTTGCAGTACTCAGCTGAACAAACTTTCTTCTTTTCATGGGTTAATCGGTTTTTGATTTCAGGGATGTGCTCGTTCCATCTTATGTGCAGGAGCTACTACCAACTTCTAAGAAGCTTTAGGACATACAGAGAATGAATGTCCCTCTCTGATCCTTAGTGCTCCTTTGTGAGCCTCTGTGGAATAGCAACCAACTTGCAACATCCGACTTTAAGATAGAACAATTTTGTCCAGCCGGAAATGAATAATGATATCTCTGATCACTCATAAACGGAAGCGGTAAGAAGCGTATATCAACAGCCAGATTTTTTGACCGGAGGGTTGACTGTTACTCGAATTTATCGTGACCTTTATTGCGTATTCTTCAATAAAATACACACGCTATGTTCATCGGTCATTTCGCTTTGGGGTTCGCTGCAAAGAAGGCCGATCCCAAAGTTTCTCTGGGCACTTACTTTCTCGCGGTGCAGTGGGCAGACCTGCTGTGGCCCACGCTCTTATTACTTAATATAGAAACGGTCGAGATCTCACCGGGCATTACCAAAATGACACCACTCGATTTCACCAGCTATCCCATATCACACAGTCTGCTGATGATGGCCGTGTGGGGTGCTGTCCTTGGTGGAATATATTTTCTCTTTAAAAAGAATACACGAGGAGCGGTAGTCATTGCCATCGCGGTAGTGAGCCATTGGATTTTGGATTTCATCACCCATCGTCCTGACCTTCCGCTGTATCCCGGAGGGAGTATGCGTGTAGGCCTCGGACTATGGAACTCCTTTTGGGGAACTATTATAATAGAGTTTGCACTCTTCGCATTCTGCGTGTGGTTATATATTCGCCAAACTAAAGCAAACAACAAACAAGGAACTTGGACATTTTGGTCGCTGGTAATTTTTCTATTGCTGATACATGTGATGAATATTACCGGACCACCGCCACCCAACGTCACCGCCATCGCCTGGGCCGGCCAACTTCAATGGCTCTTTGTCGCGTGGGGCTACTGGATCGATCATAATCGAAC
>JBFWZR010000154.1:0-6868 GCA_050185175.1 Cyclobacteriaceae bacterium
AAGACGATCTCACCGGGCATTCGTGTCGGATACATCTATACCAATAGAGAGCTGCTGGAGAAGATTGAGATGCGAAGCAGGGCATCTCTGTGGATGAACTCTCCATTGCTTAATGAGATTGTTACAGACCTGATCAAGACAGGCAAAGCCATGACGTTGCTTAAAGGTAAGCGCGAGACTATCGCGGAGCGACAGAAGGTACTGGCAAAAGCTTTTAAGGGGTTGACTTACAAAACGCATCCTAATGCTTTTCACGTGTGGCTTACGCTCCCCGACTATTGGAAGTTGAAGGAGTTTAAAGAAGCATTGCTGGCCAAGAATATTATTGTTCAGCCTTCCAATGTGTTTAGCCTTTCTAATGTTGATGCCTACGATGCAGTGCGCATCAGTATGGGGTCGCCCAAGACAACCGAAGAGCTGACGACAGGGCTGCAGATCATCGCGGATACCGTGAGAGAGCATCCCCGCTAATCAAGCACAGGGCGACACGCTTGCCAAAACCGTAAATCATTAACCTCAAAATTTGGCCTTGTGATGCGTGTGCCCGTGTGCCTGTTAGCTTGCCGATCTTTATTTCATGGTTGAATAATATATTCCGTCAGGTGCCTGACCGCAGTCGATCGTGGCTATGATTTTCCAATTTTTGGCATCCACTACGGCTACTTTATCATATCCCGCCAGGGCAACAAAAACATAGTTCCCCTTGCCATCCGCGGCAACGCCCACTGGCACCGGTGGATGCTCTTCATCTTGTTGATCAGTGAGCTGATCTAACCCCTTATCGAGACCGCTGAAGTGTATCTCCTTTACTAATGATTTGGTCCTTGCATCATAAACAGAGAGCGTTCCCGCCTGGCCATTTGAGACTACGGCATAATTCTGGTTAGGCAATACTTTCACTCGAAAGGCGACCTGGCCCGCGGGCAGCACAGCCACTTTTTCATCTTTGGTGAGATCCCACACTGTTACATCATTGTTGTCTCGGTTGGCAACCCAGAGTTCTTTGCCATCCCGGCTCACATCAAGTCCTTCAATGCCTTTGGTGAACGAGATGTTCCGGAGGAAGGCATTGGAAGAAACATCAAAGCAACTGACCGTTCCGGATACGATGTTGGCAACGTAGGCCTTCTGATCTTTAGGGGAATAAGTGACCATGTGTCCGGCAGTTTGATCTGTCTTGCCAACAAGGGTCACCTTGTCTGTCCGCAGGTCGACTTTTAATAACGCCTTTTGTGTCTCGGATGTCACCAGCACTTCATTGTTGTTGATAAACTCGATTCCATGCGGGCGATAATATTCTATAAGGTCAATGTCCTTCAACCTCTTTTTATCCTTAAGGGAAATAACTGACAATGACTTACCAGGTTGTTGACTTCCATAGTTGGTGACCACGGCAGTCTGTCCATCAGGGGAGACGGCCACTTCATGCGGGTCCGTGCCCGTTTCAATCGTAGTCACCTCCGTCAGTTCTTTCAGGCTGATCAACGACAAATTACTTTCCGCTTTGTTTACCACCACGATATGCCCGGATAGCTGAGCCTGTGTCGGTCGCACATTTAGGACTAGTGTGATCACCAAGCTCAGCGTGAGGGTGACGATTTGCCTACTCCTCGCAGGGGTATTTTGCATTGTCTGCATGTTTTGTGACTAAAGACGTGAATATCTTAGGTTGTGTTTGTTGATTTTGATGGTAGGTAATTGTACTATTACAATAGGTAAATATTAAGGATAAACAAAACTATGCTCAACTCCCTTATCAATACGCAAAACTTAAAGTCCATAGCCATCATCAGAATGGTTCTGGCCATTGTCATCATGGCGCACGGTGCGCAAAAGTTGCTGGGATGGTTCGGTGGTCACGGTGTCTCGGAAACCATCGGGATGTGGCAGCAATGGTGGGGAATGCCGGCAGTAATAACGATGCTCGTGATTCTCTGCGAATCCTTTGGCGCTTTGTTTCTGCTCGTGGGCTTTTTAGGACGGGTGATGGCAGCAGGAATAGGATGTGTGATGGTGGGGGCGATGTGGTTGGTGCATTTGCGATGGGGCTTCTATATGAATTGGTATGCACTGCCGCAAACGGGCGAGGGTTTTGAGTATCACCTGCTGGTGTTAAGCATGGTAGTGGCACTGCTGATGACAGGATCAGGCGCCTGGTCAGTTGACCTCTGGCTGCAGTCAAGAAAGGGTAAGAATTAACCTATTTCCTTCTAACGTCCAATGTTTTAGGCAGTTGTGAGAAACGTTTCACACGGTTGCGGAACTTTTCTCATCGATTGGTTTGTGTCACGCTTTTGCCGCGCGCTACCTTTGTGGTGTATTTCGAAGCTTAACGTTCATAAAACAAACAAGCAATGGCAAAAGCAACTGTTAAAAAAGTAGCTAAAAAAACTACTGCGAAATCAACCACTTCAAAGCCAGCAAAGAAAGCATCTGCGCCTGCAATTGATAAGGTGATGCAGCAAGTGTTGGACAAGCTTTCAAAGATGAAGGCGGAACAACAACTTCAAGATGACATCAAATGGTGCCTTGGCAGCTATGGCTATGACCAAAACCCAGTAGGGTTGAAGGAGACAGGTCAGCGTGCACTTAAGTATTTCAATGCTGCGAAAGCAAAGAATGCAAAAGCGGTACCTGCAAAGTTGATGTCAGATCTGGAAAAAGTAGCAGGCTAACTACAACGGGCTGGCGCTAGCATTTTTTTCGTACACGACTTTCCCACCTAATATCGTGTAGAGTACTTCTGTCTTTTTGATATCCTGTGCAGGGATCGTTAATAGATCTTGTGACAGGATAACCAGATCGCCAAGCTTTCCAGTTTCTATCGTCCCTTTAAGACTGTCGGCATGCGAGGCATAAGCCGAGCCGTAAGTGTAGTACTTGATGGCGTCTTCTATGGGCAGCCTCTGTTCTTCATATCTCGTCACCACATCGTATATGATGTCGATGGGGTTAAGCGAACTCACAGGCCAGTCTGTACTCCAACTTAACATAGTGCCATTGTCAACCAGCGTCTTCCACATGTCGACACGGTGGGCACGTTCTACACCGAGTCTACGTTCGCGGTATTCCTGGTTGCCTGTGATGTGGGGTTGCATGGATGCCACCACACCTAACTCGCTAAACCGTTTTGTGTCGTCAAGGATGTTGACGGTGTTGTGCTCTAGTCTGTGGCGCAGGCCTTTTTGTCCGGAGGCCTTTTGCGCGTTCTCAATAGCGTCAAGTGCCCAGGTCACCGCCTGATCTCCGATAGCATGGATGGCTACCTGAAAGTTGTTGCTGTTTGCACGTTGCACCAGATCGTTGAGATCGTTCTTCTCATATCGCGCGATACCACTGTTGTCAGGGTCATCAGCAAAAGGTTCGTACATAAAAGCAGAGAGTGCTCCCAGCGATCCATCCATAAAAATCTTGATGGCACCAGTTTGAATCATCTCGTCACCATCGTTGGTCTTTGCACCAGTAGCAATGAGCGAATCAAGCTGTCGTGGTGCATAACTAAGGTAAGTCCTCAAGGTGAGCTTGCCTTCATTGTTCATCTTTGTCAGTGTGGCCAGACCTTTCTGTCCCTCAGTCAAAGGCATGATGGTGATGCTGGTTAGTCCAAAGCTATTGGCATACTGCTGAGCTTTGTCAAAAATCGCCTCCATATCGATAGGGTGGGGAATCGTCACTAATTCCTGTGCTCTCTCTTTCAGAATACCTGTCGGCTCACCCGTCTTTTCATCAAACACGATCTCGCCCCCTTCAGGTTGTGGTGTTCCTTTTTTGATGCCACTCTCTGTTAATGCTTTTGTGTTCAGCCAATAAGCGTGTCCACCACCGCGGCTCAGGATGACGGGATGGTTGGGAGCAGCTTCATCCAGGATTTTTCGTGTCGGCCAACCCACACCGCCAAAGAGGTTGCCATTTGGGAATGGGCCGACACCCCAAATAGGCTCGCCTTCTGGAATAGATTTTTCCTCAATCCAGGTCTTAAGTTTTTGCTGGAGTTCTGCAATGCTTTCAGAGCCGTTGAGATTGATCTCGGTCAATCTTTGTCCGCCCCAGAAAGCGTGGGTGTGTGAATCAATAAACCCGGGTAGCACCAACTTGCCTTCAGCGTTGATGGTCTTGGTGCCAGTGCCCTGATACTTTTCTATTTCACCATTTGTGCCAACGGCCACAATCTTTCCATCTCGAACGGCAACGGCTTCTGCCAGCGGTTGTTTGTCATTAACGGTATACACTTTGGCATTAGTGATCACCAATTGTGCAGGAGGCTCATTGTTGCAGGCCAGCAAGGAAAATAAAAAGACGAGCGGCAACAGCCGCGATGATAGCAGTCTCATGTCGTTTGGTTCAGGTTAGCGACCAACCCTCTACGGTCAGTCACATACACAAAGTATCCTCAATCGATGTGCAAAACCAAAAGGCTTTACACCAGTGGAAACTAGTTGCAGTATTCGTCTGCTATCGAAATGGCTTTAGAAAGAATATCCAATCCTTCGTCTACCTCATCCTTGTTGATGATCAGCGGTGGGGCAACAAAAATGTAGTTCCACCTTACGAACGTGAACATGCCCAGCTCCTTCAGCTTTGCCCCAATCTTGTTGGTGACTTCCATCTTGTCCGGCTTGGCATTCCATGGTGTCACAGGTTCTTTTGTCGTTCTGTTTTTCACCAACTCGATGCAACCCAACAAACCGGTGTTTCTAAAGTCACCAATGCTTGGGTGTTTGTCTTTCATTTTCTCAATTTGTTCTTCGATGTATTTGCCCATTTTCAACGTGTTGGCAAACAGTCCATCGGATTCATAAATATCAATCACCGCCAAAGCAGCTGCACAGGAGAGAGGGTGAGCAGAGTAGGTGAGCCCCAACGGCATCGCCTTCTCGTCAAAGTACTTTGCTATTTTATCAGAGACAATCACGCCTCCCAAAGGAAGATAACCAGAAGTCAAACCTTTGGCCATACAGATAATGTCTGGTGCTACGTCATGATTATCCACACCAAACCATCTACCCGTTCTTCCAAATCCGCTCATCACTTCATCAGAGATAGTGAGTATGCCGTACTTGTCAGCGATCGCTTTGACTTTCTTCCAATAGCCCGGAGGATATTTGATACAACCAGAAGAGCCGGACTCACCTTCCATCAGTATTGCTGCAACACTCTCAGGATTCTCATATTGAATTACTTGTTCCATGTGCGCAGCGGCTCTTTCTGCGCACTCCTCAGGCGTAGTGCTGTGCCAGGGACAGCGATAGAAGTACGGGTTCTCCACGTGAATGAAGTTGGGAACCTGGTTGCTGTCTACTGCATGCTTGCGCGGATCACCTCCTGCGGAAAATGCACCGTGAGTAGAACCGTGATAAGAGCGATAGAGTGAAATGATCTTATACCGACCTGTGACCACTCTCGCGATTTTAATTCCGTTCTCAATAGCATCAGCGCCTCCCAGGGTAAAGAAGGTTTTGTTCATTCCCTCGGGTGCAATTTCAGCTACGCGTTTTCCCAGTCGGCCCCGTACTTCCGTAGATGCAGCTGGAACTACGTAACTCACCTCATCCATCTGCCGGATGATGGCTTCATTCACGCGTGTGTCTCCATGCCCGATGTTTACATTCATCAGCTGAGAGGAGAAGTCGATGATCTTTTTGCCGCTCGCTTCATAGAGGTAGACCCCTTTGGTCTTTACTATGTTGAGTGGACTTAAACCCGCCTGCTTTGACCAGGCGAAAAGAGTATGTTTCAGATTGTCGTTAAATGCAGTTGAAACAGGCGCAGCAGTTTGCATACGTATTTGATTTAAAAAGTAATAATTGTTTTAGCTCATCCAGTTGGTACGCGCTTCCGGGTTCCACTTGATGGTAGTCTTTTTCATCTGTGTCCAAAACTCGATAGAACTCTTGCCGGTGATATCCCCCGATCCAAACCTTGATTCATTCCATCCGCCAAATGAAAATGGCTCCCGTGGAACAGGCACACCAATATTTACACCGATCATTCCCGCACTTGCTTTCTCAGCAACGTATTTGGCAAGTCCGCCACTTTGTGTGAACACTGCCGCGGCATTTCCATAAGTAGAACTGTTTTCAATCGCAATGGCATCATCAAGAGTAGACGCTCTCATGATGGCCAATACCGGTCCGAAAACTTCTTCTTTCGCGATAGCCATATCGGGAGTAACATAATCTATCACCGTTGGACCAACATAGAAGCCACCTTCCGATCCTTTCACCGTGGCGTTCCTTCCATCCACCAACACCTTCGCTCCGGCTTTCTCCGCTTCGGTGATGTATCGCTCAATTCGTTCCTTCGCTTCTTTTGAAATCACGGAACCAAGGTTTTCTCCAGGCACAATCTTTCGTGATTCTTCGCACACTTTGTCAATGATATGATCAATCTTCCCTACACCCACCATCGCTGATGCCGCCATACAACGCTGACCCGCGCATCCGCTCATAGAAGCTGCAATGTTAGAAGCTGTCATCTCTACTTGTGCATCTGGCAACACCAGCAGATGATTTTTTGCTCCACCTAGCGCGAGACAACGTTTCAGTGTTCCGGTTGCTCGTTTGTACACGATCTTCGCCACTTTCGTTGATCCCACAAACGACACTGCTTTAATATCAGGATGGTCGCAAATGCCTTCGACAATTTCACGCGTTCCATTCACCACACTAAACACACCGTCAGGTAGTCCGGCCTCTTTTAATATCTCAGCCAAACGATTGGCAGTAAGCGGCACATGCTCTGATGGTTTTAAGATCATGCAGTTACCGAGCGCGATTACGTTTGGTATCGTCCAGTTGGGAACCATACACGGAAAGTTGAATGGTGTGATACTCGCTACAACAACAAGTGGCATTCGTTCTGTCTTGCA
>JBFWZR010000155.1:0-6861 GCA_050185175.1 Cyclobacteriaceae bacterium
AAAGCAAAATATTCACATTGAACTGGGATGATCACCGAATCTGCGGCTGTAAGCGAGTTGATGGTAATCAAACCTAAACTGGGCGAACAATCGATAATGATAAAATCATAATCGTTTCGCAGCGTCTCCAGCGTATCTCGCATCCTTTCTTCTCTGCGCTCAATATTTACCATCTCCACTTCTGCTCCTACCAGGTCGATATGAGAGGGGAGGATGTGTAGATATTTCAGATCATTTTGAACCACGGCCTTATGTGCATCCATGCCATCGACCATGCATTCATAAATTCCGGTAGTAATTTCTTTGGGATTCAATCCAAGTCCAGAGGTGGAGTTCGCCTGGGGATCGGCATCGACCAGGAGCGTTTTGTACTCCAGCACCGCCAAACTTGCTGCGAGGTTTATCGCAGAAGTCGTCTTTCCTACGCCTCCTTTTTGGTTTGCAATTGCAATAATCTTTCCCATGAATGTGTTACCCCGAACTTTGGATAAAAAAATCCCCGATCCTGATTTTCACGGGATCGGGGCTACAAATATAAGGTTATCCGGAAATGATACCGGATCGGCTCTAAATATTCTTTACGTCCGGCAAACGCTATTTTTTGCCCTTCCTTCTCGCTTCCTCACTTGCCTTCATCGCCTCCTGAAGTTTGTTCATAAACTTCGACTGCTTGCCACCACCGGCCTGAATTTTTTTCTTGTGATCCTCCATCACCGCCATGATCTTGTCTTCATCAACGAAACGTTTGATGATGGCCTGCTGCGCAAAAGTCACGAGGTTGGAAACGAAGTAATAAAAACTCAATCCTGCTGAGAATGAGTTCAGTACGAACATAAAAATGATAGGCATGAAGTATCCCATCGACTTCATCGGACCAGTCACAGAAGTCATCTGGTTGTTTTGCCATGTATACACGATTTGAGATGCAGTCATCAACAATACGAACAAACTTACGTGATTGCCATAAAAAGGAATCGTGAAGGGCAGATTAACAATAGAGTCGTAAGTCGAGAGATCTTCTGCCCAGAGGAAGCCAGCCTGGCGCAATTCTATGCTCACAGGGAAGAAGTAGAACATGGCAAACAGGATGGGCATCTGCAATAGCAATGGAACGCAACCACTAAACGGACTCACGCCTGCCTGTTGATAAAGCTTCATCTGCTCCTGCTGGATCTTCGCCATGTCATCACCGAACTTTTCTTTCAACAGATCGAGTTCTGGCTTCAGCAATTTCATTTTCGCCATCCCCAGATACGACTTGTAGGACAGAGGAGACAAAATCAACTTCACGATCAACACCAGGATGATGATGATGATCCCGTAGTTGCTGATGTAGTTTTCCAGGAACTTGAAGATGGGGATAATAAGAAAACGGTTTACCCACTTGATGGGCGGCCAGCCAATGTTCAGGTTGTCTTCAAAACCTGTTGTTACATCGGTAACGATTGAGTATCTATTCGGCCCGAAGAAATATCTAAAGGTCGTACCATCAATAACATTCTGTTTGGGAATGAATAATTTCATTGAAGCTTCTTTCACAACCTGATCACTGCTCGGCACTGAGGTGCGCACTTCGCCTCCTGAAAATGGTTTGCTGGCGATGATGGCGTTAATGAAAAACTTTTGCTTGATGGAAGCCCATTGAATCGGATTGATGATGGACTCGCTTTCCGAACCGCTTGATGTCTCAGAAAGATTGTCAAAGCCATCAGTCACCACGTAGTAGTTAACTGTTGTTTTATTCCGGCTATCCTGAAGATCTTTTTCTTGAACAGGGATAAGATCGTGCCAGTTGTAGGTGACTACATCTCCGCCTAATCCCGTAAGTCCCTTCGTTTCAAGTCGATAACCAATCTCATATCCTGTTGCCGGAATGGAGTAAATATGTTTTATCGAAGCAGAACCACCAAGACTAGCGGTGTAGGTTACAAGTGTTGAGTCTCCCTTTTTAAGTGACTCACCTTTGTAATACAGTTTGTACAAATCAATATCACGTCCTTCATAATTGGTCAACAGAGAAAAAGTGTTGGTCTCGGGCGTAACGAGATAAAGCGGTTCCTGATAGTAAGTCTTAAATTTTTTGAGCTCTACCTGTTTGAAAATTCCGCCTTTGTTACTGAGTGTTACCGAAAGGTTGTTGTTCTCTACAGTAATAGTCCTTTCCGTCCCCGTCATATACGCTCCCAAACTTCCGTACTGTTGATTGAGCGCGCTGTCACTTACGGCAGGTGTTTCCAACCGCACGGTGTCCGACAACAGCGCTTGGTCAGTGGTATCCATCGCAGTTATCTCACTTGCCTCCGAAGCAGGCGGAGGAGTAGGAGAGAAATAGTTGAAGTATATAAGTAATAAAACCGCTATTAATGTCAGGCCTATGGCTGAGTTTCTATCCATGATGAGAAATCTTGTCGCTTATGAATTCTTATGTGTAATCGATGCTTCTACAAACTTGACAAACAGAGGGTGAGGATTCAGAACGGTGCTCTTGAGTTCCGGGTGATATTGTACGCCAACAAACCACGGATGGTCTTTCAGTTCCACAATTTCCACCAGCCCGAGGTCAGGATTCATTCCCACTGCGCGAAGTCCTGCTTCTTCGATTTGCTCAAGGTATTTATTGTTAAACTCGTATCGATGCCTGTGCCTTTCCTGTATCATCGGCTCTCCGTACGTTGCGAATGCCTTGGTGCCCTTCTTTAGCTTACAGTCGTAAGACCCCAGCCTCATAGTGCCTCCCTTGTCGGTTATTTTTTTCTGCTCCTCCATCAGGTCAATAACTGGGTGCTTGGTTTTGGGATCAAGTTCGGTAGAGCTGGCGTTGAGTTTCAATACGTTGCGGGCAAATTCCACCACGGCACACTGCATCCCCAGGCATATTCCTAAAAAAGGAATTTTGTTTTCCCTTACGTAGCGGATCGCCTCAATCTTTCCTTCCAACCCTCTCTCGCCAAAACCTGGCGCAACCAGTACCCCATCCAGTCCAGTCAATGTTTCTTTAACAGTCTCTTTGGTGATATCCTCCGAGCTAATCCACTTGAGATTTACTTTACAGTCATTGTATGCACCCGCGTGAATGAATGCCTCTGCAATTGACTTATACGCATCGGGTAAAGACACGTACTTACCAACCAGTCCAATGTTTACTTCATCAATTGGATTCTTGAGTTTACCGAGGAAAACTTTCCATTGCTCAAGATCTGGTTCGTTTTTATGGGGAACCTTCAGCTTAGACAAAACACGTTCATCCAACTTCTCTTTTTTCATCAGCAGCGGCACATCATAAATAGTCTCCGCGTCAATAGCTTCTATTACAGAGTTGAGGTGTACGTTACAAAAAAGAGCAACCTTCTTTCTGATTTCGATGGGCAACGCCATCTCACAGCGACATACCAGAATGTCCGGTTGAATTCCAGCCTCAAGCAGTTGCTTTACAGAGTGTTGGGTTGGCTTCGTCTTTAATTCTTTTGCGGCTTTAAGGTAGGGGATAAGCGTGAGGTGTATAACAATAGCATTATTGGCACCCAGATCCCACTTCACCTGGCGTACAGCCTCGACAAAAGGCAAAGACTCGATGTCACCAATGGATCCACCGATTTCAGTAATCACAAAATCATACTTTCCACTTTCACCCAGGAGGTAAATGTTTCTTTTAATCTCATCCGTGATATGGGGTACCACCTGAACGGTCTTACCCAAATATTCTCCCTTCCGCTCTTTGGTGATAACATTATTATATATACGCCCGGTCGTGATGTTATTGGACTGGGACGTAGGAATGTTCAAAAAACGCTCATAGTGCCCAAGGTCGAGGTCGGTTTCAGCGCCATCATCGGTTACGTAGCACTCCCCGTGTTCATAGGGGTTCAGGGTACCCGGGTCTATATTAATATAAGGATCAAATTTTTGGATGGTGACAGAAAAACCACGGGCCTGAAGCAGCTTACCGAGGGAGGCGGAGATGATGCCCTTTCCCAAAGAAGATGTTACACCACCAGTGACAAAAATATATTTCGCAGACGACATGAGAGGAGGCTCAAAAATCCGCGGGCAAAGGTAGGGTATTTGAGCCTTTAACAAACCCGACCTTTCAAATTATTTCATTTTTGAGGATTTTGGTAGTAAGTTTGGAGATTACGTGTGTTGGTGAAAGTTGGTTACACAGGTTTCACTTATTGTATATACGAGTTGACAAAAAGCATCTGACCTCCCCTATGAACCAACGGCTGTGGCGCATCGTATCTAAGACCCTCTTCCTTTCTCTTATTGGTGTTGGTTTTGTGGTGGGAGAAGTGTGGGGGCAGGCTACGTTTGTTTCTGCCCGACATGAGACACTTTCACAAAGGGAGGTAGATGTTAATTTTAACTCTGGAGTAACATTCTCAGGAGCTCCAACTTCAGTTGGCTGGACAGTCACTATTAATGGGGTTGGCGTTCCCATCACGAGTATAGGTACGTTTGGTCCGAATACAGTCAGAGTTCAATTCAACGCTAATATAATTGCTGGCCATAGTGCAGCCGAAACCTTTCTAAAGCCCGGGGAAACATTGAGGGTCAGCTATGCTGGAGGTGGTAATTTTGTTGCTCCTGGGGTTACGCCTTTTGCTCTTCAGCAGTCACAAAATCTTTATGTTTTTGATTGTTCAGAATCACTTTTCAACCAGCAGGGTATTATTCCCGGGAATTTTGCAGACATATGTGCTCCCGTAAATGTAAACTTCTATCAGTGGCAGTATAGACTCACCCTTCGGGTATTTAATAGCTCCGCATTTGTGCCTACCAACTACAGATTTGCATTCAATTGGGGAGATGGAAGTGGCGTAACAATAGTTACTCCGTATCAAAGCGATGCTATTGGAAACGCATCCACATCAATCGATCCTACTGGATTCTCCGGAGGCTTTCCTCAACTACTGTTTACGGGTAGACCAACCCACGTTTATCCGGCAACAGTAACACCAGCTCCGGATTGTAGCTGGAATGTTGCTGCTTTCCCTTTTTATCAAGGTGTTCCGAATTGCAATGGCCTTACCCAGTCAACAATTTTTGCGACCTACGATACTGACAATGCTAATTCTGGAACTTTGAGTATGCCCCCGTCAGTGGCTGGTTCCAATTTGGTTTGCCTTGGGGATAATGCAAGCATGCGATTTACAGACAACACCACTCTAAACTGTCGAGTTGCATTTGAGCCGACTGTTCCAAACGATCAGACAAGACACATTAGAATAGTGTACGGCAGTCGCGATTACGACTCTCCTTCTATTGGTGGAGCGGTAAATAATATCCCTGACATTAGAGTTGGAGGGGTGCCTGTGACCAATAATAATGCTAACGGAACAAGAATTTTTCCAACGGGGTATTTCCCTACCGGTGCTGGAGGTGTAGGGGTTCCAGACTTCAATGGTGTAATTCAATTGGCCACGCCTGTGACGGCTTCAACTGCCACGGCATTTATGCAAACAATTTCAACAACTGATCCGACTCTCCAGCAGGTGGATCAAAGGTTTTATGTTCAGTTGCAGTATTGGAATGTTTGTAACCCGTACAATGCAGGTAATCCAGCTAGCCCAGGTCCTGTTACAATTGAAAATTTTGTTCAAATAATTGATAGCCCAAATCCTCCAACAGTAAATAACCCTGTGCTTTGTGAGAGTGCAGGAAACGGTAGTTTTAATATCACGGCAACGGGAGTTGGCGCTGGTACGCTTACCTACACTTGGTATGATACCAATCCAACACTAGGTCCAGCGAACGTTCTTCAGGGGCCGCTAGCTGACAATACTTTCAATCCGGTCACAGAGGGTCCGGTCGGACTGAGAATAAACAAGGATGTTGCCTCCAGCACCGTTTTTAATAGGTTTGTTACAGTAACTCAGGGTAGTAATAACTGTACGAGTCAACCGCAGACAATAACCGTACAAATTGATGCGCTCAATACTCCCGGTTCTATAGCTCACCCGTTGGGTGCCAGCCCGATAACAATATGTAATGCAGACGATCCTGCCGCATTTACAAGTACCTTGGCGGGGACAGGGGGTGGCCCTGCCGGGACATTTACCTACCAGTGGCAACATGCCACGGCAGCTGCTGGTGCCTATGTGGATTTGCCGGGGGCGACAGCTGCAACCTACAACCCCACGCCAGCTGACATAGCGGCCAGGAGATTCTTTAGAAGAAGGGTAAGGTCAGGTCAGTGTGCTGATGTATTTTCAAATGTCATAGAATTTCGGGTTGACACACCTGTCACTGGAGGATCAATAGCTGCTGACCAAACCATCTGTGCATCGCCTGGCGATCCTGCCAATTTAACCAGTTCATCACCTGCCACTGGAGGCGCTTTTTCTGGTGTTTATAACTACCAGTGGGAGGAATCAACAGTGAGTGCTATCGTTGGGTTCAATACTATTCCTGGGGCAACATCATTGACCTACAATCCGCCAGCGGGGGTAGTCACCACCACCTATTATAGGCGAAGGGTATTGTCGGGCTCATGCTCTGCCGATGGTCCTGACGCTGGCACCGACCCCGACAACCTAGCGTACTCAAATGTTGTCACCGTTACTGTGGATCAGGTTGTTGTTCCAGGTGTGGTCAATAATCCACAAACAATATGTGCTAATCAAGACCCGGCTATCCTGGGTGAAACAACTCCTCCTAGCGGGGGCAACGGTTCCACCTACACATTTCAGTGGCAAGAATCTGCAACTGGTGGAGGTGTTGGTTTTGCAGCTGCCCCCGGAACAAACAATAATGCTACGTATGATCCTCCGGTTCTAGCAGCGACCAGATTCTATAGAAGACGGGTTACCTCGGGGGTTTGCGCGGCCACCTTCAGTAATGAGATACAAATAACGGTGAACC
>JBFWZR010000156.1:0-6802 GCA_050185175.1 Cyclobacteriaceae bacterium
GGAAAATTTTGGTCGTGCTCTGGAACTGAGCTATGCGCTTTTGAAATTTCAAATGGGTATGGATATAAATACTCCATTGGAGTTAAAAGACAGGATAGCTGACATAGAATTCAATGTATTGGATGAGAACTTTGGTTCTGACTTCAACTACGATGATCGCATTGAATATTCTCAATTGCAGACCAACCTTGACCTTGTGAATCTTGACATAAAAAACACACAGGTGAAATACTTACCAAAGATCGATCTCTATGGCAGGCTTGGAGCTAGCACTGGTGCGGGGTCATTCTCGGACCTGACGAGTTTTGGGGATACTTGGTTCGGACTCGGAGTTGTAGGTATGCGATTCAACGTGCCCATTTTTGATGGACTTAGAAAAAGCAGGATGATCCAGCAAAAACGTTTGCAGGCTAAGCAAATCGAATTCAGCCAGGATCAGCTGCAAAAAAACATTGATGTACAAATCAAACAGGCTAGAACTAATCTTCAGAAGAGCGTTGACAACATGGTTGCACAAAAGGAAAATATGGAGTTGGCTGAGAACGTGTATCGTGTAGCAAAGATAAAATACGAAGCCGGTGTTGGATCGAACATAGAAGTGGTGAATGCCGATGCCGCATATAAAGAAGCACAAACAAACTACCATAGTGCAGTGTATAACGCCCTGGTAGCTAAGGTTGACTTAGAGAAGGCGTTTGGTAAACTAAAAGATAACAATTGAAATACACCCCATCCATGAAGACTAAATACATACTATTACCAATTATCTTTTTCATCGCGGCAGCTTGTGGTGAAGAGAAGGAGAACAAAAGTTTGGCTCAAAAAAAGGAAGAGCTGGACAAGGCGCGTGCTGAATTCCAGGAATTGAAAATGAAAATTGTTAATCTTGAAAATGAGCTGAGCGAAATCGATCCTGAGTTTGCCAGAGAGAATAACAAGGCAATCCTTGTATCAACTTTCGTTGCAAAACATCAGCCGTTCGAGCACAAAGTGGAGGTGAGGGGTGCAGTGGAATCCAGAAGAAATGTGATGCTGAGCGCTCAGACTGCAGGCGAGATCAAAAGAACTCCAGTGAGAGAAGGACAACGTGTAACTGCAGGACAGGTTCTTGTTGAGTTGGATGCGGACGTGATTCGTAAGACCATCTCTGAACTAAAGACTTCTCTTGAATTGGCAACCACTGTGTACGAAAAGCAGGCGAAATTGTGGGAGCAAAAAATAGGGACAGAGGTTCAATACCTTCAGGCAAAGAACAACAAGGAGTCACTTGAGAACAAATTGGCAACTGCCAATGCACAGTTGAACCTGGCAATTATCAGAGCACCGTTTTCAGGTACTATCGACCAACTTCCTGCAAGGGTGGGCGAGATGGCAGCGCCTGGTGTTCCACTGGTGAGAATTGTAAGCACAGAAGAGATGTATCTAAAGGCTGATGTGTCTGAACGATTCATTGGAAGATTTAGTGCTGGCGACAAAGTCGACATCTTGTTCCCGTTAATTAACAAGAAGCTGGCTTCCGTTGTATCTTCTGTGGGACAGGTCATCAATACTGAAAACAGAACCTTTGAAGTGGAGGTGAAATTACCAAAAGTGGATTTCGTGGTGAAACCTAATCAGGTGGTCGTATTGCAACTTCGTGATTATGTGAACCAGGAAGCCCTGGCAGTGCCCACTCGTCTGATTCAGAAAGATGAAGATGGACAATTCATCTACATCGTGGAGCAGAGAGAGACCGGACCGATAGCAAGAAAGGTGCACGTAACCGCAGGTATCACATCCGACACTGAAACCGAGGTCATCGAAGGACTGAAGGGCAGCGAGCAGATTGTGGATAAAGGATTCCGTGATTTGTCAGAGGGTGTAGCGGTAAACGTTGCTAACGTGGCAGAGACTGCAGAAAAAGTGGCTAAGAAATAATTTTGACAACCTCATACCCTTAAAAATATGAGTGACAACAATACCAACAAAGAACTAAAAGTAGATAAGGAGTTTAAGCTAACCACGTTGGCGATTGAGAACCGCACAACCGTTGGGTTCCTGGCTTTCCTTATTGCTGTGATGGGGATTCTCACCTACGTGAGTTTGCCTAAAGACAGTTACCCTGAAATTAAGCAGCCGGTTGTTTACATCGGTACTCCTTATCCTGGTAACTCTCCCATTGATATGGAGAACCTGGTGACTCGTGAGATCGAGAAGGAAATTAATACGATCTCGGAGGTTGATAATATCAAATCAACTTCTGTTCAGGACTACTCCACTATCATCGTTGAATTCAATACTGATACTCAGGTGGAGGATGCGTTAACGAAAGTAAAGGACGCTGTAGATCGTGCGAAGCCTGAGCTTCCCGATGATCTGCCCAGCGATCCCAACGTGTTCGAGCTAAACTTTTCTGAGTTTCCGATCATGAATATCAACCTCGCGGGTAACTATTCATTGGAACAGCTAAAAAATTATGCAGAATACCTGGAAGACGAGATTGAAGGGATCACCGAGATTTCTAAAGTAGAGATAAGGGGTGTAGATGAGAAAGAAGTAAAGGTGAAGGTGGATCCTTATCTGCTGGAGGCGAGGAAGCTGAACTTTGGAGACATTGAAAGCGCCATTCAGGCAGAGAACGTTACGTTGTCAGGTGGTAATATTCTTGATGATGGAATCAGAAGAACGCTGCGCGTAGTTGGTGAATTTTCTGACCCACGTCAGATTGAAAATATCGTTGTGAAGCATGAGAAAGGTAACATTGTTTACTTGCGTGATGTTGCTACGGTAGAGTTCGACTATGTTGAGAAATTGAGTTACGCTCGTTTGGAGAAGAAACCTGTGGTTATGGTGGATGTGATCAAACGAAGTGGCCAAAATCTTCTGGCAGCAACGGACAAGGTGAATGTAATATTAGCGAAGGCGAAGGCTGAAGTATTTCCTCCGGATTTGGATGTGTTGATCACCAATGACCAATCTTCTTTTACCAAAGAGATGGTGAGCAGTCTGGAGAACAACATCATTTCAGGTGTGATTGTGGTGGTGAGCGTGTTGATGCTGTTCCTTGGAACTCGTAATGCCCTATTTGTTGGTATTGCAATTCCGCTGTCAATGTTTCTTTCATTCCTTATCCTAGGTGCGATTGGCTACACTATTAATATGATGGTGTTGTTCGGGATGATCATGGCCTTGGGTATGCTTGTGGACAACGGTATTGTGGTGGTGGAGAACGTATACCGGTTGTATGAGGAAGGTTATGACATCATGAGTGCAGCAAAATTGGGTGTGGGCGAGATTGCATGGCCAATCATTGCATCTACTGCCACCACGCTTGCCGCGTTCTTACCGTTGGCGATGTGGCCTGGTATCATGGGCGAGTTCATGAAGTATTTGCCGATCACATTGATCATAGTTCTCTCTTCATCTCTTTTTGTGGGGCTGGTTATTGTACCAGTGATTGCATCCATGGCAATGAAGCACGAGAATGCTGCTGTTATCAATAAGAAGAAAGTGTGGAGGCGTGTGGCGATTTACTTCGGACTTGGGGTGTTGATTATTTTGATGCAGATTTTCTGGATCGGAAATATCCTGGTGTCACTAGCGTTGCTTACGCTTTTGAACGTGTTCATGTTCGTGCCAGCATCGCACAAGTTCCAAACTAATTTCCTTCCACGATTGGAAGCTCAGTATTCACAATTGATTGCTTTTGCATTAAAAGGAAAGAACCCAAGGTGGTTTTTTGGGGGCGCTGTGTTGACGCTCATCTTGTCATTTGTCTTGATGGGCATATTCCCGCCAAAGGTGATTTATTTCCCTGTGAACGTGCCGAAATACATCAACGTCTTCATTGAGTATCCTGTAGGTACCGATATTGAAGAAACAAACCAGTTTGCGTTGCAAGTTGAAGACAAGGTGATTGAATTGATTAAACCTTATCGTGGCATTGTTGAGTCGGTGATCGGAAACGTAGGGCAGGGCACAGGTGATCCTAATGATCCTTCCAATATCGGTCAGGCGGAATCACCACACAAAGCGCGTGTGACTGTGAACTTTGTGGATTTCAAATACAGAAATGGAATCAACACCAATGATATCCTGAATGAAGTTCGTGAAGGGATCAAAGGATATCCTGGTGTAACCGTAACTGTTGATAAAAATGCGGACGGACCTCCTACTGGTAAGCCAATACAAATTGAGCTTTCTGGTGATGACTATTTGACGCTTACCCGTTTGGCTGAAAATATGAAGAAGTCGATCAATGAGTCAGGCATACCTGGTATTGAAAAATTGAAGACTGACCTTGAGACTGGAAAGCCGGAATTGATCGTGGATATCGATCGTGAGAAGGCAAGAAGATTCGGTCTGTCAACTTACTCGGTAGCGAACGAGGTACGTACCTCATTGTTTGGAAAAGAAGTATCGAAATACAAACAAGGTGAAGATGATTACAAAATTCAGCTTCGCCTTGATGATAAATATCGATATGACGTAGATGCATTGATGAACAAGAGCATCACGTTCCGCGATCAGTCAAGTGGGAAGATTGCGCAGGTGCCTATTTCATCTGTTGCGCAGGCTGAATTGACTTCCACTTATGGATCAGTGAAGAGAAAAGATTTGAAGCGGATGATCACTATCACTTCAAATGTGCTTAACGGATACAACCCCACAGAGATCAATGATCAAATCAAAGTGTTGTTAGCTGATTTTAAGATGCCTCCAGGCTATTCCTTCAAGTTTGGTGGAGAGCAGGAGAAGCAAGCTGAAGAGTTTAGCTTCCTTGGCCGCGCGCTACTATTGGCTGTGTTCCTGATCTTCCTGATCATCGTAGCACAGTTCAATAAGATTACAGCGCCCCTGATTATCATGACATCAGTTGTCTTCAGTACAATCGGGGTGTTCCTGGGGCTTTTGATTTTCCGGATGGATTTTGTGGTGATCATGACCATGATTGGTATCATTTCGCTGGCTGGGGTTGTGGTGAACAACGCGATCGTATTGATCGACTTTATTGAGTTGAAGAAGAAGAGGATGAAGGAAGAGCTTGGATTAGACAAATTACCTATGGAAAAAGTAATAGAGGCAATTAAGGAGGCAGGTAAGACAAGACTAAGACCCGTATTGCTAACGGCTATTACGACAGTGCTGGGACTTATTCCACTTGCCGTGGGTATCAACATTGACTTCATCAAGTTTTTCAATGTGTATGATTCTGACTTCTATATAGGAGGTGATAGTGTAATGTTCTGGGGACCTCTTTCCTGGACTATTATATATGGACTGACCTTTGCAACCTTCCTGACCCTGGTAGTGGTGCCGGTAATGTACCTGCTGGTTGAAAAATTGAACAGAAAATTGGGGATTGGATAAAGTGGGGATAGAATAAAACCTTAAAGACCGCGTCCTTGTTGTAGAGGGTGCGGTCTTTTTTTATCAGATGATTTTACAACGACTTACTATGGTGTTCATTTTTATTCTGGTGTTTCTCGCCATTGATTACTACGTTTTTCAGGCGGTGTTGACAGTTAGTAAGGCATGGACACCACTAGCTAAAACCGGCTTCAGGTTGGCGTTTTGGATACCAACTATTTTGAGTGTTGCCGCACTGCTTTGGTGGGCGCTTGGTAATCCGTATGCAGTCAGTGCCAACCTTCGCAATTGGATGATTACAGGTGTCGTGACAGTGTACTTCTCTAAAGTTTTTGCTGTAGTGATTCTCTTTGCGGATGATATTCAGCGTGGCGCCAGGTATGTTGCTTCTTTGCTTGGGAAAGACAAGGCAACAGGTTTGCCGGGAGAAGTAATTCCCAGGTCTGAGTTTTTGTCTAAGACAGCGTTGATAGCAGCCAGCATTCCTTTTGGGGCATTCACCTACGGCATCATTTCAGGTGCTCATGACTACAGGATCAAGCGATTGACCATCAATCTTCCGAACCTTCCGAAATCATTTGATGGAATTCAGATTGCACAGATCTCAGACATCCACTCCGGAAGTTTTTTTAATAAAACAGCTGTGAAAGGTGGGGTTGATCTGCTGTTGAAGGAAAAGCCAGACGTAATCTTTTTCACGGGTGATCTTGTGAACAACAAATCTTCTGAGGTAAAGGACTACATCGACATATTTAGTAAAGTAAAGGCTCCTCTCGGTGTGTTTTCAGTCACCGGAAATCATGACTACGGAGATTATTACCAATGGCAAAGTGCAAATGCAAAAGCACAAAACTTTCAGGATCTGATCGCAGCTCACAAAGAACTTGGCTTTGATCTGTTGATGAACGAACACAGATGGTTGGAGCAAAGTGGTGATAAGATTGCGATCATTGGTAACGAGAACTGGGGAGCAGGGCGGTTTTCAAAATATGGGAAGCTGAACCAGGCCTATGCGGGCACTGAAGATGCGGCAGTAAAATTATTACTGAGTCACGATCCCAGTCATTGGGATGCACAGGTGAGATCTGAATACAATGACATTGACGTTATGTTCGCGGGCCACACGCATGGATTTCAATTTGGAGTGGAGATCGGAGGATTCAAATGGAGCCCCTCTCAATATATATACAAGCAGTGGGCTGGCTTGTACCAGGAAAACCAACAATATCTATATGTTAACCGTGGTTTTGGATTTATCGGTTATCCGGGCCGAGTGGGAATTCCCCCAGAGATTACTGTTATAACATTAAAGACGGCTTAGGTCAGTACTCGTCTGGTTTGGAAGAAAGCAAACACGTTGCAACTCAAAAGGTTGCATTTATTTTATTGGAAAATTCTGAATTTTTGGTAATTTATTGTGGTAAAGGTTAATGTATTGATACTCCAAATAAAT
>JBFWZR010000157.1:0-6788 GCA_050185175.1 Cyclobacteriaceae bacterium
TATTTACCTTGATGTAGTAAGTCGATATTTTATCTGTAGCCCGTCAATGATGATGAGAAGTGAGGTGCTTCGAGAATTGGGTGGATATGATGAGTCGCTTGCGTATGAAGACTTTGACTTTTGGGTGCGGTCCTCGCGAATTGTAAAGTACGTTTATGTCTCCGAGCCTTTGATTAAGAGGCGGGTGCTGAAACGATCCATGGGAAGAGATCAATTCAAGAAAGGTTCAAGGCAACTCTTGTCGACTTTCGTTGTGATTGAAAAGATTAAACAACTTAATCGAAACATTGCCGAGAGAAAAGCCTGGCGCAGACGCGTTTGGTATGAGATCAGAGTTTGTATCAGGTTGTTGGAGATTGCATTGGCAATTAGATATCTGAAATTGCTGTTGCGATAGATCTACTTCCTATTATCCTCACCTGCCACCATACTTACATAGCTTTCATACCGGCTTAGTGCAATTTCATTGCTCTGTAGTGCTTCCAGTATTGCACAACCGGGTTCAGTGATATGTATGCATCTTGAACCAAATTTGCAATTGAGCCTTCGTTCCCTCATCTCCGGAAAGTAATCTGATATCTCTTGTTCGGTCATATCCATCAAGCCCCATTCCTTGACCCCCGGGGTATCGATGATAAAAGTGGTTTCATCTAGCTGGAACATTTCCGCAAAGGTGGTGGTATGTGTTCCTTTTTGTGAGAAATCAGAGATCTCGTTCACCGACTGAGTTATCTTGTCTGACAGCTTGTTAAGAATAGTGCTCTTACCAACACCTGAGTGGCCAGCAACCAACGTTGTCTTATTTTTGATCAGTTCATGAATACTGCTCAGATCATCAGTTTTGATGGCAGACATTGAAATGGTTTTTATGCCTAGTGAGTTATAGAGGTTTACAAGTTTGGATTGCTGATCGAGATCCTTGTCCCTCAAAATATCTGTCTTATTGAAGATGAGTATCTGTGGTATTCGAAAGGATTCGGCAGATGCCATGAACCGATCAATGAATCCAACGGAGGTACGCGGTTGCTTCAGGCTGGCAATGAGCATCACTTGGTCAACATTGGCAGCCAGTACATGGCTGTGCCCCGTCTTTTTTACCGACTGCCGCTCAATAATATTTTCTCTTGGAAGTATCTCGGTAATGTGCCCTTCTTTTTGATCGTGATCAAAAATCACATTATCACCCACCGCGATGGGATTACTCTCCTTAATGTCATCCAATCGAAATTTTCCACGTGCCCGACAGGCATAGATGTTGTTATCTTCACCAAGTACGTTATACCAGAGACCCGTAGATCGTATTACCCGGCCTTTCATTTGTCAAGAATTTGGTGACAATAATCCATGACTTTCTTGGTAGCACCTAGATTCTCTGTAACGTACGATCTGGTAACCTCACTTGCTAGCAGATAGTTTTCTGGTCGGTTGGTTAGGGATTCCAGTTTGGTTTTAAAGTCGGCATAATCACTAACTTCAAAAGCTCCACCTCGCATTATTAAATCAGTAGCCTCTTTAAACTTTTTATAATTTTTATCACCGAAGAAAATGGGTATACCATAGCATGCGGCTTCCAATATGTTGTGCAGACCTTTCCCAAATGCTCCTCCCACGTAAGCATATTCACCGTATTGATACAGACTTGAAAGCATACCCACATTGTCAATAATAAGAACATCATAGGAATTGAGATCGGTTGATGTGCCTGCTTTCGAATACCTGATCGTCCGAACATCCAATGCTTTTTCAATTGCTACAATCGATGACTCATGAGTTTCATGTGGAGCAATAATAAATTTGAGATGGCCTTTTTTCTCAACAATGGCAGGAGTGAGTACCTCCATATCTTCTGGCCACGCACTGCCTACCACGAAGACATTATCGGAGCCTTTGAAATTCTTTGCTACATCAATTTCTTTCCTTTGACTTACGATTTGGTTTACTCTATCAAAGCGAGTATCGCCAGCAACGGTCACGTTTTGAATTCCTATCGAAGACAGTAGTTTCCTGGATTCATCATTCTGAACAAAGAAATGGTTGAAGTTGTTGAGGGTCTTTCGTTGAATGCTTCCATAAAATTTAAAGAACGGTTGTTGCTCTCTAAAAATAGATGACACTGATAGTACCGGGACGCCTTTTTCCGAAAGCGTTCTGGAGTAGTGATACCAGAACTCATACTTGATAAAAATAGCGATGGTAGGTTTAACAAAATCAACGAAGCGTTTAGCGTTTCCAAATGTATCCCACGGCAAATAGAAAATATGATCAGCAAATTCGTAGTTCTTTCTTACTTCATAGCCAGAGGGTGAAAAGAAGGTTAGTAGAACTTTATAACTAGTGAACTCTCTTTTGAAACTCTCAATGATGGGACGACCTTGTTCGAACTCACCAAGCGATGCGCAATGAATCCAAAGAACGGGTTGCGTATTTTTTTCAAACGCCTTTGACAATCTTGCGAAGATGTCTTTCCTTCCCTCTACAAAAAGTTTTGACTTCGCATTAAAAAATGCGGACAATCTTACAAACGTGGCGGCAAGAAGGATGATAATGGAATACAAGGTGTGTTATTTTCCCTTGAATTGTGGCGCACGCTTCTCAATGAAAGCCTGCATCCCCTCTTTCTGATCTTCGGATGCGAATGTCATGTAGAAATTTTTGCGTTCGAAGGCAAGGCCTTCGTCCAGTTGTGTTTCGAAGGACCGATTAATGGCTTCTTTGCCGAGCTGCACAGCAATAGGTGACATTTGTGCAATTTCCTTGGCCAGTTGAAACGCCTCGTGCATATACATTTCCACCGGAACGACTTTATTCACTAATCCATAGAAGTGCGCTTCTTCCGCGGAAATAAATCTTCCCGTAAGAATAAGTTCCATCGCTTTTGCTTTACCAACAGCCTTCGTGAGGCGTTGTGTTCCGCCTGCTCCTGGGATTACGCCAATTTTTATTTCCGGTTGTCCAAACTTTGCAGTCTCTGACGCGATGATCATATCACAGGTCATGGCCAACTCACAGCCTCCACCCAATGCAAAACCTGACACTGCAGCGATGATTGGCTTCTTTGTTTTGCGAATCTGATCCCATGTGCTGAACTGATCAAGCAGCAGCATGTCGATCGCACTCTTGTCCGCCATTTGTTTGATGTCAGCGCCAGCCGCAAAGGCTTTTTCGTTTCCAGTAATCACAATTGCCCGAACGTCATCGTTCTTATCCAATGCCAGCAACGCATCTCTCATTTCTTGCATGAGTTGGGGATTGAGCGCGTTTAGTTCCTTCGGCCGGTTCAGTTCTATCAAGGCAACGTGGGGTTCTTTTTGTTCGGTAACTTTAATCAATTCCATGGTGCAGATTTTTGTCAAAACTAATCAATAACAGGAATTTGGAAGGTGATTTAAATGAGAAAAGCCTCCGGGGAGGCTCTTCAAAAAGGCGGAAAACTATACTATACAGTGGTTAATTCTCCCAATGGTAATTTGGTAACAGCGCTCACCGATTATTTTTGCCCAAAGCTTAGCGATGAAAGTTCTTTTTGTTTGCCTGGGAAATATTTGCAGGTCTCCGTTGGCAGAAGCAATTTTTAAACACAAGATCAAAAGCAGCGATCTTGAGGGATCAATCTATGCCGACTCTTGCGGCACAGCAGGTTATCATATCGGTGAACTTTCTGATCCGCGCACGCGTGCCAATGCTCAAAAGAATGGAGTTACGATAACGCACAGGGGAAGGCAACTTCAGTCATCAGATCTGGAAGAGTTTGATTACATCCTCGCGATGGACAAATCGAACTTGAATAATATAAAAAGGTTGACTGATTCGGAGTTGCATGTGGAGAAAATTCATCTCATGAGATCATTCGATCCTCATCCCGGAGACGAAGTGCCTGATCCCTATTATGGAGATGAGAAAGATTTTCAAGAAGTTTTTGAGATTCTCGATCGCGCGATTGATCACTTCATCAAAGAGATCAGAGATAAATTATCATGATCGCACCAAAACCTGGAGCGTGGAACGTGACGATTGCTCAAGAATAACTCCGTTTTGTTTTCTGTACTTTTCAAAACTTTCACTATCGTAGTTTTTCACAGTGATCAAAGTCAGACCCGTGTTGTAATACACTTCGAAGTGCTTTCCGAGTTCACTAATCAATTCCATTACTTTTTCTTCTTTGAAATCGAGGCAGAAAGAAAACGAGATGGCGGAGTTCTGAATGAGGTTCACTTTTAGGTTCCGTGACGAAAGCTCATTGAAGATCACTCCGATTTGCGACTCATCAATGAAAGTGTAGTCAGTAACGTGACAAGAGATCAGGCACTGATTTTCTTTGAATACAATAAGCGGTGGCAGCCTGTCTACTTTGCATTCATGTATTCTGGTGCCGGGTAATAATATGTTATCAAAGTTTTTGACCAACAAAGGAATACCCAGGTTAGCAAGTGGTTTGATGGTTTTAGGATGGATTACAGAGGCACCATAATATGTCATCTCTGCGGCTTCGCGAAATGGGAGTTCATCAAATGTGGTTGCAGCAGGAAGTCTTTTTGGGTCAGCGCTCATTACGCCCGGCACATCTTTCCAGATGGTTACTGATTCTGCGCCAAGACATGAGGCGAAAATTGCTGCGCTAAAATCTGACCCCTCACGACCTAGCGTTGTTGTAAATCCTTCACGCGAACTGCCAATAAAACCTTGTGTAATCAGAATCTTCGTTTTGATTGGTTCTTTCAATTCAGCAATACGAGAACTTGTTAATTCCCAATCGACCTTGCCTTCCCTGAAGTTGTTGTTGGTACAAATATATTTTCGAGCATCAACCCATTCCACGTTTAAACCACTGTGTTGAAGATATTGTGCAAGAATGAGTGAAGATATCACTTCTCCTAACGATACCACCTGATCGTAGCGTTTGTCCTTGCTGTGATTGGCGTTGATTTCGGTGATTATCGTTTCTCTAAACTTATCTATCTCTTGCCTGATATGATGAGAAGAAGGAAACAGGTTTTTCACTATTGCGAAATGCCCAGAAAGGATTTCCTCGATCTTTATTTTTACAACTCTGTCATCAGCACTATTAAAAACAACTTCCTCAAGGGCATTTGTGGTTTTGTCTATAGCAGAGACTACAACCAAAAGGGGCTCCGAGCTATGGCTAGAAATGATCCCGGCTACATTTTGAATTGCAGCGGCATTTTTCACCGATGCCCCACCAAATTTAAATACCTTCATCGCCCATTTTGATTGGTTTCAAACGGTTGCATTGTATATTTGCGCCTCGCCCGTTAAGCGGGCGAATTTAGGTTCAAATGCGGTATCACCGCAAAAATGACGGAATTAAATGGTAGAAGCGTCCCGAATAGGCCAATCCATTGGCTTTACACTAGACCGGTTCATCAAAAACAATCAGGATCAATTTCAATATGCCAGTGGCGAGCTGTCCCAGCTGCTGCGTGACATTGCCTTGGCTTCAAAAGTTGTGAACAGGGAAGTGAACAAAGCCGGTCTTATCGACATTATGGGTCCACTGGGGTCGCAAAATATGACTGGTGAAGATCAGCAAAAACTGGACGTGCTGGCAAACATTCGTTTTACCCGGGCACTAAAAAAGGGTGGCGAGGTGTGCGCTTTAATATCAGAAGAATCGGAAAGCTACGAGGACTTGAATAACAATGGAAAGTATGTAATCGCCATCGATCCGCTTGATGGATCATCAAATATTGATGTGAATGTTTCGATAGGTACCATATTCTCGATCTACAGACGCAAAAGTAAAATAGGTGGTCCTATTCAAAGTGAAGATATTTTGCAAAAGGGATCAGAGCAGGTAGCTGCTGGATATATTTTGTATGGGTCATCGACCATGCTCGTGTACACCACGGGCCATGGTGTTAATGGCTTCACCTTTGAACAATCGCTGGGAGAATATTTTCTGTCGCATCCCGATATGGAAATGCCAGAGAGTGGCAAGATATATTCAATCAACGAAGGCGCGTCAAATTCTTTTCCTGAGTCTGTAAAGAAGTATATTCAGTTCTGCAAGGACAGCACTTACACCGCCCGATACATTGGCTCTCTCGTTGCGGATTTTCATAGGAACTTACTGAAGGGAGGAGTCTACATTTATCCCTCTACGGCAAAAGATAATAACGGCAAGCTCAGGCTTATGTATGAATGCAATGCTCTTGCGTTTATTTCAGAGCAGGCTGGTGGATTAGCAACTGATGGTCAGCGAAGGATTTTGGATATTGAACCCCAAGACCTTCATCAACGGACGCCTTTTTATGTAGGCTCAAGGCGGATGGTAGAGAAAGCTCAGTCTTTTTAGTCTTTCTTCTCGTCTTTGGGTTTTTCTTTCTTTTTCTCTTTTTCTTCCTCGAATACTTCCGGAGCAAACTGCTGGAGGATGCTGTACCACTTTACCAGCTTTTTAATATCAGATACGTAAACCTTTTCCTCATCATAGTCCGGTAGCACAGATTTTAAAAAAGATCGCAATTCATTCCCCTCTGCATTTGCGTCTAGCCCCAGATCATTGCCGTATTCTTTGTTGATTTTTTTCAGCACTTCCTCCAGCGGAGTAGTGCCTTCTTTGCTGTGTGTGTAAATGGAAATCTCATCAAGGATGGAAACTTTGTGCGAGGCAGTTGCCATTATCTTCGACTTGGACTCATCCAGTGCTTCGAGAATCAGTCACGCTTTAGCAGGTTTCAATACTTTAAACAATCCACCTTTTCCGGTCACTGATGCGATTTCATTCAGCTTCATGATTCTGTTTTTTTACGAGCAGCGCAAAACTATAA
>JBFWZR010000158.1:0-6640 GCA_050185175.1 Cyclobacteriaceae bacterium
TTCACTGAGAGCATAGAAATGACCTGACTTCCTCAGAAGCATAGAGTATCCTCGATCGAGAGCACAGGAAATCGGCAACGTGGGAAAAAGATAAAATGGATAAAGGACATCTCACTGGAGTTGTTACCACCGAGAGCCTGGGTAGGGGCAATGTGGTAATCGAGTTGGATAAGACCAGAGGTGCGACTTTTGTAAAAGTGAATGCCTCGCGAGTAGAGAAATATCGTGCTTCAAATCGCTAAATCATGAAAACAAGTTTCCAACCATTGCTGCTTTTGATAATACTACTCTTGCTTGGCTGTGAACCAATGAGCCAGTCTATTGATAAAGCAGCCGTAGCGAATACGTATAATGTTGTCATCGGTCCTACCACGTCCATTCCTACCTCTTTGAGTGGGTTGCCAGTTGTCGAACCACATATCTCTGCGCACCCAATGAATAATGACCACCTGCTAGTGGCGGCAATGATTGTTACAGATAGGGATAATCCTTATACTAGTTGCAGGCTGGTAAGTTTTGTTTCGAAGGATGGCGGACGTGCTTGGACAGAAACCGTGCATGATTGGTGGGGATACGATCCGTGGACGTCAATCCTGCCGTCTGGCGAAGCCGCGATGACATGGATAGGCAATAAGGGTAATTTCGAGGATTATTATCCAATTCGGTTTTTCAATTCCAACGATGGGGGTATGTCGTGGTCAGACGAAGTCCAAACTCTGGAAGGCAATCATGATGGGACAAAACTAACAGCAGGACATAATCGTTTCTTTTTCACCACTGTTCAATTCAAAGAAAACATGGGAACGGATGTTGTACTGATGGAGAAGCAGCCAGGGGGCGCGTTCGCTGAGGTGTCGCGTGTTGATGGCAAAACATCTCGCCTTGATTTCTGTGAACCAGCTCTTACAATTGACGGATCGGTATTGGTGCCGTACACTCAAAATGCAAGTAGAGTATGGGTGCGCAAGTTTGATCATGAGAACCTTGAATCAACAACCCTTGTATCGATCCACCCTGGGGGTAGCAGAGGCTATTCAAGAATGGTCTCAGATACAGTCACGAGTTCATTGTTTTACGGGAGAGTGTATCACGGTCGTGCCACCCCGAATGGCCTCATACTAAATTACTCTTCAGATGTTGGAAAAACCTGGAGCAAGGACAAGCGGGTTGATCTCTTTACCAACAACGTTCCATCAAAGTCATTGATAATTAGTCTTGCTGTGAACAACGAAGGTGTTCTTGGAATCTCCTGGGTTGACTCCTATGACAGAGCAACTCAGAACACATTTGATACTTACTTTACCTTTTCACTTGACGGTGGTGAAAGCTTCCAACGACCAATAAGAATTACCTCCGAAGGCACCGATCCAAAGACGGCCCTAAATGCGGATGTTGCAAACAAATTTACCGGTGGTGGTCATTATATGGGTCTGACAAGCAGGGTTGACGGTAGTTTTCAATTGGTGTGGAGTGACAGTCGTAGCGGACTTTTTGAGTTACAGACTTGTAATGTACGTTTGAAGTAGTCAAAATGATAATCAGTATGACGCAGACTCGGGGTAAGTGTATCCGAGCTAGTCTGTAAGTATCTTTTTGAATGGGCCGTATTTATGTTCTCGCTCAGAGTAGCTATCAGCATAAGGACCAAAAGGATAATCAAATGGCTTTTTAGAAATATCTGGCCAGTCGCTTGACAAATCTTTTCCCGGCCTTGGTAGTGAGTTGACATAGGCTGCCACGTCCCAAGCTTCCTCGTCAGTGAGTATTGGATTTGTGTAATCCGCTCCAAATGGCATGTTATACTTCACGAAACTTGCGAATCGAGACATGCGGTAAAGTCCTGCACCTTGGTTGTAACTGTGATCACCTACCAGGGGTGGATATTCGTATTCGTTTCCTTCAGCCTTCATTAATCCTTCTCCCTCTTTACCATGGCACACCACACATTGAGCTACGTAAACGAGCTGACCTTTCACAGGATCTGCTGCCCGGTCTAAAAACGGAACTTGTTTTAGTCCGTTGCCAATAGGAGTCACCTTGTTCGGAACGTCTTTGCCCAGCCAGAGGATATACGCAGCCATTGCGTTCAGTTCTTTTTCATCCTGGTGCATACGCTGACCGTTTAGACTTCGCTCAATGCATTCGTTGATTCGCTCTTTGACATCCACGATCGTACCTGAGCGGCTTCTGTATTTTGGGTAATTGGCAAACACTCCTGAATAATTGATTCCAAAATTTTTTGTTCCTCCATCCAGATGACAATTATTGCAGTTCAAACCATTACTAATCTGTTTTACTTTACCCTTCGGGCCGAGATAAATCGAAGTATGTCGGATGAGTTGCTCCCCGTATCGAATCAGATCGCCTTCGGGTGAGTCGGGTACTGAATTGATATCCGGAACCGTCCAGGAGAAATCAGGTTGGCTAGTTCCCTCAACGTTTGTAGAATGGTTATCCGGAAATGCAACGAAATAAGCTGTGAATAACAGCAAGCAGAGAACGACACTGGCTACTAGCCAAACAGAGATTCTGGTAAGCACCAATAATCGATTCACCGCCTGTAACGCAACTTTTCTTTCGATAAATGTACTCATTTTCTGCTCAGATCAATTGGCGCAGACATTGATATCAACACACCTCTTTTCATGGCCGATCCTGGATGCTCTTGTGAAATATATTGCTGATACGCGCTATGGAATTTCAGTTTCACACTCGGATTGATGGCAATCGAAGGAGCAGTAATCCCTAAACTGGCTGAAGTATATCCCCGCTGCTGATCAATTGCCTGGCTGTACCAAACGAACATGTCGACAGTAAATGATCTTAAGGTGTAGTTTAGTTTCAGCCTGTTAGTCATTGAGAGTGAATGAGCCCGCTGCGCAATGTTCCCCATCATCGAAGTATTGACCAATACGAGGTTCTTGTTAACTCTCTTTTTCAAGTCAACTGCTGCCCACGCATCTGAACTCTGATCTTTGAAGCTCTCAACTTGCGCAAGAAAATATCCCGCGAACGGAATAAATTCCAATGACTCGCTGAGTTTGATCGTGTGAACAATCCCTATAGAAGCGTAGTTTGTGTTTACCGAATGGTCAACGAGGTCGACCGATTTAAACACAAACACACCTGTATTCCCCTTCTGAAAAAAGATCTGTGCATCCATGGTAGGATGGTAGGTAAGGTAGCTTCCACCATAAGGAAAATATCCTGTGCTATGGATCTGCGGAACAAGTCGAAGAGTGTAAGGCTTACTGGAAGCCTTACTACCCTGATCTTGTCCAATAGATTGGATTGATAGCCCCAGTGAAGAAGCGAGTATGATTAACTGAACGAACTTCATGGCTTTGAACTTCAATCTGTAGTTGTTGTTAACCACCTGCATACACATAGCTGCAACCATTCTCTTGAGCGCGTGTTACAGCCCAAACTCCTGAGGGTGATGCTTGCACGCCCGGTAACAGACCTCTAACCCAGTCTTTGCGAACTTCTTCTGGATCAAGACCAAGTTGCTTTGCCACTTCACCACTGTACACCATGATCGCAAGACTACAAACCGTGAATAGGGCACCTCGCTCTTGCATTCTCTTGATGCCATCTATCGCTGGCACCGGAAAGTCGCCCGACTTTGGTTCGTAGTATGGGTTTCTGGTGGCTGGAGATTTGGTGAGGTTATCTTTTATACTAAATATTTCCCCGAAGTTGTACTTCTTCCAAAGCCTGTCTTCCATTGCAAATGGAATGGCATTATGTCTAAGAACACACAATGCAGTCATGTCATTGTCAGGTACAGAGGTTTGATTATTTCCAAGGTAGTAGACCCATGTCCATATGAGAGGAAATGCATCATTAGGTTCTGTGCCATCAATCACCACACGGTGACTTCCTTTCAAATTTGACTTTAACCATTGTTCAGCTTCGCTCACTTCAGCACTACTAAAAGGTATGGCTGCCTTAAGAGGTTGTGTCAAGGCTGACAGCCCTGCCGTTGCTCCGATTGCAAGCGTACCAATGAATTGTCTTCGGGAGTTGTTTCTAGAAAATTCCATTTTTGCGTTTTAGTTGTTAATCAATTTGCGATTGATCACTGTCGATCAATTCGCGTATGAGCACGCAAAACTAGATTTCCGGTTGTCTAGTGACTTTATTTAAGGGTGAACAAAAGGTGTACACCCTAGCGGAAGGGTAATGTCAAAAGGTATACAGACGGATGAGACTGGGATCGTAACGGTTTGCTAAGCCTTTACCGAACGTTCTATCTCTTTCAGATTTTCCATCTTCTTATTACGAAGGAAACCGTTGATATCTTCAAAGTGTTCCTTCACTCGCTTATTACCGAACTCAAAAACTTTGGTAGCGAGGCCATCAAGGAAATCACGATCGTGTGAGACAAGTATAAGTGTTCCATCAAAAGCCTTGAGTGCATCTTTTAGAATATCCTTGGTTTTGATATCAAGATGGTTGGTAGGCTCGTCAAGGATCAGAAGATTGACAGGTTGTAGAAGTAACTTGATCATGGCAAGTCTTGTCCTTTCTCCGCCTGATAGCACCTTGACTTTTTTCTCTATCTGATCCCCACCGAAAAGGAAGGCGCCCAAAATGTCCTTGATCTTGGTTCGTATCTCACCTTGCGCAATCTGATCAATGGTGTCAAACACAGTGAGATCTCCATCGAGCAGGGAAGCCTGGTTTTGTGCGAAGTAGCCAATCATGCTATTATGCCCAACCTGAAGGCGCCCTTGAAAGTCAATTTCTCCCATAATCGCTTTAACGAGTGTGGACTTCCCCTCACCGTTTTTACCGACAAATGCCACTTTTTCTCCCCTGGCTATTGTGAGGGTGACATCTTTAAATACCGTGTGTTCACCATAACTCTTCGACAGGTCCTCGGTGATCACCGGGTAGTTGCCTGATCTCGGGGCAGGGGGAAACTTTAGATTCAGTGAAGAGGTATCTACCTCATCGACTTCCACAATCTCTATTTTTTCCAGCATTTTTACCCTCGACTGAACTTGTAGTGTCTTAGAGTAAGTACCCTTGAAACGTTCAATAAATGCCTGGATATCAGCTATTTGTTTAGATTGATCATCAAATTGCTTTTGCTGCTGTTCACGCCTTTCTTTTCTTAGCTGCAGATAGTGGCTGTAGTTCGTTTTGTAGTCGTAAATTCTCCCGCGGGTGATCTCGATTGTTCGGTTTGTGAGATTATCTACAAATGCCTTGTCGTGGCTAATTACCATCACCGCTTTAGCATTGTTCTGAAGAAACTCCTCCAGCCATTGCACTGACTCGATGTCAAGGTGATTGGTTGGCTCATCCAGCAGGATCAGGTCCGGGGTTTGAAGTAATATTTTGGCAAGCTCAATTCGCATACGCCATCCACCACTGAATTCGCTAGTTGGGCGCGTAAAGTCCGATCGAAGAAACCCAAGGCCCATCAAAGTCTTTTCTACCTCGGCATCGTAGTTGATTTCTTCAATACTATAGTACTTCTCACTAAGTTCGGACACCTCCTCGATTATCTTACTATAATCATCTGATTCATAGTCAGTTCTAGTCTCCAGCTGATGATTAAGTTCATCCATGCGCGTCTTCATACCGTGCACTTTGGAGAATGCCTTCGAAGCCTCCTCAAAAACGGAACACTTATCCTCGGTTAGCAGGTGCTGAGGCAGATACGCTATTACCGAATCCTTAGGAGCGGATACCTTTCCATAGGTTGGCTTATTAACGCCAGCCAGGATTTTAAGCAGCGTTGATTTACCGGCTCCATTTTTGCCCATAAGGGCGATACGGTCATTTTCATTGATGTTGAAAGTGATGTTATTGAATAAGGAGGTGCCGCTAAATTCAACACCGACTGCGTCAACTGAGATCATACTTTGGTAAGCCCTGTTTTAAAAAGCCGCAAAGATAGTGAGTTTATATTCAAACAAACCTTGAATCAAGGTGTTATCACTGTTTCAGAGATACTGAAAATACCTGATAATTAAATAATTATAATAACTTACTGTTTAACCTATACCTTTGTTGGCTTGTTAATCTAATGCGCCCTCGTAATCATTTTTTGGGGTCCTTAAGGTGGCTGATTTTTTTGCTTCTGGTGCTTGTCTCCAGCAGCATCGCAGCTCAAACTTGTGACTGTCCATCTGCAAACGCTTGCGGTGCTTGCAGCGGAGGATTAACTGAACTAACACTGAAGTATACTGGTGCATCACCTGCATCGGTTACAATCGAGGATATGGGCGGAATTTTCTTTTCAAACACTGTCAATCCTAATGAAGAATTCTCATTCGATGGAACACTTCCAAATGACAGATTTCAAGGCCCTTCTATTACAATCAAAATCGCTGCAGTTACTAATGCTGTGATAAGTGCCAATTGTTCCAGTCCTGCATTTGCTGGAGAGACTTACGGAAGTTTTAAAATCATTGCCGGAGCAAGTCAAAGTGGTGGAGTCCTTTGCTGCGCACCAACAGCTACGGAAACCGTACCTCCGGTGATTTCAAATTGCCCGGGGGATATTAACGAAGTACTGGGCTTATCTCTTTGCACCAAAGGGGTAAGTTGGCCAGTTCCATCTGCTACTGATAATTGTGGGCTTGCGAGTTTTACTGCCAATCATAGTCCTGGTGAACAATTT
>JBFWZR010000159.1:0-6453 GCA_050185175.1 Cyclobacteriaceae bacterium
CGTAGTCAGGGGAACTGATAAACTTCTTTTGTTTGTGAAGTTCTTCGATCAATACTTTCCACGCGGCATCGTGTTTGCGGCTGTCCTGCCTGATATCGAGGCTGGCAAAGTGAAATCCAAACAAGCGTACTTTAAGGATGAAAGTATCAAGCAGCTGAATAAACAATCCATCGTGTTCTGATATGAGCAAATCTCTTACCTGGTAGAGGTCATTCAAAATTTCGTCAGGATGATTGTAACCTTCTTTGCGTGCATACGCCATGTTGTAAATCTTCCGCTCGATTTCAATGATAAGCGCATCAACACCCTGGAAGGTGAGCCTTCGTCTCAACAGTCTGATATCCCGGTGATAGTTCTTCATCACCGTTTCTTTCAAACGATGAGCTACCTTCAACGTAGTTGCGCTGGTGACATGGGGGTTTCCGTCCCGGTCACCACCCGGCCAAAAGCCAATCATGATCAACCGGTCGTTCTTCCAGTTTTTCACTTCGATTTGAAGCGTATCGGTGAGTTGCGTAATGATTTGTGGGATGGCGTGATAGAAAATATTTTCGAGGTACCAGCAAAGGCTTATGGCTTCATCGTAAGGAGTAGGTTTGATTTTGTTTATGAAAGCAGTCTTACCCAGTTGTTGAAGCAGCAGGTCGATTTGTGGAATGTTGTTGGCGCGGATCGCCTGCTCCAGATCGTTGAGTATACCCAACACAAAGCCGGGATAAAATTGTGTAGGGTGCGCAGTGAGCACCACCCTGAGACCAAATGTCTCCAGTTTCTTTTTGAGATCTTCTTCTTTGTCTTCAAACTGTGCTCTTAGCAGTAGTGAAGTAATAGTTCCTTTTCCGGTGAGGTCATTGATTTGTTCGAATGAGGCATCTTCCACGGAATCGAACAGCGCCACTTGCCGCTCAACATATTGAATGAACTTAAACAGCAGATCGAACTGCTCACGCTGTGAGGCTTGCGGGGCGAAGCTGGCAAAAAACTCCGGGATGATGAGGTCCGCAGACTTCCCCGTTTCAAATCCCTTTTCGCAATAGTCTTGAAGCAATGGAAGGAGTGTACCGGTTCTGGAAATGTTTCTGAAGGGTAAATTCAAAAACAAACTATTGTAGATATGATATCTCGACCCAACCGCCTGTTCGTATCGCTTGTTCATAAAAGTGGGATTATGGTTTAAATTACCAGTAATGGGGCAGAAATGCATTTCCTTATCGGTCATTCACATCAAAAAATGATCGCAAACGTTTGTAATCCGATATGAAATTTGAGCCACTCATCAATCAGCCGGTTGTTGCTGAGTAATATTTTTTAAAACTTCCCTTCAAATCCATTCTTCTATGAATCGTTTGATGCTTCTATTGCTCTTAAGTCTGCCTCTTTGCTCATTCGCTCAGACCTATGATTTGCTCATTAAGAATGGGAAGATCATAGACGGTGCAGGCAACTCCTGGTATTATGGTGACATCGGGATTTGGGATGGAAAGATCTATGCCATCGGAGACCTGGCAAATGCCAAAGCCGTTCGCACGCTTGATGCGAAAGGTCAAGTGGTGGCGCCAGGATTTATAGATGTGCACGCACACATCGAAGGAGATGAACTTGAGGTTCCAACCGCTGATAATTTTATTTATGACGGTGTCACTACGGTAGTGACAGGAAATTGTGGAGGTTCCAATGTAGATATGAAATCTTACTTCCAACGACTTGATAGTATTGGTATGTCGATTAATGTGTCTTCGCTGATTGGACACAACAGTGTGAGACGTGCAGTGATGGGAGATGCACAACGAGATCCTTCCGCTGAAGAGCAGAAGCAGATGGAACAATTGGTGGAGCAGGCCATGAGCGATGGAGCAGTGGGATTGTCAACAGGATTGATTTACGTTCCGGGAGTGTATTCAAAGACATCTGAAGTTATTGGGTTGGGTAAAGCGGCATCAAAGTACAGGGGCGTTTATGCGTCACACATCCGTGACGAAGGCGACAATGTAAACGATGCTATCGAAGAGGCGATCAATATTGGCCGGCAGGCGAACATGCCTGTAGAGATCTCTCATTTCAAAGTGACCTACAAACCCAACTTCGGAAAATCAGTGAGCACGATTGCTCAGGTGGAGAAGGCGAGACAAGAAGGTATTGATGTAACGGTTGACCAATATCCTTATGTGGCAAGTAGTACTACCCTGGACATGGTAGTTCCGGATTGGGCATTTGCAGGAGGCCGGGATTCACTTTATATAAGATTGGATGCCCCAGCTACCCGGACGAGAATAAAAAAAGAAATGCTGGAGGGATTGAAGAAGAACGAACTGAAGGACTACAGCTATGCTGTTGTGGCGCGTTATGCACCCGATGAATCATATAATGGAAAGAGTATATCAGAGATTAATAAACTGAAGGGGCGTAAAGCGAAGGCCGAAGAAGAGGCGGAAACGATTTTGGAGATGATCAAAAGTGGCCGTGTACAGATGGTGTACTTCAGCATGAACGAAGACGACCTTCAACGTATCATGAAATATCCTTTTAGCATGACTGCTTCGGACGCAGGCATCGCAGAGTTTGGAAAGAACATGCCACATCCCAGAGCCTATGGCACAAACGCGAGAGTGCTAGGTGTGTATGTGCGAGAGAAAAAAGTCATCGGACTGGAGGAAGCAATACGCAGGATGACTTCACTTCCTGCGCAGAAGTTTAAGTTTAGTGATAGAGGTTTATTGCGCGAGGGAATGAAAGCAGATGTTGTTGTCTTTGATCCCAATACAGTCAGCGATCAGGCGACCTTTCAAAAACCACATGCCTATTCTATAGGTTTTAAGTATGTAATTGTAAATGGACAAGTGGTGATTGATGAAGGAAAACACAGTGGAGTGCGTAGTGGGGAAGTGTTACTTGGACCCGGGGTTCGGTAAGCGGTAAGCAGTGAGCAGTAGGCAGTAGTTCAGCGGTGGGCAGTAGTCAGTAAACGCTGCTTTCGTTGTCAGATTGGAATTTTCTGTATCTTAGTTATAAAAAGCCTAGGATATGTTCGTAGAAAATTTTCGTGCCCTTGAAGTATATAAGCAATCAAGAATACTCTCAAATCAAATATTTCTAATAACGCGTGGGTTCCCTAAGGAGGAAATGTATTCTTTAACGGATCAAATCAGGAGATCTTCGAGATCGGTAGGTGCTCAAATTGCTGAAGCTTGGGGTAAACGGAGATATGAGAAACACTTTATCAGTAAGCTTACAGATGCGGATGGTGAGCAAATGGAGACGCAACATTGGATTGAGGTCAGTCTTGATTCCAAGTATATTTCTAAAGACGAGGCAACACAACTGTTAGAACAATGTACTTCTATTGGAAAGATGATTGGTTCCATGATCGCTAAGTCCTCAAAATTCTGCAAACCCTCTAATTAGTTGTTGCTACTTACTGTTTACTGATTACTGCTTACTGACGACCGCTAACTGACGACTGCTGACCGACCACCGACTACTGATTCAAAAGCCGAAGTAGTTTCTCCAACTCAACCTTGTTGTGTGGCTGGTGGATATTGTTCATCACACTTTGTTTTTCACGTTGAGTAAGGCGCCAGCTGAGGGAGGCGCGTGCGTTGTTCTGGCGGATGCTGTCCATCTTTTGAAGAATGGGAACGTAGCTTTCATCTGACTTGTATTGCAATTCAATTCGGTACATCGGACAGTCCAGCCATGAGATGGCCTGGTTAACTAACACGTCATTATTGATATCCTGAAAGTTTTCAAGATTGTTGTACACGTTGCTGATGGGCTGCGTGATGGCGTCCAGTATCGTTTGACTTTGTTGTGGAGGAATGGTACCAAGCTTTGGCGAATCGCGGATGGAGAGAATAACTACGCCTGACGTGTTTTCACCGATCCATTCACGGAATGAATAAATGAACCGAATGGCGGTGGACAAGCCGAAGTTATCAGATACGCCAGCGTCCATGATCTGGATGGAAGGAGTGGTGGGTAAGGTTGTGTTGGGTGTGATGTAGGGGAAAGTGGCGCTCATTCGCAGTGCCGAAAGGAATCGCAGGCTATCTCCACTGTGCTCCTTAAAAAGTTTATTGAAATCAACACCGCCTATTTTGTTATCAGTATATCCTGGTATGGCAAGCGTTTCTGAATTGAGGTAGCTGACCGGCTGCGAGGCAATGTAGAGTTTACGACCATCGTTGGTGATAATAGGTGAAAGGATCATCATTGGGATAATTGCCTTCGCCTCTGGCTCTCGGTAGGCCGTGATGGTTTTGTCCATCATCTGGCTTGTGATTTCGTTCAGTTCGTTTTCAAAGGTGAAGGCTCTGTCTTTTACATACGCGTATCCGCCATATTCGAACTTGGTGAAGCCCACGAACAAGCCATTGGCGAGGAAACTAAAGATCAATGGATTGAGATTGTCAGTTGAGATACTAACACGATGTGATACATCTCTTGGGTTTACTGATTCGCCATTGTGTTGACGGAGTTTTAATTCCCTGAAGTAACTTGCACCAATAAGGCCGCCTGATGCACCAGTGATCAGTGCCGTGTTGTCGAAAAACTTTCCGCTGGTGAGGCTGTCAGTTGTTTGAAGTGCCGTCATGGTCCATAACGCTGCACGTTTGCCGCCACCGCTCACGGTGACGAATATCATCTTCGGTTTCTTGTCTTCCGGAAACTTGGCCCGCCAGTTGTCAAGAATCTGCAATGTATTTTCTTCGTCTCTTTTTATGGAGTCGGGTGCCGCGAGTGTTTGAAGGCTCTTGACAGAATACTCTGCAGGTGCAGTTGCATAGTCCAGACCAAAGGCCTTTTCAGGTTTTGAGAAGAAGTCTTCCCCTGTGAGGTAGTTGATGGTAAGAAATACGATGAGGCTGGCCGTGCCAGACCACGAACCAAACCAGTAGGAAAAAGCACCTGCGAGCATCACCAGGATGGTTAACAAGATAATGAAACTTGCAGCGGCTGGCAGCTGGAAGACCGGCTGGTCTTTAAAAACACCCAACAATAATACGAGGGCAAAGATGAACAACTCGATGATGACGAGGTTAAAATGATTTTGATCAAAAACCTGGATGATGGTTTGTCGGTCGTAGAAGTCTTTGTTGTCATCGACTTGCTTGAACTTCAGATTGTAATCCAGGTAGTTATCAACACGGACCTGTTTCTTTCTGGCGATGTCCAGCTTCTTCATGGCGCTGGCACGAGTTACACGGACATTTTGCTTCAGCTTCTCATCGAGGCGGCACACCACATACTTGAAAATGTCTTTGTTGGTGAACCAGAAGTAGAGAAAATAGATGAAGGTCATTAGCCCAAAGCCACTGAGCAGTCCGACCATGTTCCAAAATAGATCGCTGGGTGTACAATACTGATTATTGATTTGAAAGCTGATAATCTGTTGAGAGTAGATCACCAGAAAGAGTATCGGAAGTATGCTGTTGTTGAGGGCGAACTTGGTAAAAGGTTTGCGCAAAGCACCCACGAAAGAGAACCGGTGTCCATCCGAGATATAGCACGTAATTTGAAAAGCAACAGTAAAGCCGGAAAGTACTGCTCCGATTATGAAAAAACTCCTGTAGTTGACTTTGTTGAGGTATTCGGGGTCCAAAAAAAGATAAGGAATACCTAAGTATTTACCAAAGTTCCCTGTGATCATGGCAATCAGTAGAATCCAGCACAACAAAAGCACGTGATTGCGCTTGAAATTGTTAAGAAGCAACTGTACCGGGAAGGAGTACACAATACTATTCCAGATCTTCTCGAGTTTCACCATAGGCAATACGTTAAATTTATACATTTAACAGGACAATTAATTCAGCCCCTATTTATATCGCCATTGTCTTCCTTCATTCCTATATTTCAGGATTATAATCGGTAAGTAAAACAACCACTGTTCTGAACAAACCTTTTCATATTTATCGGTCGTCTGCCGGCTCGGGCAAGACCCGAACGCTGGCCAAGGAATACCTCAAGCTGGCGTTGCAAAACCGGACCGACTACTTCCGGCATATCCTGGCGGTGACTTTTACCAACAAAGCCACACAGGAAATGAAGGAACGCATACTTTTTTACCTGAATGATTTCGCCAAGGGAAAGGAAAACAACCTGTCGAAGGAGATTTGCGAAGAGTTAAACTACAATGCCGAGGAATTGAAGGTGCGAAGTCGCAATGTATTGCGGTCCATTCTTCATCAGTACTCACTATTTGCAATCAGCACCATAGACGCTTTTTTTCAGAAGGTGATCCGGTCTTTTACCCGTGAGGCGGGGTTGCTGGGCAACTTCAGATTGGAAGTAGAGAATGAGCTCGTATTAAGGGAAGTAGTTGATGAGTTGATGGACGAGCTTGGCACCAACAAACAGTTAACAAATTGGGTTGTGGAGTTTTCGCGCGACCGGTTGCTGGAGGGAGAGAACTGGAATATTGTAGCTGCGCTAAATGGATTCGCCAGAGAGATATTC
>JBFWZR010000160.1:0-3169 GCA_050185175.1 Cyclobacteriaceae bacterium
ACCTGGGAACGGGAACTCAACCTTCTCGCTCAGGCTGGCATCTTTGGTGTTCTTAATGGCACTACCTATAACTTCAAATGATCTCTTGAGCTATTTTGACACGGCATCTTTTGAAGTCAGGTATTTTTCAAGCGACTCCATTTTTACGTCCGCAGGAATCTGTCCTCCAAGTTTTGAGGCAAAGAAGTAGTTGGCTGAGATGATGTGAGCGCAAACCTGTGATACGGTTCGCACGCCATCTTGTGGAGTCCAGCCATACTTGTCAGCAGGGAAGGCAGCAGCAAGTTGCATTACTTGTCCTGAGGCAAAAGCAAGCGAGCCGGCTGTTTCATTCTGAAACTGGCCCTGGCTAAATGCCTGGAAAGAGACTACGAGCGCAATGATTGCGACTAGATTTTTCATAATGTTGTGGTTTTTGATTTTGAAAGGTGGATTAAATGTAGCAATACCACTTTCAACCGCAACGGTGGTAATGAATAATTAATACAGAATAAGTTGATTCGGCAGGGAACTTTTCATCAGAAGTCGCTGCCCAGCCCGTTCTCCAGCGCCTTAAAGTATTTCTTCTTGTTAAAGCTATAGAGGTAGGGGGCCTTGTGCGATCCCCCCGTAAAGAGTTTTTTCTTTTTATCAAGGATGTCGTAGCCGATCATTTTACGGTTGAAGTTCGCGCGGTCCAGCTTGCGACCAAGCACCGTTTCGTATATCGACTGAAGATTCTTCATGGGGAACTCTTTGGGCAGCAAATTGTAGCCGATGGGTTGGTACTTCAACCTTATGCGTAGTTCTTCCAAGGCTTTGTTGATGATATCCCCGTGATCCATTAGCAGTGTCGGCAAGTTATCCAGATCATGCCATGCGCAAGTAGTGGACAAATCGTCTGGTTGTGGATTAACCTTTGCATACTCCACCAGTGCGAAGTACCCCACGGTTACAAAACGCTGCAATGTCCAGTGATCATTGCCTGGATTCAAATCCAAATCTTTCAGGACTTTCGACAACACTTTGTTGTCTCTTCGCCCTGTGTCACCAAATGTGTGGAACTGCTGTAGGTAAAGATCATTAAGACCCGTTCGATCACGCAGTACTCTTGCGGCCGCCTTATCAAGCGGTTCATCAATTCCAACAAATCCACCGGGCAGTCCCCACTGGCCTCCGAACGGGGTGTGAAGCAGCAATACTTTCAATTGATTTTCATGAAACCCAAAAATGACATTGTCGACCGACAGGCTGCGAAGAAAATGGCGATGCCCTGTGCGCAGGAATTCTTTCAGCGAAGCAGAAACTGTAGATACTTTTGCTCTGGCCATGGCTGTAAATATCCCTCAAATTTTATCACAGACCAACATCTTCACAAAAACAGGTGATAGTCATTGCCATTCCAAGGCAAATACCCTACTATTGTGTCATATTGACACATTAGAACCAACCCGGAATTAATAACCTTTCAAGCAACATGACACTTTCAAGACTAACCTTAACAGTGGCCGGACTCTTAAGTCTCGCTTTTAACGCAATGGCGCAGCAAGCACCTCAGCTAGGCAAAAACCCCGTAAGCGAGGTAGTGGCCGCCATGACTACTGAAGAGAAAGTAACTGTATTGGTGGGTGCCGGCATGTATGTACCCGGAATGCCTTTTGGTGGAAATGCGGAACCGGTAGAGGCGCAAAAAAGAGTAATAGGCGCAGCAGGTGTTGTGAATGGCATTCCACGATTGGGTATTCCGTCAATGGTAGTGTGTGATGGCCCTGCCGGAGTTCATGCTTTCAACTCTGGCAAGTCCAGACTCTACTACGCCACAGCCTGGCCGATCGGCACCATGATGGCCTCAAGTTGGGATACAACTATGGTAAAGACAATCGGTGCAGCCTACGGACAGGAGGCGAAGGAATTTGGCATTGATATAATTCTTGGTCCCGGTCTCAACATTCAACGTAACCCAAGAGGTGGAAGGAACTTTGAATACTATTCTGAAGATCCTTTGCTCACAGGCCACATCGCATCTGCCATGGTTAAGGGTATTCAAAGCAAGGGCATAGGTACCTCACCAAAGCATTTCTTTGCCAACAATCAGGAGTGGAACAGAATGACCGTGGACGTGGTAGCTAGTGAAAGAGCCTTGAGGGAAATTTATTTAAAGGGGTGGGAGATATTGGTGAAGGAAGCTAAACCCTGGACCATCATGAGTTCTTACAACCTTGTTAATGGTACGTACACCTCTCATGAGCCTCAACTGCTGACGAACTTGCTACGTGAGGAGTGGGGCTACAAAGGTTTTGTCATGACAGATTGGTTCGGTGGAAGAGATGCTGTGGCTCAAGTTAAAGCGGGCAACAACCTTCAGATGCCAGGGACACCTCCCCAGCGTCAGGCGATACTTGAAGCGGTGAAAAACGGATCCCTTGATGTAAAGACATTGGATAGAAATGTGACAGACATACTTAATGTCATGATGTTATCACCCACGTTCAATAAATACGCTTACTCAGACAGTCCTGACCTCAAGAAGAACGCGCAATTATCACGCTGGGCTGCCACCGAGTCTATGGTGCTGTTGAAGAATGAGCAGGCTCTGCCAATTTCATCTGGTGCAACTGTTGCTCTGTTTGGCAATGGCAGTGTTGAACTTATTGCTGGTGGCACGGGAAGCGGTGACGTGACCAAGATGTACACTATTTCGCCTGCGGAAGGATTGTTTCATGCCGGTGTCATAGTCGACCCGGATTTGTATACCACATACAAAACTTATGTTACCGAAGAGAATGCAAAACATCCAAAGAAAAGCATGATGGAGGAGTTTATGGATCCAACTCCACCGATTGGTGAATATAAAATCGGTACGGATAGGATTGCTGAAGCTGCTGAAACTAACGCGCATGCTATCGTGGTGATCTCAAGAAATGCAGGTGAAGGTACTGACCGTAAAGTAGAGGGAGACTATTACCTGACGGAGACAGAAAAGAATCTAATTGCGGAAGTATCGAAGGCGTTCCACGCAAAAGGAAAGAAAGTAATTGTTACACTGAATATCGCAGCACCAGTGGACGTAACGCAGTGGCGTGACAATGTGGATGCAATATTATTAGCATGGCAACCCGGATTAGAGGGAGGTAATGCCATGGCTGATGTGCTGACGGGAAATGTTAACCCTTCGGGAAAATTGGCCGCT
>JBFWZR010000160.1:3179-6119 GCA_050185175.1 Cyclobacteriaceae bacterium
CACAGGAAAAAACTTCCCTGGTAAAGAGTTCAAGGATAGGGAAGTGCAAGGTGCATTTGGCCAGAAGGAATTTATGGCACAAGTAGACTATAAAGAAGGAGTATATGTAGGCTATCGCTATTATACCACCTATGGCGTGAAGCCAGCCTACGAATTTGGTTACGGCCTATCGTACACTGACTTTGTGTTTTCAGGTTTGAATCTTAGTTCATCTAGTTTTACAGATAAAATTATGGCAAGTGTTACCGTCACCAACTCAGGACGTGTAGCAGGGAAGGAAGTGGTGCAATTGTATATCAGTGCGCCTGCCGGCAAACTGGATAAGCCAGCGAAAGAGTTAAAAGCTTTTGCTAAGACTAGACTGCTTCAATCAGGAGAGTCTCAATCATTGACATTTACGCTGCGCGCGGCAGACCTCGCTTCCTATCAAACGAAAGTTTCATCTTGGGTAGCGGACAAAGGCACTTACACGATAAGCATCGGCACTTCCGAACAAACCAAACAATCTGCAACCTTCAAGGTTGGGAAGGACATTGTAGTGGAGAAGACGCAGAAGCTACTTGCTCCGAAGTCACCTGTGAATGAGATGACGGGGAAGAAGTAGTAGTTCGCACTATGCACTTTGAGCCTCTTTGTGGTTAGTCCTTCATTAGTTAGTCGCAGAGGAGCTCAAAGTCATATAAAGAGGTAAGAATAGGACAAGATAGGTTAGCATTCAGCACTGAAACCTTTTTGTGGCCAATTCGTCTTATGGGCTATCCGTTTTGCCTATGAACCAGAAACTCACTACATCCCTCTTAGTTTCAAGTGTATTATTACTTACGAGTGCAAGTTTGCCTGACGACCATTGGATAACCGAAAAGCATTCGGGCTATGACGTAGTGTACACATCGGCTGATCGCGATCAAATCAAAGACTATGTCCGCATTGTGGACAATGGAATGATGTCGGTCACCTCATTTTTTAATGCTCCATTTAGTACCGGGTTTGAAGTTTACGTTCATCCCAATAGAAGTTCACTCGATAGCACGTGGCAAAAGGAGTGGGGTATGCCAGAATTTAAATCTGAGTGCTGGATGGTAGCAAGTGGTATTGCCAATAAAATGGCTATGATATCTCCTGTACGTTGGGATAAGGAATCATGTGAGCACAAGTATTCGGAGATGGAGAACACTCAGCGTTTGATTACCCACGAACTGGCACATGTCTTTCACGGCCAGAAAAATGTAAGCAAGGATTTTAGTGATATCGAAGGACTGGATTGGTTTGTTGAAGGACTGGCAGTGTATGTTTCAGGCCAGCTGGATAAGCAGAGGCTCAGTGAAGTGAAGAATGCCATCACCTCTAATGAAATACCGGCAGGCCTGGATCAATTCTGGTCCGGGAAGATCAGATATGGTCTTTCAGGATCGGTGGTAATGTACATCGACAGAAAGTATGGTCGAGAAAGCCTTGATGCGCTTTTGTCCCTCAATAAAAAGTCCCAACTACTTTCCGTATTGAATGTGAGTGAAGCTGAGCTGTTAAGTGACTGGAGGAAGTATGTAGGGGGTTTGTAGTGGAATGCAATTGTGTTTACATATCACTCTCTCCCAAACACCCCATCAAAAAACTCCCTCATCTCACCTGCATACCTCACACCGTACTTCTCGAAGGTCGCCCGGGATTCTGAATCGGGCTTCCAGTCAAAGAACGCGTGGTTGGCACCTTCTACTTGAATAAATTCCACCTGCTGTCCGGCAGCCTTCAATACATCAAGATAGGATTGGATCATGCCAATCGGCACGGTGTTGTCCTGGTCACCCCAGGCGATGAAATGAGGTACGGCTCTGTCTTTCACATTGGGCACATGCTTCACAGGTGAGACAGCATCATAGTATTCTTCACTCGTCTGTGTGATAAACATCTTGAAGTCTCGTGCATCTGATGGTCCGTAACTTGGCGCTACGGCTCTGACTGCATTAGTAATATCTGCGCGCACCTTATCAATCGACTTTCCTTTAGGCATATAAGTGGGACGATATTCATATACCCCTGCTTGTTCACCAAATCCACCATCACCAATCATGGTGCAGAGTAGGGCTGCGGCCTCAGACAGGTGACCACCTGCGCTGTCACCTGTCACGCCTATGCGATTCGGATCTGCACCATAACGCGAAGCGTTTTCCTGTATGTGTGCAATCGCACCAAAGACATCTTCAATCAGCTGATGCATGGACGTAGGCTGTTCGTCACCATCCAGCTTGTTCACCCAACGATAGTCGATGCTGAACACAACGAAGTGGCCACCTTGTGCCAACTCACGTGCCAGTCCACGCATGATGTCTTCATTGTTGGATGACCATCCACCACCATGGATAATAACAATGCAGGGAAGATTGTGTGCATCCTTCGGTGAGTACACATCATACTTGAGCGCTTTCCTGCCGGGCTTGGCGTACACCACATCGTGAGTCACATTGATGTTTTCCACCAATGACTTCTGAATGAATGTCGCACCAATCCACATCTCCTTATCTACAGTTATCTTCATAGTGGGCGTGAAGCTCTCATAACTTAATGTTCCCCACATGCCTCCTTTCACTGTGTAGTAGACGGCATCCAGACTGTATCCTGTCGATGGCCTCGCTTTTACATTAAGAATAGTTCCCTTCGTAACCATCCCGTTTGCTGGCACTTTGGGAGTGATTGTGTATGAACCATTTTCAGCAGGCACCTCGTGTACCATGACCGACTCGGTAGCTTGTGCAAGCAGATTAAAGTTTATCATCGAGATATTGACTAGCAGTACTGCGACTATGCATAATTGAGATTTGTTCATAACGCTGATATTGAAAGATCAATTTACTGATTATTACCTGCTCCTTAAGCGCTCCTTTAGTAACTTTAAATGATCACCCAACCTTTCGTTCAATGCCGATTACAACCACCACCGTTAGC
>JBFWZR010000161.1:0-6069 GCA_050185175.1 Cyclobacteriaceae bacterium
TTAACACCTATCGGAAACACCCGTGAAGAGTACTGGGATGGCCTGCGAAAAGGCAAAAGTGGCGCAGCACCAATTACCAAGTTTGACGCCTCTCGTTTCAAAACAAAATTTGCATGCGAGGTGAAGGGCTTCGATGTGGGCAACTTTATCGACAGAAAAGAGGCTCGCAAAATGGACCCCTTTGCGCAGTATGCGATCGTGGTAGCAGATGAAGCAATAAAAGATGCAAACCTTCCTCTTGACCAACTCAATCCGGATCGCGTTGGCGTAATCTGGGGATCGGGAATCGGTGGTTTGCTCACATTTCAAGAAGAGGTTAAGTCGTTTGCAGCCGGAGATGGCACACCACGATTTAATCCCTTCTTTATCCCTAAAATGATTGCCGACTTAAGTGCGGGGCATATTTCGATTAAGTATGGTTTCAGAGGTCCAAATTTTACTACGGTTTCAGCATGTGCCTCTTCTACCAATTCAATCTATGATGCCTTCACCTACATTCGACTCGGCAAGTCTGATGTGATTGTAACAGGAGGATCTGAAATGGCAGTTTGCGAGGCCGGTGTCGGTGGATTTAATGCCATGAAAGCACTCTCAGAAAGAAACGATTCACCAGAGACAGCATCTCGTCCCTACGACAAAGATCGCGATGGCTTTGTGTTGGGTGAAGGCGCTGGCGGACTGATCCTGGAAGAATACGAGCACGCGAAGAAACGCGGTGCAAAAATTTATGCCGAGGTTCTTGGTGGCGGCATGTCAGCGGATGCATATCATATCACGGCTCCGCATCCAGAGGGAGCTGGTATTGTGAAGGTAATGGAACACGCATTGGAAGAGGCGGGAATTAACGCTTCAGATGTTGACTACATCAATACACACGGCACTTCTACTCCCCTCGGAGACATCGGTGAGATCAAAGCAATCCAAAAGGTGTTTGGTGAACACGCCTACAAGATGAACATCAGTTCTACCAAATCAATGACCGGCCATCTTCTTGGAGCTGCTGGTGCTATTGAATCGATTGCTTGCCTTCTTGCGATAAATGAAGGAGTCATCCCTCCTACGATTAATCATTTTCATGATGACGAGGGACTAGATCCCAAACTGAATCTAACATTCAACTCCGCTCAGCAGCGTGATGTGAAAGTGACGCTCAGCAACACCTTTGGTTTCGGAGGACATAATTTCTCTATCATCTTCAAAAAGATCGAGTAAGGCACAACGATTGTGTGGGGCTTACTTAAATCCAAAGGCGGCAAAAAAGAAAATCAGAAGCTAGTTGTTGCCATACGCACTATTGCCGGTATTACACCTTCCAATATTGAACTGTACAGGCTAGCAACATTGCATAGTTCCAAGGCCAAGGAAATAGACGGCTTTCGAGAATCGAATGAACGGTTGGAATATCTCGGAGATGCTATTCTTGGAGCAGCTGTGGCGGATTACTTGTTTAAAAAGTATCCTTTCAAAGATGAAGGGTTTCTGACAGAAATCAGATCAAGAATTGTCAATCGAGAATCCCTGAACTTGCTGGCAAGGAAGATGGGGATTCATGATATTGTGCAGTCGGACAAAAATAATCAGCAACTCCAACAGGTGATCTTGGGCAACACCCTTGAGGCCATTGTGGGTGCGGTATATCTCGACAAAGGATATCTGCGCTGTAAAAAATTCGTGATCGATAAACTCATCCAGCCTTACTTCAATTTGGAAGAAGTCGTGAATTCAAATACCAACTATAAAAGCAAGGTAATTGAGTGGTGTCAGAGGAACGGGAAAAATATTCGTTTTGAAGTGACTACTGAAAAGCGCGGAAAACATGGAAAAGAATTTATCGCGCAAATCCTTCTTGACGATCAACCTTATGGTCAAGGTTTTGGTTATACAAAGAAAAAGGCCGAACAGGATGCAGCACAAAAGACCAATTTAATGCTTGGCATAGACTAGCCTCTGGGGCGATTTGACAATGATGAAGAAATTAAAAATTGCAGGAGCTACTGTCAATCAAACCCCAATCGATTGGCAACACAACACGCAAAACATCATAAGTGCGCTGAAGGAAGCACAAGCCAACAGCGTAGAGTTGCTTTGCTTCCCGGAATTATGCCTTACCGGTTACGGATGTGAAGATCTGTTCCTAACCGAATGGGTTTCGGCTAAGGCCTGGAATGAACTTCAAACAATCGTTGCAGAAGTGAAAGGCACCATGACCTGCATTGGAATGCCAGTGCGGATAGATGGCCATACCTACAATGGCGTTTGTGTTGTGCATCAGGGTAAAGTGCTTGGAATAACACTGAAGCAAAACCTTGCTCGCGATGGTGTTCACTACGAGCCTCGATGGTTTGAGGCATGGAAACCTCACTTGATCCGGCAAATACAACTAGGTGATCAGATTGTGAGTGTTGGTGACCTCACCTTTGAATGCAAAGGTGTGTCTTTTGGTTTTGAAATTTGTGAAGATGCGTGGCGATCAGTTCGACCCGCTGATCACCTCGTTCATCGCAATATTGATTTGATACTCAATCCCAGTGCAAGTCATTTTGCCATGAGCAAAAGCCCATCGCGCGAAGAGCTTGTAAAAGAGAGTTCTCGAAAGTATAACTGTGTTTATGGCTACGTCAACCTTTTGGGCAATGAGGCAGGACGAATGATTTACGATGGAGATATTCTCTTTGCGAGAAATGGTGAACTCATCTTGCGCAACCCAAGACTCTCTTTTAAACCTTTTGCACTTCAAAGCTGTACCATCGACTTCAGCAATCCATCAAATGAAGACTTTGTCGTTCTACCAGACATCCAAAATAAAAATCAGGAGTTCGCTCAATCTATAACTTTGGCGCTCTTTGACTATCTGAGAAAAAGCAAATCAAAAGGATTCGTTTTGAGCCTAAGTGGCGGTGCTGATTCCTCCTGCTGCGCAGTGGTTGTCGCAGAAATGCTCAATCGAGCGGTGAAAGAACTAGGTTGGAACACTATAAAAAAAATATTTTCGATTACAGGAGACAGTGTTGAAGACGCAACAAATCAATTACTCACCTGCGCCTATCAAGGAACAAGTAATTCTAGCGCCACGACACTGGAAGCCGCACGCAGCCTTGCCAAGAGTATTGGTGCAGGTTTCTTTTCATGGACTATTGATGATGAAGTGAAGTCATACAGTTCAAAAATTGAATCAGTACTGGAAAGAAAATTGACTTGGGAAAAAGACGACATTGCTTTGCAGAATATTCAGGCACGAGCCCGGTCTCCCATCATTTGGATGCTTGCCAATATCAAGAACTCGCTTCTACTCACAACATCCAACCGGAGCGAAGGAGATGTAGGCTATACTACAATGGATGGAGACACCAGCGGAAGTCTTGCTCCTATTGCCGGAGTTGATAAGCCATTCATCATTCAATGGCTTAAGTGGGCTGAAAAAGAACTCGGCTATTCGGGTCTTTCCAAAGTGAACGCCCTTGAGCCGACTGCCGAATTGAGACCCGAACATTCGGCACAAACGGATGAAAAGGACCTCATGCCATATGATCTGCTCGTAAAAATTGAAAAGCTTGCCATTCGAGATAGAAAGTCTCCCAAACAAGTTTACGAACAGCTATTGACGGAGTGTGAAGCCTCTCTACTCAAACCATCTATTATCAAGTTCTTTAAACTATGGGCCAGAAATCAGTGGAAAAGAGAGCGAATTGCCCCTTCTTTCCACCTTGATGACCTCAATGTCGATCCGAGAAGCTGGTGTCGTTTCCCAATCCTTTCAGGGGGATTTGAGGCGGAATTGGCCCAATTGGAGGGCTAATTGGGTTTGGGCATTGGTCTTAAGCTAATATCTTTGCGCGGACTAATTTTTGCCATTCTAGACTCTCTTTTTGATGATCAGCTATATTATCTGGAACGCCAATCCTGAAATTCTCAACATTGGTTCTTTCTCTCTTCGGTGGTACGGACTTTTGTTTGCACTTGGTTTCTTACTCAGCCAACAAATTCTCTACTATATCTATCGTAAGGAAGGGAAGCCTGAGAAAGATATTGACACACTGACCATCTATATGGTGATCGCAACTATTGTAGGTGCGAGACTAGGACATATTTTCTTTTACCAACCCGAGCTGCTTTGGGAAAATCCTTTAGGCGTTTTTCTGCCTTTTGAATTCTCACCTGAATTTAAGTTCACCGGACTTCAAGGACTAGCCAGCCACGGGGCTGCCATCGGTATTCTCTTTGCCCTTTGGCTTTACAGCAGAAAAAAGAAACCAGGACAAAACTATATTCAGGTAGTTGACCGGATTGTGATTGTCGTTGCGCTGACGGGTTGCCTTATCCGGTTAGGAAACTTCTTCAACTGTGAAATAATTGGTAAGCCCACAGATTCGGCAATTGGTGTGGCTTTTCTCGGCAAAGTTACAGAGGCCATGAAGAGAGATGACTTCGGTGATAGTCCGGTTGAATCCGTTAGTATAGTCAGAAATGAAGAGTTACCAGAGGGATCGAACGGCAGAAAGCCGATATTCATTTATGTCTTTTTCAAAGATGGAACTCAAAAAATGGCCGTCACGCAATTCTGTCGATCAAATGTGAAGTTCTATTTGACGAGGCTCAACGAATACGTTGATGAATCAATGGCTCATGACTTACGCTATGAGATCATCGAGGAAAAGTCGGGTACGTTTGCTGCGAAGATCAGCACATTCGCCATCGCTCGACATCCAGCGCAACTCTACGAGTCGATCTCATGTCTACTTCTTTTCCTGCTTTTGTTGTGGGTTTGGTCAAGGGAGAAAGAGCAGATCGCAACCGGAAAGATATTTGGCATCTTTATGATCGTGCTCTGGAGTTTACGATTTTTGTATGAATTCCTTAAAGAAAATCAGGTCCCGTTCGAGGATGATCTTCCACTAAACATGGGCCAGATCCTAAGCATCCCCCTTGTTATGGTAGGTATTGGCATTCTCATTTGGTCAAAAAAGAACCCATCGCCAAAAACCTGAAAATGTAATTTCTATTTGAGAATTTTGGGCATGCACGCGCGGTGGGTAATTGTTGTAATTGGAATGTTGATCCTGATTGGTTCAGGTGCGTGGGCTCAAAATGGTGGAACGAGTAGCAAACCATCAAATGGTAGCACGCCTGCGTTAGATACAACAACGGTTGAGTTACTCACACTCAACAAAGTAATCATCGCTGGCAACAAGACCACCAGGGACCGAATAATCCTAAGAGAACTCAGCCTAGCTGCTGGCGACACAATAACCAACACACTTCTTGCCGACATCCTGCAGAAGGATAAAAACAAAATCTACAACCTCAGGCTTTTCAATACAGTAGAGCTCAGACCCATTACAGTCTCTCCAGGTCGCTTCGACTTACTGGTAGAAGTGAGTGAGCGTTGGTACACCTTCCCGGTTCCTATTTTTGAAATCTCTGACCGGAATTTTAATGAATGGTGGCAAACTTACGATCACGACCTGAGTCGGGTGAATTACGGTCTTCGCTTATACCAATATAATTTTCGAGGAAGGAACGAAACGCTTAGGTTAACCGCGCAGTTTGGTTTTTCGCGAAGATATGATCTCGCCTATCAGATTCCGAACCTTGACAAGAATCAAAAGCAAGGACTTTCGTTTCTGTTTTCATTTGCTGAGCCCAAAAACCTTTCTTACTTCACAGAAGATCACAAGCTTCTGTTCCTGAAATCTCAGGAAGTCCTAAGAACAAGCACCTTGTTTGCTGTCAATTACTCTTACAGAAAGTCATTTTACGAAACCCACAATCTGGGGCTTGAGTACAGAACCTCTGAGATCGCAGATACTATTGCTACACTAAATCCAAACTATTACACCAACGGAGAGAAGAATCAGCGCTTTGAAGCAATTACCTATTCCTTTACTTCAGATCATCGGGATGTATTTGCATACCCACTCAATGGCTATCACTCAAACATTTATTTAAGGAAAATTGGTCTGGGCTTAAGCAGTTCAGTTGATCAATTCGAAGTCAACCTTACACATGCTCAGTACATCGACCTTAAGAATGGTTATTACTTCTCGAATTTTTCATCCCTCTATTTAAGCA
>JBFWZR010000162.1:0-5931 GCA_050185175.1 Cyclobacteriaceae bacterium
ACATTCCACGACAACACGGATTGAAACTGAAAATTTCATTCGGTGGAGGCGGCAAAGGCAAGGTCTTCTGAATCACATTCCACGACAACAATGATTGAAACACAAAACTGGAAAAGGTGTCTGATATAGCATTGTTGCTTCTGAATCACATTCCACGACAACAAGGATTGAAACAGTATCTTTGTAATGCAAAACGGGAACTACACAAACTTCTGAATCACATTCCACGACAACAAGGATTGAAACGTTCAGACCTCATTATGTATAGCGCGAAAAGAGTTACTTCTGAATCACATTCCACGACAACAAGGATTGAAACATTCTGGTAGTTCACCAGATACCGCTCCTGTAGATCTTCTGAATCACATTCCACGACAACAAGGATTGAAACAAGGGCCGTAGCGGCACGCTGGAAAAAGCAGTAGCCTTCTGAATCACATTCCACGACAACAAGGATTGAAACTATCATAATTAAACGCTACACCCAATGACAAACTCCTTCTGAATCACATTCCACGACAACAAGGATTGAAACAGAACGTCCTTTTGCGGATTTAAACCGGATCAAACGCTTCTGAATCACATTCCACGACAACAAGGATTGAAACTTCTTACGAAATCCATCCCAGGCAATGCCCTACTCTCCTTTCCATCCCGGGCCACGAACCACTCTTCCCGGCCGCGCGCCTGTATGCTCTCCATCCTTTAATACTTGCTCTCCATTCACAAACACATGTATCATTCCAGTGCTGTACTGGTGGGGCTGTTCGAACGTGGCATGATCCTGAATCTTTTCTGGGTCGAACGCAACTACATCGGCATAGTAGCCAGGCTTTAAGGTGCCACGCTTTTTAATCTTAAGATTTCCGGCAGGTAGTGAAGTAAGTTTTCGTATTGCTTCTTCCATCGGGATCACCTTTTCATCTCTCACATATTTTCCCAGTAAGCGGGCAAAGTTACCATACGCACGTGGATGCTCATTGGAGTTAAGAAATACACCCTCGGTAGCTGGTGAGCCCGCATCTGATCCAAAACTTAGATACGGCAGTGCAATCTGACGCTTGATATTATCTTCACTCATCATAAAATAAGCCGTACCTACGCGAGAACTATCTGCTGCTACCAGATCCATGGCTGTTTCTTCAGGCGATTTGCCGTAGATCTTCGCAACCTCTGCCAATGTTTTGCCCGTGAACTGACGTAGTGAATCATTATTGAATCCAAGTAATAATACATTGTCCGGGCTACCAGACATCAAAAGCAGATTCTCCCATCTGTCAGATGGCTTTTTCATTTCCTCTAGTGCCATCTTCCGGAACTTAGGGTTCTTCATTTTTTTGATCCAGTTATTCAACCCACCTTCCTGGAGCCAAGGTGGCATTGAGGCATCCAATCCAGTAGCTCCGGCCCGATAGGTGTACATGTCGGCAGTGATTTTTACACCTGATTTATTGGCCTCATCAATCATCGCCAGCACGGAGTCGAGTTTGTTCCAGTTCTCCTGTCCTGCCATTTTCAAGTGATAAATTTCTGCCGGCAGGCCTGCTTCCCGTGCAATGCGAATTGTTTCGTCTACAGCCCCAAAGATGCCGTTGCCTTCACTGCGCATGTGCGTGATATACATGCCTCCATATTCAGCAGCAACCTTGCACAACTCGATCAACTCTTCCGTACTTGAGTAATTGGCCGGAGCATAAATCAGAGAAGAACCTACCCCGAGCGCACCGTCTTCCATTGCCTTGCGTACCAACTCTTTCATTCGAGCCATCTCTTCCTCATTGGGAAGACGATTGTCATAGGACAGCTCATGAATCCGCACCGTAGTTGCGCCAATGAAGGAAGCCACATTCGGTGCAATTCCTCTTTTTGTGAGAGACACGAGATATTCATCGAGTGTTGTCCAATCAATATCGTATGCGTAATCAGGATTGCGTCTCATATCATCAAGCATTCCTTGTCGCATCTTATCATTGATCGGGCCCATAGAGCCGCCCTCTCCAAATACTTCCAACGTCACACCTTGTCGAATATCGGCTTGCGAATTGCCATCAATGATCAAGCTTTCTACGGCCCAACTCAGCATATTGATAAAACCCGGAGCCACGGCAAGACCCTTTGCATCTACTTCCATTTTTCCGACTGCATTGCTCAAGTCACCAATGAAAGCGATGGTGTCTGCATTGATACCTACATCAGCCACAACTGGTGGATTGCCCGATCCATCATAAACAGTACCTTGTCTAAGGATAACATCGTACTCATCTTTCTTGCACGAAAAGAAGGTGACAACAACTAACAGTACCAGGCTGATTTTTTTCATAGGTGAAATGTTTGAGAAAAAACAATCTAGTGAATCGGATTGAAATTAGGAAGAGATAATCTTCGCCTGAAGGCTTCTATTGCAGAATGACCCGAATAGAATCATTCTGTGTTCTTGCCTTCAGCCAGTCGGTAATCTTTCTAACCTGAGATTGACTTGGGCGTCTTTTCATTTTCAGGTAGGCAGTAAGCGTGGTGTCGTATCGGCTTTCAGCGGTCTTGTAGAACACAGACGTGGAAATGGAGAGCTCAGCTACTTCGCTAACCACGCTGCTCAATTCATCTGTCATGCTCTTCACGGGCCACTCCGCCACCTGCACTTTTTGCAATTCATTTTGAAGGGAATCAATCACTCTATCTCTTTCCCTGAGAAGTTGTTCATTGTTCTTGTAAAGATCCTCCAATAGTCCAGTCTTGATTGCATTGTAGTCTACCGGAGAAGACTTATCAACATCTTGTCTTATTTTTAGCTCCGTCTCCGTAAGGCGATAAAGCGCCATCTTGCTTTCAAGAATGGATAGCATATCATCATCCAACTTGTCGCCAAAGAGCAAAATCTCAATCCTCCTGTTGTCCGGATCAATAGACCGGCTCACGATCTGAGTTGAAGGGAAATTAAACTCCTGATTGATAAATCGAATCGCGTTCTGTTCATAAAAGCTCTTTGTAACAATACGGTATCCCATAAAAATACTCGGCCCGATGGTCAGTAGTACCACAAACGCAATCGATCTCCTTACCCTACGCTCTGTGTGAGCATCCACAAAATTGCAAGGCGAGAATCCCTGATATCTTACAACAAGATAGGTAGCAATGGCGATGAAGATGCTATTGATAAAATACAGGTAAAAGGCTCCAAGGAAAAACGACCAGCGACCAGTTGCTATCCCAAACCCCGCTGTACACAACGGTGGCATCAGCGCAGTAGCAATCGCCACACCTGGAATCACATTCCCTTTTTGCTTATTGGTGTACGCCACTATTCCGGCCAGTCCTCCGAAAAAAGCAATAAAAACATCCCAGATGGTTGGTGTTGTTCTCGCGAGCAATTCTGACCGCGCATCATTAAGTGGTGTGATTGCAAAATATATTGTGGAGGTGATCAAACTTATCACGGTAGCCACGGCCAGATTTCGCAACGCTTTTTTGATCAGCTCAAAATCATTGATCCCTATGCCCACACCGAGTCCAGTGATCGGACCCATAAGCGGAGAAATCAACATGGCACCGATGACAACCGCGGTAGAGTTCATGTTGAGGCCGATGGAGGCAATGAAAATTGCGAAGATGAGCACCCAAAGATTCATCCCCCGAAACTCTACGCTCTTTCGTATGTCATCTACGATGTTGTCTTCCTGGGATTTATCAAAACCCAGGTTGAACTGGTACCGTAAAAACTTTCGGATAGTATCAGCAAGCGTCCTTTTGCTTTGGGATTCCTTTACTGTTTGCTGTTCCTTATCCATGTTTGAAATATACTAACGCAATCCTTGATTTGAATCTACGGCAAAGGATTATTTCGCCCTACGTAAAACTTGACCCGGGTAGTTTGCAATGGCATTGCCATCCTGCAACACCTCAACGCCATTGACCATGACCAGCGAAATTCCGGTGCTCTTTGCATGTGGCTCCTCATAGGTAGCATGGTCTGCAATGATCGTTGGATCGAATAAAACCAGATCAGCATAAAAGCCAGGCTTAATCTGACCTCTTTTTTTCAGGTTCAGGTTTTCCGCAGCCTGCATCGTCATTTTGTGCACAGCGTCTTCCAGGCTTAGCGCATGCCGTTCTCGCACATAGTATCTGATGATTTTTGGGAAAGAACCATGACCTCTTGGATGCAGTCCACTGATTGATCCATCTGAACAAATGTTGCTAAATGGCCATCTCATAATTTTCTCAATGTCTCTTTCATCCATGCTTGTAGCGATTATACTTTCGTCCCCATCCTCCTTCTCAACCCAATTGATCAAATCCATCAAAGTTTGTTCTGGCGACTTGTTTCTCATTACAGCTACTTCAGCTAAAGTTTTGCTGACGTATTCAGGTTGAAGAGAAAAATTTCCGATGATCACACCTTCTGGAGTGGTAAGCTCCGTCAATGCAAATTGTGCGGCTTTCTTATCGTTGAAATTCCGTTCCGGAAATAACACCTGCATAGTAGATTGCCAATAGGTGTATGGATAAATATCAGCCGTTAGCTGAATGCCTGCACTTCTTGCAGAGTCCATCTTCGCGATCATCTTATCTGCTTGACCCCAAAGACTTTTCATAGCCAATTTTGCGTGAGACAATTGCACGGGAATCCCGGTTTGTCCTCCGATTGCAATGATCTCATCGAGGGCAGGCCAAAAATTCCGGTCTTCACTTCTGATGTGGCTAATGTATCTCGCTTGATAGGGCGCTAGTACCTTTGCTAATTCAATGACTTCTGAGGGATCCGAATAAATACCGGGGTCGTATTCCAGTCCGGTAGAAAGTCCAAGCGACCCATTTTCAAGATCTTCCTTTAGAAGGTTTTTCATTTTTTCCACCTCTTCAGGTGTGGCTACTCGATCATATTTTTCCCCCAATACATCTCTGCGAATGCGGTTGTGCCCAGTATATGAACCAACGTTCAAGGCGACCGGGCTACTCTCAAGCTTTGTATAAAAATCTTTCAGCGGAAATTGCGAACCTCCATCCTGACCAATAATCATGGTGGTCACGCCCTGACTGGTCAAGGCTTCCATTTCCCTATTCTCGAACATTCCACGGTCGTGATGACTGTGCGTATCAATAAATCCTGGTGACAGCGTCAGCCCCTTCGCATCAATTACTTTTTCACCTTCCGCTTTTGATAAGTCGCCTACAAAAGCGATGGTGTCTGCATTAATCCCCACATCACCTTTATAAACATGTAAACCAGTGCCATCCACTATGATTGCACCTTTGATAATAATTTGGTACCTCTCCTTTTGGCAGGCACTGAAAAGTGTTGCCAGTGTAATGATTGCGATGGTTCGGATCATAGTATTCTGCCGATTTTTGAAAAGACTGGGAAATATACGGATTGTACTTCCTCCTTCCACAAGGGTTTTATCTCAGACATTAGTTGAGGAACTGGATTGAATCCTCGCTCCCTAACGAACTTTTGAACGGATGACCATGTGTTAAAATAGCCTTCTACCGCCTGAACGGTCAAGTTCCGCCCAATTTTGAATGTTGGACATTCTATTAACTCAAATGGAAAGGGTAGCGATTGATATTGATCTTCCACAATCCTTCGCTCTGTTTCCCAATAATCATATATGACGTTGAAATAAAAATCGTCAACCAATTTGTTGAACGGCTTACTCATGCGTATTGGACTATAACCAAATAAGGCGATGACACATCCACTCTTTGCCACGCGTTGACATTCTGAATAGAATCTATTCAAATCGAACCAGTGAATGGCTTGACCCACACATATTAGGTCAAAAAAATCATTGGGAAATGAAGTCGACTCTGCTGGGCAAACCTGATACACTACATTTTCTATTACTTTGGCATGATCCAACTGCTCTTTACTAATATCAGTCGCATCAACATTATTAAAATGTGAGGCCAGGCTTTGTGCTACCTGACCAT
>JBFWZR010000163.1:0-5589 GCA_050185175.1 Cyclobacteriaceae bacterium
TATCAAATTCCCACTAGACACAAAAGGAGACTACTTCATGTTTGGAGCCGTGGAATTTACTCAGGGCGCATACAACTTTACCTTATATGATATCATTAATAAAGAATTTGATATAGACCCAGGAAGCAGGATCACATGGTACGGCAATCCATATGAAGGAATCATGGATATCAATGCTAGCTATCGTCAAATGGCTTCACTGATTCCTCTCCTCCCCGACCAGTCAGAAGAAGTCATTTCTAATCCTCAGGTGAGAAGAAAGTACCCCACTAAAGTGGCGCTGAAACTTGAAGGCCAAATGCTCTCGCCTCGGATTAACTTTGACATCGCTGTCGATGAAGTACCCGATAACATTCTTGTTGAAGGAAGGCCTCCGGTGAGGCTTGGGTTTGAATTTGATGCCTTCAAGTCCAGGATTGATGAGCAGGAATTGAAACGTCAGGTATTCAGTTTGATTATTCTCAGGCGCTTCTCCCCTCCTGATGCATTTAGCACCAGTGGAACTCTTTACAATAGTGTAAGTGAGTTCCTTTCAAATCAACTTAGTTATTGGCTGACGCAAGTGGATCAAAATCTTGAGATTGACCTGGACTTGGGAACTTTGGACCAGGAAGCGTTTAATACATTTCAACTGAGACTCTCTTACTCTTTCCTCAATGGGCGACTTCGCGTCACCCGAGATGGAACATTTAGCAACCAGTATCGTCCTTCGGATAATATTTCATCAATTGCTGGAGACTGGACGGTTGACTATCTCCTTACGCCTGACGGCAAATTCAAGGTCAAGATGTACAGCAGGTCAAACTTTAACCAACTCACCAATACCCTTGGCACTCAAAGCGCAGTAACTACGGGAGTTAGTTTGCTGCACACACAAAATTTCAATGAATTGAAAGATTTGTGGACGTCAGCAAGAGAACGAAAGCAGAAGGAAGAAGCGCTAAATCCGCCAAATGAAGAAGCCCTTAAGGAAGACGATGATGGCGGATAAGAGGGCCTTCACCCAAATACTTTGCATTTTTTTCGCGGTTTTAAATTTGCCCTTCTCGTCATTAAAAGGTCAAACAACTGACTCTGCAAATAGAAAAAGAGTAAAAACAATTATCGCAACCTCGGCAATCGGATACACCGGCAGTATGATCGCATTGAGTAAGATATGGTATTCCGATTTTGATAAACAATCGTTTCGTTTTTTTAATGACTCAAAGGAATGGAATCAACTGGACAATTTGGGGCACTACTATTATTCATTTCAAATCGCAGCGTTAGGATCTCGTGCATTTCATTGGGCGGGGCTTCCTTAGAAGAAGTATGACAAAATTGCTGCTATTTCGAGCTTCTTCGTCATCAGCTCAATTGAACTTTTTGATGGCCGCTCTTCCGGCTATGGGGCATCTGTATCAGATCTTGCTGCCAATGCGATCGGTGCATCGTTGTATGTAGGTCAACAGTCACTATGGAATGAAACCCGGATAATTCCCAAGTTCTCTTTTCACCAAACCTATTTTGCCCCCCTTCGCCCTGATGTTTTAGGTGGCAATCTTGGAGAAGAAATCATCAAAGACTACAATGGTCAAACATATTGGCTCTCGACCGATGTCGATAAATTCACAAGGTTTCCAAAATGGCTGAACATTGCTGTGGGGTACGGTGCCCAAAATATGCTTTACGCAAATAATGACTCCAACCTGCAAAACGGACTTGACCCATTTCGACAATACTACATTGGACTGGATTTTGACCTAAGCGGAATCCACACCAGATCTAAGCTGATCAAAGGGCTTTTATACATTGTAAATCTTGTAAAATTACCAGCACCTACGATTGAATTTTCAGAAGGAAAGGTAAAAGCTCATGCCTTCTACTTCTGAGCCACAAGAATATTCCTTTTCATTTTGTACCTTCAAAGCACCTAACCAACCCTACCATTATGGATTTAGTATCATTCATGAAAACCTATTCTGATGAAATAGGCGGACAATATTCTGGTTATGATAATACCCACTCGATCATCGTTGTGCCGTTGTCAGATGGTCGCTTCCAATCTGTCATTGGCACCATCAAGGAAAATCAGTTGTATAATCGGAAGATGGTAACCTTCACGTCTAAGGTTGCATCATACCATCCTGGCCTGGCATTAAAAGATCTTTTGGAACAAAGCGCCAACTTCAATTATGCCCGCTTTATTATCAGTGACGACTACCTGCAAATGGAGGCAGTCACGGCACTGGAGGGTACATCAGAAGTTGCCGCAAAAGAAATGATTCAGGAAGTGGCAAATCTGGCGGATCAATACGAATATAAGCTTACAGGCACAGACGTTCATTAAGGCTGTCTCAATCCCCGTTATTTCTTAGCTTTGCAATCGCAAGCCGTCTTATCGTCTCGCCCCGATGCAAATCGAGGTCGGGAAGGAAAGTCCGGGCAGCACAGAGCATCGTACTTCCTAACAGGAAGGCCTTGATCCCGATAGCTATTGGGATCAGGGACAGAAAGTGCCACAGAAAACAAACTACTCTCGACCGATTTTTTTCGGACGGAGAAAAGGTGAAAAGGTGAGGTAAGAGCTCACCGCTTTGATGGTGACATCAGAGGCATGGTAAACCTTACGAGCTGAAAGGCCAAATAAGCCCCGATCTTTTGGTGCGCTCTCACCAAGGCGTAAGTCTGTCGAGGCGGGTAGGCTGATTGATGCTGATGGCAACATCAGTACCAGATAAATGATAAGATCCTGACGGAAGCGTTAGGAACAGAACCCGGCTTACAGGCTTGCTTTTTTTATTATTCTATCCTATCCTGTAAGCTTGAATTAATTCACATGTCCAAAGTTTTGTTGATTGAAGACGAAGCCAGTATAAGAGCCGTCTTAAAAGATATCCTGTCAGATCAGAAGGAGTTGAAACTGAAAGTGGATGAGGCAAAAGATGGTGTTGAGGGGCTTGCGATGCTGGAAAGTGATCAATATGATGTAGTGTTCTGCGACATCAAAATGCCAAAAATGGATGGCATGGAGGTTTTGGAAAAGGCAAGGGAACAAGGCATCAGCTCCACATTTATTATGATTTCCGCACACGGCACCACTGAGATGGCAGTTGATGCTACGAAGATGGGGGCATACGATTTTTTACAGAAGCCCCCCGATCTTAACCGACTACTTATTACGCTAAGAAATGCACTGGATAAGACTTCACTGGTTGCAGAAACCAAGACATTGAAGAAGAAGATCGCCCATAAATTCGACATGGTTGGTGAATCAGAACCGATCAAACAAGTGAAGGAGATGATCGAGAAAGTGGCACCCACCGATGCACGTGTCTTGATCATGGGACCAAATGGATCCGGTAAAGAATTGGTAGCTCGATGGATTCACGAGAAGAGTAACCGAGCTGGCGCGCCTTTTATAGAAGTCAATTGTGCAGCAATACCATCGGAACTCATCGAGAGTGAATTGTTTGGTCATGAGAAGGGTTCGTTCACATCAGCGGTGAAGCAAAGAATTGGAAAATTTGAGCAAGCGGATAATGGAACCATTTTTCTTGATGAAATCGGTGACATGAGTTTGGCTGCACAGGCCAAAGTGCTTAGAGCACTCCAGGAGAATAAGATTACAAGGGTGGGTGGAGATAAGGATATATCGGTAAACGTTAGAGTACTCGCAGCTACCAACAAAGACCTAAAAAAAGAGATTGAAGAAAACCGGTTTAGGGAAGACCTCTACCACCGACTAGGGGTGATCATCGTGAAAGTGCCAGCATTAAATGACCGGAGAGATGACATTCCACTCCTTGTGGAAAAATTTCTTCAGGACCTTGGCACAGAACATGGATCTAAGGCAAAATCCATCGATCCTAAAGCGTTGAAAGACATTCAGAACTATAACTGGACAGGAAATATCCGCGAACTGAGGAACGTAGTAGAGAGATTGGTAATAATGAGCGGAGAAAAAATCGGGGTTGAAGAGGTCAAAAAATACCTCTAGAACCCTTAAATCCTATTCTCTGTGCTGCTTTTCTTAACCTCTTTCTTGCTGTAAGTAGGGCATGTGTACTGGCTGCAAGCACTCAAGAAAGCGATTAGCGCCACAAAAGCTAAAATTCTCTTCATTTTAGTGGTATTAGTAAGTATCAAAATTATCAATCTTTTCTAACCAAGCAAATTTAATCCGCTTCAAATGGCCGTTTAACGGCTATTTCAGCTATCCAACGAGCAGGTTACAACCGCGGACATCTGAGTTGTCAACCCTGCCAAGTACCTCAAAACTACCGTCTTGACGTAACCTGCCTAAATCTTGAGTTTCAACGAACGCACAGCTGTGAATATTTGATAAATCGATAATATTCAAAGCCCCGACTTTACCCGTTTCCAACCTCTCAAAAGGATCATTTAGATCCCTTACAACGACTTTCATCCCAGGAAAGGTTTCAAAGTAACCTTCTCTGTTTGAATAAGCCTGCGAAAAGAGCTCCGTCATGCCATACTCTGAATGGATCGCATCAATGTTAAAACGCTTGCACAAGAACCGGTGTAGTTCCTCTCTTGTGATCTCCTCTCTCCTGCCCTTCATGCCACCAGTCTCCATCACAATACAGCCTCCCAGGTCGACCTCATGCTCTTCTGCAAGTTCCAGCAATGCAAACGAGACTCCCCATAAAATTGTTTTTCTTCCATCCCCTTTGGCCCTAGTTAAGGCCGTCAAAAGAGCCCTCTTATCATGTAAATAAAATGACGATAAAGGTGATTTTGTCTCATGAATGAAATAATCCACCATGGCGACTAGAGACGAGTTGTTCCTTTCAATGTAGGACGGTAGCAGCGCGAGGATATTGTAATCTGTTAATGGCCCGTAAAATTGATTGAATATCGTCTTGCTGTTTCGTTGGTAGAATGACAAATCCAATACCCTATGTTTAGAGGTGACAGATCCTGTGGTTGCACTGCTCTCAAATACCGTTGTTGATGTCCAATCTCCGGTCATCACATCGTGGGTCTTAAAAAAAGATATCGGTAAGAAAGGGACTTGATTGAGCTCTGTGATTCGTTCGGAATTTACCCCGAGATAGGTGAGATAACTCTTATACACCTTGTTTTCTTTTGCCTGAAAGCGAAACAATGACAAAGCAATATCTTCAAAATTGTCATCGTTAAGAGTGGACAAACTCTCCTCAAAACTTTTAAATGTTGACAAGCGTTAGGTAATTTACAGACTCATAAAAATAGAAAATGAAGCTCATATCGGGGTTTTTGATTGCGGTAGTTGTTGGCTTGGGTCTGTTCTCTTGCTTCGATCCACCTGAATACCCCCTTACCCCGGAAATTGAGTACCAGAATCTTGTTTTTGTTGATGTACCTGACGCATCCGAGCCCGACTCTCTCCTGTTATTTATTAAGTTCAGAGATGGTGATGGAAACCTAGGTCTTCAACCCAACGAAACAGGTTGTTACCTAGCTGGCAATGATACCATTTGCTTCAATGAAAAGAACTACTTTTTTAGCCTGCAGGATGGGCACTATCTAAATTACGAAGACAAACGAACCAACCCCAATCTGGCCGACCTGCCTGACTATGTCAAGCCATTCGACTGCATCAAT
>JBFWZR010000164.1:0-5491 GCA_050185175.1 Cyclobacteriaceae bacterium
CGTTAACCAAAAAAGCAGTCGGTGAAATATCTGGCTTACCCTTGCCCCTGCCAAAGACTGTTGACAACATGAGATTGCTAAGATCATTGTCAAATTTTTGCAAAAACTGGCCACTGTTTGGGTTTGAGTAGACACCAGGCGTCACGGGAACAGGTCCGGCAGTCTGACCATACACATACACCTCATCATTTGAGTTTAAATCCAGAAAATAGATTTGATCATAGGCAGAAGTACCAGTGTACGTTGCCGCGATAATACTCGAACCATCAGGTTCTAACTTGGCAATCCAGCCATCCACGGTGCCCGCAAAACTCTCTTGATACGCATCTGTTGCAGTTGGAAAGTTTGTGCTCGTTGTTCCTCCCGCCAGGAAAAGTTTTCCATTGCTGTCAAATTTAATCGAGTATGCCGCATCACTTCCTGCTCCGCCCACATAGGCCGACCACAATATCTGACTTAAACTTGCATTCAACTTAACCACCACTGCATCGGTACCTCCACCATTATATGTAGTACTAAAACTATTAATAGCCGGGAAATCAGTATTCGAAGAAGTAACTGTGCTTAGAAAGATATCCCCATTCTCATCAGATATTATATCGCCTCTCAGTTGGTCGCCATAATTCTGGACCAGCACACTGGCAGATGCGATAACTCCATCCTGTTTTGACCCTCCTAAAAAAGTACTCGCAAGAAGTTGCGACCCATCCTTGCTAATTTTTGAAACAAAGATGTCCGAACCCTTAAAGTAACTTACAACGTGTGTTACAGTGTCGTTACCTACGTTGTTGTACGTCTCATCATATGCTCCAGCAGTCACTGGAAAATTATTTGAACTCGTTGTGCCAAAAATCAGCAAGTTTTCGTCTTTATCAATCACCAAACTATGTGGGCTTTCGGATTGTGATCCACCCAGATAAGATGCATAAAGCAAATTCTGTCCGATGGAATCGTACTTCAGTATTGCGACATCATAAAGTCCGCCATATGAGGTTTGAAACGCTCCAGGTGTGGCAAGAAATGTTCCACTGAATGCTTGCCCGACAAAATGATTGGTAACTCCGGAGGAATATAGATATCCCTTTTCGCCTGGAGTAGCTGTTGAGCCCCAGTTGTCGGCCTGCGACCCGGAGTAAGTTGAGAAGATCAAAAGCGGATCAATGACAAGCTCCACGCAGGGATCATAACCTTCCGGAAATAAAAATGAAACCGTTCCATCTATCAACAAATACTCAATGCTGACCCATTTCTTTTCACCCTCGATGATCTGATAAGCAATGGGCTTCTTTTCAATAATCTCAGCCAATACTGCATCAACAATCAAATCACCATTTGAAACATAAACATGTCCCGCCCCCTCATACCTTAGTTGGATAGTCGCTGGATCAACGCCTGGATCAACAATCAAATCGTATTTGAGATTACTTCCACTTGTGGTAAGTTTAAGGTCAATTCCATTGTAAAAATCTTGATAGAGAATCTCCTTATACTGATATGCCCTTGATCCCCACCTGGAGGGTTCTGATCCGAAGAAGTAGTTGTAATAGACCTCAGAACGCCCTAGAACCTTTGGTTTTGCAAATGAATTACTGTTTATAAAGCTGACGGTCACCTTCCGTCCAGCAATGGGTTGATCTACCGCTTCGCTTGGATTTACCTCATTAAATTCATGATGTGACGCCTCATGAAGTTGCTGTACTTTCCCGTAGTCAAGAAAAAAATAGTTGAACTGACCAGCGCTGATCGCCATTTGCCCGCCAGGGATGTCTGCCAGGAAATCCACCTCGCAAGGCCACTGATTCTTGTTTTCGATAAATCCTGTACCTGGTCCACCATGCAGCTGAAAGATATAGCTGCACAGCGCCAGGATTAACAATCCCTTTTTATTCATTCTCAGTAGTATAAAGGCTACTAAAGATAAGTTTGAACTATATACTCTGAAAGCGATTCAGGTAGTACCAGCAGGGGGATATTTTTTTGTAGAAAATTGCCTAGTTCTCTTTGCGAAGGACTTGAAGAGGTGGTGTGTTGATCACCTCACGGGAATTGAACCACCCGATAATAACCGTCAGTGCCATCACTACAATTCCGATAGATGCCATGTCGACTAAATTGATCGAAAAGCTGACTTCAAAGAAAAAGCGGGTTAAGAACCAACCTGAAATCAACGACAGAATAATACCTGTAAGAGCAGAGAATAGTCCCAGGTAAGAGTATTCAATCAAAGTAATTCTTGTCAGTTGTCTAGTTCTTGCACCGATCGTTCTTAACAAAATATTCTCTTTTATCCTCACAAACTTGCTGTTCATCACTGCAGCGGCCAATACTACAAGGCCTGTGATAATGCTAAAGAAAGCAAGGAAGCGTACCACCATGGCGATCTTCCCAAAGAGTTCATTCACCGTACTCAAGATCAGGCGCAAGTCAATGAGAGAAACATTCGGAAATTCCATTACTAGCTCTTGCGTAAATCGGTTGGCCGCCTGTTGATCGTCTATACGTGTTGCCGCCACCCATATCTGCGGTGCATATTCCAACACACCTGTTGGAAAGACGAAAATGAAATTGGGTGGATCTTTGGGCCATTCTACTTTTCTGATTCCGCTTATCTTCGCTGGGATTGGAACACCCTGAACATCAAAAACTAATGAGTCGCCAATCTTCACATCAAGCGACTCCTGCATTCCTTCAGAAATACTCACCCAAACTGAATCTCTTTGCCCTTTCTTAAGTTGCTGCAACTCTCCTTCTAACATTTCCTCTGAAATATGAAGACTGTCGCGATAGGTAACGCGATACTCTCGCGTCAACGCCCAGTTGGGAACATTATCTGTTGTATCCTTCTGGTAAACATCGATCGGTTGTCCCTTCAATTCACTAATACGACAAGTAATAATTGGTACTACTTGATTGATCGGAAGATTGTGAGTTTTAATCAGGTCAACAACCCCATCCCTTTGCGTGGGTTGAATGTCAAATAAAATCGTATTGGACTGATTTTCATTTCCCGTAAACTCCACCTGATCCAACAGACTGTATTGAATAACGTTGAGGGTAGCGATAATAAACGCACCAAGACCTATGCTCACCATCAACACCTGAGTCTGGTTGTTGGGTCGGAAGAGATTGGACAACGCGTGTCGGAAAATGAAGCCCGAGTTTTTCGGAAAATATTTTCTGACTAAAACCAGAAGGGCCAAGGCGACAAGTGACAAGCAACCCAGCGCTACGGCCAGACCCATCGAAAATGTTAAACCATATATCAGACTTTGTGTTTGGTACCACGCTGCGAGAATCGGAAACAAAATAATAAATCCTATCACTACCCATTTGGTCTTCGAGAAAATGCGACCCGGATTAAAATCGGCACGAAGCACCGTAAGCGGTGGCACAAAACGAACAGCAACAAGAGGCAACGCTGTAAACAAAATCGAAACCACGATTCCTAAAAACAGTCCTTCGTAAACTGCACGCCATGATAAATCAAACTGTAATTCTATTGGAATTGAGCCACTGAAAAGAACTGGCACCAACTGCTGAATACCCATACCAAGAGCCGCACCAATGATACTTCCCAAGACACCCAACACAAATACCTGAATAAAGAAAATATTAAACGCTTGCCATCCGGATGAGCCAATGCAACGCAATACGGCTACTTCATCTCTCTTCTCTCTGGCGTAAATGTGAACTGAGCTCGCAACACCGATACAACCTAAAATAAGTGCCATGAAAGCCAGCAATGTGAAGAATCGATACACGGATTGAAATCCATTTCCCAATTCTTCCTTTCTCTCCTGAACAGTATCATACCAGTGCCCATACCTTCGTAATGTGGGCTGCCACTTTTCACCAATCTCCTCTGCGGCTGCATCAGTTTCAGTTTTATAGAAACGTTTATATGAAATCCGGCTTCCGAATTGAACGAGACCCGTTGAGTCCAACTCATTCATACCAATGTACACCGATGGTGTGAACGTGGAGAGAACTCCACCTCCACCAGGAATTTTTTGAACCACTCCGGCTACTTTGAAATAGATATTGCCAATCTTAATCGAGTCGTCAGAACTAACTTCATATTGGCTTGCCAGCGTCTCATCCAGAATTGCATTGCGACCTTCGAAAATTTCCGGATAAGCATTTGGTGGTAATGTTTCTACTTCACCGTAAAAAGGATAAGGGCCATCGATACCCATCACTCTCACCAGCCTCGATTGCTTACTGTGCATAAACATGACCATGGAAGCCATCTCAGCATCAGAGGCATATTCAAGTTTTGAAGAATCAAGGACAGCAAGCACCTCTGGTTCAAACTGGCGGTTAGCGCCCACCACAATGTCAGCGCCCAAAAGTTCCTTGGCATTTCGGTCGAGGTCGGCCTGGAGGGAATAGTTTAGTGAAGCGATCGCAACGACCGCAGCGATCCCGGTAATCAATGATCCTACAAAAAGAAATAACCGGGAGAAATTGTGCCGCGCATCACGCCATGCCATCTTCCACACCCACGAATCTGAATAGATCGGTTTGATCTTCCGCTTGATCTTGATGACGTACTCAATCATATTACCACCTTCAGGTACTTCTCTTCTACAATCTTGCCGCCTTTCATCTGCAGCACTCTTTCAGTTTTTTTAGCTAGTTCGAGATTATGTGTTACCAGTACAAGTGTGGTTTTCTCTTCCTGATTAAGTGAAAATAAAAGATTAGTCACATGATCCGCAGTCTCTTCATCCAAATTTCCCGTTGGCTCATCCGCAAATAGAATCTTTGGTGAGTTGATAAATGCCCGAGCCATCGCTACACGCTGCTGCTCCCCACCCGACAACTGCGAGGGGTAGTGATGCATTCTGTCAGCCAGCCCTACTCTGTCCAACAGTTCTGTTGCTTTTGGCTCAACGTTTTTCTCTCCTCGAAGCTCCATAGGGATCATCACGTTCTCCAACGCAGTGAGCGTGCTTAACAATTGAAAGTTCTGAAACACGAAACCAACAAACTGATTCCGAACATAGGCTCGGTCATCTTCGCTCATCTTGTTCAGTTTGAACCCCATCAAAGAAATGGTGCCGCTACTGGGCACATCGAGGCCTGCACATAGTCCCAACAGTGTTGTCTTACCACTGCCGGATGGTCCGATAATTGACAAGCTTGTTCCTTGCTCGGCACTAAACGACACCTCATCCAACACAACCAGTTCTTTGTTACCTGATTTATAGATTTTCGTGAGATTTTCAGCTTGAAGTACTGTTTCTGGCATTGTTTTTATATATAGTACTAACCATTAAATCGATTATTGGTTAGAATTGTTTCAATAAGTGATCCTTAAGGTACCAACTTAATGATATGATGGTCGTTAACAAAGTCTTAATTATTGCATTGGTGTTCGTTTTTCAGCTCACCTCAGCGCCAAAAACTATTTTATTCTTTGGTGATAGTATTACGGCCGGCTATGGCCTTTCAATGGAGGAAGCCTATCCCTCAAGATCGGAAGAGC
>JBFWZR010000165.1:0-5402 GCA_050185175.1 Cyclobacteriaceae bacterium
AATATTCTTTAGTTTTTAGAAGATCGAGCTAATTTTATTTCATGAAGGAACTTCGATACCTCAATAAATATCTGATAAAATATAAGTGGCATATTATCTGGGGTTCTGTTTTTGTAGTCATTTCCAACATCTTTCAAATTTTACCAGCCCAGATGGTACGCCATGCCATCGATTTGGTAATCGACAACATTAGACTGTATCAATCTTTCGAACAAGTAAACGTACAAAGTGATTTTTTTGATGTGTTCGCTTACGGAATTCTCGTTTACGCAGTCCTGATTTTGGTGATGGCCCTGCTTAGGGGTATTTTTTTGTACTTCGTGAGGCAGACGCTGATCGTTATGAGTCGCTTGGTTGAGTACGACCTGAAAAACGAAATCTTTGAACACTATCAATCTCTACCTCTAAGTTTCTACAGAAGAAACAATACAGGCGACCTGATGAACCGAATTTCTGAAGACGTAGGTCGCGTGAGAATGTATCTCGGCCCTTCGATCATGTATGGGCTGCAGTTGGTAACATTATTCGTGATGCTAATCCCAATCATGTTTAGCATCAGCCCGATGTTGACCTGGTACTCATTAATACCTCTTCCTATCCTATCGTTCTCAATTTACTATGTCAATAATATTATCGAGCGCAGATCAGAGGAAATACAAAAAAGCCAATCGCGGCTGAGTACGTTTGTTCAAGAAGCCTTTTCAGGAATAAGAGTTTTGAAATCATTCACTCGTGAAAAAGAATCAGTCAATAATTTTTCAATTGAAAGTGATGAATACAAAAAGCAGTCGCTGAAGCTGACAAGAGTTCAGGCCTTGTTTTTCCCTCTGATCACCGGGTTGATCGGATTAAGTACCATTCTTGCAGTCTACGCTGGTGGTGTTGAGGTGATTGATGGAGCTCTCACATTTGGTAACATCGCAGAATTCATCATCTATGTCAATCTTCTCACCTGGCCGGTAGCATCACTGGGTTGGACCAGCAGTTTAGTTCAACGGGCAGAAGCTTCACAAAAAAGGATCAACGAATTCCTCAGGACGAAAACCGATATCATTTCCGAAGAAAACCTGGAACGCGAAATCGAAGGGAAGATTGAGTTCAACAATGTCACTTTCAGATATCCTGACACTGGAATCGTTGCGCTCAGAGACATTTCTTTTGAAATCAAACCCGGAGAATCACTTGCTATCATTGGAACTACCGGATCTGGAAAGAGTACAATCGCCAACTTGATCGGCAGGCTGTATGAAACCACCGATGGTCAGATTTTGATCGATGACATTTCGATCAAAAAGTATCATTTGTACTCACTGCGGAGTCAGATGGGTTTTGTCCCTCAAGATGTGTTTTTGTTCAGTGACACAATTCACAACAACATCGCATTCGGTATAGCTAATGCCGATGACGAAAAGGTGAAGCAGGCAGCTAAGGATGCTGACGTGTACGACAACATCATGGAGTTTCCTCAGCAGTTCATGACCAGAGTCGGTGAAAGGGGCATTACGCTTTCCGGAGGACAGAAGCAGCGCGTGTCTATTGCCCGTGCTGTTGCACGCGAGCCTAAAATTCTTATCCTCGATGATGCCTTATCTGCTGTCGACACAAAAACGGAGAACACCATTCTCAACAGCATGAAAAAGATCATGAAAGGCAGAACAAGCATTATCATTTCTCACCGTGTGTCTTCTGCAAAACTTGCCAACAAAATCATTGTGTTGGATGATGGCGTAATCATTGAAGAGGGAACACACGAAAGTCTTTTTGCAAAAGGTGGTGTGTACAGAGAGTTGTACGAGAAGCAAACGCAGTCAGCAGAGGTCGAGGACTAACTTAGAAGACGTATCTCAATCCCACGCCTCCCTGGAAGCGTTGGTATCCTGGATCCAAGAGTGTGTCTGTAAACCACTCTACTTCAATAAAAGCAGAAATTGGAATTGTAAAATAGGAGTATTCAAATCCCAGCACTGCCACCGGCCCGTGCGTAAATCTGTTTCTGTCAAACTTCCCAAAGCGACTCTCTAACTCCACGCCATTTACTTCCTCCCGATAAAGAAAATCGTAGGTAAGTGTGGTGCTTCGCCATTGCCAACCCAACCCAGTGTAAAGTTGCAGGCCCTTGGATACCTTCGAGATATCCCATTGGTAAAGAAACTTAGCCTGAAAGAACCAATCTGTCTTGGCCTTGTGAGCCAGATAGGTAAGTGTTCTACTGTCACCGAGGGTATCCGGCAGATAAGTATTATAAAGATTTCGGTAATACTTGTTGTATAAGCCACTGGCCGCCTTGCCGGCATCAGCCGCAAAAGCCCAATTCTTATTTGGATAAAATTTGTAGGTGAGCGCAAAAGGGTCGCCCATCTTCACACCTATACCCTGATAGGGGTACTCACTATTTTCAAAGATAGGACACATGATTCTCGCCTTGCTCTTTGAAACCTGAGGCACACGAAATTTGGCACTCTTTACACTCTTACGCACTTGGGCATGCGCATAGCCCGCTCCAAGAGCAAACACCAATAGAATTAACCATGTCTTTTTGGCAGGCATTAAGGCAAATATAACTGTTTTGGGGTTATAGACTGAGGATAGGATGTTGGGTAGGGACTAAACGCTAGACTACCTCTTTGTATTGCATTTTATGGAGATGAGCGTAATAGCCGTCATGCGAAAGCAAGTCCTCGTGTTTTCCCTGCTCCTTAATTTCGCCCTTGTCCAACACAATGATTGTGTTTGCTTTTTGAATTGTACTCAGCCTGTGCGCAATTACGATTGACGTTCTATTGCTCATCATTTTCTCAATAGCAACCTGGATCATCTCTTCCGTTTCATGATCTACAGAACTTGTCGCCTCGTCAAGCACAAGAATTTTTGGATCGTAAACCATTGCCCTGATAAACGAAAGCAACTGTCGCTGTCCAACAGAAAGTGTAGCTCCTCTTTCCATTACGTTGTAATCCAGACCTCCTGGCAGTCGATCGATGAATTTTCTGGCGCCAACAAGATCAGCTGCATGCATGATCATTTCGTCTGTCACATCAGGATTTCCTAGCGTAATGTTATACCTGATAGTATTGCTAAAAAGAAAAACATCCTGAAGCACAACTCCAATGTGGCTTCGGAGCGATGACAATTCTATTTCAGCAATATCAACATCATCTACTTTGATGGTACCTCTTTTTATTTCGTAAAAACGATTCAACAAATTGATGATCGATGACTTGCCAGCACCTGTGGCTCCAACCAGGGCTACAGTCTCTCCGGGTTGAATTTTCAGGTTGATGTCTTTCAACACATACTCTGGGTCATTGTAGGCAAACCACACATGGTCAAATTCTACTTTACCCTTCAATTCGTCCAGCGAGCGTGTGCCGTTATTCGCGATGTGCTCAGCACTGTCGAGCAGGTTCATTATCCTTGACGAACTCACAATCCCCATTTGCAAGGTGTTGTACCGGTCTGCGATCATGCGTATAGGGCGAAAGAACATCTGGATATACATGATGAAAGCAGTGAGTGTTCCTATTGTGATTCCGGTATCTGCACTGATTACTCCTTTAGCGCCATACCACACCAGCAAACCAATCCCCATAGCAGCGATAATCTCGGCAACTGGAAAGTAGATTGAGTAATAGAGCACGGACTTAAGGTGTGCAGCGCGATGCTCTTTGTTGATCTCCTTAAATTTTTCCAGTTCTCTTTTTTCACTTCCAAAAATCTGGACGATATACATTCCTGTGAGATGTTCCTGTACAAACGAATTCAAATTCGCCACTGCATTCCTCACATCATTAAATGTCACCTTGATCTTTTCCTTAAAAATATAGGTCGACAAAAGCATCAACGGAATCGTAGACAAACTCACCAATGCCAGGCGCCAATCCGTGTAGAACATAAACGCCAGGATGAAAACGATCTGAAGTAAATCACCCGCAAGTGCCGCAAGGCCTTCACTGAAAACATCGGCAAGCGCTTCCACATCCGAAATGGTTCTCGTTACTAATCTCCCAATTGGTGTGCGGTCAAAAAATTTCAATCGGAATCCGACAAGATGTTGATACAGTTTGATTCTTATATCACGAATTACATACTGCCCTATTCTGCCGGAGATATAAGTGTGTACATACTGAAATACCGATTGTATGATTAACAAACCGAAAATAAGGAGCATGATTTGCACCATCCCGGTATAGTCGCCATTAGCCACATCGCGATCCAAGGTGTATTGAATCAACAGAGGTCGGATGGGAGTAAGTACGCCCAGCAAAAGCGTGAGTACAATCAAAAAATAAAACCGCCCGCGGTAGGGTCTAACAAACTCAAGGATCCTATTTAGAACCTTAAAGTCAATAATATTACCGCTACTTATCTGTTCTTTCTCCACCAGGCTAGTCTAAAAAAATTCGCTTAGGGTATTTTACATTCATCAAATACAAACCTTCAGGGGGTACATTCATTCCAGCCTTTCTCCTGTCTTTGCTCTTTACTATTTGATGAAATTCTTTCAAGGTCGTTTTCCCGGTCCCTACATCCAGCAGGCTGCCGACAATGGCCCTTACCATCCCACGCAGGAATCGATTGGCCACGATCGTAAAAACGAGCAAATCATTTTTTTGATTCCATCTCGCTTTTTTCAGGTCGCAAATAAAGTGATTTACGTCCGTTTTTACCTTACTAAAGGCCTGAAAGTCATGCTTGCCAACCAGCAACTCTGCTGCCCTGTTCATTCTTTCAACGTCTATCGGTTTGAAATAGTAAAACGCATAGTTATGCTGAAATGGACTCTTTCTTTGCGTGATACGGTATTCATAGGTTCTTTCACGCGCATCATAACGGGCGTGCGCTGGTGGTTCAACAAGGTGAATGGAGTTAATCGATATCTGGTGAGGGAGAAACGAATTGAGTCGAACCAATGTAGAGCGGTAATCCAACTTTTGCTCGAAATCCGCATGAAAATATTGTTTCACGCAATGAACTCCCGTGTCCGTTCGCCCACTGCCCACGATACTAATTTCTTTTCTAAAAAGCTTTTGAAATACCTCCTCTACAACGTCCTGCACTCCTACAGCATTGGCTTGTGATTGCCAACCATGAAATTTTGTGCCGTTGTAGCTGATCTCAAAAAAGTAACGCATCGTTCGCAGATGTTGAGAAGACATAGAAGAATTTGAGAGGGTTCAAAATCCTTGTCATGATGCCATTGAGTGTTTAACTACTCTTGAATTCTATACTATCAAATTCTAAGATTCTCATAGACAATTGCCGCGCCCTGACCAACCCCAATACACATTGTGGCAACTACGTACCTTGCTTTTCTTTTTGCCATTTCATGGAGCAGGGTAGCGCTGATGCGAACACCACTGCATCCAAGAGGATGGCCAATTGCAATCGCACCTCCGTTGACG
>JBFWZR010000166.1:0-4883 GCA_050185175.1 Cyclobacteriaceae bacterium
TTACTACAGCTATATATACGCAAATTTTTCGCTCAACGGACAGGGTCCTTTCATCTTTGCGTGATATGACATAATCGATCTGCACAGGAAGTATTTGCATTGATTGGGAATTCCAAACGAACTGATAGGCTGAATTCCTGTATAAGGTTTTATCAGGGGCATTCTCGGTGGAGATATTATTTTTGGCGAAAACGAGGCGCTGAAGTTCATTGATGAAAGCAGTGAAATTATCAGCGCCACCAAAATCATCAATCCCTGAAAACAATTCGTTAAGGAGCACCTCACCATCATATCCTTCGCGGATCAATAGTTCAAGAAAATCTTCAGCCTCTTCCTTTTTAATACTCCGCATTATTCTCAACGCCATTCCCTCACCATTTTTCCCTACCCAATCTCCATTCATCGGCCCCTTAGCAATAGTGATTAGCATACTGATTTTCTGCCCTACGGTAAGTGTTCGGAGTTCTGAGTTGTTGAACCACTCGGCCAGGAGGATCATATTTTCCTGATCTCTTATTGTGAAAGTCTTCTCTGCTGCCTGTTTGTACCAGCTATTTCTCTTTTGTAATGCGCTTAAGTAACGTTCATAGGTTCGATTGTCGTTCTGTGAAGCCTCTTCGAAATAGTATTTCTTTTCCCACGCCTGCAGGCTATTAATTGCCTCCTGGTTGTAGTCTTTGCTCAAATCATTACCATAAGTGCATAAGTAGTCCGCCACCGTCTGGATTAATTCATCACTCACGAATGGTTCCTTACTCTTGCGCTCTTCTATAAACTGCCCAGCTACGGGACATGACACCAAGGATGAATAGTTTTCCATCACAGAAGCGTAGAGCTTCAAATGCTTTTCAAATGCTGTGTTACGGTCGCCTGCAGAATACAGAGGCACAGGCTGCGTTTCTGCTCTTTGGGTAATAAGTTTCAGCAGATCAGGAAATGCTGGTCCTTTCCTAACTGATCGTAGAAAAAATATTCGAAGTAAATCCTGTGCACTTTTCTCTTTGTTTTTGTGAACCCCCAGCCAATTAACAGGTGTAATCCCTAACAAGGCATTCTTTCCACTACCTAGAGAGGAAATAGAACATCGACCGTAGATTTCGTCAAGGATAGTAGAAACACGCTGATTAACTACTGCGAATTGGTCTGAATGGCTGAAAGAAATATTGGTAGTTACATCTCCAAGCTCATCGACTACCAGATCCTCACCATTGAGCGCAACATAAAGATGCACGCCTTTATTGGCCAGCTCCCGAAGGAAGTCTTCCATTCGGCTAATTACCTCCGCATCCGGAATAAAGGAAACTCCTTTTTCCCTGATTCGGTCTTCAAGATCACACTCGTCCAAGCTAAAGATGTGGCGATTCAAATGGCTCACTCCGGATTTATCATTGATCTCATTCTGCCTGATCAAATTTGAAAGCCGCGTTATGCCAAGCTCAATCCGCTGCTCATCAGGAATATGCGCGTAGGCGAAACTCCACGACAAGAGAAGAATAAAACAACTAAGACCTCGAAGCCACCTCATCAATTTGTTTGTTTAGAAAAGCAATTACCAAGTCTTTTATCTGAGTTCTATTTTCGGGACGCCTTACCAGGTTCACGATTAGGTCGGCAATCAAGTCGGGGCTATTGTCTTTAATAGCAAGCACATAAACATTGATATTCGTCTCATCAGCAATTATACTTCGAAGAAAGGACTCGATCTTGATTTGAAGCAACGCCTCGGCAATTAGATAAAGCCTTAATCTGTTTGACTCTATGTAGTCATTTGTGACAGGATCATTCCTTAACCTCTCTAGTTCACTGACAGTACCCGACCTCACATCGTCAAGCGGCTCAGGTTCAAATTCAGACAATATATTTCGTGCATGAGTTATCCCCAATCGACTATCTAACTGCGCTCGGTTCGTTGTTATGTCTCTTACTGCTTGAGCGGAGTCAACCTTTATTTTTTCAATATCTTGGCGAGCCTCTTGTAATTTCTCACCCACTACTTCCAACAGTAGCTCCTTTAACAGGTCCTCCACATTCAGGTTAAACTCCTTCACCCTTACCATCACCCTGATTTGATCATCCCCCCGCCTCAGCGTGACATAGTCGGTGCGAACTTCGTTGATCAAAAACTCTACCGGATTTCCGCCTCCACGTACACCAGTCCATGTAAGATTGTCTGTAAGTAAATTTCCCTCGCGGTCTACTGCCTCCAGTTGGATCAACCCATCGGCTCGTTGCCATGTTTCAAGGGTATTGCCGTTCACATACAGATGATCATCAAAGCGTATGGCAATATTGGGTGCATACCGTGAGCCTAGCAATGTTTGCAATTCATCAAGTCCTCTGAAGATAGCCTCATTGACAGTTTGCTTGGCTGTACGAGGGCTGGCAAATGACTTTCCAGTCAATTGTTCGTTAATCTGTCGTTGAATCCCTACCACATCCTCGGAAATTTCTGCTCCCGGCTCCAGCATTACATGCGCCAAGTATCCAGAGTTGGCATCTATCGGAGTAAACCAGACTTCCAGCGAGAGGTAAGGTGCATTGAGGGTACTGTACTGCGCTTCGGAAATCTCATTGAGTTTATTGGTAATCCACTGGTCTCCTCCGATCATCCCTTTGGGGTAGACATTCACGAATGTTGCTGCCCGAAACTCCGCAAGCTTCACACTCAACTCCGGATTCGTTACAAAACCTGATGCGATGTCTGCCGCGTCAGCATACTCGGCAAGGTCCACTTTATCAGAAAGATCCAAATCGGAATACATAGTGAACACGGATACCCAATGGATCATTTTTTTAACCGTGTTTTTGTCCACTGTACTGTCGGCCGGTGTCTGTGCCGAAACAAAGGCACCGCTCACCGCAACCAGCAGCGCAACTGCTATCCACTTGATATAGTCCTTACAGTGCATCATGAAATTTCCTTCCGGAAGCCCGCATCAAAATTAATGGTGACAATACTCAGCAGTCGCACATGTCCTTTCAGGCTTCCTTCCAACGTGGTGGGCTTTGGTTCGAATATTAATAACAAGTCACCTTTTGCGTAAAGAGAAAGTACGCTGAAGCTTTTCCAACTGCCCAAGGGCTTTTTGTAGTTGATCAAGATATCTGCCCAAAGATCCACCCAAACGCCTGCACGAAGCAGGGCGAAATCAGGATCGTATCTCACACCGGCCACCACACCAAAAGCGAGTCCCGCATCAAGAGCCACATTGGCTTTGACGATCACAAAATTGATTGTAGGTGTCTCTGCATACACAGAATACTGCACACCCAATCCTAGTTCCGCTTCACTCTCTGTAACTGCCAGCCAACCCGTAGGCGACCATCCTGCACAGAAAGGTATGAAGGTAATCCTGTCATCGCGATTACCTATCTCCACGCGCCATCTGCCTGGTTTTGTATCCACCAATACGGAACCTGAGGCGCACAATTTCCCGGGCTTTTCCACTTCTACCCGGCCATAACCAAGGAAATGTTGCTCTGCAGAATTGTAGCTGAACCTAAACTCGCCTCTGGCCGCTGCCGCTGGATCAATATCTTCGACCGTAGGCGATTTGCTCATCAACTGGATATCGCCCTCGAATTCCAACACATAGTCTCCATTGGTTTTTGTATCGAAAGCACCCGCGACATTCAATCGCATGGTCTTACCATTCCTGTTATTGTCAAAAAATATCAGGTTGAGGTAAGCCCCATAGTCATTGGAAGGGTCTGGCACAATGGGCCTATCCGGCAGATCAAGCATCCTATGATAAACTCGACCAGATACCCCAACAATTTTCGCTACGCCCATATTGATAGGTGTCGTCAAGGGTCGTGCTTTCTTAGGTATAACTTCACCTAGCTTCGTAGTCTCTCCCTGCGAAGGGGAAACCTGGGTAAACCAGTAGCTGTAGTCATCTACACGGCCGTTCAGGTAAATAGCTTTCAGGCTAAATGGCTTGGGTACTTTGATGAGAACATTAATGTCACCCATAAAGACATCACCATAAGTAGGCTGGTCTCTTTTGAAATAAACGAACCCGTTTAGCTCTAAAACCTTTGTCTTCAACCTCACATTGATGGAGTCCAATGACAGCAATTTCTCTCCACTCAATAATTTCTTACCGAGACCGGTAAAATTGATCGGTACATCAACCCCCAGCTGATTGTTGAGGTAATCTCTGGCGGCTGTGGCCACCTTCTCGTTGGCCATATCGGTCAGCGTATTTACAGCCATGGATGTCGCACCAGATTTTATTTCTGCAACGATTCTGTCCACATTAATTCCCCTGATGGCCTCGTCAACTGTATTGTAAGCCATCGTGGTGATTGTCGAAAAATTAATCTGATCATAGACGGTCTGTCCGATATTTCTCAGCACAGTGTCCACACCTTGAAGAAGTGAATTGGGAATATCTTCCAGTCTCAATTTTCCTTCCAGCGAAAAAATAACGGTTTGTGTCGCGGATTCGCGAACAAATAAATTAACACGATCAGCAATTCCATTCTGAACAAGACTGGTAAACGGTGTTTCAATATTTTTTTTGATGGCTGTAGTGACGGAGAGCTTCACCTCCCGTGTGACCGACTGCGTAGTGATAGATGCCAGTTGCTCAATCTGCGAGGAGAGGTCCACTTTACCGTTGGAGGCAGAATTGACAATACCTTGTGCAATGCTATTGACTAGTGTCGACACCTTGTCATCCACTTGCGCATTCGCTAATGCAATAATCTCATTCACCTCATTGGTAATACGATCATTGACATTCTTGGCGACCAAATTGATAGACTCAGTAAGGGGTCTGGTCAATTCAGCAATCACCTTTTCTATTACTTCTTTTACAATATCCCTCTGTCTTGGGGTGAGACGGCTTAACAGTCCACCCGGCTCAGGCGATATA
>JBFWZR010000167.1:0-4571 GCA_050185175.1 Cyclobacteriaceae bacterium
GGGCTGTTTCAATCCTTGTTGTCGTGGAATGTGATTCAGAAGCGGGACACGCGAAAATAGTATTGGTCGGTTTATGTTGTTTCAATCCTTGTTGTCGTGGAATGTGATTCAGAAGGTTGGCTATTAAATCGAATCCGTTATGGTTTAGCGTACTGTTTCAATCCTTGTTGTCGTGGAATGTGATTCAGAAGCTTTCTTTGTCCAGCCTTTTTACCCGATTGATAAGTTTCAATCCTTGTTGTCGTGGAATGTGATTCAGAAGATTTTGTAATATCAAATGTTTCTGGTTCTGTTTCATGTTTCAATCCTTGTTGTCGTGGAATGTGATTCAGAAGTCGTGACTTTTACCAACTCCTTCTGAGTCAATAACATAAACCAATATTTGACCGTATTGAATCTTTGTTTTCAACATGTCAAAGATCGTTTTTTAAAGCATTTATGCATGCCTTTCCGTAAAGATAACTCATTTAAGGTCAATTCGATACAAGAGGTTTTGGCCCTTGCCAAAATAAATTGATACCTGGCAAAGGCCTATTTAATACAGATATTTCTATAAGTACAATCTAAACATCGCCTTTTAAATCGGGTTGCTTTTGGAAAGAAATTATTGTCGATAATTTCCTGAATTGCCATCGCTGCCTCACGCACCAATTTTTTGTCTCTTTCGTCAATCGCTACCTCCTCTAAATGGTGTTTACTTCGGGTGTACACCAAAAACCCCTTATTAACACTCTTGCCAAAGTTCTCTTCGATCAACCATGCATAACAGTACTGTTGGTATCTATAGGTCTCAAAAATCCGACCCTTGTATTCTGCAAATTTGTAATCCAACGGTGCCATGCTGCCATCCTCCAATTCCAGTACTTCATCTACCCGCCCCCGCAACCACTGATTGGCCAGGTATTGATCCTGCAGCTTTTTGATGGCTCCAATCTTTTTTCTGAGATAGTCTTTGTTCCGCTCCAGTTTTTCATCGTGTATCTCCCGACCACGCATTACCTTATAATATTTTTCCTCGTTTTGTGAAATACCCAATACGTATTCAAAATACGTGAACCGGGGACAATACAAATACTCGATGATATGCGAGGGGGTGAGCGCTATCATAAAAACAATGCCTTCACCTCATCGGAAACATACGCCTTATCAAAGGCTTTGCCCAACAACACTGTTTGTTTCAGGTCGTCTTTGCTCATGGGCAAAATGTATACTTTGTCTTCATCTGAATCGATTTCGTTTTCCAGTTGGATGGACAACGCATCTCGCTGCTGCACCCCCAGGTTGCCGATAAAAGTGGAATACTGCACTCGGTACAAACCTGCCTGCTTACAGTATTTGGCGGCCCTGTTCCTGGCTTTATCTTTTTTGATATCGTACAATACCCAGGTGATCATGCTTTACCTATCAGTTTGTTGGCAAATTGATGTGCATCGAGCTGCATAGCGTGCATCCTGCTTAGGTTGCGACCATTGTGCCTTATGGTCTGGTTGTCCAGGTAGTCAATGAAGTGCTCGGCCAGCATTTTTTTTCCTTCGTCATTAAGACTGTATCCGTTAGTGATTTCATCCGTACAGCTTTTGTTTACTTTTTTTGAGGTAAAGAGCCGGAAGACGGCAGTTTCTGCATGGATACGGTAGGGCTCGATAAAATCGAACACCATACTCAGTTGGTTGTAATCGTCCCGATGTAAAAAGCCTACATAAGGATCGACACCAGCCAGCATAAGTGCCCGCTCTATGCGACTGTACAAAATGCCATAGGCATAATTCAAGAATGCATTGAATGGGTCTTTCGCTGGTCTGCTACTACGACCGCTGAATTTGTAGGCTTCTGGCATAGCTTCGTTCAGTGCCTCGAAGTAGAGCCTGCCCGCAGTGCCTTCAAGGCCTCTGATGGTGTCGGCCACTTCGGCTGTTGATGCGCCTGTCAAGCCACTGATTTTAATGCCTTGTGAGCGTATTTTGTCGGCCTGTGCCCGCAGGTAGTCTACAATCGTGTTGCGGTGTTTCGTCAAGCTCTCGAGAAACTCTGCCTGGTTTTCGATCTTTTTTAAAATCCAATCTTTCACCCAGTGCAGTCCAACTTCGGAGAGGCTGGCTTCCAGTTGTGCCTTTCTGATCTTGGTCGTACTGCCCAGTTTGCTGTGCCAGAATCTGCCTGCCGGGTGTCCGTTATTGTGTATAACAACGATGTCAATGTTGAATTTCAGGGCCAGGTGTATGGCGTCTGTCGATAGAGCCGCAGACTTTGGGAGAACAATGGTAGTGACTTTGTGTGCTGCAATCTGATGTTTTTCCTCCTGACCCTCTTTGGTTTGACGGATCTCAAACATTTCGTCTTTGACGTGCAGGTAAGATCCAGGCGTATTGATAAAGATTTGCATCCTAAGACTAAGTTAATCCCTTCCTGGGATCATTAATAGTCGAAGTTCAGAAAATCATTCCAGTCGGGTTTAATATTCCGGATAGCTGTCTGATTGTTCTCAAAAGGCAGCAGTTTCAGCCATGAGGATTTACTTAGACGGTATTCGTGGATGGAGCTGTGCGGCCAATCATGGGGATCATCCACAAACCTGTGATGCACTGCATTGTAGTGAACGTACTTCCAGGTATTGACCAGTTGTTGGTTATTGGTCACCTCCTTCCGTTTGAATGGCGTCAGGAAAAGCTTGCCTCTCCGCGAGTACATTTTGTTGAACGCTTTCGTGTAGGCATTGAAAAAGTTGCTGAAGGTTTGGATGATGTGCTTCTCTCCTTTGGAGCCTGAGATAGGGTTTCCAGCCTGTAATTCTTCTTTTATTTTGACGAGAAAGTGAAAGTGGTTGGGCATCAGGCAGAATGCGTAGGTAAAGGCTACCGGTGAAATATACTCTCCGTATTTCTGAAGGAAGTAGCGATAGTTTTCTTCCGATCGGAAAAGGTTGTCTTCGGCATTGCCGTGGTTGTAGATATGGTAAGTCTTGCCGGGTGTCATTTCAGACCTGTCAGGATTAACTTTTTATCGGTTTTGGGTCAATCCTGACAGGTCTGACTGTACCGAACCCGCGCGAAGTCTGTTTGCCTACACCTACAAGGTCGGGTAGAAGCACATTGGCAACAAAATCGCCATCGAAGATGAGCATGGGTCTGTTTTTAAAACTGGTTTTATGTTCGGTAAACTTCCCTGTGGCCATGATCTGTCCTTGAAGCCAGATGTCTACGCCTTTGAAGAAGCTCAGCAAGTTGCTGACCAGAATTCCGTTCAACAATTGCTGCCGTTGATCAGCGGATGATAGGGTAAGGTATTTTTTGTAGTTTTCTTGATTGAGTGCCATCCAGCGGTTGGCAAACTTATAGGTATGCAGCGTCTGACTAAGCCCTGCTTCGCCCTGCAGGTGGTCTAGGTTTTTCTGGTGGAGCGGGTAAATATTTCCATCAATATTAAGTTCTTTGATTTTCAAGAAAAGTTCGGTGAGGAGCTTCGCGCCATCATTGATGCCTACCAGCATCGGTATTTCATCGATCACTTTGTATTGTACCAGCGGGTAGCGGTAGCGCAGGGAGCCATCCTCGAAATGATTGTGAAGCAGGGGAGAATGGGCTTTGAACAGGTTGCCGAAGTAACCCCTTAGCTTGTGGGCATCGCGCTTTTCGAGTCGGATGTCAGGGAAACGAATGATGGTGAGGGGGAGGGGCATGTTAAGGCTACGTTAGATCATCCTAAAAGGATACAAACGATTTGGGCTTTGGTCTAAATCCTATTTCATAGTCATATTCACCTGAAAGGAACCAAAATCCATTTAGGCTCTTCCCTGGTACCCTTGCTTTCCAATTCCTTCTTACAGACAGTTCATACTTGGCGTATTCATCTTTATCATTTACAGGACTGAGCTCTTCGAAGTAACAATCTGGAATTACCGAAACAGTATCTAAATTTTCTCTCGTAAAGATGTCCTCATCACTAGTTAAATCCTTGATAAAGTTATACTTGTACTGAATGTCCAAATACTTATTTAAACCCTCTTGATAACTCTGATTTCCCTTAACGTCCATGTTTAAATACACTTTATTAACCATACCAGTAAGGTCATTTTCTGTTAATCTTTTGCCATTGACTATTGAGAACTCTGAGTAGGTGTCGTCCAAAATAGTACCAGCATCGTAAATCCTTTTAGTGATTTCAAAATGTCTCCCTATAATGACCTTACTATTTATTTTTTCTCTTTTTCTATTAACTCTTCCAGCCCTTTGTATGATTGCATCGATAGGGGCATTTTCAGTGAACAGAATATCGAAATCAATGTCAAGCGAGACTTCAACTACTTGAGTAGCTATTAAAACGCCACCACTATTTTTTTTCTCTAATTCAAAGATGTCCTTTTCCTTATTTGAACGATGCTTATTGATGAATCGGGAGTGATAGCAAATGGCTTGAACCTCTGCCTGTTCCGCCACCGATTTGAGTAAACCATATAATTCGATTGCCTTGTCAACAGTGTTTACAACCACGAGAACTTTTTTCTTTTGAGAGATCTGTTCCTCAATTTCTTCGATAAGATCGTCCATGTTTGAATCGCGGATTTCGAAGGTATT
>JBFWZR010000168.1:0-4479 GCA_050185175.1 Cyclobacteriaceae bacterium
TCATTGGAGATAAAAACATTAGAAAACAGAAGGAGAAGAATGAAGCCAGCAACCCGCTTACTCGTTTTCCACTATTTACCTATTACGAACAGTGAAATTATCAGCAGCAGGCTGACAATCACCAGTGGCATGGTGAAGTAGTTCAACGTCTTAGAGAGAAAGAAGAACATTGGACTCTACATTCTTTTCGGTATCGGATTGGAGATGTTGCTCAATCCATCCACGATTTTGCGCAACACCTCATAATAAAGCGTGGCGATAAGAACTAGCGTCATCGACCAGATTACTCCAAGGTTAAACCAAAAGGTATCAATGTTTTGATTCAGGAAGTGTTTGGACGGCATATAAAACTGTGCATTGAAATCCACAACGTGATCAGGATCCGGATCTTTGTAAATCGGGAATATTTTTTGGATGAGTTTGTTGCCACTCCTCACGATTCTGTGTTGCTCGGTCGTGTTTTTTACGAGCTCTGTAATGGCTTCGTTTTGATATGATTCCCGGAATCGTTCAAACTCTTCTTCTTTGGCAGCCGTCTTTGTCGCGTTTCGGATAATGGCATCCCGTTTTTTATCGGCTGTGTTGTATCTGTTGATATAGTACTTGCCTAAAATTTCCAGGAATTTTTTAGTTTCCCGAAAGACAGATGAATCATACTTTTCGGGTGTGAGTTTATCCAGGTAACTGAAATTTTCGTGGCCCACAATATCCAATTCACCGTCAATTTCATTTTGAAGCAGCGACAGATTATCCCTTACCTGTTTGAGTATGCCTTCTTCAGTATTTTGGTAGTGTAGATTAACAAAATCGAGTTGTGTCTCAAGTTCCGGAATATAATAGATCTTCTTGTAGTCAGACTCTGCCATGTTCTTGTCGTACAGGTAGAATTCCTTCTCATATTCGTTGTCTTTGAACTGCGCTACCATGGCTGCCTCAAATGCCCATCGTGACGCCATCAGATCACCAACCAATGGAACAGTTTCAGTGTTACCGATTACAGGATTCAGTTTGTCAAATTTTACAACAACCCCACTAAGGATGAGTTGTGGAATCAGTAGTATGGGAATCAGGATATAAATCGTAACTGCGGAATTGAATGCTGAGGAAATGTTTAGTCCCAGCAAGTTGGCGAAACATGATGTGCTAAAGAGGATTGCCCAATGAATGAGTAGCATTCCTTTTATCTCCAAGATGTAGTTACCCACCAATACAAACATCAATGTTTGAATGGCTGAAATCAGGAATAGAATTCCGATTTTCGAAACGATGTAGCTGCTTCTGCTAAGGTGCAAGAAGGCCTCCCGTTTCAAAATTTTCCTGTCGCGTATGATTTCTTCCGCACTTACGGTGAGCCCCATAAACAACGCTACAATCACGCTCATGAAAAAGTAGGCGGGCATGTTCAGGTTCTTACTGAACACATAATCTGTTCTGAATGGATCTGCCTCATTGTAGTATCGAACGATGAATGCCAAAATGAATGCCAGGAGAGGAGCCTCTAAAAAATTGATCAGCACGTACTGACGGTTGCTCAACTTGGAGAGCATGTCTCGGAGAGAGAATATCTTCGTTTGTTTCAACCAACCGGGAATATTCAGGGAGGAGTGAGGTACCTCTTTAGACGGCTCAAGCTTTTCGAGCTTGACATTCTCCTTGAATTTTTTCTCCCATTGCTCCGGGGAAAATTTCCTCTCATTCGTGAAGTTCCCATATTCATTGATGACCCGGGTTTCAATGATGTTGAATATCTGCTCCGGATTCACATTGCCACAGGAAACACATTCGCCTTGCTCGCTATTGATCAGGTTGATGCTCTTCTTAAAGTAAGTAACAGCATCTACGGGATTGCCATAGTAAATTTGATAACCTCCAGTGTCCAACACAACGAGTTTGTCAAACATCTTGAAGATGTCAGATGAAGGCTGGTGGATAACAGCAAATACTAATTTTCCTTTCAGGGAAAGTTCCTTCAATAGATCAATGATATTTTCAGAGTCTCTGGATGACAACCCGGAAGTTGGTTCATCACAAAAGAGAACATTCGGTTCGCGCAGCAATTCAAGGCCGATATTCAGGCGCTTCCGTTGACCACCGCTGATTGTCTTCCGCATGGGAGAGCCGACAGTGAGATCTTTGGTTTCAACCAATCCTAGATCTTCCAAAGTACGCATGACAAGAGTATCAATTTCTTTCTCACTTAGGTGGGCAAAACAAAGCTTTGCAGCGAAATATAGATTTTGATAAACTGTAAGATCCTCGATCAATAGGTCATCCTGCGGAACGAAACCAATAACGCCCTCGATCTGCTTTGGATTCTTATGGATGTCAACTCCGTTGATCAGCACCTGACCTTCTGATGGTTTCTCGGTTCCGTTGAGTACGTGCAACAGCGTAGACTTGCCTGCGCCACTAGCACCCATCAGCGCTACTAATTTCCCTGACTCTTCGAATACATTTACTTGTCTTAAGCCCAGGCGGCCATTTTTGAATTGATAGCTGATGTTTCGCCCCTCAAATGAAAGTCTTTTGCCATCACCAAGTTGCTTGAATTGTGCTAGGATGTCACCGTAGTAAACCGGAGTTACATTCTTCCATCGAATGGTGCTACCGGTAGCGAGCACATTGATGCTGCCGGATTTTTGAGGAACACCATTTAAAAACACATCGCTGTGACCAATGTATTCAAAGAAATAAACGTCCGTACTTCGTATATGCAACACTGCCACGAATCCATCCAGTTCGGGACGATGAATGTGCTTGCATCGTCCATAGCCACCCTGGGTGCTGTCTACCACAAGGATGTCTTCGTGATCAAGTTTATCCGGTGTTTTACCGAGCAAAAATTTCTCAATCAGTTCGATATTTTCCTGCTCAATGTTTAACGCAGCGCCTATTGTCTTCGCCAGGTAGTCTTCCCGCTTTGATATCGTTCCATCTGCGAGCACTACACTCATAAGCTCGACCATAATCACCATCTTCTGCTTTTGGGCAATTTCGATATTGATCGACTCACAGATTGATGAAATTGTCTTAAGCTCCTCTTCTGGCGACATGTGTGATGTGAGTTGCTCTGTGTGCTCATCGAAGAGTTTCAGCTTGCTGGCAACTGCAGAGTCACTCAAGTGATCGGATAGGAATGATTCGATGTGTTCCCGCTCGTGTTTTGTAACATCATCTTCTTTGGCAACCAACGCAAACAACTTTATGATGGCTTTAAGGACGGGTTCACTCATGGCTGAGGGTTTTTGGGATGGTTAAAGATAGCAAAACGAGGGTGCATTACTGACAAAAAAAAAGGATTGGCGGGGCCAATCCTTTGATGTGTTTACTTGTAAAATATTATCCGGTAATTGAGTTTCTGATCTTAGCAACAGCGGCCGAAATGTCCACCAGGTTCTTATCAGAAAGAACCATGTCAGCTCGGTTATTTTTGATCTGCTCTTCAATGTTCAGCGCTCTGTAGCTTGCTTGCAAAGAAGTGAGATCAGCCACTAAACCAGCAACTGGTTCCGCCTGATCGATAGTGCTCAACATCTTCAGCAGTTCGTCTACTGATTTCTCCTGCTCCAACACCACGCGGATGAGCGGGGTCAACACGAGATTGCGTGCATCATCAGGCAGCATGTTTTTTGGATAGCTCTTGATCAGGCCAGTCGAGATATATAGACCTTCGACAAAGCTTCCGGTTAGCATCAGTGCTGCCAACTTATTGCGGCTATCGTCTTTCAGATAATCATCTGTTTTTTGGATTGCCCTGTTCAGGATGGAAGCAAGTGAATCTTTATTGGCAATGTTGGACTCAAATTGCTGAAGTACAGTCATGTCGAATGAACCAATCACACCCAGATTGTCAGCAAGCGTCTTTGCAGAGTTGAGGTAGTCTATGGCCTCCTGTGTCTTTCCGTAAGAGCTCAGGTATCCGATATCGGCAGCATAAACGCCCAGGTTAAGAGCAGCTTTGTCATTTCTTGTGCTGTATTGATCGGCTTTTTGCCTGTCGTTAATAAGGCTCTGGTTGTATTCTGCACCTGTTGCCTCAAGCAAATATGGTATTTCAGAAGGTGACGGGATATTATAAACGAGCTCCTCGATCTGTTCCTGCAGTGACTCTTCAGCTTGCTTAAATTCATCGGAATTGTTGCCCTCTTTGGAAGAAGATCCGCAAGACCACAGTCCGAAGGTCAATAATACAAGTAGTGTTAGGGAGTGAAGACGAGTGAATTTCATCTGGAATGTTTGGTTTAGGTTCCAATTTTAACACATTTTTCATTAAGGGAAAACGGTATACTTAAAAGTTTACCACCAATTAACTCGTATTGGAGGACAAAAACCGCCATGAATTTGGTTGCTGAATCCAGCTTTTAATTTATAGATCAAATCCGTAACATTGCAGCCTCTTTTCGGGCCCTTAGCTCAGACGGTTAGAGCACCTGACTCATAATCAGGTGGTCGCTGGTTCGATCCCAGCAGGGCCCACTT
>JBFWZR010000169.1:0-4454 GCA_050185175.1 Cyclobacteriaceae bacterium
TTCTTTGTTTTTGGGCTTGTCTGCCATCCCGATCGCTATCGGGATCGACACCCTACAATTTTAAAGAACGAGGTCTTCAATGTGCTTTTTTACTTCACTGTTTGAAAAACCTTCAGCAAAGGAATATTAATGATATAAATAATTCAACATTGTAACATAAAGTTTACATTATTTATAAAATATTATCATTTTTGTATAAATACATCAAAATACACCACTAACAATGGCCAAGAATTACGAAATCGACAATACTGACCTCAAAATCCTGGAAATATTGACGGAAGATGCCCGTAAGCCTTACACTGAGGTTGCCAAAAAAGTCCATGTTTCACAGGGAACAGTGCACGTTCGCATGAATAAAATGGAAGAAGCTGGCATCGTGGAGAAAACAACCCTCCGGATCAACCACAGCAAATTGGGCTACGGTCTTTGCGCATTTATAGGCATATACCTGGAAAAAAGCGGGCTTTATGATGCTGCACTGGCAAAACTGAAAGAGATACCCGAGATCACCAACATCCACTATACTACTGGTAACTACTCCATGTTTATCAAGATCTATTGCCGTGATACAGACCACCTTATGGAGGTGCTCCACGACAAAATGCAGCAGGTGGAAGGTATTGCCAGAACAGAAACCATCATATCCCTCGAGGAGAGTCTTGACAGACCGGTAAAGCTTGCTGAATAATAAATTTGGCCTTTTAGAAACCTTAAAAGCGAAGTTTTGTTAGTATTTTTGAGAGTTATTTAAAATTAGTCTAAATAGACTGGCATGAGTAAAGACAACCAGGTACTGGAGGAATTTACATCTAAAGAATACGAACACGGGTGGACGGTAGACCTGGAAGCCGACTCTGCGCCCAAGGGCCTCAACGAGGATATTGTGCGCTTCATTTCTGCTAAGAAGAATGAACCTGAGTGGCTGCTGGAGTGGAGGTTAAAGGCATATCGGCACTGGACCACGATGAAAGAACCCAAGTGGCCAAATGTAACCTACCCTGAAATCAATTATCAGGACATTATCTACTACTCTGCACCCAAGCAGAAGGTTCAGCCTAAAAACCTTGAGGAAGTTGATCCCGAATTGATCAAGACTTTCGAAAAACTAGGTATTTCGCTAACGGAACAGAAACGCCTTACAGGGGTCGCTGTTGACGCTGTCATCGATAGTGTTTCGGTAGCAACAACATTCAAAGAAAAACTCGGTGAGTTGGGAATCATATTCTGCTCATTCAGTGAAGCTGTCAGCAAACACCCCGAACTGGTGAAGAAGTATCTCGGCTCGGTGGTCCCTCCCAACGACAACTACTTCGCAGCATTGAACTCAGCAGTATTTTCTGATGGTTCATTTTGCTACATTCCAAAAGGCGTGAAATGCCCGATGGAGTTGTCTACTTATTTTAGAATCAACGCTGCTAATACAGGCCAATTTGAAAGGACATTGATTGTAGCTGAAGAGGCATCGTATGTCAGCTACCTCGAGGGCTGTACAGCACCGATGCGTGATGAAAATCAATTGCACGCTGCAGTGGTGGAATTGTATGCCATGAAGGATGCTGAGATCAAGTACTCAACAGTGCAGAACTGGTATCCGGGAGATAAAAATGGTAAGGGCGGGATTTACAACTTTGTAACTAAGCGCGGGCTCTGCGCTGGCGATCACTCTAAGATTTCGTGGACGCAAGTTGAAACCGGATCTGCCATTACGTGGAAATATCCATCGTGCATATTGAAAGGCGATTATTCCAGCGGAGAATTTTATTCCGTTGCAGTAACCAACAATTTTCAACAAGCCGATACCGGAACGAAGATGATTCATATCGGAAAGAACACGAAGTCACGTGTGGTTTCAAAGGGTATCTCAGCTGGCAAATCGCAAAATAGCTACCGGGGGCAAGTGCACATATTGAAACGTGCTGAAAATGCTCGCAACTTTTCACAATGTGATTCACTGCTGATGGGTGACCAATGTGGCGCACATACATTCCCTTACATTGATGTAGAAAACAAATCTGCTCACGTTGAGCACGAAGCGACTACATCTAAAATCGGTGAAGACCAGATTTTCTATTGTCTGCAGAGAGGTATTGACGAAGAGGCTGCTGTTGCATTGATCGTAAATGGATATGCGAAGGAAGTATTGAAGCAACTCCCTATGGAGTTTGCTGTAGAAGCGCAAAAGCTTCTTGCCCTTACACTGGAAGGCAGTGTGGGATAGTCGTTGAATTTAAAATATTGAACTGGTAGAAATGTTAAGAATAAAGAATCTACACGCGCGTGTTGAGGAGAAACAAATCCTGAATGGAATTAACCTCGAAGTAAAGCCTGGCGAGGTGCATGCCATCATGGGACCGAATGGTTCTGGAAAGAGCACGCTTGCTTCTGTTCTTGCAGGACGGGAAGACTTTGAAGTGACAGAAGGAACTGTTGAGTTTTTGGGTAAGGACTTACTGGAGATGGACCCTGAAGACCGCGCAAGAGAAGGAATCTTTCTCGCGTTTCAATACCCTGTAGAAATCCCTGGTGTAAGTACTGTCAACTTCATGAAGACAGCACTCAACAAGATTCGTGAGTACAGAGGTCAGGATACACTTGACGCTGTTTCGTTTCTTACCCTGATGAAGGAGAAAATTAAACTTGTTGAGATTGATCAGTCCTTACTGAGTCGGTCACTCAACGAAGGATTTTCTGGAGGAGAGAAAAAGCGGAACGAGATTTTTCAGATGGCGATGCTTGAGCCTAAGTTGGCGATACTGGACGAGACCGACTCGGGATTGGACATTGATGCATTGCGAATTGTAGCCAATGGCGTAAACAAACTAAGAACAAAGGACAATGCTACCATTGTGGTGACGCACTACCAGCGACTGCTTGAATATATTGTTCCAGACTATGTACACGTTCTTTACAAAGGCAAAATTGTGAAGTCAGGATCGAAAGAACTCGCACTCGAACTGGAAGAGAAAGGATATGATTGGATCAAAAGTGAGGTGGAGGTAGCCTGAGATGAGTACAATAACTGAAAAAGAAAGCTTCTCAACGAGTCTTATCACATCACTGCAAGCGATTGATTATTCGAATGATAGCCAGGCCCGCAAGGCGGCATTTGAAGAACTAAAGAGATCGGGGCTGCCCGAGGCAAAGAGCGAAGAATATAAGTTCACTCCTATCACACGAATTGTCTCCAAGAGCTTCAACTCAAAAGAACTTGTCACCGAAGCACCCGCATCAGAAACCAAAGTCGAGGATACTCTCCTAAGCGAGTTTCCTAACAACGTGGCCGTGTTTTCTAATGGCCGGTTTGATGAACCTCAGTCTTCATTAAAGTCAGTGAAGGGCCTCACTATTCTTCCACTGAAGCAGGCTATTGAGGAGAAAAGCGAAGTCATTGACGCACATTTCAAAAGCTTTCCTCACTCGAAAGATCCATTTGGATTGCTCAACGCTGCTGGCTGGCAAGATGGTCTGTTTGTGCATGTAGAAAAGAACGTAGCAGTCTCCTCTCCCCTTGTTGTAATTAATCAACATGATGCCCATGAAGGTAAAATGAGCTCGCATTCAAGACTGTTGGTTTTGATTGAGCAGGGCGCAGATTTTTCAATAGTTGAAAAGACAAACACCAATGGAGCTCAACCTGTGTTTCATTCTTTGAATGAAGAGATAAAGGTTCAGGCAAACGCTTCGTTCAAGTACTACAAAATACAAAACGATGCTGGTGAACTGATCCAGGTTTCGAACACCACGATCTACCAGGAAAATTCAAGTCGAACTGACACTTACACTTTCACTCTTGACGGAAAACTGATCAGAAACAATCTTTCAATTCTCATTGATGGTGAAGGCTGCGAGTCCCATTTTTTTGGACTTTACCTGACCAAAGGCGAAACTTTGGTAGACAATCACACTGTCGTTGACCACATGAAACCTAATTCATTCAGTAATGAATTGTACAAAGGTCTCATGGACGAAAAATCAAAAGGAGTCTTCAATGGTAAAATCTATGTAAGACCACACGCCCAGAAGACGAACGCCTTTCAATCGAACAGAAACATTCTGTTGTCTGATGGGTCAACAATCAACACCAAGCCTCAACTTGAGATCTGGGCAGATGATGTGAAGTGCTCTCATGGTTGCACAACAGGCCAACTTGATGATGAAGCACTGTTTTATCTTCAATCAAGGGGGATTCCAAAAAGCACCGCAAAGGCGATGCTGCTTTATGCTTTCGCTGGCGAAGTTCTTGAAGCGATCAAAGACGAAAAGCTTCGCGAATATATTGATGGCATTGTCTCCGAACGCCTTCATAAAAACTTCTAATTATGAATGTCTCTGAGACGATAGGTTTGGACGTTAACAAAATCAGAGATTCATTTCCCATTCTTCATCAACAGGTAAATGGCAAGCCGCTTGTTTATTTTGACAACGCGGCCACTTAGATCGGAAGAGCGTCG
>JBFWZR010000170.1:0-4335 GCA_050185175.1 Cyclobacteriaceae bacterium
TGACATGGAAGGCAAGGATGTGTATGTTGTAGAAATCAGTTTTCCGAAAGGGACCAGAAAAGTAGACTACTATGATATGGAGACCGGTCTGAAACTGAGAACTGAAAATGAGGTATCTACACCCGAAGGCCCAAAGCGCTTTCCGCTGACCATCGTGGGTTATGAGGAAATTCAGGGAATTAAGTTTGCGAGCAAGTTGATTCAGCAGCAGGGACCGATGAGCCTCACTTTTGAATTGCAGGAGGTTGAGATCAATCCCAAATTGGAAAGCACAGTTTTTAAGTGATTTAAGCTCTGCGGCCATTATTAATGACTTTTTGGCTCTTTGGATTTATTGAAAATAGTAGCATCTTTGCAGCCCTTTGTTAACTAGGTAAAGAGCAAATACAATGAAAAGGACTTACCAGCCATCGAAAAGAAAGAGAAAGAATAAGCACGGATTCCGCGAAAGAATGGCAACCGCCAATGGTCGTAGGGTGCTGGCATCTCGCAGAAGGGCAGGACGCAAGAAATTGACTGTTTCTGACGAAAAGACCCTGAAACACTAATTTCCGCCTCAGAGCATTGCCTTGAGGTTTAATAAATTTGGCCTCATGGGGCAGTTCTCCTTTCACAAAAGCGAAAGACTAAAAAAAGAAAAACAGATAAAGGAACTCTTCAATAAGGGTTCCTCTTTTAATTTATACCCCTTAAGGATTCTTTACTTTCCAAATTTCGGGGGAGAGCGCAATCAGGTTCTATTCTCAGTCCCATCACGCACTTTCAAAAGGGCTGTAGATCGAAATAAGCTAAAGCGAAGGATGAGAGAGGCTTATCGCCTGAACAAGTCAGCCCTTCAGGATACTCAAAAGTGGATGATTGGCCTCATCTACACCGCCCGCGAAACCTCAGATTACCGTAAAATAGAGACTGCCGTCAGTCGTGCAATCGAGAAATTGAACTCAATTCCACCGCCAGAGCGAAATGAATGACCGAAAAAACCGTTGTTTCGTATATTTACTTAATGAGATTTTAGGTGTTTCCGCACATGATTCTCTGATCATGATCTAAAAGACGATTCAATGAAACTAAGAAGGGGATTTTTAGCTTTTGCAATCATCGCTGCAATCGCGGTTGGCTTTTCATTTACCGCTCCATCAGAAAAGTATTTCGACATTGCCAAGAGCCTCGACATTTTTGCTACACTTTTTAAGGAGGTCAATGCCTACTACGTGGATGAGATCGATCCCAAAGATTTAGTCGATAAAGGCATTTCCGGCATGCTGGAGTCACTTGATCCCTATACTGACTATATCGCTGAGGAGGATGCCGAGGATTTCAGTATTCAAACGACCGGTCAGTACGCTGGCATCGGTGCCCTAATCGGGAACGTTAACAACAAAATTGTTATCACCAATCCTTACCTCGGCTTTCCGGCCAACAAGGCCGGCCTTCGCGTGGGTGATGAAATAATAGAAGTGGATGGTATTAATGTGGAGGGTAAAACGACCTCACAAGTGAGTACTTTATTAAAAGGCAAACCCAATACCCCAATCAAATTGGAGATAAGGCGATCTGGTAGAGATCAACCTATTGCATTCAATATTGCCCGACAGAAAATAAAATTGGACAACGTTGTCTACAGTGGTATAGTAAAGGAGAACATCGGTTATATAAAACTTGACGATTTCACTCCCGGAGCCGCCAAAGAAGTAGAAGCTGCAGTTGTTGATTTGAAAAGTAAAGGAGCCCGAGCGCTGATTCTTGACTTGAGAGATAATCCAGGCGGATTGCTTTATGAAGCCGTGAATATTGTGAACATCTTCATTCCTAAAGGCCTCGAAGTAGTTTCAACAAAAGGGAAGATTAAAGACTGGAACAAAACTTATGTGTCACTAAATAATCCGGTGGACACCACAACCCCATTGGCGGTTCTCACCAGTGGAGGAAGTGCATCAGCATCAGAGATTGTGGCTGGGGCACTCCAGGATTATGATCGCGCAATTTTGGTGGGACAGAGAACATTTGGAAAGGGATTGGTTCAAACCACCAGGCCGCTTTCCTACAACGCACAATTAAAAGTTACTACAGCGAAATATTATATCCCAAGTGGCCGCTGCACTCAAGCGCTTGACTACACCCATCGCAATGAAGATGGTTCAGTGGATCGCGTGGCAGATTCATTGAAATCAGAATTTTTAACAAAGGGTGGACGCAAAGTGTATGATGGCGGAGGCCTTGATCCAGACGTAAAAGTGGACGAAGAACGAATAAGTCCTGCTACCATCCAACTGATCACATCAGGGTTGATTTTCGATTATGCTACTTCTTTTTGTGCAGCGCATGCCGACATGAAAATTGATGACAGGTTTGTTCTTTCAGATGAAGACTACTTGAAATTTGGTGATTGGCTGAAAGAGAAAAAATTTACTTTCTCATCTGAGCTGGAGGAAAGAATGAATGACTTGATTGAAGTGGCCAAAAAGGAAAGATCATATGATGAGTTGGTCTCACAGCTCACCATGCTGGAGAAACAAATTGAACAAAATAGATCAAAAGATTTAAATCGTTATAAACCAGAGATTTCTCGTGTGCTGAGCGAGGAGATCGCGTTTCATGCAGGGCTTATCAAAGCGCGTGTTGAGTTGTCCTTCCGTAATGACAACGAGTTGACGGAAGCGGCAAGGTTCCTGCACGAGCAGGATCGATACAAATCATTACTGTCTTCTAATTAATGGCCCTTATCCTGAGCCTGGAATCGGCCACACCAGTTTGTTCTGTTGCATTGTTTGAAGGCTCTAGACTGTTAGACAGTTCTCATTTACATGTGCCTCAATCTGCTTCATCCAAGTTGGCCGTGATGATCGATGAAGTGCTGAAGAGATGTGATGTGTCTCCCAAGCAATTGAATGCTATCGCTGTGTCTTCAGGCCCAGGGTCATACACCGGTTTGCGTATTGGAGTTGCGTCAGCTAAGGGGCTTTGTTTTGCTCTTTCAATTCCTTTGATCGCAATTAATACATTAGAAAGCATGGTGTCCCAAGTTGCTGATCGTTTCGATGAGGGGGATTTGCTTTGCCCTATGCTGGATGCCAGGCGAATGGAGGTTTATTGCTTGCTAGCTTCAATTGACGGAAGAGCCATTCACGAAATGCAAGCGAAAGTAATTGATGAGTCAAGCTTTCAGACAGAGCTCGCTGAGCATAGAATTATTTTTTTTGGTAATGGCGCGGCAAAGTGTAGGGATGTGATTCAACATACAAATGCTGTTTTTCTTGATGATGTTTTTCCTTCTGCCGTAGATATCGGCCGGCTGGCTTTCGCCAAATTCGAAAGTCAAACGTTTGAAAATATGGCAAGCTTTGAGCCTTTTTACTTGAAAGACTTTATTGTGAAAAAACCAAAATCAAATTGATAGTGTTGTAGAAGCCATGGAAGAGGAAATCGTAAATAAGGTTGCCAATAGTGCGCTAAAGACTTTTGATCTGGAAGAGCTGTATACGCCAGGCGAAAGAGTAGTGCTCGATATCAAAGATCAACTTTATCGGGGTTTGGTTTTAAAGGAGAAAGAGTTTAGAGGCTTTATCAAGTCCAACGATTGGTCTGCTTACCAAGGCAAGCATGTGAGCATTCAATGTTCAGTCGATTCAATTGTGCCAACCTGGGCCTTTATGCTTTTGAGTTCAGTGCTTCAGCCATTTGCGGCCACCGTTATTTTTGGCTCACTTGAGCAATTGGAGATTACACTTTTCAAAAAGAAGCTCGATGCCATGGATTGGTCTGCTTACAAGGATGCGAAAGTTGTGATCAAAGGCTGTAGCAAAGTGGAAGTGCCGGTCGCTGTTTATGTGGAGGTTACCAATCGCCTTCGCAGCGAAGTGTCAAGCATTATGTTTGGCGAGCCGTGCAGCACAGTTCCGATTTTTAAGAAGGGTCGGTCTTAATTTTTGCGAGTCTCCGCTATAAAGATATTCAGCTATCCGCAACTGCTGCCGGGGCTTTGAGAGAAGGCATGCAACCTTGCACGGTTTTCGGGCCAAATTGAGGCCTTTTTGTGGATAACTATGGGAGGAATTATTATTGATTTTTTTTGCTCAACCTTTGCGGATAGTCCACTAAAAGTTACCTTTGCGCTCCCTTTTGGGGGAAGTGCAGGCCAACCAGTTGGGTTGGTTCTTTTTTGAAAAGAGAGGCACACGATTGAATCTTCTGAAAATCAACATTTTAGAAGAGTCAAAACGTTCTTTGAATAGATGTAATTTGATAGCGGACCCGTAGCAACTCGATAGAGGGTTGTTACGAGTCGATTCTTTGAATAAAAGGAAATCGATGAGACTAGGGGTTAAATGATTTAAC
>JBFWZR010000171.1:0-4184 GCA_050185175.1 Cyclobacteriaceae bacterium
TTCTTCTTGTCCCGCGGCTAACTTCTCCGTGGAGGTTCGAACCCTCCCTCTACAGCTTCTTCAAAGGTTCTTGGTTGCAGTCATCATTTTGTTTCAAACGTACTTGAACACCGACTGTAACCCAGAACCTTTTTGTTTTGACACATTTTTGCTAATTAGAAATAGAAACCTAATTAGCTATGACTGACTTTCCCTGGTTTAAAAGTTATCCTGCCGGAATCCCGAATGAGATTGGTGAATATGAGTACAGTTCACTTATCGAGATGTTTGATTTGACATGCGAGAAGTATGCAGAGCAAGTGGCCTTCGAGAACTTCGGAAAGAAAATGACTTTTCGGGAGGTTCAGCAACATGCCAATAGTTTTGCAGCGTACCTGCAAGTTGAGCTCGGCTTAAAGAAAGGAGACCGCATTGCGATCCAGATGCCCAACCTGCTTCAGTTCCCGATTGCATTTTTTGGCGCTATCAAAGCGGGACTGATCGCGGTCAATACAAACCCGCTTTACACTCCGCCTGAAATGAAACATCAGTTCAAAGATGCAGAGGTTTCAGCGGTCGTCATTGTTGCCAATTTTGCGCAACAGTTGGAGGTCATCAAAGATGAAATTCCTGCAAAGCACATCATCATTACAAAAATGGGTGACATGCTGGGCCCGATAAAAGGAGGCATTGTCGACTTTGTGGTGAAGTATGTGAAAAAAATGGTACCTGCCTATAACATTCCCGGTGCGATCTCATTCAAAGATGTTCTGAGCAAAGGTGCCTCATTGAACTACACCAAGCCTTCGATGGATATAGAAGATGTGGCGGTGCTGCAATACACGGGCGGAACCACAGGAATATCAAAAGGTGCTCAGCTGTCGCACCGGAACCTGATCGCTCACAATCAAATGATCACGCACTGGTTCAAGCCGTACATGAGGGCTGATCATCAGGATCTGATCATCACAGCAATCCCAATGTATCACATTTTTGCCTTGACTGTGAATGGACTACTTATGTTCACCTCAGGTGTGAAGAACGTGATGATTACAAACCCTCGCGACATGAAGGGTTTTGTGAAGGAGTTGCAGAAACACAAGTTCACCATCATTACAGGCGTCAACACATTGTTCAATGGTTTATTAAACAATCCCGATTTTAAGAATCTGGATTTTTCACGACTTGCTGGTGCGGTAGGGGGAGGAATGGCTGTGCAGGATGCTGTGGCCGAGCGATGGGAACAAGTAACGGGAAAACCTTTGGTGGAAGGATACGGGCTAAGCGAAACATCCCCGGTGCTTTGTTGCAACCCACTTGATGGTAAGCATCGTAGAGGGTTTATTGGCATACCCGTGCCCAGCACAGAGGTGGCCATATTCGATGACAACGGGAATCAACTTTCTCAAGGTGAAACGGGCGAGATATGTGCCAAGGGTCCTCAAGTAATGAGAGGATACTGGGAGAAAGACAATGATGGAGTCTTCTATCCAGGTGGATGGTTTAAAACGGGGGATATCGGATTTATGAACGAAGATGGCTTCTTCAAAATTGTTGACAGGAAAAAAGACATGATCAAAGTTTCCGGGTTTAACGTCTTCCCGAATGAAATTGAAAATGTAATCGCAGGGAATCCTAAAGTACTCGAGGTGGCGGCCATCGGTGTGCCACACGAGCGATCTGGCGAGGCGATTAAGGTTTATGTTGTTAAAAAAGATCAGTCTTTGACAGAGGAAGAACTGCTTGACTTCTGCCATAAGAGTCTCACTAATTATAAGGTTCCCAAGTTTGTGGAGTTCATTACCGAGGTTCCGAAATCTAATGTTGGTAAGATATTGAGGAGGGTACTGAAGGAGAAGCACGATGCCGAGGTTTCCTGAGTGTTACGACAAAACACTGAGCTCATCTTAACATAATCATAGGTTGATCGTGAACCCATGATGAGTTAAAAGTCGCGTAGTTACTTGGTTGTCCTATGAAACGACAACTAAGTATTCTGTTTCTCACTCAAGAAGACTTTCTGGCAGGCTCAACCTATTCAGTGTTTTTTCTTGCACAAGGACTTGCTGAGCGAGGTCATTCTATATACGTAGCTGCGCGACACGAGTCGTTGCTCCACCGACTTTGTGAAGGAACGCAAATCACATTTCTACCTCTGCATTTAAAGTCACGATTTGATCTTCAAGCCATTAGTCAAATCAAACAGTGGGTGAGAGAGTTTAAAGTTGATGTGATCAATGCGCAATCGAGCAAGGATCGATATGCCAGTGTGTTCAGCCGTTGGATTTATTCTCTAAATGTAAGAGTGGTACACACGAGAAGGCAATTGTCACTCAGCATAGGTGGGCCGATTCAAAATCTGGTGTACGTCAATGGAACAGATAAGATAGTAGCTGTGGGATCAGGAGTAAAACAGTCGCTAATCAGCGGTGGAATACCCGAGAGGCATATTGAATTGATATATAATGGAACCCCTGAACATAAATACCGAACTATTGATAAAAATTATGTTCATCAACTAAGGGAAAAATTCAAAATCAGTCCCGATGACTTGGTCATCGGCTGCATCGCCAGACGCAAACATCAGGATGAACTGTTGAGATCACTTGATAATTTGGGACGGCCAGCAAAAGTCATCTTTGTTGGAATACAATCAGACGAAGAACTGGAATTGATTATTAATAAATTCAAGTTCTCTCATCAAGTTTTCTTTGAAGGCGATGTGCCCTCAGAACGTGCGCTCAACTATCTGAAACTGTTCAATGTTTATGCGCTTTGTTCAACCACTGAAGGTCTCTCACAATCAATAATGGAGGCGATGTATTTAGGGGTACCCGTGGTAGCCACCAATGCTTCGGGTAACAATGACCTTATCAGTGATGGAGAGAATGGTCTTTTGTATGAGCATGGAAATATTAATCAATTGGCTGAGCATATACTAACGCTGTCAACCTCGGGCCAAAGGAGAGAGTGGATGATAGATAGAGCCAGAAAAACTGTCATGGAGGTATTCAACATCGATAACACGGTAAAAAAGCACGAGACACTTTTTCATAATTTGACAACTGAATCCAGAAAGGTTTCTCTTTCGAGAAAGTTCCAACCTGGATAACAGTGGACGCTCGTTAATTACTCCATCCCTAAAGCCACGTTATTTGTTCCACAAAGATCAGGTGGTAGTGAATTTAATTTGCACGTATTGACTTATAGATTCAAAAAATAGTGTCAACTTTACATCAGTTTTTCACTTGAGGCATTTCATGGAAGCTAAAAAAAAGCTCACCACACAAGAGAAGGCTCTTCAGATCAATCTACGCAGAGAAGTTTACGGTTCATTTGCTGAAATAGGCGCAGGCCAGGAGGTAGCGGCCAACTTTTTTAAGGTAGGTGGTGCATCGGGTACCGTTGCCAAAACCATGTCGGCCTACGATATGAAGTTCAGTGACGCTATCTATGGCGTGTGTGAACGCTACGTTTGCGAAGATCGCCTTTTGGGGATGTTGGATCATGAATACCCACTGCTTCCAGAGCGCCTTCCACACCTTATCGAGAAAACTCGCTTTTTCGCCTTTGCGGATACTGTAGAGGCGCTCAACTATGAGCGAACCAATCAGGGGCAGGGCTGGATCGGACTACGATTCCAGAAGAGGCCCAACTCCGAACCCAACGATTGTGTGATTCACGTGAAGATGCACGACAACGACCCATTGCAGCAGCAGTTTGCTCTTGGGATTGTCGGGGTGAACATGATTTACGCCTGCATGATGGTTGACGATCCTGAAGAAATCATGATGTCGTTGGTCGATGGTGTTGGCAAAAGGATAGAAGTAGACATGTTTAGAGTATCGGGACCTGATTTTGAAAAAGTCGATAACCGATTGATGGCGCTTAAGTTGGTGAAGAATGGACTAACACGCGCTGCTATGTTTGGTCCAAACGGGGAGGTAATGCAGCCGTCTGAAGTGTTGTACAAGAAAAATGTACTTGTGCTTAGAGGACGGTTTAGACCTGTGACTCATGTTAATGTTGATATGCTTCTCGCAGCGCGTAGGTATTTCAAAAAGGAACCCGATGTAGATAAAGGCAAGATGCTGGTGCTGACGGAACTCAGGCTTAATGATTTGAGCACCGAAGGCGCCATTGATGAGAAAGACTTCCTGTATCGTGCAGATATAATTTGCTCTCTGGGGCAGAGCGTAATGATT
>JBFWZR010000172.1:0-4034 GCA_050185175.1 Cyclobacteriaceae bacterium
CAGTTTTTTTTGACGTTGGCCAAGAAGGTTCTTTTTTAGAATTGAGCAGTGATTTTCCTCATATCAAAAGGTTTATCTTAGCCGACCTCGTTTCGAAGAGTGAGAACTTTAACAATGGGCCCTTCATTGATCAGAATTTTCATGGTATGTCTCCCGCCTACATCATGTTCACATCCGGGTCTACAGGGTTTCCGAAAGGCGCGGTCATTAGCCATTCAAATCTGCTTCATTTCATAGAATGGGGCCGAGATACCTTTGACGTGGTTCCGTCAGATGTGTTCACTAACGCTAATCCCATCTATTTCGACAACTCTGTTTTTGACTTCTATGTTTCGATTTTCAATGGGGCAACGTTGGTTCCGATTAGTCATTCTCTAGTAAAAAAGCCACGAGAGCTGGTCGAGGCAATTAACGCAAGTCGATGTACCATTTGGTTTTCTGTGCCATCCCTTCTGGTATATTTGCTAACAACCAAAGTGTTAAAGGGCACTGATTTTCAGAACATCTCGCGCATTTCATTTGGTGGTGAGGGCTTCCCAAAGAATAAGCTAAAGCAGTTGTTTGGTTTGTTCGGTCATCGGGTTACTTTGATCAACGTGTACGGCCCGACTGAGTGCACCTGCATTTGTTCGAGCTACAAGATTACCGAAAACGACTTTGTGTCCATGAATGAACTTGCGCCATTAGGATTTATGGCGCCAAACTTCGGCTATGAACTCATTCCTGTTTCCGATGGAACTCCTTCGCTTGGAGAGTTGGCATTGACTGGACCATGTGTTGGGCTTGGTTATTACAACGACCCGGAGCGAACCATGAAGTCTTTTGTGCAGAACCCAAATGTTCCATACAATCAGATCATGTACAAGACCGGAGATTTGGTAGAGAGGATGCCAAACGGGTATATCCATTTTCGAGGAAGGATAGACAACCAGGTGAAGCATATGGGATATCGAATTGAGTTGGAGGAGATTGAGGCTGCCTTCAGCACCCTTTCCTACGTGGACGAAGTGGGCGTGATCTACGAGAAGATTAGTGACGAACTTGGACAAATCAAGGCATTCTTATGTATCAACATACCAAACGTAGATGAGATGACCATTTCAGATGACATTAGACAAATTGTTCCTGCTTATATGGTTCCGCGCAGGATTGTGGTTTTGGACCGCCTTCCAAAGAACCAGAATGGAAAAATCGATCGAAGGCAACTAAAGGAAATGGTATGAGTAAGCCGTTGATAATATTTGGCACAGGAAAGATTGCGGAAGTGGTGAGTTACTACGCCTTAAGCGAATGCGGACTTGCAATCGCAGCGTTTACAGTCGACCGCGCCAGTAAGCAATCAGACACTTTCTTGGGTAGGCCGGTGGTACCATTTGATGAACTGCCTACTCTTTATCCTGCCGATCAATTCGACATATTCATTGCAGTGGGATATCACAACCTCAACAAATTGCGGGCTGAAAAGTATACGACAGCCAAGGCTTTAGGTTATCAGGCAGTTTCGATTGTCAGCCCTCATGCAGCATTGGCAAGCAATGTCGTATATGGCGAAAATTGTTTCATCATGCCGCCATGTATTATTCATCCGTATGTTACAATGGGCAACAACGTCTTTGTCTGGAGCGGGACGATGATTGGTCACCACTCGGTGATCGCTGACCACTGCTGGTTTACATCAAGCTGCAATATCGGAGGCAATGTAACGATGGGTGAAAACTGTTTTGTCGCCTTGAATGCCACAGTGAGTCACTCAGTCCGAATTGGAAGGGTATGTTTCCTTGGAGCTAACACGCTGGTAACAAAAGACCTTGACGATGGCAAAGTTGTAATATCAGAATCATCAAAGCCCATCAAACTCAACAGTGCTGAATTTCTGAGATTCTCGTCTTTTTTTTCTATGTAATGACCTCGTACTCACCTCTTGACAAAGAAGCCAAATTGTCGTTTAAGGATCAGATCAACTCTTCGTTTCCAATAATTCAGGCTGTAATTGATGGCACCCAGCGGGGCATGATATTTGGGAATGCAAAGCGAGATTTTTGGGTGGTTCACAATGCTGGGTTTTCAGAGGTTTTTCTCGCGGGTGGAAATGCAAATGAATTCGTTAATTTCGTTGCCGGGAACGCCAGGTTGCCAAAGTACTTCCACATATATGATGCTGCAGAGGAAATCGTGAGAGCGTTCCAATGCGGTAGGCCAGAATTCAGCGTTCGGGAAAGGAAGCGCTGTCAGTTGGTATGCGAAAAACAAGGTGATAGTCTTCAGGAAAAATTGAGTAATGGATTTGTGCTTTCTAAGGTTACTCCAGAGAATTTTGACTCTCTTAGTGGCCTTGAACTGGACTTAGGCAAACGGTTCTGGGATGGCAAACAAGATTTTCTAGATAATGCGCGGGCCATTTTTGCGAGTAACGAGACGTACAAACCTGTTTCGATATGTTATGCTGCTGCTGTCGCTAACGGAAAGGCTGAAATTGACGTCTTTACTTGTGAGGCTTATCGAGGAATGGGACTAGGTAAATCCACTACAGCAGCTTTCATTCAAACTTGCCATAAAAATAAACTACTCCCTAATTGGGATTGTTTTGAGGACAACATTGGTTCTCTAACCACAGCCAAAAAGCTGAATTTTGTTCAGTTACGGAAATATAATTTCATCTCCATTTTTAAAAAAGAGCAAGAATGAAAGCAACCTCATTGTCGACACTAAGATGCCCCAAAACCCATAGCAAGTTGATTGTTAAGACCGTTAAGAAGGAAGGGAAGGACGGTGAGGTTCTTGAGGGCGTGCTTGCCAATAATCGAGGCGATGAGTATGCAGTGCACAACGGAATTCCCGATCTGGTCACTGCTGATGACCTTGTGGGTGATGCCGCTTTTGCGAGGAACTACTACAAGACAATTGCCCATACCTACGATCAAAATGTTGACATAACGTTTTCCTTGTACAATGAAAATGAGGAAGAAGTCAGGAACTACATGATCGACCTTTTGGAACTGAAGCCTTCATATAAGGTCTTGGAGGTTTCTGCGGGCACAGGAAAGGATTCGCAGCTTATATTGAAACGGCTGGACGGTAATGGCAAACTATTTTGCCTGGACATATCTCCTGATATGCTCCTGGTTGCCAAAGAAAAGTTTGCCGGTTCTCAGGCTTTTGCAGATGCGGTTTGTGGGACCGCCTGTGACCTGCCATTTGACAACAATTCATTCGATGCACTTTATTGTTTTGCGGGTATAGGGCACTTCCCGGATTTGCCAAAAGGGTTAAGCGAAATGGCAAGAGTTGTTAAGCCTGGAGGAAAGGTTGTGTTTTGTGAAAAGAATGTACCTGTGTGGCTAAGGGGAACCGAATATGGGAGAATTTGCATTAACAACAATCCTATGTTTGAGTATGAAGCGCCATTGAAACATATTCCGATAGAAGCAAGAGATGTTGGAATCAGATGGATTATTGGTAATGTGCACTATGTGGTAGATTATAGAGTGGGGGTAGGGGAACCTGAGGGCAATTTTGACCTGGAATTGCCCGGTGAAAGGGGGGGTACTTTCAATACTAGATATTATGGCAAACTTGAAGGTGTAACCAAAGAGACTAAAGACTTGGTAGTTCAGGCTAGGAAAAAACTGGGAATCTCTTTGCATCAATGGCTTGATGATTTGATCAGATCTGAGGCAGAAAAGATTCTGAAAGGAGAAGTCGATAAAAAATGAAGTGGATTAAAAAAGGCTTAATCCTAAGTCAGGCTGCCTCGCGAACTCACGGACTTACAAATACACAAGTTCCGTTTGCCGTAGAGCTTGACGGAAAAATAAGAGTATTCTTCGGAGCAAGAGAAAAATCAGGTGGGCCTGCCGATATCCACTTCATGGATGTCGATCCAAACAATCCAGCTGACATCCTACATTTCCAAAAGACTCCTGTTTTAAGTCGTGGAACCACTGGGTGTTTCGATCAGGATGGGGTCTTACGTGTTTGTGTCAAGAAAGCTGATGATAGATACTTCCTCTACTATGGAGGATTTTCCAAGCTGT
>JBFWZR010000173.1:0-4019 GCA_050185175.1 Cyclobacteriaceae bacterium
TTTCTTTAGGCAGAAAATAAAATCATGGCAGCGAGTGCATGGCACGTTTATGTACTATTCAGTTGTCGGCCTGTATGCCGCCTTCTTTTCGGAGGTGCTTACACGGATACCTGGCCAGTCCTTTTCAGGGATGGTGATCCTGGCTTCGGTAGCAGTGACCATCATTGGAATTGCTTTATTCAACCGGCTGAAATTCAAGTGGTTTAGAGTGGGTAAATCAGCGCGTGCGCAATAGGTTAATTTCGACAAAAATGCGCGTCCTCTTTGCATCCCGCTAATACCGCCCAATTTCTCTTCCATTGTGGGGTATATTTCATCTGGCAGGCTAAAAATAAAATCAGAAATTCTAACTTTAGGGTAAGTCATGGAAAGTGTATCCATGCTATTTTGAACAATTAGAATACAATTCAATTCTTAAATGTATGATGAAGCTAGCTAGACAGTTGTGGATCATGGCTTTGGTTGCGGTGGTTTTTGCATGTAGCGAGGATGATCCCCTGCCACGGGCAACAGTTAATTTCAGCAACGATATTGCAGAAGTCGGAAGACCGGTAATGTTTGACAACCTCACTACGAACGCTGATCGCTATGAGTGGCGCTTTAGTAGTGGTCAAACCTCAGAAGATATTTCTCCGACAATTACCTTCAGTTCTCCGGGTTCTGTTCAAGTTACGCTCAAGGCCTTTACAAAAGATGGTCAGGTTGACTCAGTTTCTAAGACGGTGAACATACTTCAGCGCTATTTGGTAAGCTACGCTGTAAAATCGTTCCCTTCTGATAGTCTCGAATTCGACTGGGACAAGGATGAAGTTGAAGAAGAAGATAAGCTTCCTGATGTATTGGTCCTTTTTATTGCTGATGAAGAATTTACTGAGGAGACTGTCGCCAATTCAGTCTTTGGCCCGGTATTTCTAAATGCAAAAGACCAGGATATTGGAAACGTTGTTGACAATGACGTGATACTAACCGACCAGGATTGGTATTTAGAGCTGAGCGATTGGGATGGTACAAATCCTGATGCAATCTCTTTCGCCAACGATCCATTCTCGGTGATTGTCTCCGCCTCATTCAATCCCGTTCAAATTCCATCGAAAAAAGATAGCGATGGCTTGGGTGGAAGTTTTGCTATAACAGGATTTGATAGCGAGGATCACTTTATTGATATCGAATTCTTTTATGAACTAAGGTAGAATCTAGATTCCTTCGTGGTTAAAATGACTATGTGTGTTGGAAGATGGGCGTGGGTTCTTCGAAGTTTTTTTTGTTGGCTGGTGTGGTTTGCCATTCCATCCAGTGCTCTGGCCCAAACGGACATCATCGTATCTGGCACCGTAACTGATAACTCAGGCGCTGCCCTTCCTGGGGTCAACATCATAATAGAAAATACAACCAACGGTACCGTCACTAGCCTTGACGGTACCTACTCTATCCGCGCTGCCAGCAATCAGGTGCTTCTCTTCCAAATGGTGGGAATGGAGCAAGTGCGTCAAGAAGTCAACAACCGCACTACTATTAATGTCACACTCAACGAGGCCACGTCACTGCTTGATGAAATTGTGGTAACTGGTTTTCAGGAAGTGGATAGAAAACTATTTACCGGTGCATCAGAGAACGTGAAGATGTCCGAAATCAAAATTGACGGTCTGGCAGATGCCGGCCGTGTATTGGAAGGACGAATAGCCGGAGTAAGTGTAGACAACGTATCAGGTACATTCGGAACCTCCCCTAAAATAAGGATACGCGGAAACGCATCGATCAACGGCAACAACCAACCTTTGTTTGTCGTGGATGGTGTAATCCTCGAAGATCTTTCCAACGTAAGCACCGATGATCTAATCTCCGGAAACACCAATACGTTGATCAGCTCGTCCGTTGCCAACCTCAATCCTGATGACATTGAATCATTTCAGGTTTTGAAAGATGCCTCGGCAACAGCGATCTACGGAGCGCGTGCAGCCAACGGTGTGATCGTGATTACCACAAAACGCGGAAAGAGTGGAGCACTTCGTGTCAACTACACTGCCAACTTTTCGGGCAAATTAAGACCTACCTACAACCAATTCGATCTGCTGAATTCCGTACAGGAAATGTCCGTCTATCGCGAATTGTATGAAAAAGGAATCGTGGACATTAGCACCTCTGTTCGCTCCTCCAACTATGGCGCGATGGGCAAGATGTTCGACCTCATCGCCAACAAGCAACTCAACTGGGGTGTAGGCGGAACATTAAATGAACAGTTTCTCAATAAATATGAAAATGCAAACACCGACTGGTTTGATGTTCTGTTTCATGACATTGGGCTACAGCAACAGCACTCATTGAGCTTTACCAGTGGTAACGATAAATCAAACAGTTACTACTCGCTCAGCTACCTGGCAGATCAGGGACAGACTATTGCCGATAAGGTTCAACGATTTACTGGAACCGCAAGGAACACCTACTTTTTATCGGATGTATTCACTTTCGGTTTAAAGTTAACAGCCAGCTACCGCGATCAGCTTGTACCAGGCACAAGAAATCGTGAGTTCGATCCGATTACCGGAAGGTTCAGTCGAGGGTTTGACATCAACCCATTTAGTTACGCGTTAAATACAGCACGTTCCATCCGACCATTTGATGATGATGGAAGCCGTGAGTTCTTCAGACGAAACTTTGCGCCATTTAATATCCTGGAAGAACTCGATCTCAACTACATGGATATTAATGTGACGGACGTTTCTGCACAGACCGACTTTGAGGTAAAGCCAAAAGAAAACCTATCAATCAAGGGTGTGCTACAAGCCCGTTATGCATTCACCAAACGTGACCACACGGTTCACGAACGCTCCAATCAGGCAGAAGCGTATCGCGCAAATGATACGCAGTTTATCCAGGATGCCAACAATCTACTGTTCAGAGATCCGAACAACCCAGGTTTAAATCCCGTGGTAGTTCTTCCGCAAGGAGGTTTCAACTACCTCGACCAAAATAACCTGCTTAATTTCTTCAATCGCATGAGTGTCAATTGGTCCAAGAAGATCGGAGACAACCATGAGGTAAACGTGCTGGCCGGAGAAGAGATCAGATTTACAAATCGCCTAACAACAAGCACAACTGGCCTTGGGGTGATTTATGAAAGCGGAGGAATCGTAATTACTGATCCCAAAATCATTGAATTTTTTAACCTTCAGAATATTGACTACTACTCACGGGTAAACGAAAAGGATAGGTTTGTCGGCCTGTTTTTTAATGGCGGCTACTCTTTTAAATCCCGCTACGTAGGAAACTTCACAGCTCGGTACGATGGATCAAATCAACTGGGACAAAGTAACGCAGTACGATACTTGCCAACCTGGAATGTAAGTGGTGCATGGAATCTGCACAATGAAAGCTTCTTTGACAATACGCCCTTTTTAAGTGCCTTTGAAAATCTAAAACTGAGGGGTACCTATGGAATTTCAGGTAACCTCCCTCCCAACGCCAGCGCTCTCCTCAATCTACAAGCAGATGCTACTATCCGACCTACGGATGTTGAACCTGTCTTGGGCATCGTTGACCTTACTAACACTGAATTGTCGTGGGAGAAGCTGAAAGAATTTAATGTGGGTCTCGACTTCAGCCTTAGAAAAGCGAGCGTCAGTGGTAGTCTTAACTATTATATCCGAAATGCATTTGACTTGATCGGGGTGGTACAAACCAGCGGCATCGGTGGGCAAGGTCTTAAGACAGGAAATTTTGCCGATATGGAAGCAAAAGGCTATGAGGTTTCTATATCTACAGTTAACCTCAAGCGACCTCGATTTTCATGGAGAACAGACTTTAACTTTGGCTACACAAGAGACAAAATAACACGACTCGACTTCGGTCCACGATTAGTTGATGCGATCAGTCAGGGTGGTGCATCAGTATTGGGGGGACCAAGACGCGGTCTCTATTCGACTAAATTTATCGGTCTTAATAATGTTGGAATTCCGACTTTCCTGGATGGGAATGGAGAGACCGTTTTCAGTCTTGATTTACAGGAACGAAGCGGTCTCGAT
>JBFWZR010000174.1:0-4014 GCA_050185175.1 Cyclobacteriaceae bacterium
AATATTTTGTTCAGACAACGCGCTCATACAGGCGTCCAACGTTTCACCTGTTACATAGTCGCTGGGGTTACCCGCTCCTATTCCCGTTGTTCCGTTGTCAAGTGTAATCTCCACAAACCCACTTTCTTCTTTGTCGGTTGTTTTATTAGCAATCGTGTTAGGCTTGGTGTTGTCAAGATCTTCTCGCCAAACTTTATTGTCTTTGATTCGGGTCATCGCGGGTAGTGGGTATAGTTCAAATTTATTTCTTCGATTCTTCAATCATCTTTTTAAAGATGGGCACCAGGCTGCTCACTCCATCTTCCAATGGAAGGATGGCGGGAATGCCTAGTTCCTTACCATACTGTTCGGCATACTTTCTCGCATCTTCCTGGCTCATCTTTGCTGTATTAATAGTAAGTGCAACGGTGTTGGCGCCATACATTTTCAATAGTGCAATTTCGTCTTTTGGATCGGCAATGTAGGCAGGATAAAACTCCATGTCCTTGTATTGCTTTCTGGCAGGATTGTGTTGCAACACCACAGAGGTAGCATCAGCTGACACGACCCATTCCGCACCAGCGGGACCGCTTGGATTTCGCAGTGATGATTGACCTTCGATGAATATGATATCAGGTCTTTCGTTCTCCCAGCAACTTACGATGGCGTGTTCCATTTCGCCTGAGATAAAATCATTGAGTGTGGAGTCGAACACCAAACCGTATTTAGCGCCTTGCATCCAACCAGTCTGCCCGGTATAAATCATTTCAGCTTTAAATCCGGCCTCACGCATGGCTTGTACTAAAAACCTCGTGGTCGTTCTTTTACCCAATGCACAGTCGGTGCCAAGCACAGCCACTTTGGGGCAAGTCACCGTCTTGATTTTTCCAGACCAGAAATGGAGATCTTTGAATTTCTTTGGCTTGCGGACATCAACTATCTCCAATCCTTTTGCTTTTGCCAGATCGGCAAGCTCCGGAATATCAGAAACATATTCATGAAGTCCGTTGATCAAACCATAACCATGATCAAGTGCTTCCTTCAACATGGCTCTTAGGGACTCAGGTATCACTCCACCCTTTGTCGCCACACCAATAATACAATACTCAGCCTTAGGCCCTCCGTTCTTCGCGAAGTCAGCGATAGAAGCATAAATAGGAATGTTCCTTTTCTTGCCATCCAGAACTTCTCCCGCGTCCTTTCCTGCACTTTTGTTATCAATCACTCCAACTATTGAAAATCGTTCAGTTCCTCGTATTAATCCGTGGGCTGTCTTTCCGTTACTTGAGTCAAGGTATCCTGCGGTGATGATGATGGCGTTCTTCTTTTCCATGTCAAAATTTTGAAAGCCGAAAGTCGTTATTTATCCCAAAATTCAAAAAACCGCTAGAAGAAGAAATTTTGCCAAGCGAGTGTTAGGATTTCGAGGTTTTTCTGGCCGGCTTTTTGCCATTCCTATTCAATCAGTTCAAGAAACAATTAGTGTAAATTTGTATTTCAAAGCTAAATACACCCTTATGAAAACGGTATTGGCAGTTTTAATGACAGCTTTCCTGGGAGTAGGACAAGCACAGAGCATAGTAGGCACCTGGCAAATGACGGAGGAGAAGTCGTGCCTGACTTCACAATTTGAAGAAAGTGATACTGAGAAGGAGCTGCTTCAGAGCTTCGGATCGTCCAGCAGTGCAGTAGCCAAAATCATAAAATTTGATCCAAAAGGAAAAGGCGAAGAGGGGATTTTTAAGACAGGCAAAAGAAGAAGTGGCGACCTTGAGTCCTTTCGCTACCAGCTGTCAGGTGATGAGCTGCAGTTTATTGACAAGAAGTCGGGCATTATTAAAGAGAGATTCGTAATTGATGAACTATCCTCTATCACATTGCGGTTTCACCGAGTGGGAAAAGAGTGCGAGGAACGCACATTTACGAGAGTAAAATAAGATGACCGAAGCCGTTGGCACAAAGCGAGATATAAGAAAGCTCAAACTTGATGAGCTCAAAACCTTTTTTATCGAGCAGGGCGACAAGCCCTTCAGGGCACAACAGGTTTATGAATGGCTATGGCAAAAGTCTTGCAAGGATTTTGATCAAATGACCAACATCTCATTGTCGACCCGAGAGATGTTGAAGCAGTATTTTATTATCAACCACATTCGCGTGGACAAAATGCAGCGAAGCGAAGATGGCACCATCAAGAACGCTGTAATGCTTCACGATGGGTTGATTGTTGAGTCCGTTTTAATTCCTACAGAAAAGAGAATTACCGCTTGTGTCTCATCACAGGTTGGCTGCAGCCTTGATTGCAAGTTTTGTGCAACTGCCCGACTGAAAAGAATGCGCAATCTAAATGCTGACGAAATCTATGATCAGGTGGCTGCTATCCAAGAACAGAGCGAGCTCTTCTTTGGCAGACCGTTGACCAATATCGTTTTTATGGGCATGGGTGAACCTTTGCTTAATTATAATAACGTCATCACAGCCATCGATAAGATTACTTCTCCTAAGGGATTGAATATGGCGCCAAAGCGACTTACTGTTTCAACAGTTGGCGTAGCCAAGATGATAAAGAAAATGGCAGACGATGAAGTGAAGTTCAATCTCGCAGTTTCATTGCATGCTGCCATTGACAAAACGCGATCATCGATCATGCCTATCAATGATACCAACAATCTTGATGAGCTGGCCGATGCGATAAAATACTGGTACGCCAAGAGAAAAAAGAAGGTGACTTACGAGTACGTAGTTTGGAAAGGTGTAAATGATGACCTCGAACATGCTCAGGCCCTTCTTAGGTTCTGCAAACATGTTCCTTCAAAAGTAAACCTGATCGAATACAACACGATCGAAGAAGATGGCTTTAAGCAAGCAAGCGATGAAAGCCTGCGGATGTACCAGGAACTCCTGGAAAGCAATGGCATTACCACCCGCATTCGTAAAAGTAGGGGCAAAGATATTGATGCCGCCTGCGGTCAACTGGCAAACAAATCTTGATACACAGCATTGGGATTCATAGATTCGACCATGAATCCCGAAGAAAAACACTTTCAATCGTCTGAGATCGTTCGCGATTTTGTTATCGGCATGAGCGATGGCCTTACCGTTCCCTTTGCACTTGCAGCTGGGTTAAGTGGCGCTGTTGATTCCACTGCTATTGTGATCACTGCAGGCCTGGCTGAAATCGCTGCCGGGTCAATTGCGATGGGATTGGGAGGATACCTGGCGGGCCAAACGGAGATAGAGCACTACGAAACGGAAGAAAAAAGGGAGTATGATGAAATCAAAAATCTTCACGAGGTAGAAATCAAGGAAACAAAAGAGATTTTTGCTGAGTATGGATTAGACGAAGAGACACAAGAGAAGATTGCGCGAGAGATGGCGAAACACCCTAAGAAGTGGGTTGACTTTATGATGCGTTTTGAATTGGGATTAGAGAAACCAGATAAGAACCGTGCGCATCAAAGTGCATTGGTGATAGGACTGAGTTATGTGGTTGGAGGGCTCATTCCACTGAGCGCTTATTTCTTTGCAAGCTCATCACTTCAGGGATTGATATGGTCTTCGATAATCACAGTAATTTCATTGGTCATGTTTGGCCTGGTAAAAAGTAAGTTTACCGGGCAGCCTTTATTCAAAGGTGCATTGCGTGTTACCATTGTTGGGATTGCCGCAGCGGGAGCAGCGTTTGGTATCGCAAGATTGATCAGCTAGTCTTATTTCTTACTCGCGTTGAAGAGTTTTTCTTTTTCATCCGAAGTCAGGCTTTCGTAGCCGCGTTCTGATATTTTGTCGAGGATGGCATCGATTTCTTCCTGACTAGCTTTCTTCGGTCCGGAGGTAGCACGAGTTTTTGCCTTCTTTGGTTCCTCCTTCCGATAAGACACCTTCACGTGTGATCTGGGCTTGAACAGGCCTTTGATCCACTCCAGCGTAGCAGTAACCCAAGCACCCCAGTCCACTCCTACTTGCAACTGCTTTATATAAATGAAACCCAACAGGGCGCCACCCAGGTGTGCAATGTTTCCTCCGGCATTTGATCCT
>JBFWZR010000175.1:0-3986 GCA_050185175.1 Cyclobacteriaceae bacterium
CCAATCAAGGCTACATTTGGTGCTTTCAGGTAGTTCACATCGGCTGACCCGAAATCCTTGCCTCTATCAACGTACCCAGTGGTAGTGGTGTAAATCCTCCTACTCATTTCGTTTGCAAGCGATTGAAGAGACGAATCGAAATTCTCCAGCTCCTCATTATTTTTTCTGGTGACAATTAATGTCCCCCGATCAAAACTTTCTCCAGCTACTGCAAAACCATAGTCGGCTGACCTTACCTTAAATCCATTCTTTAGCATTGCTGCAAGAAATTTTACATCAGCCAGGCTTTCGTATTTGAATATGTAGGCATAGGGCTTTCCATTGATGGCAGCGTTCTTGGCTTGTACTTTTTCGTAGGGTTTTGCCACATTGATCCGCTCATTCAGCGCATACGCTTTCAATCCGTATGCATACATCAGGTTCCATGCGGTGATGTCGTACGTGATAGAGTCGTTCAGTTTCGATTGAGGCTCAAAAAGTGTAGTCACGAATCTTCCCTTCGGCTGATAAACATTGATAACGATGTCATCTGTGGAAACACTGACGTTACCGGTTGTCTGATTTTCAAAATCAAACCCGCGGCTGGCTTTGGTTACTCCTGGATGGCCATATTGAATTCTATGCGTATCCATCCATGAGGTCAACCTGTTGATTTTGTCGGTTGGGTTGGTCGCCTTGATTACATATGTTTTATAAGGCGCTGCGGGGCTGGCAAGATTTTCTTTGAAATATTTCTCAAACTCCTCTGTCACGCGTGCCGCATTTTTAGATGTGACCTCAACCGTTGACAAGCCATTGGTGAAGTGATGTGTGAGGCGATCTTTAAGTGTCAGCTGATCACCCTCTTTAGTGGTCACAGTCAATCCACCAAAGCCGTGGCCGCCTTGTTCGTAAGTCATACCAATTGCTCCACTGTAGGTCGGATAGGTATCACCATAGCTGGGATAGTAAAGATCGAAGCGCTCTTTTGTAAAGTACAGCCAGCCCTGTTCATCGAAGTACTTCGCGTTGTTCTTACCGATCATCGTTTCAAACTCACGCTGCCATTTAGAGATGACTTCGTGTAGAGGCTCAGCAGCTGGCGCGAAGTAGTAAGGATTATTGTAGAACTGTTCATGAAAATCAACGTGAACATGAGGCATCCATTGATTGTAAAGTCTGATCCTCGCCTGCGATTCGGTTTGCGTTTGCCATGCCCAGTCGCGGTTTAGGTCAAACAGATAGTGATTTGCTCTTCCGCCCGGCCAGGGTTCGCGGTGCTCTTTCGAGTCGATACTTGGGTTTGGCGGATAGTTGCCATATTGATTGTAAAAATTTGCATAGCGGTCTCTTCCATCAGGGTTGATACATGGATCAAGTATAACAACTGTGTTCTTTAACCAGTCCTGGGTTCTTGCATTCGATGGGTCAGCAAACGCATGAAGCGTTTTCATAGATGCTTCGGTTGAGTTAGCCTCGTTGCCATGAACATTGTAGCTCAGCCAAACCAGTGCAACATTGGTCGAAGGCGCGCCTTGCTCAAATCCCGTTCTGCGCAGGTTATCCATCCTGATCTGATCAAGTTTTTTGAAATTCTCATCGGAAGCCACCACAGCGACTATGAGCGGACGATGTTCATAGGTTTCCCCGTATTGAATGATTTTAACGTTGTTTGGCCGGGTGGCAGCTACTTGTTGAAAATATTCAACTACACGATGATGTCGTGTGAATCTGTCGCCCAACTCGTATCCGAGAAATTGTTCCGGACTTTGCAATGAAGACTGCCCGAAAGAAAGTAGGATGGTGAAGCTTAGAAAGGAAGTGATGAGAAATTTGCACATAACATAAAAAATTTATCTGGAAAGCTAGGAAGACTTTCGTAGAGTAAAGGTGAGAGATGTGATTAACCTTAGATAGTTATTTCAAAAGGCGGTTAATCTGTGGCAAATGGTGATTGATGTGCTCGTGCATGAAATCTATCGCGTGCAATACGTTGAGCTTGCCGGCTATGATATGCTTGAATACTCTTTTCTTCACATTTCGGTCTTCGATGGTTTCCAACAGCTGTCTCAACGATTGCCTTGTATGATGCCAGTCTGTAAAGAGAGACTCAAGGTTATCATAGGTTGTTGTACTTTCAACTACTCGTGTTGGCGCTTTGAATTTAAAGGGTAACCGCTGTGAAAGCTTGACGACCACCATCTTTGCTTCTTCATAAATCCCTGTGTTTCCTACTTCATTAATTCCATTGATCTTTTTTGTCAGGTACTGAACGGAAAGTTTTTCTGCTGCTACAAGATGAGCCAGTACCTGATGAAGGGACCATGAGCGTGAGTCGGGTTTCTGATGGAATGCATGTTCAAACGGTTTGACTTTTTGTTGAAGCTCATGGGTAAGCCGCTCAATCTTATCCAACCGTTTTTGTATTCGTGCATTCATAACTCAAGATAATCAAACAGTGTTGCATTGTATGTAGCTTGATCCTAAAGCGCGGTTTCATTACCTTCATGAACACCTTTACCTAAACCAAACCCCAAATTATTATGGAAGACTACGATTCTTACTCCGGAGGCATTATGGCTGCCATGGGTGCATTTGCCTTTGTCTATTTTCTCATTTTATTAATTGTGATCGTTGGAATGTGGAAAGTGTTTGAGAAGGCTGGCAAGCCAGGGTGGGCTGCGATTATTCCAATCTATAATCTTATAGTTTTATTAGAAATAGTGGGTAAACCCGTTTGGTGGATAATTCTGTTGTTAATTCCTTTTGTGAACTTTATCATAATCATCCTGCTCTACCACCAATTGTCTCTTTCTTTTGGACAGGGCATCGGGATGACTATCCTACTTATCATTTTGCCGTTTGTTGCATTCCCCGTACTTGGATTTGGGAGTGCTAAGTATGTAGGGGCAGGAGGCAGTTAGAATTTACTTACAACTCTTTTTAATTGCGGCCTTGGCATCAGGAGAGCCCAGCTCTTCTGCATGCTTAAGGTCAAGACAACCATCGTAGTTATTATTCATCAATAATTTCACGAGGCCGCGCTGCAAATACGTTTCCGGATCGTCAGGATAGAGTTGTATTGAAGAAGTGTAGTCATCAACTGCGCTGCTATAGCTCTCCTTCTCCGTATACGCTAGTGCGCGGTTATCATAGTACGTTGGATTTGTGGGATCAAGTTCAATGGCCTTGGTGTAGTCGGCAATTGCACCCTCAAAGTCTTCCATTGCATATTTGAGCACACCCCTCAAGTTGTAAGTTTCAGGATCCTCGCCATCCAGTTCGATGGATTTATTGTAATCCTCCATCGCGCCTTTCAAATCTTCGTTTGCACTTCGTGCAAGAGCCCTGTTTTCGTACTTCAATGGATCATTGGGATCAAGTTTGATTGCCTTGTCATAATCTTGCAGCGCCCTGTCATAGGTGTCGGTGTTATAGTATGCCACTCCACGATAGTTGTAAAGTGAGGCATCATCTTTGTCCAGCTCGATTGCTTTACTATAGTCATCAATCGCACTTACAAACTCACCAAGTTCAGATTTTACTACGCCACGATTGAAATACTTATCCGCGTCTGGTGGGCCTATCTCCAGTGCTTTTGAAAAATCGAAATAAGACTCCTGAAGTTCGCCAATGTTGTATTTGGCAAACCCACGATTCGTAAAAGCGTCAGTGTATTTAGGATTGAATCGAATCGCTTTGTCAAGGTCTTCAATCGCTCCGTAGTCATCGCCCAGTCCGATTTTAGATTCTCCACGGAAATTTAAAGCTTCCGCAAATGTAGAATCTACCTCAAGGGCAAATGTGAAATCAGCTATTGCACCATAAAAGTCCTCAAGGCCCATTCGCGCCTGTCCTCGAAGTGAAAGCGCAACTTTATTTTTAGGTCTGGTTTCCAGAAGCTTTGATTGCTCGGCTTTGGCCGCAGTGAAATCTTTTGCCTCAAGCTTCTTCTTTGCATTTGCCAGCGCGGCATCGTTGGCTTGTGTGAAGCCGACCAAAGGCAT
>JBFWZR010000176.1:0-3914 GCA_050185175.1 Cyclobacteriaceae bacterium
ACCAAATAACACTTCTGACACTTTTATTATTTTTTAAACCATTTCATTATACAACCCCCCCTGTACACTATTGACGACCTGAATGTCAGATTACTTTCAGAGCTGAAAGAAATTGCAGAACAGCTCGGTGTGAAGAATGCAAAAAAACTCGCCAAGCAAGACCTCATTTACAAAATATTAGACCAACAAGCCATCTCAGGTCCTGCACCTGATGAAAAAAAATCGAATACCAACGGAAGCGGAGAAAGAAGAATGAGACCAAGAAAGAGGGAAAATGTAGCCCCGGCTGAAAAAGCTGAGAAAGAACTCTCCTCAGAAGAGTTGCTTGAATCAATTGACGCGGAGCTGGAGGTCACTGCGCCTAGCTTCGACAACAAAGAGAAAAACAAACCTCAGCAACAAGAGCGACCTGAGCCCAACGATAGCGGCAGAAATCAACAGCCTCAACAGCAGCAAAACAAACCTCAGAATTCGATCAAGGATTTTGACGGAGTGATTGCCAACGAGGGTGTGCTTGAAATTATGCAGGACGGCTACGGCTTTCTCCGCTCTTCTGACTACAACTACCTGGCCAGCCCTGATGACATTTATGTTTCCCCTTCACAAATCAAGTTATTTGGTCTGAAGACAGGGGATACAGTTAAAGGGCTGATCAGACCTCCTAAAGAGGGTGAAAAATATTTCGCGCTGCTAAAAGTAGAGAGCGTGAACGGAAAGACAACGGAAGAAATCCGTGATAGGGTGGCTTTTGAATACCTGACGCCTCTTTTCCCGGAAGAAAAGTTGAGGCTAAGCACAAAGCCAGACAACATGTCAACGCGAATTCTGGATTTGTTTGCTCCGATTGGAAAAGGACAACGTGGTATGATCGTGGCGCAGCCTAAGACAGGTAAGACAGTTTTGTTGCAACAAATTGCAAATGCCATTGCTGAAAACCATCCTGAAGTTTATCTGATCGTATTGTTGATCGATGAACGTCCGGAAGAAGTAACTGATATGGCACGCAGCGTAAAAGCTGAGGTAATTGCTTCAACTTTTGATGAACAAGCTGAACGCCACGTGAAAGTTTCCAGCATCGTGTTGGAGAAAGCTAAACGTATGGTGGAATGTGGCCACGATGTTGTGATCCTGCTTGACTCCATTACTCGTCTTGCTCGCGCGTACAATACAGTTGTTCCTTCGTCAGGAAAGATTCTTTCAGGTGGTGTGGATGCCAATGCTTTGCATAAGCCTAAGAGATTCTTTGGTGCTGCAAGAAATGTGGAAAATGGCGGATCACTCACAATTATTGCCACCGCTTTGATTGACACAGGATCAAAGATGGATGAAGTAATCTTTGAAGAATTCAAAGGAACTGGTAACATGGAACTTGTACTAGATAGAAAACTTTCCAACAAGCGTGTTTACCCTGCTATTGACGTTCCTGCGTCTGGAACCAGAAGAGAAGATCTACTGATGAAGGAAGAAGAACTTCAGCGTGTATGGATCCTTCGCAAGTTCATGAGCGATATGAATTCCAACGAAGCAATGGAGTTCCTGCTTCAGAAGATGAAAGGCACTCGCAATAACGAGGAGTTCCTCATCTCAATGAACGGATAAAATCTAAATCAATAAACAAGATAAACCCTGATCGAATGATCAGGGTTTTTTATTCCCCTTCTTTTCATGAAAGGCGCCTTTGAAATTGGGATCCTCCCTCTTTCGTTGGTTGTCGATAGCCTTTGCCATCATCTGAGCTTCTTCAAATGGCGTCTCCTCAACTTTGACCTCAGCAGGAAGCTTCTTCAGTGGTATTTTTTCACGTATCAGCTTTTCAATCTTCTCGATATGAGAAAGTTCAGGCTCGGTAGCCATGGTAATGGCCTGCCCAACCTCCGATGCTCTGCCCGTTCGGCCAATTCGATGCACATAATCATCATGTCGTGTAGGAACATCAAAATTAATGACGTGCGAGACCTTTAATATATCAATCCCCCTTGCACTCACATCTGTGGCCACAAGGACACGCACTTCTCCTTTGCTAAAATCGCCAAGTGCATTCATTCTCGTATTCTGACCTTTGTTGGAGTGAATAACTCTAACCGGACCGAAGTTCCTTCTCTCAATAAACTTATAGATGTTGTTGGCCGTTTCCTTTGTTCGGGTGAAAATAATCACCCGTGTGAACCGCGCTTTGTCAGAAAGCAATCGCTCGAGAAAATTTATTTTAGTTTTGAAATTCGGCACTTCATAATAGACCTGATGCACTTGCCTTGCGACAGTAGCCTGGGGAGTCACCTCCACTTTATGAGGAAATTCTAAAAATTCCTCAGACAGTTTTTCAACTTTCTCGGGAAAGGTAGCTGAGAACAGCAAGTTCTGTCGCTTTGACGGAAGGATATCCAGAATCTTCCTTAGCTGATGAATGAAGCCCATATCCATCATCCTATCCGCCTCATCTATCACCAAAGTCTTGATATGTTTGGTCATGAGTTTCTTCTGTTGATAAAGCTCAAGCAGTCTGCCTGGTGTCGCGACTATAATATCTGCACCTTGCTGAATTTGCTCTGCCTGAGACTTGATGCCCACTCCGCCAAATAGTGAGATTATTCGCATGTCAGTGTGTGCCGCAAGTTTCATTGCAGCGTCAGCAACTTGCCTGGTCAGTTCCTTCGTTGGAACCAGGATCAGTGCGCGAGGGCCAATATCCTGGGAATAGTTTATTTTTTGCAGCAATGGTATCAAATAGGCTGCTGTCTTGCCAGTGCCAGTCTGAGCAATACCAATTACCTGCTGACCTCCCTGGATCAGGGTGAAGCATTTCCTTTGTATTTCGGTAGGAGACTTAAAACCAACGTCAGCAATTGCCTGAAGCATTTGCTTATTGATTTTGTAATTCAACCACTCTGACTTAGTCTCTGTTTCCAAAACGCAATGCTTATCTTTGAATCAATGAAGTCAACGCTAATCTTAAATGCGAAGATAGTAAACGAAGGTGCAGTTACTGAACAGGACCTTCTTATTAAAGGGCAACATATTCACAAGATTGGCAGTGATCTTCAGGCTGAGCCCGCCAATGAGGTCATTGATGCATCGGGCAAACATCTGTTTCCGGGAGCGATCGATGATCAGGTACACTTCCGTGAGCCCGGACTAACACACAAAGCAACAATATATACCGAAGCCAGAGCGGCAGTAGCCGGTGGCGTTACCTCCTTTATGGAAATGCCAAACACCGTGCCTCCGGTGTTCACCCAAAAGTTGCTAGAGGATAAGTATGAGCTTGCACGTCACAATTCCCTGGCGAACTATTCATTCTTTATGGGTGCCGCCAACGACAACCTGGACGAGGTGATGAAAACAGACGTCCAAAATGTTTGCGGATTGAAAATCTTTATGGGCTCGTCAACCGGAAATCTTCTGGTAGATGACCCAAAAACACTGGAAGGATTCTTCAGTCGCTTTCCAGCCGTTATTGCAAGTCACTGCGAGCACGAACCCACTGTAAGAAAGAATACCGAGCTCTTTCGCGAGACGTATGGCGAAGACATGCCAATAAAAATGCATCCACTGATAAGAAGTGAGGAGGCTTGTTATTTATCTTCTTCATTTGCGGTGGACCTGGCAAAGAAACACGGCACACGCCTTCACATTCTTCATATTTCTACTGCGAAAGAGACAGCTCTTTTTGACAATAGCATCCCCTTGAAGGATAAGAAAGTCACGGCTGAGGCTTGCATCCATCATCTTTGGTTCAATGATGGTGATTACGATCAAATGGGAACATTGATCAAGTGGAATCCCGCGATTAAAACCAAGGCTGATCAGGAGGCAATCATGAAGGCAGTCTTGGACGACCGGATAGATGTGATTGCCACGGACCACGCACCCCACACATGGGAGGACAAACAAAATAAATATTTTAGCGCGCCATC
>JBFWZR010000177.1:0-3824 GCA_050185175.1 Cyclobacteriaceae bacterium
GCTGACTCAGCAGCCTATGATTTTATTGCATGGAAGTATGGAAGAGAATCAGAAGAATACGAGACCTATCTATTCGAAGTGATAGATCATCAACGATACAGCAATCATGTGATGAGAGGTGCAAACGCACTTGACTCATTGTATCAATCGTGGAATGATTCGATGGGAGTGGACGAAAAAAAATCATTGAAGGAATCCATGATCAGAAAGATTGTTGAAACGATGGACACGATAACGCTCTTCAAATACAAGATTCCTCAGGAACGATTTCGGGAGCGCCTTCCCAACAATGATTACTTTCTTGCTTACCGGAGATACCAGTCAAAGCTGTCGGTTTTGAAGGACGAATTAGACCAAAAATATGGTGGCGATCTCCGTGCGATGATCGAGGCGTATGAGGGCCGCTATCCATTTCTTTGATTGTGATCCACCGATTAAGGAATTGTTAAGATGGTAACATCAGCTTTTAATTAGCTTAATTTCATGCTACTTTTGAAGTGTAAAAAATCGAGCTTTATATGGCTAATAAGCCATCGCACAAGGTGCTTGTCGTTGATGACGAAGAGCCTATTTTAGAGTTATTAAAATACAACCTCGAGAAGGGGGGATACGAAGTTCGCACCGCCAGCGATGGCCAATCAGGTGTTGACCTGGCCAAGCGTTTTTTGCCCGATTTAGTCCTGCTCGACATCATGATGCCAAAGATGGATGGAGTGGAAACCTGTAGGTTACTACGCGCCATTCCTGAATTACAGAATACCTATATCGTTTTTCTTACCGCACGTTCAGAAGAGTATTCAGAAGTGGCCGCATTTGACGTAGGCGCTGACGATTATATTACCAAGCCGATCAAGCCACGCGCTTTGATGAGTCGCATCGCAGCCTTATTCAGAAGAGAGTCAAAAAAGAAAGGGTCGTCATCGCAAATTAAAATGGGTGACCTGCTCATTGACAGAACAAGCTATACGATCAAGGTAAAGGACAAGGAGATCAGCCTTCCGAAAAAAGAGTTTGAGCTGTTATTTTTCCTCGCTCAGAATCCAAATAAAGTCTTCAGTCGTGATGACCTATTGCAAAACATCTGGGGAACTGATGTTTATGTTTTGGCCAGAACGGTTGACGTGAACATCCGAAAAGTGCGTGAAAAGATAGGAGATGACTATATTACCACCGTAAAAGGAGTGGGATATAAGTTTCATCTAAACTAGTTGCCATCGTGTATAGCGCCAGAGTCTTGGCATTGCTCCTCGCGGCATCCATTTGCCTCGTTACTTCCCTTTTTCTTTCGCTTGTCAATGATGCCAGTACGCAGGTATTGATCGTAGCCGGAATCATTAGTTTTTCCGTTTCCTACATTCTCGTTTTTGTGGTGTTGGAATACCTGGTATTTCAGGAGATCAATCGGATTTACAAAATGCTGGACAAGCTCCGCAAATCTGAATTGGGAGGCCTTGAGAAAGGAAAAAGAAGCCAGCTCAACCCGCTCAAGAAAATCAACGAAGAGATTTACTCCTTTGCAGCTCTCAAGCAAAAGGAGATTGATGAATTAAAAAAGCTGGAAACTTTTAGAAAAGAGTTTGTGGCCGATGTTTCACATGAGTTGAAGACGCCAATTTTTGCTGCTCAGGGATTTGTGCATACCCTTTTGGATGGAGCGGTAAATGACAAGAATGTACGCACCAAGTTTTTGCGAAAAGCAGCTAAGAGCCTGGATGGATTAGATGCATTAGTTCAGGATCTCCTCACTCTATCACAAATTGAGACAGGAGATATTAAAATGAAGTTCGAGAACATCGACCTCTATGAACTATGCGTGGAGGTGATGGATCAATTTGAGCAACGCGGAAAGAACAAGGAGGTGGAGGTGAAACTCGAAAAGCCTGATCAAATGATTATCGTGTATGCAGACTGGCTGCGAATTTCCCAGGTGATGACCAACCTTGTTTCGAACGCGATAAAATATAATCGAGAAAACGGCAGCGTGTCCATTCACTTTGAACTGGGAAAGAAGTACGTAACGACTTTCGTTTCCGATACGGGAGAAGGTATTCCAGAAAACCATCTGAACAGAATTTTTGAGAGATTCTATAGAGTGGAAAAAAGCCGAAGTCGCGAAAAAGGAGGAACGGGTCTTGGCCTGGCAATTGTAAAACATATCCTGGAAGGGCACGGTACCAAAGCAGAGGCTACAAGCCAGGTGGGCAAGGGATCAACATTCAGTTTCAAGCTCCCGCTGGTTAAGGCTACTCCCAAGCAGCCTGTCGAAACAAAAGCTTAGCTACCTTTGCGGCTTGAAAACTCCAAAGTTCAACCTGGCGAGAGCCATCCTGTTTGAGAATGATGACTATTTGGTGGTCAATAAACCACCCTTCCTCTCTACACTGGAGGATCGAAATGAGCCGATAAACTTGTTGCAAAGTGTACGGGAAATGGAACCTGATGCCCAGGTTTGTCACCGTTTGGATAAAGAGACTTCAGGTGTGCTGGCTATTGCCCGCCACCCGGAAGCTTACCGATCGCTGAGCGTGCAATTTGAGCAACGCACTGTAGAAAAGGTTTATCACGCAGTTGTTGATGGCATTCACAAATTCGAAAACGATTTGGTTGACCTCCCTATCCTTAAGCAAAGAGATGGAACGGTGAAGATTGATCGCCTTGGCAAAAAGGCGCAGACCTATTTCACTACACTTCAGTCGTTCAAAAACCACACCCTGGTGGAGTGTCGACCTATTACCGGAAGAATGCATCAAATCCGTCTTCATTTGGCCAGCCTTCAGGCGCCTATTTGTTCCGATACCGCCTATGGGGGAAAGGTGTTTTATCTGTCGTCTGTAAAGCGGGGATTTAATTTGAAGAAACATACTGAGGAGGAGCCCTTTATCAAGCGGTTTGCTCTACATGCCCACAGACTGTCTTTTTTGGGCCTAAATGGTGAAAAAATTGAGGTTTTGGCGCCCTATCCAAAAGATTTGACAGCCCTTCTAAATCAATTGACAGCCAATCTCAGGTAAAAAGAAATCGCAGCTTGGAAAATCGCCTTTTTGGGTCTACTTTTGTGTCCCTTTTTGGAGGGGTGTAAAGTTAAAAACAAGATTTTTAAAGGGATCAAAAGTGGATCATAACAGTTATAAAACAACCAACACCAGCAAATTAACAGCCGAGAAAGGCTGGGTATTGGTGGATGCGAAAAATCAGGTATTGGGTCGCGTAGCGAGCCAGGTGGCAAAAATCCTTAGAGGAAAGAACAAGCCGACCTTTACTCCTAATGCGGATACTGGTGACCATGTCATCGTTATCAACGCAGAGAAAGTGAGAATGACAGGAAAAAAGTGGAACAACCGAATTCTTCTATCGCACTCTGGTTATCCTGGAGGTCAGTCAGAGCGCACGCCTGCTATGATTCGCTCAAAACATCCTGAAAGATTGATTGAGCATGCGGTAAAAGGTATGCTTCCTAAAAATAGAATGGGCAGTGAGGTGTACAGAAGCTTGCACGTTTACGTAGGCGATCAGCATCCGCACGAGGCACAACAACCAAAAGCAATAAAGTTCTGATAGATGGAAATCACCAATAAGACAGGAAGAAGAAAGACCGCGATAGCCAGGGTATATGTACAGCCCGGAAAAGGAACCATCACGGTGAATGAAAGAGAACTCACCGACTACTTCAAATCTGAAATTCACCAGACTACTGTTAAGCAGGCATTGGATCTGTTGAAGGTAGCTGACCAATACGATGTAAATGTGAACGTTGAAGGCGGGGGCATCAAAGGTCAGGCAGAAGCGATCAGATTAGGTATTACTCGCGCATTGGTTGATATCAA
>JBFWZR010000178.1:0-3736 GCA_050185175.1 Cyclobacteriaceae bacterium
AATAGCGTTCTTGGATTTTACCCCAAAACTGTGCTAAATTGTATTGTTTTCTCATATATTTGAGTTACCAGTTGACAGTAGAGCGGTATAGATTATTATATTTGTTATCCTGAAAGAAAATAACGATAAATAAATAGCATCATGGATGAAGTTTTACCCTCATATGATTCGTGGAATAATCTAGCTGCGAATATTGCAATGGCGTGCTGGGCAGCTGGTTTGCTCGTAATTTTGGGCTATTTCCTGAAATTGGCAATCACTTCGGACAGCAAGACCAAATACGATTTTATCAACAAATATGAGATCAAGGTGCTTTGGGTGGCTTCTCTGATCATCGTGGTAGGAGCCTGCTTCTTTGCCAATGCCAATATCATCGAACTCAATGCACTGTGGATCTTCGTTCGCGTGTTCACCACCGTGTCCATGGGTATGATCGTAGCCTTGATTATCCAGAACCTTTTGAAGTTTTACTATCCGTTCTTTATCGAAAAGAGATTGAAAGTTCTTCGCTATAAGCCGCGGATTTCTCCAAAAACTGGCAAGCCGATGAAGCTGCTGAGTGAAGAGGAGGAAGATGCTTATCTGGATGAAGGTATGCAGGCTGAGGAGAATCTTTTCTCTATGGATTACGATGTATGGAAGGATGATGAGACCGGTTATATCAAGATTGAAAAGTACGCTGGTCACCTTCATGCTATCCAGTGTCCTGAGTGTAACTACCAGACCTTTAAGGTTGTTCGTGAAGAGATTATAAAAGAGCCTACAGCTACTGAAGAAGGGGAGCTGTTGAAGCACTATCAGTGCGGTTATTGCGGAAACAAGGCTCGCAAGACTGTGCACCTTAAGACTTCTTCGAAGCTTCAGGAGTCTCAGGCAGCTACCGCGTAGAGCCATTTATTAGAAAGATATCAACCACCCATCCTCTGGATGGGTGGTTTTTTTATGGCCGTTGTGTGGCGCGCGATTGTGCGTACTTCTGTATTCAATCCTTTTGGAGGCTAGTCCAATCAAGCCAAGGTGAATTGGTTTACGTATTGCCACCTGTATTTATTAAAGAAGCAGGTCGTGGTGATCTCCCTTTGTCAGCCTTTTTAAGTCTGATGTAAGCGCACTAAGTTCTGCTCTGCCAGAGGTTTGAAAGAGACAGAGATGCATGTAAAAAATAAGGGATAGCAACAGCTATCCCTTTTGATATTTCAAGCTAAGATTGACTTATCTCACGCTGATACCAACACCCACTGTAAGGGCACTGTACTTTTGTAATGTATAGTCTCCATGGAGCGTAAGTACAGCTAGTTTCAACCTCATCCCTACGGTAGTGCGGAATCCAGAGGCTGCATAACTTAGATCTACGGGATTACTAATTGGGCTGCCTCCTATATCATAGGTTCCGAGCATTGCCAACTTTGATTTGGCAATATTGTAGCCAAGGCCTCCATAAAATGTAAGCACAGCTACCTTCTTTGAAATCACACCCTGAATGGTGGTGGAGGATACCTCGAATACTCCATTTTGACCCGGATCAAAGGGAACGTCCAGTTTCATCTTGGTATATCCAACAAATGCTGACAGGTCGAATGGTAGATTCTTGATCCCCGGGATATACTGCTTTACATCATGCATTACGCCAATGCCAAACATATTAAACTTACCATCGCCCACATCCACCTTAGGAACCAATCGGAGTTTTACATCTGTACCTTTTGGCAAGCCGAAGCCCAATTGGATCATTGCAGCAGGCATCTTGTTCTTCAGCAATTTTACATCATCGCCCAATTCAAGTCCTCCTGGACCCTGGAAGTCGTCTGATTGATCAATTGTTCCATCGTTTACAGTCGCACTTGGTGAGAATGTAGGAGGAGTGTCAGGTCCCAGAATGGTCGGAATTTGACTGTTGCTTGCGGGTATTGGATCACCATTGTTGTCAACCAACGTCAGGTTAGTCAGCCCGAGAGCGTTCACATCAAAGAGTTGTTCTGAAGAAGGCACCTTCATCAAGCTAAATGATGCGGTCAAATCAACACCTGCGATCTTGTGAGGTTTTGCAGTATTGTACCAGCCTTGATTGAGCCCGAGACTGAATGCCTTTATCGCTGGGGCTATATATGCGCCAACAAGCTTCTCTCCGTCCTCAGCGCTTTCTTGCAGGAACTGGTCGATGTCGTCCTGAGCCGTTGAGGCGATAGGGTAAGAGAGAATGAATACTAATGCGAGAAGCGCAATGGAGTATATTTTCTTCATAGTCGTTTTGTAATTCAGTTTGGTAATAATATGGATTCCAATTTAGCGATTTTAATAACCCCTGATCAGTGATTTTTTTTAAAATAATTCGAAAACAGGCCTAAACAAGCACTACAGGCATCCTATGCAAGACTCGCAATTCATGAAAACTACCCGATGCTTTGAGGGAGCTTGATCTGATCGTAGTAAAATTTCATGCGACTATGATTGGTGTCCAGCCGCTCTATTTTTTCAATCTTAGCCAACTTGTGATTTACAAACACCTCAACATAAAAGCTTCCCAATAAGTACAGGTTTATTTTGAAGCCATAGTACCTAATGGCCATCACAAAATTTCCATCAGTGTAGAGTGTGTTGATCTTTCGATCGAATGAATACTCGCTGAACTCTGTCCAACTGATCATGATTCAACTTAGAAAAAATTGGACTGAAGACCAACCCAGGTGAAATGGCTGAAATGTAAAACGCTAAGCCTGTTTTGCGGATTTTGCGAATTACCTCTTCGTACCTAAATTTGCCGTCCTTCTGATCCCGCCAGGCGGGAAATATGGTGAATGTAGCTCAGTTGGTTAGAGCACCAGATTGTGATTCTGGGGGTCGCGGGTTCGAGCCCCGTCTTTCACCCTAACATGCCCCTGCCGGGGCATTTTTTATGAGTTACTGCATTTATATTTTAGGATCGTTGGTTGATGGCTCATGGTACTATGGACAAACCAATGATCTTGAAAAGCGTTTGGTTCGCCACAATTCGGGATATGAAAAGTATACGAAAAACAAGCGACCGTTGAGACTTTATTGGTCAACAGAAGTTTCAACACGGAGCGAAGCGATGAAACTTGAGCGAAAGCTCAAGAATATGAAATCGAGAAAGAGAGTTCAGGAGTATATCGACCAGTCGTCTAGTTCGAGTGCCGTGCGCTAAGCGCACGAGCATGCTCGGAAGCACGCTTACGGCACCCCGTCTTTCACCCACATGCCCCGATAGGGGCATTTTTTTGCTACTTTTTTCGATCAAAACTTAGTCGAAATCCCTTAACTGACCCATCAAATGTTCCCAGATGATAGGCTCTATGCCCAGATACCCAAGTTGAATCAATTTTCGAGCTGAACGTTTGCCCTTGAAAAGGAGACCAACCACATTTTGCTAAGATGTTCTCTTTGCTTACAGTCCATGGGTCATTAAGGTCCACAAGCACCAGGTCAGCGAAGTAGCCTTCTCTGATGTAACCTCGTTCTCTGATGTTGAATAAGATGGCGGGATTGTGACTCATCTTTGCTGCGATGCGTCCCAGTGAGATCGTTCCCTTTTTATAAAACTCGAGCATGGCCACCAGGCTATGTTGAACAAGTGGTCCACCTGATGGCGCGCTAAAATATTTATTTTGTTTTTCCTCCCATGTGTGGGGTGCGTGGTCCGTGGCAATCACATCTATCCGGTCGTCCAAGACTGCCTTCATGATTGCCTCCTGATCAGCCTTGGTTTTAATCGCGGGAT
>JBFWZR010000179.1:0-3610 GCA_050185175.1 Cyclobacteriaceae bacterium
TAGTAATCTACCAAAAACGAACTCCGCCAGTCCTGAACGCTATTGATAAATATAGGCAACCACGATCTTCCCTGGCGTTCAGGGCCTACTTGCTCACCAGCGAGTTCAATCAGAGTAGGCGCAAGGTCAATACTCAATACCATTTCCTCAGGTTGTGTTCCTGCTTTGATCACCTTAGGATAACGTATCAACATCGGAATGCGAATGGCTTCTTCGTATGCGAGTCTTCTTTCTTCATTCAAGCCATGCTCACCATACCAATATCCATGATCACTTGTAAACACAACAATGGTATTATCAAGCTTACCACTTTCCTCCAAAGCCTTCATCATGGCTCCCAACCCCTCATCAACTGCCATCAACATTTCGGCTCTTTCGTGAATCGTCTTCTCTTCTGTACCGGTTTCCGGACCGAGTGGTGGAAGTCCCTCGATCTTCTGCATGAGCGCTGGTTTATCGGTTGGCGCTATCCCATTGTTGGGTCTCCGCTCAAATACCTCACCATCATACATGCCCTTGTGGCGATCGGCAGCGACAAACCCGCCTTCCCCTATTTCAATTGTACTACCATCATCTCGTTGCATCATGTTTGGATGGAGTGCCTTCTGAGAAACATATAATAAGAACGGCTTATCCCTTTCCTTGTTGATAAACCGAAGTGAGTAGTCTGTAATGATATCCGTGACGTAGCCCTCGACAGTCTGTCGTTCTCCGTTGATGTTCAAATTTGGATTGATCGCCTCGCCCTGTCCTTTTAGCGCTACCCAAAAATCCCAACCCGGCCTTCGACTATCATCATTACCCATGTGCCACTTCCCAATGAAGGCAGTTTCATATCCGGCACTGTTGAGTTGTTTCGGAAACGTCTCCAGTTGATGGCTTTGTTCATTGCGCGCGAGATTATCTGTTATGCCGTTTGTGTGGGCATATTGTCCCGTAAGAAAGCTTGCACGACTGGGCGAACACAAGGGTGTAGTGGTGAAGGCATTTTTGAAATTCACTCCTTCTTTTGCTACACGATCAATGTTTGGTGTCTTGATAAAATTGTGTCCGGCAAGTGAGTATTCATCCCATCGCATATCATCTACCAGCACGACAATAATATTGGGACGTGTATCCTGTTCTTTATGCTCCGTCTTGCAGCCCGAGAGCATTGTTATCGAAAGTAGAAAAAGAAGTGCGTGTTGATACAATCTCATGGCAGTTGTAAAATGGGGTCAGGCAAATTAGAGAATGTCTCCGGCAAATGCCAGCCAAACTACTCAGCTTTCACCAGACTATTATTGAGAAAGACTCCGAATTGAAGTCTGTCGTACAAAAGTGCACCCAGACGATGACGGAGATAACCACCCTGAAAGCTGAGGTTTTTATTTAAGCGATAGCCTAGTGCACCATATAGACGGTTCTGATCAAATGGTGAGTTGTCGATATTCATAAACAGTTCATCATACACTGCCAGAAACACCGTCTTGTCTTCCATCGTGGGCTTGCTCAAAGGAACCGTAATCATGAGGCGATAACGGATGCGATCACGGTATCGCGTATTTCCGTTTGATGAAATCCATCGCTGCTCAAGGCGATAACGATGCTCAAAAGAAAACCTGCCAACGGCATTGCGAAGTATAAACTGCTCCCATATCCTGCTCTCCCTTGAACTGGATAGTGAGTTGCCCTTCTCATATGATTCAGTCGGGATATACGCGTAGCCAGCAGTAGCCATCGCGTCTCCGTTGATATGATAATTCAGTCCAACGCGCGGAAGCAGTTGATTGAACGTGGAAACCGGTTCGTACATCCTCAATTGCAGCTCGCTATGGATGCTCACCTTGTTGGAGATTTTCGTTGTTCCAAAATACATCCACCACGCTCCAAGTTTATCTTCACCGGTTTCTTGCGCAAACAGCGATGAGCCTATCAACATGAAACCAATTGGAAGAAGTCGAATTGCATTAATCACACCCTAAAATTGAGAAAGTATTCATGCGTCATCAAAAACTATCTTCCCATGGGAAGAATTTCATGATCAATGGTAAACATGTTTGTGCAAGGCGTTTTTTGGTATTGCCGTTTTCTATATTGAAATTGAATTAAACCAGTCAGTTATGAGACTCATCTTGTTTTTTTATTTTATATCAATACTAGCATCCTTTGCCCAAACCAGCGGGTCATCATTGCCCTATAAAGAGCTACCCAATCCACCGGAGCACTACAACTCAGGCACGGTTGCATCACGAATGTTAGATGGCCTTGGCTTCAGATTTTATTGGGCAACAGAAGGCTTGCGGGAAAATGACCTGGCGTTCAAGCCAGGTGAGGATGCAAGAACCTCACTTGAGACTATCAAACACATCTTTGGGATGTCGTACATTATATTGAATGTTGCCGAGAAGAAGGCCACCCACTTTCCACAACCTGACGAAAACTTGTCTTTCGCCCAAATCAGAGAAACCACTTTGCGCAATATCCAAAAAGCAAGTGCTATCATTGCGAAAGCGGATCTTGACGACCTTGCGCAACATCCTATGATCTTTGAAAGCAACTCCGGCTCGGCAGACTATCCGTTCTGGAACCTTGTCAACGGTCCAATTTCAGATTGCCTTTGGCATGTGGGGCAAGTGGTGACATTCAGGCGAAGCTCAGGTAATCCGTTTAATAGTAAAGTGAGTGTATTGTCAGGTCAAGTGAGGGAATGAAAGTTGGTGACTTTTTGCGGTCAAGGAAAGCGAAGGTTATAGGAGCGTCTGCACTCTGTTTTTATATCATCATACTCTTTACTTTTTACCTTTTCCGCGATAGCCTGATCTTTCAAAGAACAACCATCAACAAGGCGTACACTTTTGAATTCGATGCTCCCTTTCAGGAGTACTTTATCACCACTCCCGACAACATCACCATCAACGCGTTACATTTTTCGGCCCCCTCACAGTCAAAGGGACTTATCTTCTACCTGCACGGTAATGCCGATGATCTTCGCAGGTGGGGAAAATTTGCCAAAGACTTTACATCACTGGGGTATGATGTATTCATGATGGACTACCGTGGCTATGGCAAGAGCACCGGTCACCCGAAGGAAGAAAAACTACATCAGGACGCTTCTTTTGTCTTCAATTGGGTGGCGACTAACTTTAAGCCAACTCGCACTATAATATATGGTCGTTCTTTGGGCTCGGGTGTTGCCAGTCATTTGGCTATCAAGGCGCAGCCCAACATGCTGATTTTAGAGACCCCGTTCGCTGATTTTGCTGATGTAATTCCTTTTCCCCTCAAGCCAGCTCTGTGGCTGTTTCCTTTCGATATTAAATTTTCAAATCTAAATACCTTGCCCCATGTGACTTGCCGAAAAGTCATCTTTCAAGGTACGAACGATTGGGTGGTGCCGTTGTCGTCAGCGGAGAGGCTGAAACCACTGCTTGGTGAGAACGATCGGTTTTATGTAATACCAGAAGCGGGGCATCGAAACATCAACAAGTATCAATTGTATCACGAAAAACTCGCGGAAGTCCTCAATGACTAGGATGTAGACATTTATACTTTCTTTATAACTTAAGGGAAGCAATGGTCTCGGCTTTCATCATTCTGGTAGTTACTTATGCAGGGATCTGTATAGCCT
>JBFWZR010000180.1:0-3353 GCA_050185175.1 Cyclobacteriaceae bacterium
ATCAACAATAGCGATCAGCACAGGCGCACAACGTTTTTGGGAGAATACTACACCGATACTGTTTTCCCTCGTGTGCATTTGATGGGCTACAACGCCGTGCGCAACGAACGCTACAAATACATACACTATGTTGACTTAGACGGAGCGGATGAGTTGTATGATCTTCGGGAGGATCCGTATGAGTTGAAGAATTTGATTAGCGATCCCGCTTATGCTGAGGTGCTAATCCAAATGACGGGCGAGTTAGAGCAACAATTAACTGCCACTGGATTTCAATAACTACTGACGATTCTGTTGGCAATATTTGCCAAATGATTTTTACGTAAATAGCGCGCTCTGGGCGATTGAATCATTTCGATGAATGGAGGAATTTTGCTACAATAATGGCAAAACGATTTCATCTTCTACTGTTTGCATTAATTGCTTTTGTCGGTTCTTGCGTGGATCGGCTTCCGGAATCACCAGATGCCTCCAAGTCCAATCGCCTTATTGTGGATGGGTTTATCTCAAATGAGCGTGGGCCGTACACGGTAAAATTATTTAGATCAAGAGGTGTATATACCAATCTTGAATCACCTATTCCCGTGATTGCAAAGTCGGTGGTTATTTTTGCAGATGGCACGCAAGAGGAGCCACTCAAGCCAATAAGTCCGGGTATTTACCAAACAAGTGAAGGATTTCGTGGCGAGATCGGGCGTACGTACCAGCTTCGAATAATCGACTTTGAGGGTAATATTTTTCAGTCTACCGAGCAACGAATACATGAGGCGGGTGCAGTTGACTCTATATACTATCAATATGTTCCAAATGTGATAATAAAAGACAGGCCTCTCTCTGGCTTTCGTGTATTTTTTGATAGCGAGGCAGGAGTGCAAAGCAGTGCATTTTTCCGATGGCGCTATCAGGGAACTTACAGGGTGGTTTCTAATCCAGAACTTCGTACTAAGCCTAACCCGGAAAATCCGGAGAAGCCCTTGCCAGATCCGCCTGGTTGCGCATTTAGTTTCAGTCCTGATAAGCTTTTGTGCGAGTGCTGTGAATGTTGGATAACAGACGCAGAAGAGTTTCCAAGAGTCGCCAATCTGGATTTTGTAAGCAACGGAAAGTTCAAAGAAATTGAGTTGGATTTCATTCCCGTGACCGCAGCAACTTTCTACGACAAATTTCGCATTGAGATGAAGCAACAAAGTTTGGAGAAAGACGCGTATGAATTCTGGAGCCAGGTCAGCACACAAATCACTTCTTCAGATGACTTGTTCCAGCCCCCTGGTGGGCAGCCTCCAGGTAACATCACACACGTCAATGGTGAAGAGGTCGTAGAGGGATTGTTCTATGCTGCTGGCGTCACGAGCGGCAGCATTTACATCACCCGTGAGGAAGTTAGAAAGTATACCCAGATACCGCGGTTTGAGTTGAAAAACGATTGTCGGCTATTAGGCAGAGCGGTCACTGATAAGCCCGATTTTTGGGAGGACTGATGGGTTCCTTCTATTCAAAGTTAGGTCAGCACTAAAACAGGCTCAGCTGATCTTGACCTGACTGTTTTTCTTCCGGCCTGACTCCTTCATAGAAGTTGGATAACGTGATGCCCAATAATCGAATAGGTTGCTTTTCTTCATAGTTGGACTTCATCAACTCTTTCGCAATTGAAGCGATGTCTTCCCAATCGATAGGCGATGAGGATGATTTACTTCGGGTAATTTGCCGAAAGTCGTGATACTTAACTTTTAGTGTTAGCGTTCGTCCCTTCAGCTTATTTCGTTGTAGCCTTTCGATCACCAGTTGCGCGATTCTATCCAGCTCGATTAAAAGATCATCAAGAACTTCAAGATCATAGGAAAATGTGTCTTCTGCACCTACAGACTTCACCTGGCGATGGGGTTGTACCGGCCGGTTGTCGATGCCTCTCACAATCTGATAATAAAACCTCCCAGACTTGCCGAAGTGTTTTTCCATCTCCTGAGCTGTGAGTGCTTTTAAATCTGCACCATTATTCAAACCCATTTTCTTCATCTTTTCAGCTGTCACTTTGCCCACACCAAAAAACTTTTCCACGGGAAGAGACTCCATGAACTTCTCAATTTTGGAGGGACCAATAAACGTAAGTCCATCAGGCTTATGAATGTCTGATGCGATCTTTGCCACAAACTTGTTTACCGAAACTCCAGCAGATGCTGTCAGGTTCAACTCTGCTTTGATCTCTTTGCGAATGCGCTCTGCGATATCAATAGCAGAGCCGATGCCGATTTTGTCTTCCGTCACATCCAGGTAGGCTTCATCGAGTGAAAGGGGTTCGATAATATCCGTATAGCGCTGAAAAATGGCCCTGATCTTTCTGGATACGTCTTTATATACATCAAAGCGAGGGCGGACAAACACCAAATCCTTGCAAAGCTGGATGGCACGTCTCGATGACATCGCAGAGCGCACTCCATATTTTCTCGCCTCATAGCTTGCCGCAGCTACTACACCTCGCCCTTCTGGCGACCCTCCAACAGCAAGTGGTTTCCCTCGAAACGCAGGATTGTCACGCTGCTCAATAGAAGCATAAAATGCATCCATATCAATATGTATGATTTTCCTTACTACCAATTTATCCACACGATTTCCACATGAAGATGAAGTATTACTTTAACTGTTTTGCAAATGTAAGTTACCTCCGTTCAACCTGTATTAAGCAAACTCAACGCTAAAAACGTCACTTCGTTTCCACTTTTATACGATCGTGCACAATCACAACGTATATACCAGGAGTAAACATGTGTCATAAACATCATGTTGACTAAATCAACCACTCATTAACCTTAACAAAAATGGAAACAAGTCAATTAACCAGGGAGGTGAGCAGCAACAACGGATCGAATGTTCGCGTAATGCATCATATCGATCGGGTGAACCTGTATGATTTCGGATATGAAAGATCCGGAAGCGCCAACGGTGATCCACAGTTGTATGCCACCTATCTCAATCGGATTCTCAATGGAGATCTGGTAGAGGAACCTTACAAGGGCTTTACAGATGAGGAGAAGAAGGACCGTGTGCGACAGATCAAAGAACTGGAGAAAGATATCACAGGGAAAGAAGAGGCTAACGCCAAAGTAGAGGAGGAGATCAAGCTCAAAGAGAAAGATATCGACAAGTATCGCAAGGACTTGCTCCAGATCAGAGAGGCGCGCAATCGCAGTAAAGAAAAGTTGAAAGGTGAAAACTTCAGTTTTCCGAAGTTCACTCTCAACCTTTTCATCCTGGCGATGCTGTGGGTTTACCTTTTCTTCTTCTATGTAAGCGCTACGTACAAGGCATTGTATGTGGACTTCGAAGGTGTGGCTTCCGCTATTGCCGCAGGAGAAGGG
>JBFWZR010000181.1:0-3337 GCA_050185175.1 Cyclobacteriaceae bacterium
CAAAAACGGGAACGACATTCTGCTTCAGTAGAAAATAAAGGAAGGAAGTGTTGACGCGCTTAGGTTCAATATCGCCCACATATCCGAAATCAACTTTGCCTACTGGCCGCTTCGTTGCTGGTAACACGTTTCCATCTGCCCCTGTAAGCCCTATCGCATTGCAGTGATGCGACTGAAGACCTGTAACAATCTTTCTATTGATCAATCCACCGTAAACCATTGACACAAGATCGCGCGTAGGTTCATCGGTAATTCGTCTCCCATTCACATACTTTGACTCAATCCCCAACTGGTCTCCAATTTTGGTTGCGATCTTTCCACCGCCATGCACGAGTATCTTTGGAAACTGTATCCCTGCAAAATCTTTTAAAAAATGTTTTAGCGCATTTTCATCGTCCAGCACATTTCCACCAATCTTAATAATGTACAGTCTCTGCATGATTATCGTTGCTTAAGTATTTCTGACAATACAGCCTGAGCTGCCCACACCCGGTTGCCGGCTTGTTGCACCACCACCGACTCAGGGCCATCCAGCACCTCATCCGCAATCACCACATTCCTTCTCACTGGTAAGCAGTGCATTACCTTTGCTCCGTTTGTGCGCTGTAATTTCTTTTTAGTCATCATCCAGCCCGAAGAAGTTGAAAGTATCTGACCATATTTTTGGTAGGACGACCAGTTCTTAACGTACACAAAGTCTGCACCTTCAAGCGCCTTGTCTTGATCGTATTCAATCTTTGCAGGCTTACTAAATTTTTCATCCAGTTCGTACCCTTCAGGATGAGTAATGGTAAGTTCCACTTCTTCCCATGCATTCATCCATTGGGCAAATGAATTGGGCACAGCTTGCGGAAGCGCTTTCACGTGCGGAGCCCAGGTCAGTACCACTTTAGGTTTGCTTATCTTCTTTAGTTCATGAATGGTGACCGCGTCCGCAAGACTTTGTAAGGGATGTACGGTGGCACTCTCAAGACTCACCACTGGAATTCCAGCGTGTTTTACAAACTGATTGATGAAATGCTCGCTATAGTCTTCTGCCTTGTTGATTAAGCCAGGAAAAGTTCTGATGCCAAGGATGTCAAAATATTGACCCATTACGGCAGCTGCTTCCCGCACGTGCTCAGCTTTGTTTCCGTTCATGACCACGCCATCTTCGAATTCTAGTTGCCAACCTTCTTTATCCAGGTTGAACACGATTACTTCCATTCCAAGATTTCTAGCGGCAACTTGAGTGCTAATGCGCGTGCGCATACTTGGGTTGAGGAAGATCATCCCCATGGTCTTGCCAGCGCCAAGAACTTTATCCGCAAAAGGTTGTGCTTTATAGTTCAGCGCAAGCTTTACAAGCTTGTCGATGTCGCCAGCATCTGCTACTGATAGGAACTGCTTCATGCCGATACGGGTTTTTCGAGTTCAACAGCCATGGCATCAATCAATAGATCTGCTTCTCCTTTTGTTAGTGCTAATGAAGGTAAAAGACGCACTGTGTTGGGTTTAGCTTCACCAGTGAATATGAAATGTTTGCTTAACAAATCTTTGCGTAGTGTTTTGTTGCCTTCAGGCAAATCGAAACCCAGCATCAGTCCAAGACCACGTACTTCACTAATAATCGGGAAGGAGAGAAGTTTTTCAGTCCAATACTTTCCGAGTTCACTTGCGTTGTTGATGAGGTTTTCGGATTCAATTACCTCAAGCACGGCAAGTGATGCGGCACAGGCAAGGTAGTTACCACCAAAGGTAGTTCCCAGCATTCCATGCCAGGGTTTGATGTGAGGTTGAATGAGTACTCCACCAACAGGATACCCATTGCCCATGCCTTTTGCTGTGGTAATGATATCTGGTTTGATCTTGGCATGCTGGTGTGCGAAAAACTTTCCCGTTCTTCCATACCCGGATTGAATTTCGTCAAGTATGAGAAGTGCTCCATGTTTTTTACACTCAGCGCTGATCAGTTGCAAAAACTCTGCAGTAGGCACATGAATTCCTCCCACACCCTGAATTCCCTCAATGATGACAGCAGCCACTTCACTGTCCATTGCACTTGTAAAGGCTGCCTTATCGTTGAACGGAAGAAAAGTGATGTCGTGATTGGCATTGAAAGGGGCAACAATCTTGGCGTTATCTGTCGCGGCCACTGTACCGGACGTGCGGCCATGAAAGGCCTTAGAAAATGCGATAATCTTTTTTCTTCCTGTTTCGAATGAAGCGATTTTTAGCGCATTCTCGTTTGCTTCTGCGCCAGAGTTGCAGAGAAACAATTGGTAATCCGTGTAACCAGAAAGTTGGCCTAATTTTTCAGCAAGCTTCCCTTGAAGAGGGTTTTGAACGCTGTTGGAGTAAAAGCCAATTTGATCCAGTTGCTCTCTTAGCCTCTTAACATAATGAGGATGACTGTGTCCTATCGAAATAACTGCATGACCACCGTAAAGGTCCAAATAGCGCTGACCGTTTTTATCCCACAGCCATGATCCTTTGGCTTTCACTGGCTCAATAGAAAAAAGCGGATATACATCAAAGAGTTTCATGGGCAGTTAGTAAACGGTAGATTTCAAATTCAGCCCAGCCTTCTCATTGAGGTCGAATATCAGGTTCATATTTTGAACAGCTTGTCCGCTGGCACCCTTCACGAGATTATCAATGGCAGTGTGCACCACCAGTTGATCACCCTCTTTTTCCAAATAGACAAGACATTTGTTTGTATTGACAACCTGCTTCAGGTCGATCATAGAATCCGAAACATGAGTGAAAGCTGCTCCATGGTAAAACGACTTGAAAACATCGTTCGCTTGCGAGAGTGAAAGGTTTGTGCGAACGATAGAACTCACAAATATGCCCCGGGTAAAATCACCGCGCCAGGGAACAAAGTGTAACGTGTCACCAAATCCAGCTTGCAAACTCCGAATCGATTGTTTGATCTCCCTAAGGTGTTGATGCGTCAGCGTCTTGTAAGCAGAGATGTTATTACTTCTCCAACTGAAATGAGAAGTCTCTTGTAGCTTTTGCCCTGCACCAGTCGAGCCAGTGATACCTGTAGTATAAACATCTGACAACAAGCCCTTCTTTGCCAGTGGCAATAATCCCAACTGAATAGCGGTAGCAAAACATCCCGGGTTTGCAACGCTATCAGACTTCTTGATTTGTTCTTTGTACAGCTCGGGCAACCCGTAAACAAAAGTTCTGTTGCCGGATTTTTCACCTAGTCTGAAGTCCTGGCTTAGGTCAATTACTTTCGTCTTCTCTGGGATTACGTTTTGCTCGAGAAATACTTTGCTCTCGCCATGTCCAAGACAAAGAAACACGACATCTGCGACTCCAAGAGTATCAACAAATTTAAGAT
>JBFWZR010000182.1:0-3301 GCA_050185175.1 Cyclobacteriaceae bacterium
GGAATCTGCTTGTAATGGCGGGGTGGCGATTTGATGATGTGATCACTAAAGAGCACATTTTGAAAATGGTAACTCATCAAAAGGAACTTAATGCTGCTCCGGGCGAGGAATTCAACTACTGCAATACCGGATTTACGCTGCTTGCTGAAGTGGTAGCCCGAGTATCGGGTAAAAGTTTTGCTGAATTTACAGAGGAGAGGATTTTCAAACCGCTTGGCATGAGAAGCACTTTGTTCTACGATGATCATGAGAGAATTGTAAAAAACAGAGCGTACTCATATTACAAAGATGGCGGTGCTTACAAAAAGAGTGTACTAAGCTACGCCAATGTTGGAGCAACGAGCCTTTTTACCTCTGTAGAAGATCTAAGTCTATGGGCGGTGAACTTTGAGACGCCAAAGGTGGGTGATAAAGCGATCTTCGACAAAATGAGTCAACAGGCCGTCCTGAATAGTGGCGAGAAGGTCGATGGTGCGCTTGGTCAATTTGTTACGCCATACAAAGGCTTGAATCAAATACAGCATGGTGGAGCAGATGCCGGGTACAGGACATATCTGGGCAGATTTCCTGATCAGCGCTTCGCAGTGATAGTGTTCAGCAACGAAGCTTCTTTTTCGTCTGGTCAAATGGCGTTGAGGGTTGCGGATATCTATCTCAAAGACGAGTTCAAGGACGACAAGAAAGCCACTTCTGTAAACGCCAAGTACATTAAACTGCCCGCTAAACAACTTGAACAGTATTGTGCAACGTATTGGAATGAGGACGAGAAGTATGCCCGAAAGATATACTTGCGCAATGATACGCTAAGATATTGGCGCAACGAGAGGAGCGAGGATGCCATACTGCCGGTTGGAAAAGATGAATTTAAAATGCCTTCATCAGATATCGATTTTACAATCAAGTTTGCCAAGAATCAAAATGGCCAGAAAACTATGGCAGCGATTCTAAATACCCCAAGCAACTTTGTAGAGTATCTGCCTCCTTCATATTCAGACAATGACCTGGCCCAGTTTACTGGAACTTTTTACAGTGATGAGCTTAGTACCTACTACCATTTCAAGGTGAAGGATGGAAAGTTGATTTCTGAGCATATGCGCATGAGCGATATTAGCTACAGTCCAATTAAAGACGATCTTTTCTCAGGTAGTACTTACTTCACTGGACTGGTTGAATTCCAGAGGGATAGCATGAATAAGATAACTGGCTTCAAAGTTTCAAACGGGAGGGTAAAGAACCTGGTCTTCAAAAAGATTAGTTAAACGTTTAAAGTCTGTTCAAACGGAGAATTCTTGTGAGCAAGTTGCCAGATCAAAATAGGGAGAATGATATAAAGACGAAGCACTGGTTTAGGGAAGCCTATCCAGGCATCAGAGTGTACAAATCTACGTACTACCATTTCCAATTTCCCCGGCACTTTCATAACTATTATACCATTCAAATTGTGGATGAAGGAGTTAACAGAGGATTTACTGATCACCATCACTACCAATTAGGTCCTGACTCGATTTTAATCATTAATCCGGGTGAGGTACATGCCGGCTCATCGGTGCATGGAGACAAACTGTCGTTTAGTGTAATTACAATTGAAGAACCGGCTCTTCGAGCATTATTTATTGCCAACAGGTTACACTCCTCGGGGGATTTTGTCTTTAATAACCAGCCAATCAATGACGTGAAATTGGCGACAAAAATTCGCTCCTTTATTGAATTATTCAGAAATAAAACAAGCGAACTGAGCTTGCATATAAACCTCATTGAGTGCCTGATAATACTTTCAGGATACATTGTGGTTGGACATTCTGAAGACAGGCAGTCCCCAAGTCTCAGTTATTTGGATAAAGCGAAGGACTACATCAGGGCAAATTATAATAAAGATATTTCCCTTGCTGAAATTGCTGCACAATGTGGAGTAAGTGAGTTTCATCTTGTGAGGCAATTCAAAGAGAGGTACGCGCTTACCCCATTTGAATATCTAAGAAACTATAGAGTGGAATGTGCCAGACCACTGTTAGTGAAAACTGAGTCCATTACACAAGTAGCGCTGTCGGTAGGATTCTATGATCACAGCCACTTCGTAAAGAATTTTAAACGGATCACCGGTATGCTACCGAAGCATACCCGCATAGTTATTTGACTCCCCACCTCTGCGGTATTTCTTGAGGGAAGCAATTATATACTATTTCATCCTTGTCCAATCTTCTTGTTTAGCTCCTGGAAACCAAAGAAAGGATATGAAGCTAACGTTAGCACTTATTACGATGGCGTTTGCGGCAAGCGCGTTTGCACAGACAGCTATCGACAGACGATTAAAGAAAAATGAAATTTATTACTACTGCGCACCCTGTGGCTGCGAATATGACGGAAAACATTTCAATACGCCCGGTGTTTGTAATGCGTGCAATATGACATTTGAGGTGTCAATAGAGGGGTGGCAAGAGCGTACGCAGTCCAGGAGAAGAATTACTGTCGGTCTTTTGTTGTTTGATGGAGCTGATATCATGGATGTAACAGGTCCCTGGTCGGTGTTTACGCATGCCGGATTCGATGTAATCACCTTTGCCAAGTCACCCAAAGAGGTAACTATAGGAGGTAATCTCACTATTAAGCCGGACTTTGCCATAGAATCAATGCCCGAAGTGAGCGTGTTGGTATTTCCGGGTAGTGGGTTGGCTGAGACCAATCCGGGCGATGCACAAATCAAGCAATTCATAATAGATAGGTTCGAGAAAACTGAAGTAATGCTCTCCGTTTGTAGTGGTGCCTTCTTTTTTGCGGAGGCAGGTGTACTAAAAGGCCTCGAAGCCACCACTTTCGCATCAATGATCCCAATGCTTGAAAACTATGATGGTATAAGGGTTCTCGATAACGTAAAATACACTGACAACGGCAAAGTCGTGACATCGGGAGGTCTATCATCGGGGATTGATGCTGCGTTTCACGTAGTGTCAAAATTCAGAGGCGATGGCATTACGCAGGACATTGCCAATCAAATGGAGTATCCCAGGAACCTGAAGTTCGACTACGCGCGATCGCAACTTGCGGACAACTTCATCACAATGTTGCGGCCATTGATGGGACTGCTAACAAGTAACTATATAAGCTCTACAGGCGACAACAATCAATGGGAATTTGTCTTTGAGCTTAGAAATGACATGACTTCCTCTGAAGCATTGAGTATCCTCGATCGAGAGCTCAGGAAATCGGCAACGTGGGAAAATGTTAAAATGGATAAAGGACATCTCACTGGAGTTGTTACCAACGAGAGCCTGGGTAGGGGCAATGTGGTAATCGAGTTGGATAA
>JBFWZR010000183.1:0-3262 GCA_050185175.1 Cyclobacteriaceae bacterium
TAGCACATCATAACCTTTCTGATGAAACGCTTTTGCCATTCCTCGTATATAGGCACGTTGTGTATTGCCTTCCAGTCCGTGAGAGATGATTACAAGTTTGTTTGACTCTTGTGTGAGCCAATCTAGATCGAGGAAATCATCATCAGGGGTGCTGATGCGCTCCCGTTGATACGAGACTCCGTTCACTTTTCGGAACAGTGCGGGATAGACGGTTTCAATGTGACGGTTGAAGAGGAGTGAAGGTCTTGGATACTGGGTTGATGCAATGTCCATTTATTTCCATTCCATTTTCTCTTTGAGCATGGTGATGTGGGCCAGGTGATGGTTGCCATGCCATGCATAGAGGCCAATCATACGATCCATTCTCAGCAATTTATCTGTTTCAGGGTGAATGAACGCCTTACTAAGATCGGCTTCTGATAGCCCCCTCATAAGCGCTGTCCATTTAGTATGTAAGGCCTTTAAAAAATCGATCGATATTGTAGGAGCCAGTTTTGTTTCAGGCGTAATCGCCCAGGCCTTTTCATCGTACGCTTTGATTCGGGGTTGATTTTCTGTGATGGTCCACTTCATTCGAACGTAGGCATTCATGTGGCTATCGGGTAAATGATGAACGACCTGTCTTACCGTCCAGCCACCTTCGCGGTAAGGCGTATCCAACTGGGCATCATTCAGGTCTTTGATTGCTGCTTCAATTTTCGCTGGCAGCGCCTCAATGTCGCTGATTAAATTCTGTATTTCTTCTTTTGAATAGGACTCCTTCGCCTTGAAGGTGCCGATAGGGTAGCGATTGTCAGTCACAGACTTAGTGATTAATTACTTCTTCCATCTCCTCTTCGGTGTAGCTTTTGTGAAGTTTTACCGGAGCAGATTTTTTCTTTCTCTTCTTCCTCACTCTGATGTTCGTCAACTCAATGATCATCGAGAAGGCAACCGCGAAATAAATGTATCCCTTCGGGATAACGTAATGCAGTGATTCCAGGAACAGCATGAAGCCGATAAGAATAAGAAACCCTAAAGCTAACACTTCCATGGAAGGATGTTCTTTGATGAAGCGGCTGATGCGCCCGGAGAAAGCCATCATAACTCCGATAGACACAATCACCGCGATAATCATGATGATAACCTGATCGACAATTCCGATGGCCGTGAGTATGGAGTCAAAAGAGAAAATAATATCCAGCATGATAATCTGCACGATGGTGCCGGCTACCGTGGCTTGAGCTGCTTTCTTAAACCCATCCTCTTCGTCCTCACCTTCCATCTCATGATTTATCTCCATGGTACTCTTCGCTATGAGGAAAAGTCCACCAAATCCTAGAATCAGATCGCGACCGCTAAACGACATATCATGATCGACCGCAAAGTTGGCTGGGATGGTAAATAACGGTTCTGTAAACCCGATGATCCAGGTGATACCTAAAAGAAACAGAATGCGAACACCCATGGCAAGTATAAGTCCTATATTTCTTGCGCGCTTCCGCTGTTGCTCATCGGGTAGCTTATTGGAGACAATGGAGATAAAGATAATGTTGTCGATACCCAGGATAATCTCGAGGAAACAGAGCGTAAGGAGGGCTAACCAGGTGTCGGCTTTGAGGAAGATTTCCATGAATTATCGGTGATTTTTTGAATCGGAAATTCAGTTCAAAATACGCAAAGGCGCCAAGATAATGAAAAGCCAGTGGCAAAAAGGGGACATTTTTTGGAGCTAAAAACTCAACTTGCACTTACTTCTGTAAACAAAAAAGCCCCGCAAACGCGGGGCTTTTTTTACGTGTCTTTTGACTTTTTACTTGTGTACGATCATCACTTTTTTGCGAGTCGCGGTCTGGCCGTTACCCAATTGCAGGAAGTAGATTCCGGCTGCAAGGTCTTTGGTACGAATTGTCTTCGTTTGCTCACCGGGTTCGAAAACTGTTTCATTTGCGATTACGCCAATCTGACTGGCGATTTGTAGTCGCATCTTATTTGCAGCAGGAGAAGGAAGTTCAACGGTGATTTCATCGTCTGCCGGGTTAGGATAAATAGCAACATGTTCGATAGAGTTGATATCCCTGTTGATGCCGGTTACCAGAGGTGGATCAGCAATGTCCTCCTTGATCTCCGATTGCAGGATTTCACGGGTATCCTCATTTTGAAGGAACACGACTACAGCGAGGTCGTCATTAGGTCCATACATTCTGGCTTTTTCAGGATACCAGTTGAATGGCCCGAAAGTTTCGACTTGGCCGACAGGTACCACTGTATTGAACCTCGTGCCAAGAGCAGACGGAAGCATCTTCTTGAGTACGTAATCGAACTGGTCTTCATTAGTCACGATCATATCCGATTGAGTTGAGCTTAAGGCTGTGCGTGCTATTTGTTTTTCCAAAATTCCAATATGTAAGACGGTGTTCGCCTCGAGCTCTACTTTGGCCGTCACTTCTACATTTACTTCCAGGCTACCATCCGCAGCTTCATCCACATCAAAGTTGATCTCAGCTTGCGCTAGTTGCAAAGTCCTGATGCCATACTGTCCGTCACCCCAGTTGGTGAAGAATGCTTCGTTTGGTCCTGGGTTTTTGAATCCATCCAATCGCGTTAAGGGCGTTTCGGAAATGTTGTAATAAAGTGCTCTGGAACTAGGATCAGCAGGGTTATCCTGATTGAACGGATCGGTCCCCGGGAATCCAACATGATAGTTCACTTTGATTAACTCTGTGCCAATACCGCCCGGATTGAATATTCTCAATTGATCGCTCTCCCTTTTCTCGACTATCACACTTCCTTCGATCCTAGGATTAGCCTTGTTGGTAAAATGTTCAACAAGAATTGTTCTAGTCCTGTTACCCACCCTAACATTGTCAATTGCAAATCCGTCATTAACGGGGTTTTGCTGCTTGCTTGCCATCGCGAAGCGAAACACAACATTACTGATATCAATCGGTGGGTCACTTGGATTTTCAGGATCATCAATCGCGTCAAGAATATGTTTGGGTTGTATCCAATTTGGATTGTCGAATCCAGTCCAACCGTAATCTCCAATCTGATCAGGATCACCAGGCTTAGACGCGAGTGATTGTGCATTATACCAATCAACACCCGAAGGTTCAGTTAGACTAAATTCACCCAAACGCGTCCAGTCTTTGGTCGGATCAGCGATGTTTTTAGTGTCAGACGAGTACTCCAGAACCACCCCATCACTGGTAGCTAATTGAATAAAGGCATTAAACGAGATCATAGGCCGATCCAATTCATTCATATCAAAGCAGGGAGAGTA
>JBFWZR010000184.1:0-3236 GCA_050185175.1 Cyclobacteriaceae bacterium
TTGCAAGCTCCAGGCATCGCCTCCCATCACCTCCAATAATTCACGCCCAAAGAAAATGCCCGCGATAGCAAATGGGAGTGATGATAGTGTGGCAAGAATGATAGATTGAACCGCAGCTACACCAGCCTCATCTCTTTTCTTTTCACCAATTCTTCGTGCGATGATTGCTGTTACGCCAGTAGAGAGCCCCATGGCGATGGAGTACAATAAAAACAAATAAGTTTCGGTCAGCCCAACAGTGGCCACAGCAGACGCTCCCAGCTTTCCAACAAAATAGATATCTACCACTGCAAATGTTGACTCCATGATTAGCTCCAGAATCATGGGGACAGCCAAAAGAAAAATCGCACGCTTCAGACCAATTTGCGTGTAGTCAGCATCCGTACCGCGAATGGCATCTTTTAATTCCTGCCATATCGATCGATTTGTAGATTCCGGAACCTCTGGTGCTAAGCCTGTATTAGAAATATCTGTCATGGGATACAAAGACCCAATTCCAATGTACGATCAATCTAAGATTAATGTTCAAAAGGAAATGTTAAATCGGTCAGAACTAATGTTCCTGTTTGGTTTTGATTCAAAATTACTGAGGGGAACGACTTGCTTCGAGGTGAATTGCGACAGATAAGGTGCTAATTACGCAATTCTGATAACCTTTGGGTTAGTCCCTGACATCTTTAGGTAGTAATTTAGACTTTCGAATTTACGACTGCGACATGAACTCATCTGAATTTAGGAAGTCGGCACATGAGCTGGTGGATTGGATGGCCGACTATATGGATAATGTTTCCAATTATCCAGTAAAGCCGGACATTAAACCCGGAGATATTAAAAAACTGCTACCCGGACACGCTCCGGAACAGGGCGAAAATTTTGATTTGATATTCGCAGACTTCAAGAATAAAATAGTGCCGGGCATGACGCACTGGCAGCACTCACAATTCTTTGCCTACTTCCCGACAGGTGCAAGTGGGCCTTCGGTGCTAGCAGATATGCTTTCCTCCACTATGGGTGCACAATGTATGATATGGCTTACATCGCCAGCTGCCGAAGAACTTGAAGAACGAATGATGGAATGGCTCCGCGATATGTTGGGCCTTCCATCCGAATTTACCGGTGTAATCCAGGATAGTAGTTCTTCGTCTACATTAGTTTCGCTCCTGACCTCAAGAGAGGTTCATTCGCAGTATGCCGTGAATCAACGAGGATTTGACGGCACAGAGAGGTTTCGGGTGTACACGTCTTCACAAGCGCATTCGTCTGTAGATAAAGCTGTGAAAATTGCTGGCCTTGGAATTGACAACCTCGTGAAAATAAAGGTAGATGAGAACTTTCAAATGGATGCTCAAGCGCTGGAGAAGGCTATTGAACAGGATATTGCTATGGAGCTTGTGCCGCTTTGTGTGATCTCCACTATCGGGACCACGAGTTCAACCGCTGTTGATCCGATTAAAGACATTGGAGAGATTTGTAAAAAATATGGAATCTGGCATCACATTGATGCGTCCTATTCAGGCGCGGCTTTGCTGTTGCCAGAGATGAGGTGGATGAGTGAAGGTGTTGAAATGGCCGATAGTTTTGTGTTCAATCCTCACAAGTGGATGCTCACCAATTTTGATTGTTCCGCTTATTTTGTGAGAGATAAATTTGCGCTGACAAAGACATTCAGTATTCTTCCCGAGTATTTAAAAACACCCGAAGATAATCTTGTCAATAATTATCGAGACTGGGGTATCCCTTTGGGCCGCAGATTCAGAGCGCTGAAGTTGTGGTTTGTGATCAGAACCTATGGCGTAGAAGGCTTGAGGCAAATAATCAAAGAGCATATTGAAATCAGTCGTTGGGTGAAAGACCAGATCGAAAACTCTGAAGAGTTTGAGCTATTGGCGCCCGTGCCCCAGAACTTAATCTGCTTCCGTTATCGACCGAAAGGATTAAAGGATGAAGATAAGATGAATAAATTGAATTCGCAGTTGCTGGAAGGGCTGAACAAATCTGGTGAAATTTTACTTACGCAAACGAAGCTCAACGACAAGTATACCATACGATTTGTGTCGGGCAACAATAACACTTCACTGGAAGAAGTGAAGAAGGGTTGGAATAAAATTGTATCTCACGCTAAATCTCTCAAAGTATGATTGGAGTAGCAGGTGTTCCCTTTGATGAATTTTCATCTTTTATGCGCGGCCCGGCAAAGGCGCCACAATTTATCAGGCAGGCATTCCACTCCAATTCGGCCAATTACTTTACCGAAAGCCGCATTGATTTGAAAAATAATCCAGGATGGCAAGACGCTGGCGATATGAAGTTGCCTCAGGGAAAAGCAGCCATTCGTGAGATCGAACGGGAAATGGACCAACTGTTAGCGAAGTATGATAAGATGCTGGCTTTGGGTGGTGATCACTCAGTGAGCTATCCACTGGTGAAGTCCACTTCAAAGAAATTCGGAAAGCTCACCATCCTGCATCTGGATGCCCATGGTGATCTCTATGATGAGTTTGACGGAAATAAATATTCTCATGCTTGTCCGTTTGCTCGAATTATGGAGGAAGGACTAGCGTCAAGGCTTGTTCAGGTTGGCATTCGTACGATGACACAACATCAGCATGAACAGGTGCAAAGGTTTGGTGTAGAAGTAGTTGAAATGAAGGACTGGAGGCCGGAAATGAAATTTGAGTTTGAAGGGCCAGTTTACATTTCTTTGGATATGGACGCGGCTGATCCGGCTTTTGCACCAGGCATCTCCCATCATGAACCGGGTGGTTTTACTTCACGTGAAATCATTTCGTTGATTCAAAACGTACAGGGAAATGTTGTTGGGGCTGATCTGGTTGAGTTGAACCCTGATAGAGATCAGGGGGGAATCACTGCGATGCTCGCTGCCAAACTTTTCAAAGAGCTGCTTGAATTGCTGTTGAAGAAGTAATGTCGAAAGATTTATTTTCCGACCACGCAGACTTATACGCTTCATTTCGTCCGACCTATCCAGACGATCTCTTTCAATTTATTTTTAAACATGTCCGGCAGTTTGACAAGGCCTGGGACTGTGGCACAGGAAATGGTCAGGTAGCACAAAGCCTGGCCTCGCATTTTAATAATGTTGATGCGACCGATATCAGCAAAAAACAGTTGGATAAGGCTAAAGCTATAGAAAATGTAGTGTATCAGGTTTGCCCAGCAGAGTCGACTTCATTTCCCAATGATTTTTTTGACCTACTATGTGTGGGTCAAGCCAT
>JBFWZR010000185.1:0-3109 GCA_050185175.1 Cyclobacteriaceae bacterium
AAAAACAGGCTTTGCTCATCTATTCGAACACTTGATGTTCGGAGGATCGAAGCATATCCCGAGCTATGATGAACCTTTGCAGAAGGTGGGTGGTGAAAACAACGCTTTTACCAACACTGACATAACAAACTATTATTTAACTGTTCCAGCAGATAACCTGGAGACGGGGTTTTGGCTGGAGAGCGATAGAATGTTGAGCTTATCTTTTGATCCAAGAGTCTTAGAAGTGCAACGCAAGGTTGTCATTGAAGAATTTAAACAACGGTATCTGAATCAACCTTATGGTGACGTTTGGCTGAAATTGCGGCCGCTCGTTTACAAGGTGCACCCTTATCAATGGGCAACGATTGGCAAAGAGATAGGTCACATCGAGGAGGCAACCATGGATGATGTGAAGAACTTTTTCTATTCACATTATCTTCCAAATAACGCCATAATGGTTGTTGCAGGTAATGTGAAGAAGGACCAGGTCATGGCTTTGTCTGAAAAATGGTTTGGACCAATTCCGGCAGGCAAGAAAATCGAAAGAGCACTACCATTAGAACCGGTACAGAATGAGAAGAGAGTTCTGGACGTAGAAGCCGATGTTCCTGCTGAGGCCTTGTACAAAGCGTATCATATGCCGGGACGCTTTCATAAGGATTTTCATGCTGCTGACCTGTTGAGTGACGTACTCGGGAGAGGTGACTCAAGCCGTTTGTATCGAACGCTTGTAAAAGAGAAAAATATTTTCAACTCGATCTCAGCTTTCACTATGGGATCGATAGATCCTGGGCTAATCATGATAAATGGGCGAGTACGAGAAGGAATTGATTTGTGTGAAGCAGAAAAACATCTGGATGAGGTGGTGGAAAATTTATCAAGTGAGGGAATCACTGATATTGAACTGGAGAAAGTAAAGAACCAGGCAATATCGACCTTGGAGTTTGGAGAAGTTGAAGTACTGAATCGAGCAATGAACCTTGCGTTTAGTGCACTTTCTGGAGATGCGGACTTGGTGAACAAAGAAATGGAACTGGTGGGGGGTGTTTCGAAACAAGATGTTGATCGTCTTGGAAAAGAACTGTTGCGAGACACCAATTCTTCGGTAATGTATTATCGCAGCAAAAAGAAATAATAGTATGAAGATTCGGGTAGGGATGGGTTTTGATGTTCACCAATTAGAAGAGGGAAAAGATTTCTGGCTGGGTGGAATTAAACTACCTGCTTCCAAAGGCGCGGTGGGTCATTCGGATGCCGATGTGTTGATTCATGCTATTTGTGATGCGTTACTCGGTGCGGCCAGCTTGGGAGATATTGGACAACACTTTCAAAATACAGATCCCAGATGGAAAGGCATGCCCAGTAAATTTTTTCTTGAGGAGGTAGTTAAAATGCTGGGTGACAGAAACTGGGAAATTGAAAATGTGGATTGCACACTTAGCCTTGAGAAGCCAAAATTAAGTCCACATATTCCGGCAATGAAAGAAATTCTTTCGGGGATAATGAACATTGACAAAGACGATGTTTCTATCAAAGCTACTACCAATGAAAAGCTTGGATATGTGGGCAGAGAAGAGGGTGTCAATGCCTATGCAGTAGCTCTCATCAAGCAAGACTAATCCACAACTAGCTTGCTAACTCTAATCACCACAACAGACGGGTCGCATACTTTACGAAATGAGACCCTGCAGGAGACCTACCATTCCGTTCATGGCGCCATTCAGGAATCTATGCATGTGTTTATCAAGCATGGCTTGCATTACGCAATAGATCGAGATCAGCCAAAGAAGTTGAACATTCTTGAGATTGGATTCGGCACGGGACTCAACACCCTCCTGACCGCTGTGGACCAAAAGGTTTTGCGTGTAGATATTTGTTACGACACGATTGAAGCATTTCCGGTTCCATTGGATCAAGTCGATTTACTCAATTATCCAGACCTTCTTGGTCGGGAGGAAGTCGGGAACTTGTTTGATAGAGCTCATCAGGTTTCCTGGGGGGAAGCTCACTCTTTAAAGGCTGGGTTTGCCTTCCGTAAGATTCAAACCGACCTTTGCAAAACCCAGTTAGAAAAAAGTCACTATGATATAGTATACTTCGATGCTTTTGCTCCGGCTAAACAACCTGAGCTTTGGACGCTGGAGATTATTTCTTTGGTAGTAGGGTCATTAAAGCCTCGGGGGATTTTTGTTACTTACAGCGCCAAAGGACAACTGAAACGAGATCTTGCGAGTTTGGGTATGAAGTTGGAGACACAAAAGGGTCCACCCGGCAAAGCAGAAATGATAAGAGCAATAAAGGATAAGTAACGTTCGTGTGTAATTCTAAAATCACGTTTAATGTGGTAGTTAATAGTTCTCGGCTCAGACTAAATTTAATCTTCTAATTTCTAAACCTTGGCTCGTAAGCAATTTCCACTTTTACTTTTATTGCTCATCAGTGTTGCCTCCCATGCTCAGAATATTCTGAATATAAAAATGGGAGCCAACCCGGTTGATGCTTCCACCACCCTTATCCTCAGAGATATTGAAGAACAGCATGGTATCCGATTCTTTTATTTGGACTCCTGGTTTGAGAATAGCAGGGTCGAAATTGACTTCAGCGGGTTAACACTTCAGGAAGCCTTGACGGAAATCACCAGAGGCACTGACCTTTCATTCACTGTGTTGGACAATTATGCTATCATCTTTTCCAAAGATCCAACACAGGCGCTACAACGAAGAGAGATTTTAACAGATGCTGCAAGAGGGAGAAAAAAGATCGACAATACTGTGATTGGTGACCCAGCTAGTCCTAAGCCCGGCAACGAAGTTGTCTTGACAGGTAGAATTATCGATGAGAAAACCAAGGAGGCCATTGCTGGCGTGAGTGTGTATGTAAATGATATGGAGAAGGGGACGATCACTGACCCTGACGGTAATTATCGCATGACAATGTCGAAAGGTGAGCACATCATCACCTACAGTTATGTCAACTATGAGGAAAAACTGACCGATCTCCGTATTTACAATGATGGTAAAATCGATGTTAACCTTGAAGAAGTTCCACGCCTTTTGGATGAGGTGGTAATTTCGGATCGGGCCAATCGCGAGATTGTAACGAGCAGTGTTGGGCAAACACAGATTAG
>JBFWZR010000186.1:0-3062 GCA_050185175.1 Cyclobacteriaceae bacterium
CACGTCATTGGCCGAGCCTTCAAATGGATTCTCACCAACTGTCCCGATTCGTTGCATGGTATTAAATACCCACGATACGATAGTGGAGAACGGAACCGCAAGCCAAACAAAGTATTTACCAACAATAGGATAACTTTCGACCAGGCTCATCCCAAGTTTGCCAAACTCAGGGACAATACCGAAGGGGAGTAGCAGTATGAAAATATTGACAAAGTCGTAGCCCAGGGTCGCATATTGTCTGGGGTAGGGAAAGTTCTTAATCCGTTCCGACTTGCCCTGGTGTGTCATTAGATCAGAAAGTTTCGACTCCAACTCCAGGAAGGAAAACTCCCAAATGAAACCTTGTTCTTTCAGTTCCTTCAAATGTTTGGATTGCAACCGGAGTAGGGCAGCCGCCTTGTTTGTTTTACTGATCACCTCAGCATACTCTTCATCCGACAAGTGTTTCTTCAGGTCCTCTTCCAGGGTAATCTCGAGTTCAGGTATGTGCAGCGCTTCCAGCCATTCTTTGTTCCTCTTATTACTACGGTAGGATTCCCAGGGTTTTAACGCTCTCATTGCATGACGCAATGCAGTGAGCCACGCTACATGACGATAGATAATTTTTCTTTTATGCTCTTCCAACACGGGGTCGCCCGCTGGACTCTTGGCATACTCGTTGGTAATCATATCAAGTACCATTATGCCAAACATCCTTGAATCATTGACAATGCCACCCCAGATTTGACGCGCCTCCCATAACCTGCCATACACAGCATTACTCTGAAATCCGATAAGGAACGCGACTGCAGTACCAATCAAAGCGAGAGCAGTCCAGGGTAACTGGAGCCACTTAAGCCCAACTACCTCATATAGTATTGTAATAATAAGCGAAGTGACGATAAAGAAACGCAATTCTCTTCGCGTCCAACGAAGCACGGTAGGGAAGCTGTATTTTTTCTTGGTGTACATCCAATCAGAGATTTATGAATCAATCAAATATAAGCACGGGAATCATTAATCTGATTAATTTACCGCCATGATCATCCACCTCATTGACGGCACCTATGAACTCTTCCGGCATTTCTATGGTCAAAGGGCCTTCAACAAAGGAAAAGACAAACCCTTTGGTGCCGTGTCGGGTGTATTGAATGGAGTGTTGAAGATGATCGAAGATGAAGCGACACACATTGGTGTGGCCACTGACCACGTGATCGAATCTTTTCGAAATGAACTTTGGGCAGAGTATAAAACTGGTTATGGAATAGAGCGTGTGCTGCGATCACAGTTTGGTCCGCTTGAAAAAGGTCTTGAGGCGATGGGTGTCGCGGTGTGGCCGATGGTAGAACTGGAGGCTGACGATGGGCTGGCATCTGCTGCTTATCTAGCAGCAAAGAGCAAACACGTGGACAAAGTTTGCATTTGGACTCCCGATAAGGACCTGGCACAATGTGTGAAAGGAGACCGCATCGTGCAGATCGATCGAAGAGCGAATGTGATCCGCGATGAAAAAGCTATCGAGAAGAAGTTTGGAGTCAAACCTGCCTTGATTCCAGATTTGTTGGCGCTCGTAGGAGATGATGCCGATGGTTATCCCGGTATACCCGGTATCGGAAAGATCGGTGCAGCAAAGTTGTTAAACGAGTACGGACCAATAGAAGACTTTCCAGAAAAGGTATTAGGGAAAAATCGGAAGCAGGCGTTGTTGTTTAAAGACCTCGCGACATTGCGAACCAACGCAAAACTATTTAAGAATGTAAACGAACTTCAGTGGCAAGGACCAACACCTCAGTTTGCTTCTTTCTGCAAGAAGATAGGCGATCAGAAATTGTATGATAGGGCGGTGGCAGCATCAGCCCGATAGTTGCGACAAGAACAATTATACCATTTTGCGGTATTACGATCATTAACACTACCCATTAGATTAGGGGATGATTGGCTATAAGCTTATGAAAAAAGTTTTATCGCTCTCCCTGTATCTCCTTTTCGTTGCTTGTAGTGAGGATGAACAGATGCCCAATGAAGTTACCTATGCATCTCGAAACGAACCATTCGTATACAACCTGAAACGACTTGATGCGGATATAGCATCCAAAACTGTTGAAATTTCCCCACCGGCCACAGGTACTGTTCGCTTAGTGCTCAACAACAATTATTTGATTTATGAGCCAGATAAAAATTTTGAGTCAGCGGTATTGTCAATCCAAATTAATGGAGGGGAAATAATCTCTCTCGTACTGATAGAGGCTCAGGGTGGTTGTGTACCCCTGGCTCGCTCTTATGAACTTGAGACAAGCACTAAAGCATCTCCTTTGACCCAGGAACTTTACACAGTCTTTTGCGATGAGACTTTGGTCAGCAGAGTAACATCTTTTACCGATGTTATCAGCATCGAGGGAACAGATTTCGAGACCAACTATAGTTACCCGCCACTTGCATTTAGTCACAGTTTTTTATTTACACCACAAGAGGGAATCACTGGTGAAGCCGAAATCATATATGAAGTAGGGGCTGATGAAGAAGGATATGCTGGTCCTGCATTTGCGGCCAAACAGACAGTTGCCGGACTTATTCGCATCAAGGTAATAGGTTAGCAGAAGGCGGGTTAGTTGCTGAACATGCAAACTAAAAACCGCATCGGGTATTAATTCTCTTTTTCATAACTGGCATCTAACCCTCGCGCCTCTGCGGCTAATTAGTCACTCGCAAAACCCCACCTTTAGCATTTCACACTAATTCTACTACCTTTGTCTCACTTTGGTTTGTGTTCTTCTTATCGGAGTTACACAATAAAAGGGAATCCGGTGAAAATCCGGAACAGTACCCGCTACTGTCACCCTGATCCGCTATCGCGGATTATGCTTTTGCTAAACCCTCGCCATTGTCCGAAGTATCAGGACGAGAAGGCAGCAAGAGTAGGGAAGTCAGGAGACCTGCCAAAGCGAAGATGAACGCTCACTCTCGGGAATAAGGGCGACTGTTCGCAAAATGTATTCTGGAACTTTGATGCGAAAGCTGGAAATTATTGGTTTCCTGCTTTGTGTTTTCTTCGCGATCAACGCGCACGGTCAACAACTTGTTGA
>JBFWZR010000187.1:0-2970 GCA_050185175.1 Cyclobacteriaceae bacterium
GATGGGGTTAAGATTCAAGAGTTTTAGGGTTAACTTGCGACACCAAATTTAACAACATGATCCCAAAGATATTTAAGGCGGTGTGGTTTCTTTCTCTGATCGGGTTTATGGTTATTTTCTTGTACGTCTATGCGTCATTGCCGGAGAATGTGATTTTTAGCGATTCATCGGATGCTGTTACGGCAAGCCGGGATTTGGTGTTTTACTTGTCGGTAACCGTGGTAGCCGTAGTCAATGCGCTGGTGTTCGTGGTGTCCAAACTATATAAGCGTTCCGATGGAACTTTCAGCTCATGGTTCTACGGGCAAATCATACTCCTCAATTTCTTTTTCTGTACTGTTGTTGGCTTTGTGTTCCTACTCAACAGCGGAGAAAAGTTCTCATATGACAGACTCGGTATCGTTATCTATGGAAGTATCGGGCTGATCGTTTTGTGGTCAATAGGACTACCCATTTACCAGATTTCAAGGAGGTTCTCCAATAAACAAGCGATTTGATCATTGCATTTTCATTGATTGAAAATCAGTGAGTTAACAGCAATCACTTAGTGAATAATTGTAGTTCAATGTTTTCTTCAACTGCTTGTCGTGAGCCTAAAATTCACTTTATTCGCTTCAAGCATTTTTTTAACTGATTGGTACTATTGGGAAATTTTTGAAACGCGATTGCGATTGACAAGATAAAGCCCACTATTCAAAACTATGGCGAAAGACCTGTTTCAGTATGATGAGTCGAGCATTAAATCGCTCGACTGGAGAGAGCACATCCGACTAAGGCCAGGTATGTACATTGGGAAACTGGGAGACGGCTCTTCCAAAGACGATGGAATCTATGTGCTTGTAAAGGAAGTGATTGACAACTCCATCGATGAGCACATGATGGGGTATGGTAAGGTCATTGATGTTAAAATCACCGAACATGGTGTTTCCGTTCGCGACTATGGCCGCGGTATTCCGTTGGGTAAGGTTATAGACTGCGTTTCCAAGATTAATACAGGCGCGAAGTACGACTCCAATGCTTTTCAAAAGTCCGTTGGGTTGAACGGGGTAGGTACCAAAGCGGTTAACGCGTTATCCAACTACTTCAAGGTCCAGGCGTTTCGCGAGGGCAAAACCAAACTTGCTGAATTCAAGAAGGGGAAGATCACCAACGATGCCAATATTGGCAAAAGCAAAGACAAGGATGGGACATTAATTGAGTTTGAGCCGGACGACTCCATGTTCAAGAACTATCACTTCATCCCGGAGTATCTGGATGATTTGATGTGGAACTATGCATTTCTTAATGCCGGCCTGACGATAAACTATAACGGTCGAAAGTTCTATAGCAAGGATGGACTACTGGATCTCCTGAAGCAGAAAGTGGAAGCTGAGGAAATGCGCTACCCGATCGTCCATCTAAAGGGCAGTGATATCGAGGTGGCAATGACACACGGAAGTCAGTACGGGGAGGAATACTATTCATTTGTCAACGGCCAGAACACGACACAGGGAGGGACTCACTTAGCTGCCTTTCGGGAAGGCTTAGTGAAAGGAGCAAGAGCGTACTTTAAGAAGGACTTTGATGCAGCTGATATCCGTGGAAGTATTGTTGCCGCTATAGCTGTAAGAGTGCAAGAGCCTGTATTTGAGTCTCAAACCAAAACTAAGCTCGGTTCTCTCAACATGGCACCTGAGGGTCAATCGATCCGAAGCTACGTGGGAGATTTTATTGCCAGGGAATTAGAAATCTATCTGCACAGTAACCCAACAGCTGCGGACGCGATGCTCAAACGCATTCAGCAGTCGGAGAGGGAAAGGAAGGAGATTGCCGGAATAAAGAAACTTGCAAACGAAAGAGCCAAAAAGGCGAATCTGCATAACAAGAAACTGCGTGACTGTCGCGTACACTTTGATGATGAGAAGGGAGTAAAAGGGCAGGAGTCGATGATTTTTATTACCGAGGGTGATTCTGCCAGTGGGTCGATAACAAAATCAAGGGACGTGGAGACTCAGGCAGTTTTTAGCCTTCGTGGTAAGCCCCTCAACTGTTTTGGTCTCACAAAGAAGGTAGTGTATGAAAATGAGGAGTTTAACCTATTGCAACATGCACTAAATATTGAAGATGGTCTTGAGGGCCTTAGGTACAACAAAGTAGTCGTTGCGACCGATGCAGATGTTGACGGAATGCATATCAGGCTGCTGTTGTTGACGTTCTTTCTACAGTTCTTTCCTGAACTTGTAAAAGCGGGTCATGTTTTCATTTTGGAAACACCATTGTTCCGGGTACGAAATAAGAAAGAGACGATCTATTGCTACAATGAGGAGGAGAAACAAGCGGCTGTTAATAAACTAGGGTCTAAACCAGAGATAACACGATTCAAGGGGTTGGGCGAGATATCACCTGATGAGTTTGGAGGTTTTATCGGAGAAAATATTCGCCTGCAACCGGTGATCCTTGGTAAGGATAGTCACCTCACCAAGATATTGGAATTCTACATGGGCAAGAATACCCCCAACAGGCAGGAGTTTATTATTGAAAATCTCCGCATTGAAATGGACATCGTGAAGGAAGATTTGCCGGTAGAAGAAGTTGAAGCATAACAAGAATTGAAAATTGGGTTCACCTGATGAGCAAGAAGAAGAAAGTAACAAAACCTAAGAATTCAAAATCCTCAAAATCAGGAGCTAAGGATAATCACGAGGATGTAATTTATGATGTATCTGGTGTAGATGATTTATATCAGAACTGGTTTCTGGATTATGCCTCTTATGTAATACTTGAGCGCGCGGTTCCACGAATTGAGGACGGCCTAAAGCCAGTGCAGCGAAGAATAGCCCACTCCATTAAGGAGATGGATGACGGACGCTTTAATAAAGTGGCCAATGTAATTGGTCAGACCATGCAGTATCACCCTCATGGTGATGCCGCGATAGGCGAGGCCATTGTGAATATCGGGCAGAAGGACCTGCTGCTGGAGACGCAGGGTAA
>JBFWZR010000188.1:0-2748 GCA_050185175.1 Cyclobacteriaceae bacterium
GCTGAAGAAAAGAAAAAAACGAAGAAACCCATTGTTATGGATCGTCACCATTTCAAGGCAGATGGGCAAGGCTATCTCGAGCGTAAACGAAACCATATTTACCTGTACGACTTAGCAACTAACAAACTGGATACGCTAACCACGGGAGATTTTGACAACACCAATCCTGTATGGTCGCCTGATTCAAAACAAATTGCATTTGTAAGTAATAGAACGTCAGACCCAGATAGAAACGGTAACACAGATATTTGGATAGTTGACGCGAAACAAGGAGCAGAACCCCGCCAACTTACCACGTGGGAGGACTCAGATACTTCACCATCGTGGAGCCCTGATGGAAAATCAATTGCCTACTTAAAATCACGTACTCGTGAATATGACATTTACGATCAACCTCAAGTGGCAGTCGTGCCGGTGACTGGCGGTACTCCTCGAATTATTTCAGCTAAGGTTGATCGTGATTTTTATTCTCCGCAATGGTCATCGGATGGTAAATCAATTTTTGCGATGATTGATGATGATCGAAGACGACATGTGGTGTCTTTTGATGTTGCTTCAAATGAGATGAAAACGATCACCACCGGTGATCGGGTCTTTTATTCGCTTCACGGAAGCGTGAATGGAAAGTGGACCGCATTAAGCAGCGATCCTCAGACTCCATTTGAAGTATATGGAATAGAGGGGACAGCGGTAAGAAGACTGACTCATGTAAGTGATGGTTTCCTTAAGCCGCTGTCGTTGGCCTCTGTGGAGGGATTTAGTTCTAAAAGTAAAGATGGAACGACTGTAAATAGCTTACTGCTTTGGCCGGCCAATAAGCCCAAAAATCAAAAATTACCGCTGGTGTTGTGGATACATGGCGGGCCAACCAGTCAGGACGATTTCAGTTTTGATTTGATCTCGCAACTTCACGCTGCGAATGGCTACGCTGTTACTAATGTAAACTATCGTGGCAGTAATGGGAGAGGAATGGACTATAGTCGTGCTATCTATGCTGACTGGGGGAATAAGGAAACGACTGACCTGATCGGAGCTGTCGATCACCTGATCAAAGAGGGCAAGGTCGATGCGAATCAAATGGTAGTGGGAGGATGGAGTTACGGTGGAATTCTCACAGACTACATTACTGCTGCAGATACCAGATTTAAAGCGGCAGCGAGTGGAGCAGGCAGTGCACTTTGGATTTCTCTTTATGGTGCAGACCAATACACAACACAGTATGAGAATGAGCTTGGGTTGCCATGGAAGAATGCAGACAAGTGGATGGAACTCTCTTCACCCTTTTTTAATGTAGAGAAAATCAAGACACCTACATTGTATATGGTTGGAGAAAAGGACTTCAATGTGCCACCACTTGGTAGCGAACAAATGTATCAGGCACTTAAAACGCTAGGCGTGCCAACTGAGTTTGTTGTTTATCCGGGCCAATACCATGGCATCAGAACACCGAGTTATCAGGTAGATCGTTATACCCGGTACAAAAATTGGTTTGGTAAATACCTTGATAATCCAAAAATGGCAGGAACGATCGACACAAAAAAATAGACCATGATCCGAAACGCAATTTTTCTTTTGCTTACCATCTTATCTACTACTATGTCTGCACAAAACAGTCAACCTCTCAAGTACCTCGCATTAGGAGATTCGTATACAATAGGTGAGAGCGTAGCTGAAAATGAACGTTGGCCAGTTCAACTGGCTGAACAATTGAGAGCAAAGGGTTTTGAAATAGACAAGCCTAGAATAATTGCTACCACGGGCTGGCGTACCGATAACCTTAAAAATGGGATTAACATCGCGCAGATCAAAGAGACGTATGATCTGGTTTCACTTCTGATTGGCGTCAACAATCAATATCAGGGTAAGCCAGTTGACCAGTATGCTATTGAATATGAGGATTTGTTGAAGACAGCTGTTGGCTTAGCTGGAGGGGACAAAGAAAAAGTGTTTGTAGTCTCCATTCCCGATTACGGATTCACTCCTTTCGGTAAGCCAAAGCAGGAGAAAATTTCCAAGGAGTTGGATGAATTTAATGAGGTGAACAAACGGATCACCGAGTCATATGGAATTCAATACTTCAACATCACAGACATATCAAGACATGGCTTTGACGATCCTGAGTTGGTAGCTTCGGACGGATTGCATCCTTCGGGAAGGCAATACAAGTTGTGGGTGGATAGAATAGTTGAAAGCCTGAAAGTGGTTAAATAAACTCGCTTAGAACAAGCGCAATGATGGGGGGCAATGCGCCAGCCGCGATCAGCCATTTGCCTCGGCCTAGTATTCCGTGTCGTCCCCTAAGAATAAATACTCCGGTGACATTAATGAGGATCAGGATGACCGCGAAAATATCCGAAAACCAACGCCAACCTTTGATGTTGTTGCGGTGCAAAATATTGGACTGATAGAAAACTGGGCGTCTTGACACGCTCTCATAGATCGCGACTCGATCATTGAAATAGACGTGGAGCGAAGCATTGTCATAGTAAATTTTGACCTGATCATGGGTTGGGAAGTCGTATACTTTAAAACTGTCGTGGCCAGCTAATCGCGATAACTCTTGTATCGTTTCATCTGAGATATCTGCGCGCGAGTAGGCCTTATCAATCGACACACTGTCCTTGGTGATGATGAAGTCTGGATTCCAATCATTGATATGATTAAGTGCTATGCCAGACAAACAATACACAACGATCAAGGAAGAAAAAAAATACCCAAGATCCCGATGCGTAACGATGTTGAGCCTCC
>JBFWZR010000189.1:0-2744 GCA_050185175.1 Cyclobacteriaceae bacterium
CCGCTTACCCGGATGGCTAAACAAAGTAACAACGATCGGGTGCTTATCATCCTGCAAATGCATGGTGGCAATGACGGACTCAATTGCCTGATCCCTGTAGATGCATATGATGAATACTATAGCAGACGTGCAAACATTGCCATTCCGGCAAAAAATAGTGTCCGCAAGATGATTCAACTTGACAGCACTTTGCCCCCAGAATCACAAGTTGGACTTCATCCGGATATGGCTGCGATGAAGGAGATGTATGACATTGGTCGTGTGTGTTTTGTTCAGGGCGTCTCCTACAAGAATAACAACGGTTCTCATTTCCGCGGCCGCGATATCTCATTCATGGGGGGAAGCTTTGATGATTACTTTTCCTCAGGATGGATTGGCAGATTCCTTCAGCAGGAGTTTTCTCCCAAAACCTATCCCGATGATTTCCCGAATGAGGACATGAAAGATCCGCTGGCAATTGAGATGGGTAGCGATGTGTCATTGATATTTCACCAGAACGGAAATATCCCTACTTCCATTTCTCTGAATGACCCTGTGCAGTTTGCAAACCTGGTAGAGCAACTGGAGGGATTCGTTGACGAGGGTGTGGATCCAAGAGGCAAGCCACCCGCCTTCCTCGACAATTCACCCTATGGAAGAGAGTTGAACTGGATTCTCGGCCTTGAGGACAAGTCAGAGGACTACGCTGAGCGTTTATTTCAGGTCTACAGCAACTCGGCCGCTTCATCTATCACTTATCCTGAGCGCTATCCTTTTAATGCACCATCGGGTAGCATGAGAAACGGCCTTACACCGCAGCTCAAACTTATTGCAAGGCTACTGGACGGAGGTGGTCCGGGACAAGGTGTAAAGACAAAGGTCTTTCTAGTTAAGATTGGCGGCTTCGACACACATGCTGAGCAAGTTGAAAGCTATGATCCTACGATGGGTTCTCACGCAGCGCTGATGTATCACATTGCATCGGCAATGAAAGCATTTCAGGATGACCTGAGGGCGCGCGGACTTGAAGATCGGGTACTCACGGTTACAACCTCTGAGTTCGGTCGAAGGATTCACTCCAATGGAAGTTATGGTACCGACCACGGGACGGGCGGCCCAATCTTCATGTTTGGCAAAGGAGTGCAACCCGGTGTGGTGGGTAAAGTGCCAGACCTGACAAAGAATAATGTGGAGATGCAATTTGACTACCGTCAGGTGTATGCCAATATTCTCAAAGACTGGATGCTGGTTGAGGAAGACACAATCAATAACGATATCTTTTTTAAAAATTTTATCGATGGGCCAAAGGAAGAAGGATCGGGGAACTATGAACCTCTGGCAGTTGCCAGTCAGGTCATTTCGGGGACGAATTCAGATTTTATCAATGCACGGTTCGAACTGAAAGATTGCTATCCCAACCCAGCTAATGAATCGACAACTGTGGAGTTTCATATTAACACGACAAGTCAGGTTAATCTTGACCTGTATGACAGCCAGGGTCGCAATCTCAAAACATTATTGGATGAAACTCGTGAACCGGGAGAGCACAACGTTCGCATTGATCTGGGTGAGTTCAAAGCGGGAATGTACCTGATCAAACTTAAATCCGGATTCTTCAAACAAACCAGGAAACTTGTAATTCAAAAATAAATGAAGCGACTTCTACCCGTTATACTATTTCTCTCAATCGCTACGATAGCTGTGGGGCAGCGAAAGCCACCCCCAGGTTTCAAGAAGAAAGTCAGAGACCAACAGAGCAGCTTCCTAGACAAGCAATGGTGGATTGGTCTTAAAGTTGGGCCAAACCTAACCAAAGCTACCCCTGACACGCGGTATTCCATCTTGACACCAACAAACTACTCTCAGGCGCTCACGGAAAAGGCATATGATGGATTTAAGCGGCTTGGAAGTCAGGCCACACTGGAAATTACTTTCAATTACAAAGGGTTTGGTTTCAGCTTTCAACCCACCTACCGACTGTCCAGGTTCACATACACCAACGACTTTACGTGGGACAATCCGGAGAATGCTGGTGAGATGTTGGAGTTGAGGTATGAACACGAACAGAAAGTCGATTATGCTGACTTGCCTTTGATTGTGAAATACGACATCACAGGAAACGCACTTAGACCGTACCTTCAAGCGGGTGTATTCTATTCTATGTTGGTCAACGCCAATAAGACCGTGGACATCTCTGGCACTGACACAGGTTCTGGCGGAATCAACGAACTGAGCAGTGAGCCGGTGATAGTCGGTGCAAAGGATCTATTTTATAAAGGCTACTGGGGAATTATTGCCGGAGCTGGCCTTCACTATAATATGGGCAACGTAAGGTTAGTACTTGACGCATCTTATCGAATCGGGATGAGTAACATCACCAATACAGAAAACCGTTTTACGAATGATCGGCTCGCTGGCATTGGCGATGCCTTTGACGACATGAAAATTGATAATGTTGTGATATCGGTTGGGTGTTTATTCCCGATGCGTTTTCTCAGTACCAGTTTCAAATCGATCGACCGGTGATGCGGCCCTGAAAATGACTCTACCCATGAAAAGAATACTATACTTCGCTTCCGTTTTCTTCTTAGTAAACGCCTGTAGCAACGACAGCGACCCGGAAGCTGACAAGGCAAATTTTGTGAGGATTTACGACAGCGATCGTTATAACACTTCCTATACTCCGATTGACATCAAACAAACTCCTGATGGAGGATACCTTATCCTGGCATCAAGAAGGCTGGAGGAGTCAAATTTTCCGGGCA